>CAZFJC010000019.1:0-54296 GCA_964518765.1 uncultured bacterium
TCCGCAGCCCTAAGTGTAACATATCACCGTGTCCGAAAAACAGGGTCCATTATATTAGTTATAGGCATGCTTGACGGCTTCCGGCTCCTCCATCAGATGCCCGGCGATCTCCGCCATGCGGGACTCGGTCCAAAACGGCAATTTGCCGTGGACGTTCATATACTTCTGGGGGATGGGATGAGTTCCTATGACCACCGGAACCTGGTAGCGTTTTTCGATGAATTCCTTGAAACGCCGGATGTTGGGGCAGGGCGGGTAGCCCACCACCAGGCCGGTGGCCAGGTGTATGGCCTGGGCCCCGTTCTTGACCATCTCCTCGGGGACGTACTCCACATTGCCGCCGGGGCAGCCCCCGCAGCTTGAGTAGCCGACCACCTCCAGCGGCTCCTCCGCCGGATATTTGGCGAAACCGCCCTTCCTCTCCCGAACCGACCGGAAGCACTTGCCGCCGCCGCAGTCCCGGTAGCGGGCGCAGATGATGATGCCTATCTTCAATGTAATGTCCCTCAAGTTAGAACCAAGTATTTTTTCTGTATTCCGCATACTCGAGACATGTGTTTGCCAGCGATTTTTCCTCCAAGATCTTCCAGAACAAGATGAAGGATATCCAGACCGCTCCCGATGCCAATGTCGCCAGACTTCTCGTAAAGAGGGGAAACCCTATGATCCATAATATGAAGCCCAGGTACATCGGGTTCCTGATCCGCGAATATATGCCCGTCGTCACCAATCTACCCCTATCCTTGGCCCCACGCAATCCAACATGGGAGATGATGATCAGGACAACTCCCACCACGAATGATATCAGCCCCGCATATCTAAACCGTTCGGATAGGCTTTCCCTCCAAGGGTCCGTAAAACACATCTGGAACCAGGAGAACCAGAGGACACCCATGACAGCGTAAACGGAGTTGACGATCACCTTGCTACCGGCCAACGGATGCTTCCTGTAGTTCAACACATTGTAGGCCGTGCGCACCGCATAACACAAAAAGCATATGCCGGCGAAAAGTAAAAAAGCCCCGTTCATTCTTTGCTAATTATACAACATTCCGGGTTTATTTGCTCTGCCCGCCAAGCTTCAAAGCGGCGGCCGCGCCATAAGGAAGCGGCCGCCTCCCTCCTTTCGGATAAGGCTTTACTTCGCCTTCTTCACCTCCCCGGCCTCGAGCTCGGCCAGGCGCTTCGTGATGGCCTCCATCTCGGACCGCATGGCATCGGCCTGGGCTTGGAGCGCCTGTCTCTCCTGCTCCGGCGTGATCTGAGGAACATAGCCCGGATAGCCGCCGAATCGTGCCCAATAGGGAAGTCCGGTGGCGTAGAACTGGTGCCTCCAGCCACGACCGCCGCCGCCGAAGCCGCGCCCCCAGCCGCCACCACGGCCCATCCCGAAACCTCGCCCGAAGACGGGGTTCATGTAACCCGGCATGTTGTAGCCCGCGCAGAATCCGGCTGCGCGCCCGGTCATTGGCCCCATTCCCATGGGCCCGGTTCCGTCACCGCGTGGCATAGTTTTTCCTCCCTTTTTTATTGGTTCTGTTGATCGTTTCCGGTTTGTCCCAAACCGCCTCTCCGGCCCTGACCGGCTCCCCGGCCAAGGCTCCTTCCCTGGCCGCGCCCCAGGCCTTGGCCTTGACCCCTTGCCTGCCCTCCCTGGCCGGCCGGACGCTTCACGGCGCCGCCGCATGGCCCCATCCGGCGACCGGTGCCCGGGCCCCTTCCCTGCGGACCTGTTCCGTCTCCCCTGGGCATATCGTTCCTCCTTATATTATGGTTGATTATCTTGCTGCCTTTTCAGGGACACCCCGCATTTAGGGCACTTCCTCGTGTTGCAGGGAACCCCCGGCAAATGGTCTTCACGATACCCGCAGTACTGGCAGAAACAGAATCCTTGCGGACCGAAACCTGGGTATTTCCTACCGGAAGATTCTTGGCCCTTTACCCTAGGGCTCTGAGCAATCTCCGACATCGTAAACAATCCGAACGCGCTTTTATCCCTTCTCGCCAACGCAGCCTGGGCACAATCCATAGAATATCATGTCGTGATCGTCAACCCGATAATTGTACTTCCGGGACAGCTGTGTCTCCAGTTTCTTTACTAACGCCAACTCGTCCTCCTCGAAGTCCATATAGTTGATCACCTCTCCGCACCGACGGCAGATTAGATGATGGTGGTGGCCGGGCCCGCCTGACGACTGAAGCAATTCGTAGCGGGCCTTCCCGTCCCCAACGTCGATGGATCGTATATGGCCACTCGTTCTTAAAAGCTCCAGGTTGCGGTAGACCGTAGCCAGCCCGATGCCAGACATTCTGCCCCTCACTCTCAGATATATCTCATCAGCGCTCAGATGTCCTTGGGTATTGGATAGCTCTTGATAAATGGCCTGCCGGGGCGCAGTCATCCTCTGCCCGCAGCCCAGCCCCTGCCACCCTTGTCCACCCCTCCAACAGCGTCTCGGCATCGATTCGTCCTTATTGAAAACTATTCTCATTATCATTATACCATCGAAGGCCTGTTTTGTCAAGAGGCAAGAATAAAAAAACGCCGGGCGTTGCCCGACGCTCTTACGCTCCTCCCGCCTCTCACCCGCCGGCCTCCTCGGCGTGGTGCTTGATGACCCTGGCCTCGGCGATGTAGATGGACTCCTCACAGATGTTGGTGGCCAAGTCGGCGATGCGCTCCAGGTTACGGCTGACCAGGATCAGCTCCATGGCCCGGCCGATGGTGTCAGTCTTCTCCATCATGTAGGTCAGCAGCACCCGGAAGATCTGGTCCTTGATGTCATCCACCTGGTCGTCCCGCTCGCATACCTGCCTGGCCTTGGCCGGGTCGTTCTGCACAAAGCTGTCCAGGCTGTCCCTGAGCATGCCGGTGGCCAGCCCCGCCATCCGGGGGATGTCGATCAGGGGCTTGACATCCGGCTGTCCGGAGAGCTTGAGAGCCGACTGGGCGATGTTAACCCCGTGGTCGCCGATACGCTCCAGGTCGTTGTTAATCTTGATGGCCCCCACCAGGAAGCGCAGATCGCCGGCGGCCGGCTGGTGCCGGGCGATCAAGGCCACCGCCTGATCTTCGATCTCGATCTCCAGCCGGTCTACTTCCTTATCCAGCGAAAAGACGCCCTGGGCCAGGCCATCGTCCTTTTTCTTCAGGGCCTCTATCGATTGATTGATGAGGGCCTCCACCTTGGCCGCCATCAGCAGCAGCTTCTCCTTGAGCTCCTGCAGCTCCCGATCGAAATGTCTTGGTTCCATTTTTCGCCCCCGTTGCATATTTCGCGATTTATCGTTACCCTATGCCCGCGGCACCGTCACACCGTCAGCCATAGCGGCCGCTGATATAGTCTTCGGTCAGCTTGTGGCGGGGCCGGGTGAAGATGTCGCCTGTGGCGCCATACTCCACCATCTCGCCCAGCAGCATGTACCCGGAGTAGTCCGACACACGGGCCGCCTGCTGCATGTTGTGGGTGACGATGGCGATGGTGTAGCGCCGCTTCAGGTCGAACATTAGCTCCTCGATCTTGCCGGTGGCGATAGGGTCCAGCGCCGAGCAGGGCTCGTCCATTAGGATGACCTCTGGCTCCACCGCCAGCAGGCGTGCCACGCACAGGCGTTGCTGCTGGTCCAGGGGCAACGACAGGGCGGAACGGTCCAGCCTATCTTTGGCCTGTTCCCAGAGCCAGGCGCCGCGCAGACTGCGCTCGGCTGCCTCGGCCAGCCTTCCCCGGCTGTGCTCCCCGGCCACCCGCAGTCCGTAGACCACGTTATCGAAGATGGAAAGGGGAAAGGGATTGGGACGTTGGAAGACCATGCCCACCCGCTTGCGCAGACCATCGACGTCGGTCCCTTTGCGGTAGATGTCCTGGCCATCGAGCAGCACCTGGCCGGATACCCTGGCCCCGGGAATGAGGTCGTTCATCCGGTTCAGGCATCGCAGCAGGGTGGACTTGCCGCATCCCGAGGGACCGATGAGGGCGGTGATCATCCTCTCCCTAATGGTCATGTCCACCGATTTTAGGGCCTGGAAGTTCCCGTAGTGCAGGTCCAGCCCCCTGATGTCTATCTTGGCCGCTTCCATCATCCGAACCTTCCGGTGATGTAATCCCCGGTCCGCTGGTCGCGGGGAGCGGTGAACAGGTTTTGGGTTGGGCCGTGCTCCACCAGTCGCCCCATCAGGAAGAAGGCGGTGTCGTCGGCCACCCGGGCCGCCTGCTTGGTGTTGTTGGTGACCAGGATGATGGTGTAGTCGGACTTGAGGACGCTTAGGGCCTCCTCGATCTTGGCGGTGGAGATAGGGTCCAGACCGGAACAGGGCTCGTCCAGCAGGATGACCTCCGGCTCCGAGGCCAGGGTCCTGGCCAGGCATAGCCGCTGCTGCTGGCCTCCGGAGAGCCTGAGCCCTGAGGTGTGCAGACGGTCCCTGACCTCGTCCCAGAGGAAAGCGGCCTTGAGGCTTTTCTCCGCCAGCTCCTCCAGCCGGCTGCCGGAAACCCCGGAGAGCCTGGGGCCGTAGACTACGTTGTCGTAGATGCTCATGGGCAAAGGTATGGGCAGGGCGAAGACCATGCCCACCCTCCGGCGCAGGCTGACTACGTCGTAGTCAGAGGCGTAGATGTCCTGGCCGTCCAACAAGACCCGGCCAGCTGCGGTAAAGCCGGGCTGCAGCTCGTTCATCCGGTTGAGGGCCCGCAGGAAGGTGGTTTTGCCCGAACTGGCCGGGCCGATTATCCCCAGGATGCGGTTGGCCGGAAGTTCGAGGGTGACGTCGTCCAGCAGCGGCAGGCCCTGGTGGTTGACCGTCAGGTCATGGATTGATATCTTGGCCGCAGCCTCCATCCCCATCAGCTCCGCTTTGCCATAAAGCGATTCATCAGCCCGTAGGCCCCCAGGTTGACCGCCAGCACCGCGATAATCAGAGCGGCGGCGGTGCCGTAGGCGTTCTCGGTGGAGATGCCTTCCCGGGCCAGGATGTAGAAATGGACCGACATGGTCCGCGCCGAGTCCAGCAGCGACTGGGGCAGCCGCAGCGAGGAGCCGGCGGTGAAGATGACCGCGGCCGTCTCTCCGATGGAGCGCCCGATGCCCAGCATAACGCCGGTGACGATCCCCGGCAGGGCGTTCGGCAACACCACTTTGCGCACCGTCTGCCATCGGGTGGCCCCCAGCGAGAAGCTGACCTCGCGGAAGCTCTGGGGGACAGCCCTGATGGCCTCCTCCGAGGTGCGGATGATGGTGGGCAGGACCATGAAGGCCAGGGTCAGCCCGCCGGAGAGGATGGACCACCCCAGGCGCAGGGTGGTGACGAAAAAGATGAAGCCGAACAGACCGAAGATGATGGAGGGAATGCCGGCCAGGCAGTCGGTGCCGAAGCGGATGACCTTGGTAATGCCGGACTCCCTGGTGTACTCGGTGAGGTAGACGGCCGTGCCCACCCCCAGCGGGGTGGCGATGGCCAGCGCCAACAGGGGCAGGGCCACCGTTCCTATCAGGGTGGGCAGGATGCCGCCGGCCCGGCCCATGTCCTGCGGCATGGACAAAAGGAACCTCAGGCTCAGCACCGGCAGCCCCTTCTCCAGAACGAAGACGATGATGAAGACCAGGGCCACCACCGTCAGCAAAGTGGCCGCGCCCAGGGCGGCTATGGCGACGGCATGGGTGTGTCGGGGGTGGATCCTCATCTGGACGACCCCCGCCTTTTAATGGCCGAGCCGGCCAGGGAGTTCAGGGCCATGACCACGGTGAAAAGAACCACCCCGGTGGCAAACAGGGCCTGGCGGTGTATGCCGGTGGCGTAGCTCATCTCCAGGGCAATGTTGGCCGTCATGGTGCGCACCGAGTCCAATACCGAGTTCGGTATCCTGACGGCATTGCCGGCCACCATGATCACCGCCATGGTCTCGCCCACCGCCCGACCCATGGCCAGTATGATGCTGGCGGTGATGCCGGAGCGGGCGGCCACCACGGTCACCATCCGGGTGGTCTGCCAGACGGTGGCCCCCAGGGCCAGCGAGCCCTCGCGGTAGGATTGGGGCACGGCCAGCAGGGAGTCGATGGAGATGCTGATGACCGTGGGCAGAATCATGATCCCCAGGATGATGGCGCCGGCCAGCAGCGAAAGGCCCGGCCCTCCCCACTGGGCCCTAATGAGGGGGGCCAGCACCATCACCCCGATGAACCCATAGACCACCGACGGTATCCCGGCTAAAAGCTCGATGGTGGGTTTGACAGCCCGCATCACCGGACGGGGGCAGAACTCGGTGAGGAAGACGGCCCCGGCCACCCCCAGTGGCGCCCCCAGAGCCATGGCTCCCAGCGTCACCCACAGCGAGGCTACAATCATGGGGAAGATGCCGAACTTGCCCTGCTGGGGCAGCCATTCCGAGGACAAGAGAAATTTTAGGGGGCCGTAGTGGTAAAGAAAGGGCAGGCCCTCGGCCATGATGAACAGAGCTATCAGAGCCAGGGCGGTGATGGCCGAGAAGGCTATGCCCAAGAAGATCCGCTGGACGCCTTTTTCGCCGATGAGCTTCATGCTATTTTAATATCATGCTGAGTTAGTCGAATCATGACTCCATCATCTAACTGTAGATTATATCGTCACTCTTCGACAGAGCCTGCCCTGTGTTCGCCGAAGGGATCAGGGTGGCAAAAAGGTTACTTGGCCGGCAGCAGGCCGTCGCCCTCGATGGTCTTCTGGCCGTCGGGCGAGAGCACGTACTTGATGAAGCCAGCGATCTCCGGGGCTGGCTCCCCTCTGGTCAGAAGAAAAATAGGCCGGACCAGTGGGTAACCGCCCCCGGCTATCTCGGCGGCGGTGCATTCGTGGCCGTCCACCTTGACGGCCTTCACCTTGTCGTTGACCAAACCGTGAGACAGGTAACCGACGGCGTTGGCGTCCATGGCCACCGTCTCCCTGATGGTGCCGTTGGAGTCCTGAATGAGAGCGTCCTTGGCCAGCTCCACCTGGCCCACAATCTCCTCGAAGGAGGAGCGGGTGCCGGAGCCGGCCTCGCGGGAGACCACGGTGATGGAAGCATCAATCCCGCCCACCAGTTTCCAATTGCGTATCCTGCCGTTAAAGATGTCTCGTACTTGAGCCATGGTCAGGTTGGCCACCTTATTGGCCGGATTGACCACCACCACGATGCCGTCGCGGGCCACCACCGTGGCCGATAGCTGCTTGGCCTCCTCGGGCAGGTGCACCAGGTCCACCATCCCCACCTGGGCTGCCCCCGACAGTGCCGACTGGATGCCGACCGCCGATCCCCCGCCCTGGACGGTGATGTTGACTCCCGGGTTCACGGCCATGTACTGCTCGGCCAGCTTCTCGGCGAAGGGCATGAAGGCGGTGGAGCCGGCCATGGTGAAGGCCGCCCGGCGGGAGCCACAGCCCATCAGGGCCACCGCCACCATGGAAAACCAGACATGGATCATGATTTTTTTCGGCATCATTTTATACCTCTCCTGATGTTCAACTTATAATATGTTTTATTATACCAATAATAAGAGGCCTTCTTCAATAGCGAAAGCCGGCGGATTTTACCCCCGGCTTTCGTTTCGCTGTCTGCAGATTAATGACGCGGATCTATCAAATATGCTCAATCTCGCACCACGACCTCGGCCCCAAAAACCTCTTGGAACAAGTTCGCTTTTTTAGCTGCCGCCCATTTGGCTAGCAGCAGATCTCCTTTCCCCTTTATCCTCAACCTCAGCCTCTGCCGCTCATACTCAATCTCGACTTCCTGGACCAAGGCGGCGTGTTCGGCGTCTAAGCCATCCGCTAGTCTTAGGATGGCAGCCAGCTTGGACACGGCCACCCGGTCCTTGGAAGCCAAACGTTGGTAGTTCTGATGATGAAGCGATGGAGAAGACTTGCGATGGTATCGGGCCACGTTGGCTACGATCTCCCGCTGGCGTAAGTTCATACCTATGAGGGGGCTGGACATTATCAGGTAATAACTGTGCTTGTGATGGCCGCTGGCGCTTATGAACTGGCCGATGTCGTGCAGCAAAGCGGCCACCTCTAGCAGGTCCCGGTGTTGGCGGTCCAATCCGTGCATCTGATGGGCGGCATCGAACAACGATAGGGCATAGCGGGTCACGGTCACGGCGTGTTGCTCGTCGAAACCGTACTTTCTTCCCAGTTGCACGGCCGAGTTAACTGCCTGCTCCCGGTGACGGCTGGAAGCTTCGTCGAATATCTCGGAGATGATATCGTATAGGATACCTTCCTTCAGGCCGATCCCGGGGATGGTCAATCTATCGACACCAAGACGGAGCAGGGTCTCCCTAAGAACGATGGAAGCCGGAACTATCACATCGGCCCGGTCCGGCTTCAGCCCCAACTTTTCCACCCGCGCTTGGTAGCTGTGCGATGATAATATCCTGATAATACTTTCGAGCTCTTCCTTATCAAGAGACTTGGAACTTCTCTTTCTTAAAAGCCCTTGGCGGAGGGAGCCCAAAGTCTCTATGTTGCCGCCGACGCCCACCGCCAGATCTATCCGCCCGCCCGAGGCCATTTTCTCCAATCGCTGGCCGTAGGTAGCGGTGAATTCCCTTACCATTTTCTGGAACTTCTCTTCCCCGGACTTGTTCTGATCCATCTTCTGCAACAAGCGCACCGGACCGGTCAGAAAGCATTCGACGGCCATGATCCGACCGCCGTCCGTCAGGGTGGCCTCCATGCTGCCGCCGCCGATGTCGATTATGACCGCCCTTTTCCCTTCCAAGACCACCGCTTTCGAGACCGCCAAGTGCACCAGCCTGGCCTCTTCCTCGGGGCCTATGGCCGCCAACTCTACGCCGGTGCGCCGCAGCACGGCGTCGATCACCATCTCCCGGTTGCGTGCCTCCCTCAGGGCGCTGGTGCCGATGGCCACGGTAACCGAAGCCTGGTGTGATCGGCAGATATCCCGGAATCTCCTGAGGGCCTCGATCAGCTTGTCCGTGGAATCCTCACCGATGGCCCCGTCCCTGAAAACCTGGCTGCCCAGGCGAACCGGCTCTCTGGCCGTCTCGATTATCTTGAGACGTCGGCCCCCGTCCACCGAACCTACCGCCAGCCGCACGGCGTTGGAGCCGACGTCGATGGCGGCGATCACCGGCATAGGCTATAATCCTTTCTGGAGGTGAAGTTTTCCATTGCATTAAAAAGCAACGTGCTTGCGGCCTCAGCTGAGGCGAAAGTCATGCACCCAGACCCTCAGAAGCCCGTAATTTCTGGCGTTCAGGGCATGGCCGTTTCCTTCAAGGTTGTATTGTTTGAACTTGTATGGCAGCCGGGCGCGGCGGATCTCATGGTATACCGTGTTGGTGCATATCAACTGGTTCGGCGCCGCCGCCACCTGCAGTCTGGCCGCCAGGTTCACCGGGTTTCCTAGCACCGTCAGGCCGGGATGGTTATGGTCCCGCCGCAGGGTGATGATCTCCCCCCGGGAGAGCCCCAGGCGCAGCCCGGTGGGTTTTACCACCTGGTCGATAACGGCTTGCCATCTATCGGTGAGCCTCTTGGCGGCCCTCACCAGCTCCTCGGCGGCCTTCATGATCCCGGCTATCTGCCGGGATTTGGTGAGGTGCAATCCCCAGATGGCCAGGACCGCATCGCCCATTATCTTCTCCAACATGCCCCCGTGGCGGTGGATGACGCGCCTGACGGTCGAATAGTAGTCGGTCATCAGCGCCCTTACCGTCTCGAGTTCATCAGTGGCCTTGAAGAAAGAGGTGAAACTGCAGAGATCGGCTAGAAGCACGTGGCAGTCGGTTCGCCGACGTTCATAGAGGGCGCTGGGATCGAACCGGGGTGAATTTACAAACCGGCTGCCGAAATGAAAGGAATACCACTCGCGCCCTTCGGGATGGAAGGGACTCAAGCGGTGGGAGGAATCATTTATCCGGGGCCGTTTCCCCGGCATGGTGCTTGAAGACCTTGGCCTCGGCGATGTAGATGGTCTCCTCGCAGATGTTGGTGGCCAGGTCGGCGATGCGCTCCAGGTTGCGGCTGACCAGGATCAGCTCCATGCCTCTCGTGATAATGGATGGCTTTTCCATCATGAAGGTGAGCAGCTCCCGAAATATCTGGTCCTTGAGGCCGTCGACCTGATCGTCCCGGCTGCAAACCGCTTTGGCCTTGGTCGGATCGTTCTCCACGAAGCTATCGATGCTGTCCCGCAGCATACCCAAGGCGGCCGAGGCCAGGTGGGGAATATCGATCAGCGGCTTTATCTCAGGCTCGGCCGACAGCCTCACGGCACACTGGGCGATGTTAACCCCATGGTCACCGATACGTTCCAGGTCGTTGTTTATCTTGAGGACCCCTATCAAGAACCTCAGATCCACCGCCGCCGGCTGGTGCCGGGCAATTAGCGAGATGGCCTCCTCTTCGATCTCGATCTCTAGACGGTCGTTGTCCAAGTCCTGAGCGATGACCTTCTGCGCCAGATCTCGGTCCCGGTCCTTGAGGGACGATATCGCCAGAAGTACGCCCTGTTCCACCTTGGCGGCCAGCAGCAATAGCTTCTGCTTAAGCTGTAAAAGCTCGCTGTCGAAATGCCTCGGTTCCGTCATCGAAAGTCCTCCAATCTTGCCCCGTCTTTCTCGTGGTCCCCGTCTCCGTCATCCGAACCGTCCAGTGATGTATTCCTCGGTCATTTTATTGGCCGGGGAGGTGAACATTTTGGATGTCTGGTCGTATTCTATCAGCTTGCCCAACATCACAAAGGCGGTACGGTCCGAGACCCGGGCCGCCTGCTGCATGTTGTGGGTGACGATGACGATGGTGTATTTCTCCTTGAGCCGGAAGATCAGCTCCTCGATTTTGGCGGTGGCCAGCGGGTCCAGGGCCGAGGCCGGCTCGTCCATCAGGATGACCTCGGGCTCCACCGCCAGGGCCCGGGCGATACATATCCGCTGCTGCTGCCCTCCTGACAGCTCCATGGCCGAGCGGTGCAGCCGGTCCTTGACCTCGTCCCAGATGGCCGCCTCGCGCAGCGATCGCTCCACTATCTCCTCCATCCGGCTCTTCATTTCCAGGTTCTCACCCATCCTTACCCCGAAGGCCACATTCTCGTAAATAGACTTGGGGAAGGGGTTGGGCCGCTGGAAGACCATACCCACCTTGCGCCTCAGGGCCACCACGTCGATGTTCCGGGCGTAGATGTCCTCCCCGTCTAGCCTAATAGCTCCCTCCACCCTTACCTCTTCGATCAGGTCGTTCATTCGGTTGATGGAGCGCAGCAGGGTCGACTTGCCGCAGCCCGAGGGGCCGATGATGGCCGTTACCTGGCGTTCCGGGACATCTATGGTGATATCCTCCAGAGCCTTGTTACGCCCGTAATAAAGCGAGAACCTCTCGATGTTCAGCCTGGTGCTCTGATTTTCCATGCTACCTCCCTCGGTGAAGGGCTCGGCGGGTGCGGGATCGTATCACTACGGCCATCATATTGAGGGCGATGGTCAGGCACAGCAGCACCAGGGTGGCCCCCATGGCGATGGGCGTGGTGGCCTCGATATCAGGCGACTGGGTGGACATCACGAATATGTGGTATCCCAGGGTCATGAACTGGTCGGTGGGCGCCTTGGGCAGGTAGGGCAGGTAATAGGCAGCTCCGGTGAACATGATGGGGGCCACCTCCCCCGCTCCCCGGGCGATGGTCAGCACCGTGCCGGTGAGTATCCCGGGTATCGCTTGCGGCAGCACGATGTGTCGAATGGTCTGCCATCTGGTGGCCCCCAAGGCCAACGCCCCGGCCCGCTCGGACTGAGGCACCGCCCTCAGCGCCTCCTCGGTAGCCACGATAATCAGCGGCAGGTTCAAAAGGGCCAGTGTCAGCGAGGCCCAGAGTATGCTGGGCTGTCCGAAAAGGATCTCCCGGCCCATCGAACGATCCAGCCCTCGGCCGACGAACTGGATGAAGAATCCCAACCCGAAAAGGCCGAAAACGATCGAGGGAACGCCGGCCAGGTTGTTGACCGCGCTTCGCACCATCTTGGTCATCCAATGCTCCGGACGGGCATACTCGTGCAGATGGATCGCGGTCATTACCCCTACCGGCACCACTGCTATCAGCATGATCAGCACCGAGAACACCATGCCGAAGATGGCCGGAAAGATGCCGCCGGCCGTCATCCCTTGGCGCGGCGGCTGGCTGATGAATTCCCAGGTAATCACCTTGTGGCCACCAATGACCACGGTTCCCAGGATCACCAGCAGCAGGGCCAGTATCAAGACGACGGCCGCTCCCGTCAGCCCGATCTTGACCCTTTCCAAGACCCTCTTAAGACACCTTGCTCTCACTTTGTCAGACACCTGTCGCTTCCATCCATTTGGTTATCATTTGCTTCAGCTGATCGCGCACCTGTCGGAACGCCTCTGGCTGACTCTCCTTTGGCGCCTTCGCTGGGTCCTCCAAGGGCCAATACAGCCTTAGGGAGATGTCAGGGAAGGTGGTGGGGCACTTCTCCTCGT
The DNA here is from genome assembly GCA_964518765.1 of uncultured bacterium. Taxonomy (GTDB): domain Bacteria; phylum Edwardsbacteria; class AC1; order AC1; family EtOH8; genus CAZPNX01. The sequence continues at coordinate 12,467 of CAZFJC010000019.1, forward strand.
TCCGGCCGCAGAGGGTGATGATGTATCCGAAATGTCCGGTGCCGAGATATCTGGCTACCGATTTCGACTGCTGCTTGCTGATGTCGATGCCAATCTCCTCCATAACCCTGACGGCCAGGGGATGAACTTCCCGGGGATCGATACCGGCGCTATAAGCCTCGAACCTCCCCCTTCCCAACTCTCGCAGCAGCCCCTCGGCCATCTGACTACGGGCTGAATTGCCCACGCAAAGAAACAGGACCTTGATCGGACTAATATTCGTCATGGATAATCCTCGTAAGATTGCGCGCCCCTCTCGCCTGAGGTCACTGCCCTGATGATTATTTTATTTGGAAGCTTCGGACGATGGTGTCTGCGGTTAAAAGTATCGAAGTCATTTCTTATTGCCGTACATCCTGGCCATCAGGTTCTGCAACAAATAGTACGACGTCAGGTTGATGACGTAGGTTATGGCGAACAGCAACAGGCCGATGAAGAACAGGGTGTGGTAGTGGGCGCTGCCGAAGACCACCTCGCCCAGCTCGGCGGCAATGGTGGCGGTCATGGTGCGGGTGGACTGAAGGATGTCCACGGAAAGCAGAGGGGCATTGCCGGCCGCCATCAGCACCACCATGGTCTCGCCGATGGCCCGTCCCATGCCGAAGAGTACCGCAGCCGACACCCCGGGCATGGCCGCTGGCAGCACCACCTTGACGGCCACCTGCCAGGGGGTGGCCCCCAGGCCCAGGGCTGCCTCGCGAAAAGACTTAGGAACGGCGCTGATGGCGTCCTCAGCCAGCGAGTAGACGGCCGGGATGACCGCCGCCCCCAGAGCCAGACCGGCATTGACCGCGTTTAGCCTGATGTGCCAACCGAAGATCCCCTGGAGAAAAGAGGCCAGAAACACCAGGGCGAAGAAGCCCAGCACCACGCTAGGGATTCCCGCCAATATCTCGACGATGGGTTTGATTGCCTCCTTAAGCCCCCTGGGAGCGAACTCGGCGCTGTAGAGGGCGGCGGCCACCGCTACTGGGACCGCAAACAGTAAGGCGATCAGGGTGACCTTGAAAGAACCAAGGATGATTGGCCAGAACGAGAATCTGGGATTGTCGGATACTGGCTGCCAGTCGCGGCCGGAGAAGAACCCGCCCAGGGTGGCCTCCAGCTGGATATCGGAGTTGAAGAAAATCGGCAGCGACTCCCGAAAGACGAATATGAAAATCAGAAAGATGCCGACGATGGCCGCCAGGGCGTTCAGCCTGATGAAGCCCTCGATCAGCGATTGCCCCAGATACTTGAAGCGCGATGCCTTGAGGCTCATTTACTGTATCTTCTCATAAAACCCGAAGTCCGGAGCCATTGGGCTCCGGCCCCGGATGCTTCGGGCGGAGGGTATGAAGGCAAGCTCGTGCTGTCGGAGTTTATTTGATGGGAAAGTATCCCACCTTGGCCACGATCTCCTGGCCCTCGGGGGAGAGTATCCAATCGACCAGCTTCTTGACCTCGCCGGATGGCTTACCTCGGAGATACCAGAACAGATTCCGGGCCAGGGGATAGCTGTTCGACTTGACGTTCTCGGCCGTGGGCTTAAACGATCCCTTGGCGGTCTTGATGGCCAGCTCCTTGACTCCCTTGGCGTAGGCCGCCCCGCCGTAGCCTATGCCGCTGGGGTCCTTGGAGACCGCGTTGACCACAGCCGCCGTCCCCGGCAGGCTCTGCATGCTGGCGCTGTAATCGGCGTTCCCCAGCGCCTTCTCGCGGAAGAAAACGTAGGTCCCCGAGCTGTTCTCCCGCCCGTAGAGCACGATCTTGGCGTCCGGCCCGCCGAACTGCTTCCAGTTGACGGCCTTTCCGGTGTAGATGTCCCGGATCTGCTCCAGGGTCAGTTCGTTGACCGGGTTCTTCTCGTGGACGTACAGAGTCACCCCGTCTCTGGCTACCGGTATTTCCTCTCCCATGCTGAAATATCGGTCCCTCAACTTCTTTTTTTCGGAATCCTTCATGCTGCGCGATGCCTGGCAGATGTCGGTAGCCCCGTTGATCAAGGCGGCGATGCCCACTCCGGAGCCGCCCCCGGTCACCTGGATGACCACCCCCGGGTTCCTCTCCATATAGACCTCGGCCCAGCGCTGGCCCAAAAGCAGCAGGGTGTCCGAGCCCTTGACGGTGATAACCTTTCCGGCCACGGCCAGACCGGCGACTGCCGTTATCAAGGCCAGCCCGATCCCTATCGCCATTCTAGTCTTTTTCATCGGTTATGCTCCTATCTTTTATTAATGATAGTTAGAACTTTATCTGGACCTGGGCCGTCAACTTGTCGTCCTTGACGTCCTCATAGGCCGGCCTGATGTTGCCGGTCATGTCCCGGTCCTTCTTGATATGGTCGTAGGCCAATGTCAGCCTGACGGCGCTGTCCCACCAGTAGTTGACCGCCCCGCCGACGGTGAACGTCTGATCGTACTTGCGCGACTCGGTGGTGCCACCAAATTCCACGTACTGGGTGGTGTCGTCGCTGGCAAAGGGGTCATAGGCGTCCACCCTCAGGGCCAGGTTGAGCTTGGACCCGACGTTCTGGCTGAGCATGGCGTACCAGCCGGCCACCGGCTTTCCCTTCTCCTTGCCCATTATGTACTCTGAGAGCAGGGCGGTTCCGCCGAAGGGAAGCAGCTGCTGATAGGTCTGCAGGCCGCCACCGATTCGACCCTTGAAGTACCTCTTATCGGGTGTGGTCGATCCCACCGTCACCTCGGTGATGGCGCCGGTGGCCGTGTTTGTCTGGTAAGTCTTAGTCACCTTTCTGGGCTCGTAGTACTGCCCGTCATAATAGGAAGCGCATAGCCCAAGGAAACCAAAATCTATAGTTCCCCTGAGGATGACGTCCTTCTGCTTGGTGGGGTCCTGCCAGGTGAAGGTCTTGTCTTCCAAGCCCCAGCCGTTGTAGACGCCCAGGTCCAGACCTAGGCTGGCCGGACCCACCATGATGTCGGCCACCGACAGCTTGGCCCCACGGTCGCGCTCCCCCGGGAACAGGGTGCGGACCACCAGGGACCTCTCCGGCAGCTCGCGCACCGATGAGGACCTTTCCACCTCGATGCCGAACGGCCAGTTCATCTGCCCTACTGTCAGGTTGACGCCGTAACCGGTCCAAGGCTCCTTTAGCTTGACGTAGGCCTCCTTCAGGTTCACCTTGTCCTTGGAGGCATCGAAATAGAGAACGTACTGGGACGTCTTCCCTGGGCTGTAAGTGAACTTAACCCGGCCCCGCCGGATGTAGAAGACGCTCTGGCCCTGGGAGCCGGTGATAGAGGTCGAGGCCGATTTGGTCAGGCTGTTGGTGGTGGTGGTGGCGTTGTCGGCCAGGTTCTCGTAGTCCAGGTATTCGAACCGTGCCTGGATGTACCCGGAGACCTTGAGCTTCTTCAGGCCAGCTACGTCGCTTTCGGCCGTCAGCAATCTCTCATCCATTCCGTTCACTCGGTCGTTGACCTCGGCGACCTTCTCCAGCGCCGCCGGCCCGGACTGTTTGCCTGCCATTTCGTCAACGGCCTTTTGGGCCGAATCCAATTTAATCTGGAATGCCGTCACCCGTGAGGTTAGCGCCTCCATCTGGGCCCTTAGATTGATAACGGCCGTATCGGCAACAGTGCGACGGCGCGTCTGGGCGGTTGTTATGCCGGCTGCAGTCGCTACGACGAGTGCTGACAGAAGCGTCTGCTTCAAGAATCTCATGGCTCTCCCTTTCTTGGTTATCGGTTTTGTTTAAGTAAGTATAATTTTCGGATGTTATCCGGTGATTACCCGAAAGTTAAAACAAGGTTAAATTGGGCTTGATTCACTGACATATCCTCCTTTGTCCCCGAACAATGCCATTCTGCCCCGTATGTGGTCACGAAGGAAGCTGCCCAGGGCCCGCATTCTTCCGTTGGACTCCCTGACCCTGGTGGCCTTGTAGTAGATGGCCTGCCGGAGCATGGCCACCCCCCGGCCCGGATACAACGTGAGAGCTTGTCCCACCGCTTCGACGGTGTGGGCGTCGGAACCACCAACCTCGGCCAACCGTGTCCTCCTCCGGTTGTACTTTCCTGTGTACCAGTTTGACAGGCCCTCCATCAACGATCCGTTTGCGGTTTCCACCGCGTCGAACTGGAGCCTGTCGATTTTTCTTCCCACGCCTCCGCAGCGGAAGAGCCTTAACCATAGTGAGAATGGGTGGGGCGCCACCGCCAGCCCGCCCTGCCGGTGTATCTCATCGATAGTATCCCCGGAGGAAAGCAAGGGGCGTATCCTCTCCTTGAGGAACAGGCCGATCACGTGGCCTTCTGAGCTAGTCACCTCCTCCCCTACTATCACCTCCAGCGGCAGCCCTCTCCTTCGCGCCTGTTCCCGTGCGGCCCATGCACCCTCGATCGTATTATGATCGGTAATGGCGACTATATCCAAACCCTTTTCCACGGCCCGTTGAAGAACGATATCGACTGAGGCCGATCCGTCCGAGAAGTCAGTATGTATATGAAGGTCGGCCTTCCCCATTATCTATCTATCGTATGGAGTTGATCGGCAGGCCAGAGCAAGGAGCTTCCCTGCTGGCCAAATGGCCGTAGAGGATCATTGCCAGAATAGCCAGATATACCGCCACCAAGACTATCAGCCCGGCTTGATGGGACGTCCTTCTGATGTCCCATAGTGGCTCGTTCGTATCGTTCGTCTCCATGGCGCCCCATTATAACCGCCTCTCGTGTGCCCCTCATTAACCCGGTATTAAATGGACGTTAACTTCCTTTTGGGGTCTTTACATTTCATCCCGCTTCGGTTATAGTAATCTTCGAGGAGAAGCAATGCCATGCCTAAACGCATCGTCATCGTTGAGGACGAACGAGACATCGCCGAGCTGGTGGACCACTATCTGCGTAAGGAGGGCTTCCAGACAGAAACCGTGGCCGACGGCGGCCGCGCCCTTGAGATCATCCGCAGGATGACGCCCGACCTGGTGGTGCTGGACCTGATGCTGCCGGGAATGGACGGCCTGGAGATATGCCGCGAGCTACGTTCCGACGAAAGGTTTCGTTCTCTGCCCATCATCATGCTGACCGCCCGGGGCGGCGAGGGCGACAAAGTGGCCGGGCTGGAGATCGGAGCCGACGATTACGTCACCAAGCCCTTCAGCCCCCGGGAGCTAGTGGCCAGGGTGCGAGCCCTGCTGCGACGGCGGGCCGCGGAGGCCGAGCCCCAACAGGTGCTCCGCTATGGCCGGCTGGTATTGGATCCGGTCCGGCATCTGGTCGAGTACGGCAACCGCAACGTCGAGCTGACCGCCAAGGAGTTCTCCCTGCTCCAGTACCTAATGAAGCACCAGGGTCGTGTGCTATCGCGTGACCATCTGTTGAACGCAGTCTGGGGCTATGATTATGTGGGAGGCCACCGGACGGTCGATGTCCACGTCCGACACCTGCGAAGCAAGATCCCGATGCTGGTCGAGGCCCTATTGACCGTCAAGTCCTTTGGCTATAAACTTAGCGAGAAACCGTGAATCCCTTGAGCCTCAAGTGGCGGATGGCGCTGGCCGCGGCCGCCGTCATCGTCGCTGTGCTATCATTGCTGGGCCTGTTGGTCCACCAAAGCGCCCGGCGTAATATGATCGAAGTAGCCACCGATAATCTGCGCGGCCAGGCTCTGCTGGCCGCCCGGCAGGTAACCTGGGCCGTTGGCCATCGGGAAACATTCGATGCCGATTCCCTGGCCGATTCCCTGGCTTCGATCATCGGCCGCCGGGTGACCATAATCGATCTCTCCGGGATGGTCAGGGGCGACTCGGAGATGGATGAGGTTGGGCTGGCATCGATGGATAACCACCTGGGCCGTCCCGAGGTCCGGGCGGCCTCTGAACAGGGGTGGGGTTATTCGGTCCGCTACAGCCACACCTTGGGCGAGGACATGCTCTATCTGGCCGTCCCCATTACCTCCGGCGAGAAATACTGGGGCTACTGCCGGGTGGCCTGGTACATGTCCGCCTTTGGCGCCCATCAGCGAAGCCTTATGGCCATCATGCTGGCCGGTTTGGTGAGCTCGGCTTTTTTGATGGTGCTGGCCATGGGGCTTCTCTGGCGTGACATGGTCCGGGCCATCGCCCTTTTGGAACATGCCGCCCAAAAAATGATCGGCGGCGAACTTTCGGCCCGGGCTCCGACCAACATGGGCATCCCGGAGGTCGACCGTATATCGCTGATCTTGAACCGGCTGGCCGAGTCGTGGAGCTTGGCCGACCGCCAGCTGCGCCAGCAGAACCTATGGCTCTCGGCCGTGCTCCAAGGAATGTCCGAGGGGGTGATCGTCATCGACCAGGACAACCGGATCCTGCTGGTCAACCATTCGGTCGCGGCCATGCTGGGCGTCAGCGGGGATCTGGCCGGTCGCTCGCTGTTGGAGCTGGTGCGCCACCCGGGGATCCAGGACCTGGTGCAGGGACGGACGGAGGACCTGGATTTTGAGCATGGCGGCCGTCACTATCTTGCCCATGCTTCGACCCTGGCTTCGAATGCCGGCACGGTGGTGGTCCTGGCCGACGTCACCCGTTTGAAGAAGCTGGAGCAGATGCACCGCGATTTCGTGGCCAACGCCTCCCACGAGCTTAAGACCCCGCTGTCGGCCGTCATCGGATTCACCGAAGCCCTGAGCGACGGCGCCTTCGAATCTCCGCAGACCCGCGACGATTTCATCGAGCGCATCAGAAAGCAGTCGAACCGTATGGCTCGCCTGGTGGACGACCTGCTGGAGCTGTCGGCGTTGGAATCCCTGGGCGCCAAGATGGACGCCGCCCCGGTGAAGGCCCTTTGCCTGGCCGAAAAAGCTGTCGACAACCTCTCCCAGGCGGCCAGGTCCAGGTCACAGGAGATCTTGATATCGGGCTCTCCCGACTGGGATTTACGGGTTATCGCCGACGAGCCGAGAACTATCCAGGCCTTGGGCAACATGCTGGACAACGCCGTCAAGTACTCGCCCGATGGGTCTAAGATCGAAATTGAGTGCCATCGGAAGGAAGGCCTGTTGGAGATATCGGTGACCGACCAGGGGCCGGGCATCGCCGCCGAGCACCTGCCCCGGCTGTTCGAACGCTTCTACCGGGCGGACAAGTCCCGCTCCCGGGAGCTGGGCGGCACCGGGCTGGGCCTGGCTATCGCCAAGCACATAGTGGAGCTGCAAGGGGGAAAGGTGGGGGTGGAGAGCGAGTTGGGCCGGGGCAGCCGTTTCTGGCTGGCCCTGCCCCTGGCGGAAATTTAGGGAGGGCCATCGGAAAGCTCTTGACAGGCCGGCCGGAGATGGTATAAAATTATACAGTTGGAAGCGTGGCGCTATCGTCTAGTGGCCTAGGACGGGTGGTTCTCAGCCATCAAACCGGGGTTCGATTCCCCGTAGCGCTACCAGAAAAGGCCGGAACGAAAAGTTCGAGCCTTTTCTAATTCTTGGATCACTAAGTATATTATTGCAAGAAGAAGCCCTGGTTTATTCCAGGGCTTCTTTTATTTCTCAGGCCTAGCCTTTCCTCTTCCCCAGTATCCTCAGCATCTCGGCCCTGGCCTCGGGCGGCCCCAGTATCTCGGCCTCGGTGCCGTACTGCAGCACCCAGCGGGCCAGCCAGGCGAAGCCCGAGGCCTTTATCTCCAGCAGGGCCGAGCCGTCCCTCTGCCTCTTGGCCTGGCTGTGGGATTCGAGCACCCAGCGGGCTACCTTGGGAGAGAACCGAATTCGCACCACGGCCTCCTTCCCGGTGGGCTTGAACAGGCTACTGCTGGCGTAGGATGATATGTCGAAATCCTTTGGTATGGCATATGATTCTTCGGTCAGCCTCAGTTCCTTGATGCGGCTGATCTTGAATATGCGGCGCTCACGCGCCAGGTGGCAGTATCCCACTAAATACCAGCTGCCGCTGAAGAGAACGAATCCGTAGGGATCGACCGTCCTGCGCTTGATCTGGTCGGAAGAACCGGAATAATAGACCAGCTCTACGCTCTTCAGGCCGGTCCTGGCGGCATGAAGCACCTCCAGGGCCGGGGCGCTTGCGCTCCCCCTGGCCTCGGCCAGCATGGAGCGCTCCAGACGGTCCATGGCCAGCCGATCCTGTGGCAGGAGGGCCTGCTCCAGCTTGCCCAACACCCCCCTGGCCGCTTTAGAGAAAGGCTGGGCCTGCTCCCCCAGCAGGGGCATGATGGCCGTCCTCAGCACCATGGCCTCCCGCGGCGTCAGGTGCATGGGCGCCCGGAACTGTTCGGCGTAGGATATGTCCAGCCTTCCCTCGTCGTCCACCACCGCCATGAACAGGTCGTTGGGGCCATAGGGCGGAGACCCGCATAGGCTGATGCGGTCCAGCTCGGCCATCAGCCGCCTTTTGTCCATCCCCAGCTCCGAGGCCACCCGGTCAATTTTTTCTCCCCTTCGCTGGTTCAGCAGGGCCAGCAGGTTCAATAGATGCCTGATGTCCCTCTCGGTCTTAGCCATGGCGGTACCTCCGTTCGACCTTCTCCAGAAGCCGTTCCACCTCCGCGGCCAGTTCTTCCGGCGACTCGATCCTCGCCCGGTCGCAGTTGGCGCAGGCCCAGCGGACGAACGGGGCGCGGTTGGATACCCAAACGCTGGCCCTTCGACCGTCGGCGCTCCACCTGGCCCTGCCTCCCAGCTGGTGCTTCACCATCCATGCTTCGTCGGCTTTGACGCCGACCACCGCCTCCACCGGATCGTGCGTCGGAAACTCCCAGGCCTTCCGCTCCAGGTACGAGGAACGGTCGAAATCGCTGGGGATGGTGAAGCTGTTGTCTGGGCCCGATGGCCTGGCTGAGATGATCCGCGAAACTTTGAAGGTCCGCACCGCTTTTCTCAGATGGCACCAGCCGACCAAGTACCACATGCCGGAGTTCATCGACAACAGATACGGATCCACCGACCGTCTGGTGGCCTGGTTCCGCTCGATGCCACGGTATTCCAATATCAGTCTTCGGCCGCGCCCCATGGCCTCCTGCAGCATTCCTAGAAGCCTTCGTTCCCTAACGGAGTCGGCCCGGCTCGCGGCCATCCCGGTCATTGAAGGGGACGCCATCCCCCCTGGGCCGCCCGGGCGCAGGCAGCCAAGCTTGGCCGCAAGCTCCCCGGCCTCATCGTCCTTACCCTGGCGACCCAGTCTTGAAAGGGCCAGCGACAGAATGGCCCATTCCTCGGGCGAGAACTCTATCTGCGGTAGGTAGTATTCATCCTGATCGATAGCATAGCCGATATCCTCGGCCCTCAGCCCGGCTGCTCCGCCCGTTTCTTGTATCTCTCGTCCTTCAGCCACCGATCTAACATGTAGCAATATCCCCATCTCCCTCAGCTCCCGCTTGTCCCGTTCGAAAGTACGGTCGAAGGTGGCGGCCGAGGCCTTCCGGTAGTCGGGAATGCCCTGCCGGATCTCAGCCTTGGAAACAGGCCGACGTCGCTTGAGCAGCAGGGCTATAAGGGACAGAAGTCTTTCGGTCTTTCTCTGTGCCATGTCAGTTAGACATCGCTATTGTTTCTAATTGCAGGGCATGTGTAGAGTGTCTCAACTACACTTCATTGGCTAAATAAAGGGATTTTCACTTTATCCCTATGCCCCTTCCCATCGTTCCCCTCCTCCCCGCCCCAGCGCGTACCTCTGCCTGAGCTTTCCCGCCGACGTTTTCTCTACAAAGACCCTTTCTTCGGTGAAGGGGTCGGCGCCGGTATGGAACATGGCTGCCGAGACAGTCATGGGTAAAGGGATGAAGTCCTGAACCTGTTCCACCCTCAGCTTATATCTTCTCAGAAAACGGGCCAACTCCTGCATGTCGTCCTGGGTGCAACCGGGATGGCTGGAGATGAGGTAGGGCACCAAATATTGCTCCCGGGGCGATAGATGGCGGAAGCTCTCTAGGAACTCGACAAAAACGTCTATCGACGGCTTGTTCATCAGTTTCAATACGTGTTGAGCACAGTGCTCCGGAGCCACCTTCAGATGGCCTCCGGTCCTTCTCTGCACCAACTCCCTCAGATATCTCAAGTCTCGGAGGGCCAGATCGTGGCGTACCCCCGAGGCCACCAGCACCCGCTTGACCCCCGGCACCCTGGCCACTGCCCGCCAAAGCTTGAGGCTGGGCGACTGGTCGACATTGAGTCTGGGGCAAACGCGGGGAGCCAGGCAGCTTCGCCTTCGGCAGCTTGAGCCAGCGGAGGGCGAGCCGCAGCCGGTGCCGTACATGTTGGCCGTGGGCCCGCCGATGTCGGTGATGGTGCCCTTGAAATCGGGATGCGAGGCCAGCAGCTTGGCCTCGTTCACTATGGAACCTATACTCCGCGACTGGACCACCGGGCCTTGATGAAAATAAAGGGTGCAGAAACTGCAGCCGCCATAGCAGCCACGATGGGAGACGATCGACCACCTGACCGTCTCCAGCGCCGGCACCGGCTCCCGGTAGGATGGGTGCGCCTTCCTTTCGTACGGCAGGCCAAATACCGCGTCCATTTCCGCCGTCGACAGGGGCTCGGCCGGAGGGTTGGCCAGCACCCAGTGGTCGCCGTGTTTTTGGACCAGCGCTTTACCGGAGAAAGGTCGCGATTGCTCCAAGATGGCACGTGTCGCCTTGTTGAAAAAAAGACCGGATGAGGACACCTCTTCATATGAGGGAAGCTCGATATACGGCCGTTTGGTCTTAACGAACTCCTCCCATTCCCTCCGGCCGAGCACCGCCGCTGTGCCATCGATATCTTTAATGCCGGCGACCCGTTCTCCAGCCTTGGCCCGCCTGGCTATCTCCAGCACCTGTCGCTCCCCCATGCCGTACACCAGCAGGTCGGCCTTGGCGTCCAAAAGCAGAGAGCGACGCACCGCTTCGTCCCAATAGTCGTAGTGGGCCAGGCGCCTGAGGCTGGCCTCGATGCCGCCCAGGACCAGGGGTGCTCCCGGAAAAGCCTCCCGCAGCCTGTTGCAGTAGACGATACACGCCCGATTGGGACGCTGGCCGTGCCGTCCACCCGGCGAATATGGGTCGTCGTGCCTTAGCTTTCGGTTGGCCGTGTAGTGATGCAGCATGGAGTCGATGTTGCCGGAGCTGACCCCGAAGAATAATTTCGGCCGCCCCAGCTTCATGAAATCATCCGCCGACCTCCAGTCCGGCTGAGCGATGACCCCCACCTGGTATCCGTAGCTTTCTAGCCACCGGGCGATAGCCGCTGTCCCGAACGAGGGATGGTCGACGTAGGCGTCGCCGGTGACTAGGATGACATCGCAAGCGTCCCAGCCCCGAGACGCCATCTCCTTTTCTGACATGGGAAGGAACGGCATCGGAACTTCAGTCCTGCTTCATGCCGCTGGTCACCCCCAATGGCGTAGGCAGTAGGAACACCACCAGATAGGAGGAAACGATCATGGTGATCAGGGTGGTAAGCTGTATCAGGCCAGACGTCCCGTGGCCGATGCGCCCGTAGCGAGAGGCTGCCATGGCCATTATCAGGGCGAATTCGCTTGATTGCGACAGCCTGAGTCCCGCCTCACGAGCGAAGCCTGGTTCCTCACCGATGGCCCGAAAGAGGGCATGGAAACCCAGGTACTTGGACAGGATAAGCATCGCCGCTAGCAGGGCCGCCATCGGAGCTGCCGACGGCAGCCCGGACACATCCATCCTGGCCCCCAGCACGAAGAAGAAGAAGACCAGGAAGAAGTCCCGAAAAAGCTTCAGCCCCTCGGAAAGGAACAACGACATTGGGCTTCGAGCCAGCGCCAGTCCGGCAATAAAGGCGGTGGCTTCGGGGGAGAAGCCCAGCATGTCGGCCAGGTAGGCCATGCCCATCCCCCAGCCGATGGCCAGCAAAAAGAGCAGCTCTCGGTAGCGTTCGATCAGCCTCATGGCCGGCCTCAGCGCCCAGCGTTCGAAAGACAGCGACAGAGAAAAGATTAGCACCCCTTTAAGCACCAGCAGGGCGGGATGGCTGCGCCCCCCGATGAACATTAGGGCCGCCACCGCCATCAGGTCCTGGAGTATGAGGATGGCTATGGCATAGGCGCCCATGCGCTGGTGGTGCAGGGCCACCGTCGGCATCAGCTTGATGACCAGGATGGTGCTGGAGAAGGACAGGGTAAGGCCGAGGGTGAGGCTCTCCCCCCATCCCAGGCCGGCCAGCATCCCTAGGCCGGCCGCCAAAACCAGGGTTAGGACCGTCTGGCCCATGGTTACCGCAGCCGCCTTGAGGGCCAGTTGCCTGAGTCGCCGCCAATGCATCACCACCCCGGCGTGGAAGAGCAGCAGGATGATGCCGAACTGAGAGACGGCGTCGATGAACTCGGTGCCGGAGATAAGGCCCAGCACCGAGGGGCCGGCCAAGATGCCGCAGGCCACGTAGGCCACGATGATCGGCTGCCTTAGCACCGCCGCCAGCCAGGCCAGCAGGGCCGAGGTGGCCACGATGATGCTGATATCAAGCAGTGCTTGGGACATGACTATTGATGCGCATTTTACGAATATTCCGCATTAGCTGCATGCCGGTGGTCGAGTTGGCGGCCATCTAGATACGCCCTTCGGCGGCGGGCAGTCGATGTTTGCCTGCATCGAGGCCGCCGTCGCTTTGCTCCCGAGGAGTTTTAGGCCGCCGGGGCCGGGAAGTCCGGGTGCTCGGCCCTCAGCTGCTTCAGGACTTTCTCCGCCCGGGCCTGGTCGCCGAATTGCTTCAGATAGATGCTGTGGAGCCTGGCCAGTGCCTTGGGACGCACCCGGGCCCTGGGAAACTGGATCACGAACAGATGGTAAAGAGCGGCCGCCTCCTGGTGCCGGCCTTTCCTCTCCAGCGTTCCGGCCATGGTGAACATAGCCCTCTCCGACAGCCTTCCCTCCAGGTTCCTCTCCTTGACTTCGTCGAAGACGGCCGCCGCCCCTGCCTGGTCATCGCAGTCGATGCGCATCTCCAGCACCCGGTTGTAGCAGCGGCCGGCGATATCGTCCTGGCCGTCCTCGGCCGCCAGCCGGGCCAGGGCCAGGGGGGCATCGATATTCTTCGGCTCCTCGTTCATAGCCTGCTGCAGCAGCGCCCGGGCCTTGGCCCGGTCTCCCTCATCCAGGAACTGGTAGGCCTGGGCCAGCTTGGATGGCAACTTCAGCTTCTCCTGCTCCCTATCCAGCATCGGCGCCAGGTACCTCTTCTCTAGGTTCAGAAAGCGTAGTGACAGGCCGACCGCGGCCCCGAAACAGAAGCCGCCGATATGGGCCCAGTAGGCCACGTCCGCCCCGCCCCACCGGGCGCCAATAATCTGGAGCAGCAGCCAGAACGGAAGCACCACCCCGGCCTGGAGGCTGAACGTCCCTAGGAACGGTCTGATGATCACCAAAGCCAAGTAGAAGAACCTGATCCTAGTCATGAAGTGCCTGACCATGAAGGCCCCCATCACCCCGGCGATGGCGCCCGAGGCTCCGACCATGGGAACCATGCTGCCCCCGAAGGCGGCCAGGTGGCATAAGGCCGCGATGATCCCCGAGGCCAGGTAGATGCCCCCGAACATTTTCCAGCCCCAGCTTTCCTCGATGTTGCATCCCACCAGCCACAGGAAGACCAGGTTGACCAGTAGGTGCCACAGGCTGGCGTGGACGAACATCGATGATAGGATGCGCAGGGGATTGAACCTGCCCGGGATGAACCCGAGGACCTTGAAGGGTGAGCTGTCAATTTTTTCCTGGAACTTCTGATAGTGGGAGAGCCATTCCAGGTAATCGGGATCGTCCCCTGGTATCACCCGCCCCTCGGCGATAGCCATCCGCAGGGAGTCGGGCGGCAACCGGAAGACCTCCGGATTCTCCCAGGCCAGCCGGTAGAGGTGCCGTTGTTCGATGGCCTGCATGGACGACTCCAGCCTCCCCAGCTCTCTTTCCAGGCCGGCATTGACCAGGCTGGTGGCCGCGAAAACCAAGATGTTGGCCGCCAGAAGCCCTATGGTCAGCCAGGGCCGGCGGCTTAGGCGGCTCTCGCTGCTTATGGGGAACACGAAGAAGAACACGGCGGCGCTCTCAAGCGATACTCAAATAAATATTATCCGCTTACGGCCGTTTTGTCAATATAAAAAGCCCCCCGCTTAAGGCGGGGGGCTTTTTAACTTAAGGCCGGGCTACTTCTTGCGCTTGGTGGGCGATTTGATCTCCCAGTCCACCACCAGGGAGGCCACGATGAAGATCGACGAGTAGGTGCCGATCACCAGCCCGAAGAGCAACGGCTTGGTGAAGTCGGCCAGCACCCGTCCGGAGAATATCTGCAGGCAGACCAGGATCAAGAACACCGTCAGCACGGTGATCACGGTGCGGGACAGGGTTTCGTTGATGCTGCGGTTCACCAGCTCGGCGAAGGTCTCTTTGTGCGGCTTGCGCACGTTCTCCCGGATGCGGTCGGCCACCACGATGGAGTCGTTGATGGAGAACCCGATGATGGTCAGCAGCACCGCCACCGACTGCAGGTTGAACTCCATGCCGGTGATCGAGATGAAGCCGACGGTGCATAGGACATCGTGCACCAGCGCCCCCACCGCCGCCACCCCGAAGCGGAAGTCGAACCTGAAGGCGATGTAGACCAGGATCAGCAGACAGCCCACCAGCACCGCCCAGAAGGCCTTCCACCGGAGCTCCTTGCCTATTTTAGGCCCGACGGTCTCGTCGCTGTCAACCGTCACCTTGTTGTCAGGGTGCTTCCTCTGCAGGGCCTCCACTATCCGGTTGACGATGCTGTTCTCGGCCGGATGCTCCGCCGGCTGGGCCACGGCCGCCTCCGTCTCCTGGATCCCGGTGCGGATGATAAAGGCGTTCTTGATGTTCTCGGTGTCCTGCACCCTCTGGATCTCGGCCCCGCCCAGCCCCTCGTCCGCCAGCGACTTGCGCACCTGGTCGGTGCTGATAGGCTGGTCGAAATGGATCTGCAGCAGTGTGCCCCCAGTGAAGTCCACGCCCAGCTTCAGGCCGCCGTGCAGCAACACCGAGGCCAGCCCGACGACGATGACGGCCGCCGAGAAAATGTAGGCCTTGCCCCGGTTGGGGATAAAGGGAAAGTTCGACTGCTTTTTAAAGAAGGATATCATCTCTGGGCCCTCAAATCGGAAGCTTCTGTAGGTTCCACTTGGCGGTGATCCACTCGAAAGCCAGCCGGGTGACGGTGATGGCGGTGAACATGGAGACCGCCAGGCCTATCATCAGGGTGACGGCGAAACCCTTGATGGGGCCGGTGCCGAAGGCGAACAGGGCGGCGGCCGCCATGACGGTGGTGACGTTGGCGTCTAAGATAGTGACATAGGCTCTCTCGTAGCCGGCCTCGATGGCCGCCCGCACCGTCTTGCCCGCCCTTAGCTCCTCGCGGATGCGCTCGAAGATGAGGACGTTGGCATCCACCGCCATGCCCACCGTCAGGGCGATGCCGGCGATGCCCGGCAGGGTAAGGGTGAAGCGGAAGGCAGCCATCACCGCCAGCAGCACCACCATGTTGAAGATCAGGGCCAAGTCGGCCACTAGTCCGGCCAAGCTGTAGTAGACTAATATGAAGGCTACCACGACAATGCCGCCGATGATCGAGGCCTTGACTCCGTTGTTGATGGAGTCCTGGCCAAGCGATGGGCCCACCGAGCGCTCCTCGATGATTTTGACCGGGGCCGGTAGGGCGCCCGCCCGCAGGATGATGGCCAGGTCCTTGGCGGCCTCGGTGGTGCCGCCGGTGCCTAGGGTTATCTGACCACGGCCGTTGGGGATCCGTGTCTGAATGACCGGGGCCGAGATCACCTTGCCATCCAAGACGATGGCCAGCCGGCGCTTGATGTTGGCGGCGGTGATCCGCGAGAAGGCGTTGGCGTACTTGCGCACCAGGGTGAAGTCCACCGCCAGCTCGCCGGGGTTGTCGGCCGTCCCCACCGTCATCCTGGCGTCGGCCAGGGCCGCCCCGGTTATCTCCGGGGTCCTTTTGGCCAGGTAGAGCATCACCCCCCTGGTCCCCTCGCGGTTGACTTTTTCGCCCCACAGGAACTCGTACTCGGCCGGGATGGCCGCCGCCACCTGTGGGTTCAGCAGGGCCTTGTTCACCAGCTCCCGGTCCTGCTCCATGACCACCATCTCACCCGAGTAATAGGCCAGCAGGGAGCTGAATGGCTTGTCGCCGAACAGGGTGCTGTCGGATATCAGGCTCTTGTCGGCCGCCAGGGCCTTATCTATCTTGTCCAGCACCTCCTGGGTGACCTTGTCATCCTGGACCAGCTTGAACTCCAAAAGGGCGGTGGTGCCGATCAGCCCCCGGGCCCGCTCCCGGTCGACCCCGGGCAGCTGGACCACGATGCGGTCAGCGCCCTGCTTCTGGATGGAGGGCTCGGATACGCCGAACTGGTCCACCCGGTTGCGAATGATCTCCAGCGCCCGGTCGGTAGCTTCGGATATATCCTGCTGGGTGATTTCCTCCGGCCGCTTGCCGGCGGCGGTGGCCAGGCCCCGGTGGTCGACCTCCAGCATCATATGCATGCCGCCCTTGAGGTCCAGACCTAGGTGTATGGCCTTGCTGTAAAGTTTGTTGAGGGCGTCCTGTGTCATCTCCTCGCGCTGCTTATCTGACAGGCTCTGAAGCTTGAGGGTGGGCACCAGCTGCCAGATGGCGGCCGCCAGGATGGCCGCCGTCAGGACGGCTTTCCATAAGTTGGCTCTTCTCATCAAATTGGCTCCGTTGTTAACTAGGCATAGAATGTTAATTTTATCCTATCCAAAGATTTTTGTCAAGAACAAACGGCCGCGCAACATCGCGGCGCCCTAAAGGGCCGCATTAATCTCCGTCTCCGATCAGCCGGAAAACCTAGTATGTCGCCCGGCCGGATTTCGGCAGCTGCAGCTTGAGCTCCGGTATCGCCTTGAGGCTGATACGGAACTCGTAGAACCAGTAGATGCCGCTCCGGGTGCTGGAGAACCTGGCCTCCCAGCAATGGAGGTCGCGATAGATCGAATACTCTTGGGACACCATCTCCCTGAGCTTCAGATCGTAGTATTGGCTGTAGCTGGCCTTCCAGTTCCTGGTGATGTTGGCCTCGGCCGCCCCCCGCACCAGCGACTGTGCCACTCCCAGGCCCGTCCGCCAGCTCTGGCTAAGGCCGAGGGACAGGTTCCAGGGCAGCCCCGCCCTTTCGGCATCCGGCACTGGCTTTTTTATATCGGTGGTATCCTTGCCTGAAGCCAAACTGTCGGACGCGGCTAATGAATCGGCGCCATCGGCCTTCCCCGAGTCGGCAGCCATTTCCTCCGGTGCCTTCCCTCCACCCGCTGTGTCCACTGCCGCCCTTTCCGGTTTATCATCGGCCTGGCCGGGGGAGTCCGACTTGGCGGCCTTCGCCCGGCCGAAAGCGCCCGATATCCTGAAGCTGGCGTCGAGGTTGGTATATTCGCTCAGGCGTCGATAGACGTCATAGTAGCTGGACAGTCGCAGGTCGAAGTATCTGTTGCCGGGCAGGAGAGCAGCGGTGGCGCTTATGCCGCTCCATTTCCTGGAGGCCGCCAGGTAGTTATAGCCGGCTGATAACGACAGGGACATCAGGTCGATCTTAGCCGTCTCCTCCCCGCGCCTGAGCTTAGCCTGGAAGGTGTTGCCCAAAGTCAGGCCCAGGCTCTTCTGCTCCCCCATCCTTCCGATGGCCCCGAAGGAAGGGTACCGTCCCTGGTCTATCTTGGGGGCGTAGGAAAAGGCCAAGCTGGGCTGGACCACGTGCCTCAGACCCAGCAACGGCCCGGCTTTGAGTGGCAGGATGCCGTAGAGCGTGGTCTGGGCCGAGATGCCGCCGCTATACAGCCACCGCAGCTGGTTGCGGGCGCCGCTGGTGTCCCGGTCGTACCAGGTGGTCCTGAAGGAGGCGCGGGGAGAAACCGTGATGTACCTCAGCAGGCGGAGGCTGGCGCTGACGTCGGCCGAATTGTCCCACCCCTGGCGCCGCTCCCGATAGCCGGTGGAGTCCGATAGGCCGATATTGATGAAGTAGCTGTTGCCGGAGACGCCGGCCAGCCTGCCCGGCAGGTCGATGCGGTAGAGGCTGGCCGAGACCTCGGGCAGTCGAGTGTTCTTGGTCTTTTGGTCCAGGTTATGCGAGTGATCGGCCGCAGCCGCCAGGCCTCCGGTGGGCCAGGAGTGGTTGAGGGCCAGGTAGGAGTGCAGGTTCCGGTCCAGGCGGGCGCTGAGGTCGTCGGAGAAGTCGGTACGGTAGCGGGTGTCGCTCAGGAAATCGGCCCTTCCGGTGGCCCTGGTGTTCCTGCCCAGGCGATGGCCGTAATCGGCGTTGAGGCTCCAGCGCCTCTGCAGCTGACGACGGTCCTCGAGGTACGAGAAATTACCCTGGGCCGATATCCGGTCGGCCGAGGCGAACCTGCCCTCTATGTTGCCGCGCCAGCCGATGAACTCCAAGTAGTCGCCGGACACCGTCAGATCCGAGCGCTTGTCGATTACCTGGTAGTAGGCCAGGTTCTTGACATAGATGCCTTCGTAGGCGCTGGACCCGAAGCGCGGCATTAGGAACCCCGAATGCCGATCGTGCCGCAGCGGCAGTATCCAGAAAGGTACCGCCAGCACCGGGATGCCGGAGAAGCAGATGGCCACTGGCTGGGCCACCAGCTTGTCATCCAAGTAGAGCTTCATGCGCCGGGCCCAGAAATAGTAGTGCGGCTCCTCGGCGTCGCAGGTGGTATAGCGCCCGTAGTCCACGTTCAGCGTCCTCTCCCCAGCCTGGCGGATACGGCGCCCCCAGTAGCGGCCCTTCTCGAACTTGGTGAAGCCGTTGTATATCCAGCCCCGCCGGGTGCGAAAGTTGTACACCATCCGGTCCCCGTAGATGGCGTCCTCTTTGTCATAAAGCACCGGATGGTGGCTAACCGTCAGCAACTGCCGCCGGGTGTCCAGGCTGATGCTGTCTCCCTCGATCCGGATGTCCTTATAGCTGACCTTGGCGGCGCCGGAAAGGATTATCAGGTCGCGGTCCACCAGGTAGTCTATGCTTCGCCCCTGGTAGCGGACCGCCGGCCGCGTTCCATCGTCGCCCTCCAAGTCCCACCCCCCGGCCGGCGCCACCGCAGCCGAGTCCCCGGCGGCGCTGGCGTCCGCCGCCCCATCCCGGCCATCCCCCCCTCCGAGCTCCCGGCCCTGGACCGAACCGGCTGCCAGCGCCGCCGTCAGCGCCGCTAAAAACAACAGCGGCCGTGGATCGACCGATGGCCGCCAATGTTTAGCTTTTATCTTTTGCATCTGCAGATGTTAGGTCCGGCCTCAGGCCTCCGGCCCAGCCCTCCTTCCCTCGACCGATAGGGTAAGGGCCAGCAGCAACCCCACGCCCACCAGTACGGCGCTGTCGGCCACGTTGAAGGTGTACCAGCGGTCAAGCTGGAATCCCGGAAAGCTCAAAAACCCGAGCCTGAAGGGCGGCAGGCTGATGTCGGGGATGTCGCAGTCGATGAAGTCCACCACCGCACCGAAGCGGATCCTATCGATGATGTTGCCGGCGGCGCCGGCCAAAATCATGCCCAATCCGGCCGAGGCCAACAGGCCGGCCTTCCGCCAGCGCAGGAACAGTACGAAGACGGCGGCTGCGGCCAGGAGGGAAAGGGGCAGCAGCAGGTGGCGTCCGGCCGGACCGAACGACAGGCCCATCAGCCCCTGGGGATTCATGATATAGGTGATCCTGACCAAGTCGCCCCACAGCTGGCGCGATTCGCCCAGCGACATGGCTGACCGGACGGCGCTCTTAGTGGCCTGGTCCAGCAGGAAGACGCTGGCGGCCGCCAGGCCGGCCGTCAGCCGATCCCTAAAAACGGTCACTGTGCAGGCTCTCGCTTCTCTGCTGGCTGTTGCGGGCCTCCTGCTCCTCCTCCTGTCGGCACTTGATGCAAAGCCGGGCATGGGGCATGGCCTCCAACCGCTCCTTCTCGATTTCCTTGCCACAACGGCTGCAGTCGCCGTACTTGCCGTCCTTGATACGCAACAACGCCTGGTCGATCTCATAGAGGTCGTTGCTCTTGCTGGACACCAGGAAGACGTTCTTCTCCCGCTCCATGGTATCCGAACCCTGGTCGGCCATATGGAAGGAGTATGAAGACAGGTCGCCGGAGGCCTCCTTCTGGTTGATCATCAACTCCTCGCTCTCCAGTTGCCCCAGCTCCATTAGGCAGCGTTTGCGCTCCTCGATCAGCCTGGCCTCGAACTTCTGCATATCCCGCTTGTTCATCCGGCGGCTCCCTTAGGTTTTCTCTATTGTAAATGTTATCTTTTTACCGTTGATCTCGGCTTCCAGCGCCCCGGCGCCCGGCGCCACGGGCTTGTCCTTGTCGTAGCCGAAAGGCTCCAGGGACACGGCCAGGATCTCGCTCATGATCCACTCCCGGTGCCTGTCCATGGCCCGGCCCAGCTCTAGTTCGGCGCCGTAACGGACGGCGATGCGGTCCGACACCTCCAGCCCCGAGCTCTTCCTGGCGTTCTGGATGACGTGCACCAGCTCCCGGGCCAGGCCTTCGGCCGCCAGTTCCTCGGTTATCTTCGTCTCCAGGGCCACAGTGCTCTTACCCTCCGTCTTGCAACAATAACCCTGAAGTGATTCGGTTTTTACCTCGATGTCCTCCAGGGAGACCATCGTTCCCCGTCCGTCCAGGTCCAAGTTGCCCTGGCGCATCAACTCCTCCACCTGCCGGCTGTCCAGGGCAGCCACCAGCGACTTGACCTCCTCGGCCCGCGACTGAAACTTCGGTCCCAGTTTGGCCCCCAGCCCCCTGGCCCGATAGGTAATCATAGCGCCCCGGTCATGGAGCTGGGAGATCTCCTTGACGTTGACCTCGTCCCGGATGATGTCGCCGTGCTTCTCTATCACCCGCCAGTCGGTGTCCGCTTCGCCCGCGTAAAGCAGCCTGGCCAGCGGCTGGCGCACCTTGATTTTCGCATCCTTGCGAGCGGCGTGGCCCAGGGAGACCACCTTCCGTACTAGGGCCATCTCGTCGGAAAGATTCTGGTCAACCAAGTCGCGGGCCGGCTCGGGATATGGGCACAGGTGCAAGCTCTCGGGCGCGTTCTGGTCGACCGGCCTCACCAGATTCTGGTACATGGACTCGGTCCAGAAGGGCATCATCGGAGCCATCAGCCGCAGCAGGGTCTCCAGGCAGGCGTAGAGGGTGAGGTAGGCCGCCTCCTTGTCGGCATCGGACTCCGACTTCCAGAAGCGACGGCGCGATCGCCGAACGTACCAGGTTGACAGGTCCTCGATGAAGGTCTCTATCCTCCGGCAGGCCGACATGGCGTCGTAGTCGTCCAGCCTCTCGCGGCAGTGGCCGGCCAGCAGGTTGAGCTCCGACAGTATCCAGCGGTCGAGTTCTGAAAGTTCGCAGCCTTTGAGCGTTTTGCCGACCGGATTGAAGCCGTCAAGCCTGGCGTAGGTGATGTAGAATGAATAGACGTTGTGCAGGGTCAGGAGCTTCCGCTTGAACTCGGCCGCCACGTGGTAGCCGAAATGCAGGTTCTGAACCGGATTCTGGCAGCAGAACATCCAGCGCATCAGGTCGGCCCCGATCCTCTCGGCCGCTTCGTCGAAGGGGATGGAATTCCCCTTGGACTTGTGCATGTCTTCGCCCTTCTCGTCCTTGACCAGGGCGTGGCCCAACAGACAACGGAAGGGCGCCTTCCCCTCCAGCACCGTGCTCATGGTGAGGATGGCATAGAACCAGTTGCGGAACTGGCCTGGGAAGCATTCGGTTATGAAATCGGCCGGGAACCATTCCTTCCAATAACCATCCTTGGCGGCCGGGTAGGTCTGGGCAGGATCGTACTGGTATCTGCCCGTCTTCTCCTTGTCCGGCGTGTAGCACTTCTCCGGCGGCATGACTGTGGAGAACATAACGATGCCGGCGTCCAGCCAGGGGTTGCCAACATCCGGGATGCGCGACATCAGTTCGCCGCACTTGGGGCATTTGATTCTGACGGCGTCCACCCAGGGCCGGTGCGGGGTGTGGCCGTCGAACCTGTCCCAGCCCTCGGCTGCCCTCGATCTCAGCTCGTCACGGGAGCCCACCACGTCGAAGGTGCCGCAGCCGCACTCGAAGATGGGCAGGGCCAGCCCCCAGTAGCGCTTCTTGGAGATGCACCAATCGCCCATATTGCGCAGCCAGTCCAACTCCCTGTCCAGACCCCACTCCGGTATCCAGCGGGCCTGCTTGGCCGACTCCATGATGGCCGGCCGCAGCCCGTCCATGGATATGAACCACTCGTCCACCAGCCGGAACACCAGCTCCGAGTGGCAGCGCCAGCACTCGGGGTAGCGGTGGGAGTACTTGTGCGAGTAGTAGAGCAGCTCGCGGCGTTTGAGGTCGGCGATGATGTCTTCGGCCACTCCCGACACCTGGCGGCCGGTCAGCCAGTCGAAGCCGTCAAGATATATGCCTGACTCGTCCAGGGGCGCCACCACCGCCAGCCCCTCGGATTTGGACAGGGCGAAGTCCTCCTTCCCGCAGCCCGGGGCAATGTGGACCATGCCGGTGCCCTCGGCCTCGGTGACCTCGGTCCAGGCTACGGTGCGATGGAAGATCCCTTTCTGCGCCGGGAGGTGGTCGTAGGGCCCTTGGTATTCGAGGCCAACCAGCTCCCTGCCCGGCAGCTCGGCCAGCACTTCGTAGCCCTTCTTTAGTATCTCCCGGCGGCCCTTGGCTAGGTAATAGGTGTTCCCCTCCTGACCGACCTTGAGATAGATGAGCTCGGGGTGCACCGCCACCGCCGTGTTCGAGGTCAGAGTCCAGGGGGTTGTGGTCCAAACCAGCAGGAATTCCCTGTCCCGCCCGGATATGGGCAGCCGGAGGTAGACGCTCTGGTGGGTCATCTCCCGATAGCCCTCGGTGGCGATCTCCATGTCCGAGAGGGCGATGCCGCAGCGGGCGCACCAGGGCATAACGTCGCGGCCCTTGTATATCCAGCCCTTCTCGTGGCACTTTTTCAGGAATTGCCAGATGGCGTAGTTGTTGTCCGGGGCCATGGTGTAGTAGGAGTTGTCCCAGTCCATCCAGAAGCCCAGGCGCTTGGACTGTTCGGTCTGCACCTTGGAATAGGTGTCCACCCGCTCCTTGCACTTCTCCACGAAGCGGTCGATGCCGTAGGCCTCGATGTCGCGCTTGGACCTAAAGCCCAGCTCCTTCTCCACGTCCACCTCCACCCACAGCCCCTGGCAGTCGAAGCCGTTCTGGTATCGGGCGTCGTAGCCCTGCATGGCCCGGTAGCGGTGCCATAGGTCCTTGTAGGTGCGGCCCCAGGCGTGGTGGACCCCCATGGGATTGTTGGCGGTGATCGGCCCGTCCACGTAGCGGAAGCGCTTGCCGGAGCCGTGGGCGCGGTTGCGATCCACCAGCTTACGGAAGATATCGTTTTTCCCCCAGAATTCGAGGATCTCCTTCTCGAGCTTGGGGAAGTCCAGGTTCTGCGGGACGGGCTGGTGCATGGACCCTGTTTTTGAAAGCAAAGTTAAAAGTTGAAGGTGGCCGTGGCGTAGACCTTGTCCCGGTAGGGCACAGCGTGCAGTGTCAGGCCGTATTTCTCCCTCAGGCGCTTGTTGTGGTTGCCGACGCTGCGCGCCGCCACCACGCATTCCAGCACCCTGACGCCAAGGTATAATAACCCCATGGCCGCGGCGTTGCCGCCTGAGGTGTCGTCCGAGGCCAGGGAGGATGATATCCAGGCCGCCTGGGCGACGGCATCTCCCACAAGAAACAGGGCCCCGGCAATATAATTTTTAGCATAGAAGTTACCTACCCCGTAGCCTGGGATTATCGACCAGAATACCGCCCAGCCCTTTGACTTGGACTTGTCCTCGTACTGGGCCTCCAGGAGTTTCCGCATCATGTCCTGGTCCTGGCCGGCGGCCGCCGGGGCCGCTGCCTGCGTCTGCTGCGCCCTTTTGCCCGACAGCTCCTCGGCGCTCTCCCTCATGCCGACCGTCAGCAAATGCTCCAGCTCTCCCTTGTAGTCGCGGGTGGCGGTCTTCTCCACTTTGCCGGTCATCAGGTCGATCATCCTTATCTGAGCGGAGAACACCACGCCCACCTTGCCCACCGAGCCGCCGATAATCTTCTCCACGGGAAGCAGACGCCCGGCCTCCACCAGACAGGCGGTTTCGTCGCAGGCCCCGGTCTGCTGGAAGCCCTGCTCCCGCAGGATCTCATCCATCTTATCCCTCTCCATGACCTCGAAGACACCGGCCCGCTGCAACTCTATGACCAGACGCTCTGTCAGGAATTTGGCATCGGTCTCGGAGATGCCCGAGCCCCTGAGGGTCATCACCGCCACTGGCGTCTTCTTGTCCGGGGTGGATTGGGCCGCCAATCCGCCGGCCAGGACCAATAGTAAAGCAAACATGCACAGCTGTCTCATCGTATTCGCTCCTATTTTTCGGTTAACGGTCATCTTGTGTCCGGTCATAATTTTATTTTCACTATACCAGAGAAAAGTGTAGAGGCAAGTTTTGCCTGATTTTCCAACTTCCTTGGGTGTGGACCCCCCAAACTAGACCTCCAGCTCCTCGACGTGCGACAGCTTGCGGAACTCCTTGAACCTGGCCTCGATCTCGGACTTGGTCAGCGTCCTCAGCCGGTCCATGGAGAACTTCTCCACGTTGAACGAGGCCATCACCGACCCGTAGACCATGGCCCGTCGCAGCATTTCCTCCTCCAGCCTCCCCTTGGAGGCCAGGTAGCCCATGAACCCGCCGGCGAAGCTGTCCCCGGCCCCGGTGGGGTCGAAGACGTCCTCCAGGGGGTAGGCCGGCACCATGAACACGGTGTGGTCGGTGAACAGCATGGATCCATGCTCGCCCTTCTTGATGACCAGAATCCTGGGGCCCATCTCCCTTATCCTCCGGGCGGCCTTGACCAGATTGGGCACCCCGGCCAGCATTCTGGCCTCGGCGTCATTGACGAACATGATGTTTACACACTCCAGCGTCTTTAAAAGCTCGTCCCTTTTCCCCTGTATCCAGAAGTTCATGGTGTCGCAGCCGATGGCCCGGGGCCTCTCGACCTTGCCGATGACGTCGCGCTGCAGCACCGGGTCGATGTTGGCCAGGAACAGGAACTCGGCCTTGGCGTGCTCCGGCGAAAGCTTGGGCCGGAACTCCTGAAAGACGTTGAGACAGGTGGAGTGCGTCTTGGCCTCGTTCATATCGTACTGGTAAGACCCGCACCAGCGGAACGTCTCCCCCTGGGCCACCTCCAGCCCCGAAAGATCCACCCCCCTTTTCTCCAGAAACTCGATCTCCCCCCGGGGGAAGTCCTGGCCCACCACCCCTACCAAGCTGACCTGGGTGAAGAAGCTGGCGGCCGCGGAGAAGAACAGGGCGCTGCCCCCCAGGGCCTCCTTGGCCTCCCCGAACGGCGTCTTGACGCTGTCCAGGGCTATGGAGCCGACAACTAATATCCCCATATTTGTCTAGTATTTTTTCTTTTTCCGGAACATTCTCAACATGTTTCTGGTCCCGTGCCCTTTTCTCCAGTCCCTTAGGCCTCGACCCCTTTGGCCTTGTTATCGGAGCTTCATCCGCCTGACCACCTCGGTCACCAGCCTGACGAACCTGGGCTCGGCCACCGCCGCCACCTTAAGCACATCCTGCAGGCTGACCGGCTCCATGGCCTCGGCGAAGCCCATGTCGGTAATGATGGAGAATCCCAGCACCCTCATCCCTTGGTGCTTGGCCACGATCACCTCGGGCACGGTGGACATGCCCACCACGTCAGCCCCTAAGATGCGCACCATACGGTACTCGGCCCCGGTCTCCAGGGTGGGCCCCGAGAGGGCCAGGTAGACGCCCTTCTGCAGCTTGATCCTCAGATCTAAAGCGGTCTGCTCGGCCAGCTCGATGAGTTCGGCGGTGTAGGTATTGTACATGTCCGGAAAGCGCGGGCCCAGCGAGTCGTCGTTCCCGCCCCGCAGCGGATGGTCGCCCATCAGGTTGATGTGGTCCGAGATGACCATGATGTCCCCCGCCCGGTGGGACGGGTTCACCCCACCGCAGGCGTTAGAGACCACCATGGTTCCTATGCCCAGGGCCTTCATCACCCTCACCGGAAAGGTGACCTGCTGCATGCTGTAGCCCTCGTAGTAGTGGAATCGGCCCTGCATCACCATCGCCGGCTTGCCCGCCAGGGTGCCGAAAATAAGCCGGCCGGCGTGGCTTTCCACCGTCGATATCGGAAAGTGTGGTATCTCCTGATAGGGGACGATGTCGCTGACTCGAATGTTCTTCACCAACCCGCCCAGGCCGGTGCCCAGGATTATCCCCAGCCGGGGTTTGACCCTGGTCCTCTGGCGCAGGAAGCCCACCGCCTCCCGGATGTCGCGGCGCAGATCGCTCATTGCTCCTCCTCGGCCGACGGGGCGGCCGGCTTGACGCTTTCCAGTATCTGCTGTTCGATGGCCCTGATCCTGGCCTCGGCCGCCGGATCGGGTTTTCTCTCCTCGGCCTCGACGGAAGGCCCGGCATTCTCCGTGGCCGTCTCCTCCGACGTCAGACGCGGGGCCTGCCCGGCGTCGAATCGAGGTGGCGGAACCGCCGGCTCCTGCCCCGGCTCGGCCTTGCGGGTAGCCGAGAAGATGTTGGTCTGGATGCGGATGCCTGAGTCCATCTCCTGGAACTGCAGCATGTCCATGTGAGACTCCAGCAGGCTGCGGAACTTGGCCAGATAGGCAGAGCGCAGGTTCTTGAGGTCGGCGATCTGGCGCTGCAGGTCCATCAGCCGGGCCCGGGCCTCGCCGATGATCTGGTCGGCCTTGAACTGGGCCTCGCGCAGCAGCAGCTCGGCCCGCCTCTCGGCGTTGTCGCGGAGTTCGTCCGAGGTCTTCTGGGCCGACATCAGAGTGTCCTGCAGGGTCTTCTCCATGCGCCGATAGTCCTCGATCTTGCCATCCAGCCCCTGCATACGCTCGGCCAGGCTGGTGTTCTCCCGGATGAGCTCCTCCAGCTCGGCGGCCACCATCTCCAGAAAGGCCTGAACCTCTCCCGGGTCCAGCCCTCCCATGCCCTTCTTCTTGAAGGTCTGCTTGCGTATGTCCAGCGGGGTCAGCTTCATGCCCTAATCCCCCATTTTGAAAGTATCCGTGAAAATCCGTGGCCGAAAGGTACGCTCATCCCCGGCGGCCGAAGATGGCGCTTCCGATGCGCACCATGTTCGAGCCCTCGGCGATGGCCAGTTCGAAGTCCCCGGACATTCCCATGGAAAGGTACCTCATCTCGACGTTCCCCGGGCCCAGCCCCTTGGCCTCCTCGAAAAGTGACCTCAGCTTACCGAAAGCTTTTCGTATCTTATCGACTTCGCCGGTCAAAGGCCCCACCGTCATCAGACCCAGCACCTTTATTCCCTCGATGTCCCTTATACCCTCTAGAAACATCAAGGTCTTATCCGGGTCCACTCCGTACTTCTGCGGCTCGCCCGAGGTATTGACCTCGACCAGCACCTCCTGAACCTTGCCGATATCTGAGGCCCTTCTTCCCACCTCCCGCGCCAGGCCGGCCGAATCGATGGAATGGATCAGAGAGAAGATCTCCACTGCCTTTTTGGTCTTGTTGGACTGGAGGTGTCCCACCAGGTGCCACTGAACCCTATTGCCTATCTCCCGGTGTTTTTCCGCCGCCTCCTGGACCCGGTTCTCTCCGATGATGGTGATGCCGGCCTCGATGCCCTCGAGGATGTCCCCCGTCGAAAAGGTTTTGGAGACCGCCACCAAGGTTATCTCCTCCGGACTCCGGCCCGCTGCCTCCGCGGCCCGGGCCATGCGTCCGCGGACATTGGCCAGGTTCTCCCTTATCCGATGCATAGCATATAATTATATCCGATTTCTTGCCTTCTTTTCAACCGTTGGAGCCGATAAAAAGGCGTGCGTCCGCCTGACGGGCCCTGAATGGTTTTCTATTTGTGTTATCTTTATCGAGGAAACAATGCGGCCGTGGTGCTGTATTCCGGCTCCATCATCAAGCGGCGTTTGAGCCTAATCCCGATCCTGCCGGGCCGCAGCAGACTGAACAGCTTCCGCTGTTCCTTCAGCTCGGGCCAGGCCGGAAAGCCCGGGCTGACCCTCCGCCACTCCCGCCAACCCATCCCAGAGGCCGCCTTCCGGCTGCACCATTCGGCCAGGGCTTCGGTGGCCTCCGCCGCCAGCCCGTGCCAGAGCAGCTTTTCGGCGGCGCCGCGCTTCCTCTTTATCAGCCGGATAGCCTTCCTCCCCAGGGTGACCGCCTGCAGAACGATTCTTTCTGGAGGGGGGGCTGCCGCCAGCCACTTGCGGAGATTAATGGATAGGCGGACTTCTGGCTCGACATCGATCAAATGGATATCCCCTTCTTTGGGATGGATCCGGTAAGCGCCCCAGATGGCTCCAGCCGACCAGTTGCCCGGAGTCGAGAAGTCCCGCCACATACCTATCAATGTTGACTCCAGTTTCAACCTTTGCCTTTGTCCTATATTTTTATAGCCCCAACGCCCGTGGAACAAGGCCCCCCTGTCGAGCAGATCCAGCACCTCCTCCGGCGGTATCCGGCCCATTAACTGGCTTGTTTCTGCCTGTGGCCACCCCCGTTGTCGAACATTAAACATCTAACGTCTGACATTTGGCTTTTGGCATATCCGGCCCATGATCTCCAGTCCCTGCATGGCGTCGGCCGCGTAGTATACCCGTCCCCGGTAGCGGTGGGCCAGCTCCTCCTTCACGTATCTCCGGGTGAGGGCCGCCCCGCCGCAGATGACCGGCGCCGAGAGCCCGGCCACTTCGAAGGCCTCCAGGTACTCGCCCATGGCCCGGGCTGATTCCACCAGCAGGCCGGAGAGACCGACGGCGTCCGGACGGTGCTTCTTGGCCGCCAGAATGATTTCCTCGGCGGTCCTTTTAACGCCCAGGTTAACTACCCGATAGCCGTTGGCTGTGAGGACCATGTCCACCAGGTCCTTTCCGATGTCGTGGATGTCGCCCCTGACCGTAGCCAGCACCAGGGTCCCCCGTTTGGCGCCTGCCCCGCGCCCCAATCGCGGCCCCAGCTCCGCCGTGGCCGCCTTCATAGCCTCGGCCGAGCGCAGCACAAACGGTAGCTGCAGCCGACCCGATTTGAAGAGCCGGCCGACCTCGTCCATGGCCGGCAGCAGACAGCCGGACAGTATCGCCTCGGCCTTTTTCGCCTCCAGCAGTGACTTCGTTGTCCTGGCAGCCGCGGCGGCGTCCCCGGCGATCACCGAATGCCTTAGCTCATCCTCCGGCGACAGTTTTCTCCTCACCCTGTTGGCGGAGGCCGCTGTTGGAGCCGAGCGGAACATCTCCAGGAGGGCCTCCAAAGGTTTGCGGCCGGCATAGGGTTTGTTGTGCACCAGACACCGGCAGATATCGGCCGTGGTCCGGTCGATAGCGTCCATGGGCCTTATCCGGCCGGCGTGCATAATGGCGGCATCCAGCCCCCGCTCCAGCGCCTCATGCAGAAATACCGTATTGAGAATCGGCCTGGCCGCAGCCGGTAGTCCGTGAGATATGTTGCTCACCCCCAGTATGGTCAGGCATTCCGGAAAGATCCTCTTGGCCTCAGACAGGGCCTGCAACGTCTCCAGTCCGGCCCGATCGAGGCCGGGCTCGCCGCTGGCCAGGGTGAAGGTCAGCAGGTCGAGGAAAAGATCCTGGGGTGCCAGGCCGTTGTCAGCGGCGAAGGATACCAGCTTTCGGCAAACCTCGATCTTCCTGCGTTTGTCAAAGGCCATGCCCCGCCTGTCGATGGCCATGCCCACCACCGCCGATCCGTGCTCCCGGCACAGAGCCAGTATCCTTTCGGCCCTCCTTCCCCCATCCTCAAGATTGAAGGAGTTGACCACTGACCGGCCGGCCAGCCTTTTGAGACCGACCTCCAGGGCTTTGGGATCGGTACAGTCCAGCATCACCGGCAGCCTGAGGGAGGTGTTGAGCATCAGACATAGCCGATCCATGTCCCCGGCCTCGTCACGTCCGACCGCGGCCAGCGACAGATCCACTAGGTGGGCCCCCTCGCGCTCCTGCTCCAGGGCGGCGTTCACCATGCCCTGGTGGTCGTGCTTCTCCAGCAGCTCCCGGAACCTCCGGCTGCCGGAAGCGTTAGTCCGCTCCCCGACGATCAAAGGTCTGATCTCGACGTCTAGCTCCTGCGCCTGAAAAAGCGATGAGGCTTGAGGCCTTCGCGGGGCCAGCCTTCTGGGCTTGATGCCTTTGAGCGATAGAGAGAGCTCCCTAATGTGCTCCG
Organism: uncultured bacterium; assembly: GCA_964518765.1. GTDB lineage: Bacteria > Edwardsbacteria > AC1 > AC1 > EtOH8 > CAZPNX01. The sequence goes on from CAZFJC010000019.1 coordinate 42,708, forward strand.
GGGTTGTTCCACAGCACCCCCCGGCGATGTTGATCCCGAAGCCCTCGGCATATGCCTGCATCCGCCCGGCGAAATCTCCTGGCGATAGGGTGTAGATCGCCTGGCCCCGGCGCATCTTCGGCAGGCCGGCGTTGGGCATGACCGACAAGAGTTTAGAGGAGTTTCTTGCCAGATAGCGTACAGCCTCTGACATTCCCTCGGGCCCCAGGCCGCAATTGAGGCCGATGGCCTGGACATCAAGCGGCTCCAGCGCCGCCAGCACCGCAGCTATATCGCTGCCGGTCAGGGTTCGGCCCATCCGGTCCAAAGTAACCTGAGCTATCACCGGAACTTCAGATGATAGGCGGCGCACCGCGGATAGGGCCGCCTTCAGCTGCAGCAGATCCTGACAGGTCTCGATGACGATCAGGTCGGCCCCGCCCTCCAGCAGACCCTGGGCCTGGGGCCGGTAGCTGGAGGTTAGCTGGTCGTAGGTGATCTGCCCCAGACTGGGAAGTTTCGAGCCCGGCCCCATGGATCCGGCCACGAAACGTGGTTTCCCCGGCCGGTCGAATTCGTCGGCCGCCCGGCGCGCCAGCGCCGCCGCTTTCCGGTTGATCTCACGACAGCGGTAATCCAGTCCGTGCTCGGCCAGGATGTGGGCCGCCCCTCCGAAGCTATTGGTCTCGATGACGTCCGCCCCGGCTCTTAGATAATCCCGATGTATCTTTTCGACCACCTCCGGCCGCGTCAGGCAGAGGATCTCATGACATCCCGGATGGCCGCCGAAGTCTTTCTGGGCCAGGCCGGCCCGGGCCAGACAGGTGCCCATGGCCCCGTCGAACATCACCAGGCGCTCTCGGCAGAGATCCAAGAAGCCCGGACCTTTCATAACCCCCTTCCTTTGAGCTGGCCGAGGACTTCGGCCACCGCCCCGCTTCGGCCCATGGTGTAGAAATGGATGCAGGGGACCTTGAGCTCCAGCAGCTGGCGGCACAGCCTCACTGCGAACTCGGTGCCGAAACGGCGAGCCTGTTCCGCACTGCCCGCCTCTTTGATGCCCCGCACCAGAGCCTCCGGCAGATCGATGTGGAAGTCCCGGGGTATGTTTACCAGCTGCTTCTCACCGGTGATCACCTTGATACCGGGTATGATGGGCACTTCGATGCCGGCCGCCTTGGCCCGCTGTAAGAAATCTTCGAAGACCTCGGCGGAGAAGACCATTTGGGTGATGATGTAACCCGCCCCTTTGTCCACCTTCTCCTTGAGATGTGCGATGTCCTCGGTCAGGTTCGGCGCCTCGTAGTGTTTTTCCGGGTAGCCGGCCACCCCAAGACAGAAATCGGTGGGCACCGGGTCGTCCAGCTCCTCCAGGTATCTCCCCCGATTGAGGTTGGCAATCTGCTCCACCAACTCCGAGGCATATCGGTACCCGTCTGGCTCCGGCTGGTAATCCTTCTGTCCCGGCGGCGGATCCCCACGGATGACGAACAGGTTCTCAAAGCCCAGGTAATGGAGGTCGATCAGAGCGTCCTCGGTCTCGTAGCGGTTGAACCCTCCACAGATGAGGTGGGGGACGGTCTCGATCCGGTAGCGGTTGGCCAGGGCGGCGCAGATGCCGACGGTGCCTGGCTTCTTCCGCTTGGGCACCCTGCGGATGACGTCGTCCTGCTCCTCGTAGACGATGCTGGTCTGATGGTAGGTAACGTTGATGAAGCTGGGGCCGTAGGGAGCCAGGCGGTCTACGGTCTCGAAGATGCCCTGAATGCTGTGCCCTTTCTCGGGGGGGGTGATCTCCAGCGAGATCAGCGTTTTCTCGGCCCTTTGTAGCTGTTCGGTGATGTGCATGGCGATAAATCAATGTTTGTTAAATCGCTGTCGGCGGCCAGAATGATACCCGATATTTCCGGAAAAAGCAATCGCCCTTTCCCCGCCTCTGTCTATGTCAAAGGCCCCTCCCCGATTTCCCCAGGGAGGGGCCTGGCGGTTCGACGAGGTTAGTTCTGGCTTATAACCACGAACTCGATGCGGCGGTTGGCTGCCCGTCCGGCCGCCGTCCGATTGGATTCAATAGGCATGTCCTTGCCGTAGCCCTTAGCCGTCAGGCGGTCTGGGCTGATGCCATGGTTGGTGATCAGGTAATTGCGCACCGAGTTGGCCCGGGCCTCGGACAGGGTCTGGTTCCTCCGGGCGCTGCCCCGGCTGTCGGTGTGGCCGCCGATCTCCACTTTGATGGTGGGGTTGTCTTTGAGTAGCTTGGCCGCCTCGTCCAGAATGGGATAGGAGGATATCATGATATCGGCTCGGCCGGTGCGGAACTTGATGCCTTTGAGGACCACCTTCTCTCCTTTTTTGGGGATGGCCCGCATCACGAAGTTCTGGATGAAGGTCTGCTTGTCGTTTACCGGCACCGGGGCCGTCTCGGTGTTGTATCCCTCAGCCGCGGCCTGCACCGAGTAGATGTTCGGCGGCAGGTTGATGGAGTAGATGCCGGTGAAGACATCGCTGGTGACCGGCTTGCCCACCAACTGGCGGTCGGGGCCGTAGAAGGCCAGGGTCACCCCCAGCGGGTTGCCGGTCTTTGAATCGGTCACTTTGCCGGTGACCGTGCCCTTGGGGAACTCCTTGTGGCGGAGGGCAAAGTCCATGATCAACGTCTGGCCGTCGGCCAGGGTGGCTGCTTTCTCCTGCCAGAGGAAGGAGTCGCCGGCCGCAGCCCGCACCCGGTAGGTGCCAGGCGGCAGGGTCACCGAGTAGCTGCCGTCCGGCTTCTGCATTATCGGCGGCTGTCCGGCGATGGTCAGGTTGGCCATCAGAATGGAGTCCGTCCCGGCGATGGTTACCTTGCCGGAGATGACGGCCTGGGGTATCGGCTTGGGCTTGGGGATCACCGAAGAGGTCACCGAGAACCCGAAGAGGGCGTTCCAGTCAGGCGAGGTCGAGTTCTTGTGCATCTTGAACTCGCAGCCGCCGTCGATGGTGAAACCAGCCGGGGTGTTGAACCGGATGCCCGGTGTGATGCGGTTGGGGTTTCCTTGGAAAAAAGAGCCGGTACCCTTCGCCTTCTCTCCAGAGGCCTCCAATAGAAAGGTGACATAGGGACCGGCCGCCGCCTCCAACCCGACTCCCCATAGCAGCTGGTCATGGCGGATGCCGGTTCCCTTGGTCGCCTGGTACATCAGATAGGTTGAATCGGCCGCCGAGGGCACCAGGGTATCCGAGACCACGTACCCGGGCTTGGGATTGCCGGCGGCCAGATAGCCGATGTTTCCGTGCAGCTGGGCCGGCCCCAGGCTTAGGGTCGTCAAAAACTTGCCGCCGAAATCGGTGTTGAACGGCACCAGTTCGGTGAAGCCGTGGGCCACCAGCGACGAATCGGATTTTCCCGCCTTGCCCTCGGTGTAGGTGTAGGAGAGCTCGGTCGGCATGCCGATATTGAAAAATACCTCGGCCCCGACGGCGAAGGAAAATTTGGCCTTGCCCCAGGTCGGCGAGGGGTAGGAGCCTTTGAGCTTGATCTGGATATCGCGGAGCCAGAACCAGGCCAGGTCGTAGTTTAGGGAGTCGTAACGTCCGTACTGGCCGGTGACGTTGGCATGCTGGTCGTAGACCGCGTACATTCTTGGCCCCAGGGCGAACTCGAAGTAGTCGAGGGGGGCGAAGCCTATCATCAGGCGCGACTGGCCACGGTGGTGCTTATCCGGCGAGCCGCCGGTCATTGTGTCCCCCTGGAAGAAGAGATCCCCCTTCGCTATTTTGATCGAGCTGTAGTCGGAGTGGAGGAAACCCACCGCCAGCATCCCCCGGCCCATGGTCCGGGCCGAGGACACCTTGAACAGGCCGCATCCGCCGTCGAAGGCCGGTGGGTAGTAGGCCATGGCCGGAGCCGTCAGCACGCCGGCCAGGAATACAGCCGTCAGGAATTTAATGTATCGCATAGAGCTCCTCCTTGTCAGCGGTCTGTGATTTATCCTTTGTTTTGATTATCCTATCTCCTCGGGTTAGCCTTTTCATTCACCCCTCGACTATTCAGGCAACGCTCGATAACGCTGCTGGGGGGGAATTTCCGGTCGTCGCCTACCTCGTAATTTGGGCAAAACCTCTGTCGAGATGGCGGTAAAAGACTGCTGTCCATTATTTCCTGAAACGGATAATCAATATCCTTTAAATATATCAGCAAGCCGGCCTGATGTCAAGGGTAAACCCATCATTCGGGATTTTTAGCCAGGAATGTCAGCAGTTCCGACATGTCGGCTGGCGGCTGCGATTCCAGCTCCACCGCCCGCCCGTCATCGGGATGGTCGAACCTCAGCCTGAAGGCATGCAGGGCCTGGCGGCCCATCATCTCCTGGACGGACCGGGCCGTCTCCCTCTCGGCGCGGTTCAAACCTCGCCATATCTCCCTGAGGCCTCTGTGGTAGACCGGGTCTCCGATCACTGGATGGCCGATATGCTCCAGGTGGACACGGATCTGGTGTGTTCGTCCGGTCTCAAGGGATAATTCGACCAGAGAGGCCAACTGGCCGAAGTTTCGCAGGACAAGGTAGCGGGTGATCGCCTCGCGTCCTCGCAGCGGGGTGACCCCCATCTTCTTGCGGTCAAAGGCCGAGCGCCCCACCGGAGCCGCGACGGTCCCCTGCCCGGAAAACCTTCCCCAGACGGCAGCCAGATATGTCCTTTTTACACGCCGGGCCGCCAGCTGCCCGGCCAGCCGCCGGTGCGCCTCCTGGTCCTTGGCCACCAGCAACAGGCCCGAGGTGTCCTTGTCCAGCCGGTGGATTATACCCGGCCGTTCCCGGCCGCCGCCTGGAGAGAGGCTAACGGCCTTGCCCAGAAGCGCGTTGACCAGGGTGCCCCGATAGTTGCCCGGCGCGGGATGGACCACCATGCCGGCCGGCTTATCGACCACCAGCAGCCGTTCGTCTTCATGGACAATTTTAAGGGGGATGTCCTCGGCCTGCGGCCTTTGCCTTTCCTCAGTCTCCGGCTCCAGGCTCAGCTCTATCAGGTTACCCGGCTTCACCAAGTAGCCGGGAGGTCTTACCCGTCCGTCCACCTTCACTGAGCCTGATTGGATGAGCCGCTGGGTGCGGCTCCGGGAGAAGTTGACCCCCTGGCACAGCAGAAAGCGGTCCAGTCGGATGCGCCCTTGGTCGCGGGGCACGGTGAAGCTCAGGGTCCGGTTTTCCACCCGGCCAGTGCCTTCCGCTGCAGTGTGAACAAGCGCTCCAGACCCGATAGGCCGATCCTGACCATGGCCTGGAGCTGGGACGGGGAAAAGGTTCTATGCTCGGCCGTCCCCTGTACCTCTATCAGGCCGCCGGGGCGGGACCCGACGATGTTGAGGTCAACCTCGGCCGTGCTGTCCTGGCGGTAATCCAGATCCAGCGCCAATTTTTCATCTACCAGCCCCACGCTGACCGCGGCCACCTGCCGCTTCAGGGGGTCGGCCTCGAGCTTCCCTTCCTTGAGCAGAGTGCGGAGGGCCAGGGCCAGAGCCACCCAGCCGCCGGTGATGGCCGCCGTCCTGGTTCCGCCGTCGGCCTGAAGCACGTCGCAGTCGATGGTTATGGTCCTCTCTCCCAGAGCCCTGAGGTCCACCGCCGCCCGCAGGCTGCGGCCGATAAGGCGGCTGATCTCCATGGCCCGGCCTCCGCGCGTCTGCCCCCGGTCGATGCGCTCCGGGCTGGAGCGAGGAAGCATGCCATATTCGGCCGTCACCCAGCCCTGGTTTTTACCCCGAAGGAAAGGGGGAATCCTGTCCTCGACGGTGGCGGTGCAGATGACCTTGGTGTTCCCGAAGGCTACTAGAGCCGACTCCGGGGCCGAGCGCAGGAAGCCCGGCTTGATGGAGGCCGGGCGGAGGCCAGTGTTCTTCTTCTTATTTGCCGACATTAATTTCTAAAATACATGAAGCCCTGGGACGGGATTACGCTGCTTCCAATTTTTCAGCTGATGTATCATTTAAGCCTTGATCGGCGCCCCCAAATTTCAATCAACCTCCTTCATCTTATCCGGCTCCAGCCAGCAGTCCCACAGCCGGGGCGCCCCCATGGGCCGGGCCCGATATCCGTGCAGCCAAGGCTGGGTGGCCGAGAAGCGGATGGAATGGTACAGGAACACCCAGGGCGCCTCCTCCACTATCATCCTCTCTATATCTCGATAGTATGCCAGCCGCTCCAGGGGGTTGCGTATGGCCAGGGCCTTGTCCAGCATCTGATCCAGGAGTGGCGACTTGAAGAAGGAGGTGTTGCCCGGCCGCCCCCAGTTTCGGGAGTGGAACAGGGGGTAGAGGAAGTTGTCCGGGTCCCCGTTGTCCGACGACCATCCGCGGAAGGAAAGCAGAGATTCTCCGCCGTAGGCCCGGTCCAGAAGCTCCCGCCAGCCCAGGGGATTTAGCTTCAGCTTGATGCCCACCTCTAGGCAGTAGTCGCGCACCAGCTCGGCCCGGTCCATCTGGGCCTTGATGTCCCTGATGTCCAGCAGGTACTCGCCCGGCGGCCCCCCGGGGAAGCCGGCGTCGGCCAGCAGCCTCCGGGCCCTCTCCGGATCGTAGGGGTATCCCTCCAGCTTCTGGTCGTAGGCCGCCAGGGTGGGCGGGAAGACGCCCCTGGCCAGCACCGCCTCGCCCTGGAGCTCGGTCCTGTCGATCAGGGCCTGGCGGTCTATGGCGCAGTTCAAGGCCTGGCGCACCAGTTTATGGGCAAAGGGAGTGGGCTTGGAGACATTGATGCATATGTACTGGATGTTTAGCGAGGCCACCTCCTGGACCTTCTTGCCCAAAGCCTGGAAATCCTCCAAATCGCGCCGGTGCACGTCGACCTGCTCCAGCCCGCCCCGCTTGAACAGCTCACGGCGTTCAGCCTCGGACAGGCCGATGGTGAACCTTATCCTGTCTACCGATACCGTCTGCTGGTGGTATTCGGCGAAGGCCTCCAGCTCGACGCTTTTCCCCGGCTCCCATTTCGCCAGCCGGTAGGGCCCGGCCCCCACCGGGTTGCGGCCGAAGTCGGAGCCGGGCTTCTCCACCTCCTCCCGGGGGACGATGGAGGTGGCAGCCGCCGCCAGGTTGGCCAAAAAAGGCATGTAGGGCGACCGAAGGGTGATCACCAGGCAATAAGGATCCACCACCTTCAGCCCCTCCAGGGAGCGGCTGCGGCCCTGGATCATATCGTCGGCGCCGCGGATCATGTCGATGAAGTAGGCGTTGGGCGACTTCAGGTCACGGTTCAGGAGCCTCTCCAGGGTGTATTTCACGTCCTCGGCTGTCAGCTCGCGGCCGTTGTGGAACTTGACCCCTTTCTTCAGGTGGAATGTCCAGGTGAGGCCGTCTGGCGAGATGTTCCAGTGCCAGGCGATGCCGGGTATGACGTTGGCCCCCTTGTCGAACTGCACCAGGCCTTCGAACAGCTGGGCCACCACCTCGTTGGAGGTGGCGTCGGTGGACATGGCCGGATCCAGGGTCAGCGGATCCGAGCTCAGGTTCAGCCTCATGATACCTCCGCCCCGCTCCCTGGCCATCCCCTGGTCGATGCGGTCGAACAGCTGAACGTCGAAATGTCCGAACAGGGTCAGGGCCTCAGCCGCCCGTGACAGCAGTCGGAACAGCTCCTCCAGCTTCAGGCTCACCTTCTGGAAGGAGTCGGCGAACCTGGTGTAGATGGTCGCCAGGTCCTGCCGCTTCTGCCTCTGCTGCTCGATCAGTTTCGAGGTCTCCCGCCCTATAAGCTCGAACTGCTCGGCCGACTCCTTGAGCTTGGCCAGGGACCAGTTGGCCCGGTTCACCTCCTCCAGGATTTTTCCCACCAAGCTCCGGTTGTCGCCTATCAAGGCCGAGGCCCTGTCGAACTGGGCGCCTATCTGCTCTAGCAGGGGCTCCAGCTGCGAGGAGTCGACGTTGGCCCTGTTGGCCAGGTCCCGGGCCTGGGACACCAGCGAGCCCAGCTCCTGTCCCGACTGTCCCATGTCGGCCGCCTCCACCGCCGCGTAAAAGGCCAGCAGCTTGATCTGCTCGGCGAACGACCTGACCGTCTCCCCGATGCCCCGCAGCCTGGCCAGGTCCTGCTCCATCCCGGCCCCAATCTCGGCCATCTCCCCCAGCCAGGCATGCCATTGCTTAAGGTCTTCGTCGGCCCGAAACAGCTTGCCTTCAATCTCCTGCGACCTCTGCTGGGTGCTGGACAGATCGCTGTCGATGGAAACCAGTTTCCCACCTATCTGCTCGATGCCCTGGAATAGGCCCTCCAGCTCCTGCAGCAGCTGGGCCGGCAGCCGCTCTTCGTTCTGCACCGTCTGCCGTAGGGCGGCGATGGCCTGGTTGAGATCCAACCAGCGGCTGCGGGCCGCCTCCAGCTTGGAGCGCAACAGCAGCAGCTCGATGGCCAGCTGGCGGGCGGCCCAGAAGGCCCCGGACTCGGATTCCAGCTTCCTGGCGGTGGCCAGCTGGTCCCGGACGAAGTCGATCTGACCGACGTCGGCCACCTCGGTGGCCAGCACCGTGGCCACCACCTCTTGGGAGACGCCCAGGCTCTCGGCCAGTTCGGTGATGTCGGCCATGCCCCCAATCAGCTTTTCCCTTATGCCCTTCTGCTGCTCCGAGGCCTGTTGGATGTCCTCGAATCCCTTAATGATGTTCTGGTTCAGGGAGAATATCTCGGAGAGGTTGCCCCGGACGGCCATGGTGTTGTTCCGCAGCCCTCCGGCCAGCCCTCGGATGGAGGACACCTTGCCCTCGATCGCCTCCAGCTTGCGGCGCATCTCGGCGTCGATCACCGGCGTCTGCCCGGCGGCCGACTCCAGCTCGGCGGTCAGCGCCCCCATTTTCTCGGCGATGATGCCGAAGCCCCGGCCCGAGGTTCCAGCGTGGTAGGACATGATCTCGGCGTTGCGCGACAGCTGCCTGATGTTGGCCGACAGGTCAGCCATCAGGCCCACCACTTGGGAGAGCTGGCCCACCCCTTCCCCCAGCCGGCCGATCGAGCCCTCCACTCGGTCGTTCAGCTCCAGCGCCCGGTCGAAAGAGGCCAACAGTTCCTCCAGCTGTTGCTGGGTCCCGACGATCACCTGCTTGTAGTCCCAACTGGTCTCCAGCACCATGGTGGAGGAGCTGTCCATCACTTCCTGCTTCTTGAAGATGTCGCCCAGCTCCCGGCTGAAGTCCTGGATGACGGTCAGGTGCTGCTTCTCCAGCTCGTTGAGCTGGCCCGATCCCTGGACGATCGACGGCAGCAGGTCGGTGAACTTGCCCACCTGCGCCAGATATTTCTCCAGGATTTCCTGTGGCAACCGGTTTGCGGCCGGTCCTGGAGCGGCCGCGCTGGCCTCGGGCTTTTTCTGTTTAAAAAACGCTGATAGGATCATAACATTTGCGTCTATCGATTCAACTTATTGCTGTTTACCACGCTCCGAAGCTTTGGCCGTCGCCGGCCGTTGGCCGAGAAGCCGCCATCTCGATTCGTCCGCCGAAGGTCAAGTAGCCCTGGGGTATCTATCGGCCCGGCGGGCGACGGTTGGCTACCCGGCTATCTCGACCTTCTCCGAGGCTATGGGCCGTCCCATGAACTCGACCGCCAGCTCGTCGAAATATTCGCAGCGGTCGGTGGTCAGGTAGCGGCAGGCCCCTCCCCTGGATACCTTTGATTCGATCTCCGGATGTCTTTTCAGATAATCACCCAGGCTGGGCGCCACCAGGCTCCCCTGTTCCACGATCCTGATCTTCCGGGGCAGCAAAACCTCAAGCCTGGGCATGAGCAGGGGATAGTGGGTGCAGCCCAAAAGCAGGGTGTCTATCTTATCCGACCAGGCGGCCGTCTGCTCCCAGTATTTCTTGATATAATGGTCGACCCCCGGGCCGTCCAGCTCGCCGGCCTCGACCAGCGGCACCAGCAAAGGACAGGCCTGCTGGTACAAGGTGACCTGCGGCGCGTGCTTGGCGATCTCTATGGCAAAGCTGTCCGAGCGGACCGTGCCCGGCGTGGCCCACAGGGCCACCTGGTTGGTCCGGGTGAATTCTTTGATCGACTCCACCGTCGGCCGGATTACCCCCAGCACCCGCCTGTCTGGATAATGCTTCGGCAGCCACGTTTGCTGGATGGTGCGCAGGGCCTTGGCCGAGGCGGTGTTGCAGGCGATGACCACCAGCCGGCAGCCTAAAGCCAAGAGGTGCCCCACCCCCTGGGTGGCGAACTTGAGCACCGTCTCGAAGGAGCGGTTGCCGTATGGTGTCCGGGCGTTGTCCCCTAGATATATATAGTCATACTGCGGCAGGCGTTCCAGGATCCGCCGGAAGATGGTCAGCCCGCCGAAGCCGGAGTCGAAGATGCCTATGGGGGAATTTTGATGCATTTCGTTGTCGGTCTGCTTTTACCCGGGCTCACCCCACATTCCCCGCTATCCGGTGATAAAGCCTCTCCGGACGCCAGGGGAACGGTGGCCCCCAGACCATCCGCTTGGAGCGCGAAGCCTCGGCGAACCCGTTATCCTTGATGAAGGCGATACCCGCGGTGTTCTCGGCTGGAAGCACTATCTTTACCGAGCCACCCAGCTTGATACTCAACAACGCCAGTCCGGCCCGGTCGTTTTCGGCCATCACCAGACCCTCGCCCAGGGCCGGGATATAGTAGCCGTCCACTCCGTCGCGGCCGCGGTGTACCAGCGCCCCCTCCCACTTTCCCTCGAAAAGCGCCTGGCGCCACTCCCCGGAAAGCTCTCGGTCCATTTCGAGGATCTGGCCGCGGTCATCCGGCCCAAGCTCGGAAACGCCATGGGGGCAAGGTTTCTCCGGCGTGGCCTGCTCCCGTTTGAAGAACACATAATCGGTCTGGTCCACAAAGCCGGCCTTCAGGTAGACCAGGCGCCCCAGCTCGGTGGCGACCAGAGAGACCGTCCCGCAGCCCTTGCCCTTCGCCAGGTCCATCAGGTGGCCGACGATTGCCCCGCCTATACCTTTATTTCGATGGTCCCGGTGGACGATGATGTGCGCCAGCCAGGCGGTTCTATCGAAGATAATGGCCGCGCCCACCCCGGCGATGTCGCCGTTGGCCATAGCCTTTATTGGATAACAGAAAGGCGAACCGGAGTAGAACTTGAAGGCGTCGGTTATGTCGCTCCAGCCTTGGGGCTGAAGAAAAGATAATCGGGTATAATCATGTTTATCAAAAGTATAAAAATCCATATTCCAATATTCTACTTGTAATTCTTCATCTTTCTTTCTATCTTGTTAAGGCAGTAAAGAACTGCTTCGGCATCTTTATCGTCAATAGCCCTCAATGCTTTCCTGGTTAAAATTGTGTAATAACCTGATACATACAACTTTTCCAAGCCTTCTTTTAATAAACTCCAAGAATATACTTCTACTGCCTTTTGATGGTCCATACTTGTGTATGTTATTGGTATTTTACTGACTATTTTTTCAAAATTACTTTTTTCTTTTTGTATTCGCTTCAAAACATCCCTGCAAATTTCATCTTTTTCTCTTATTGTTTTATCGATAAACCTTTCGATTGCTTTTGAGCTCATAATCGAAGAAATAAATAATACAAAGGTAAGAATTGCTGTTATTATAATGGACCCTGTTTTTCGGACACGGTGATATGTTACACTTAGGGCTGC
>CAZFJC010000020.1:0-49908 GCA_964518765.1 uncultured bacterium
GGGACGCCGACGGTGACCACACCTACGGCGAGCTGTCGGACAACGTCAACATGTACACCGACGTCTTCGTGGGCCGGGCGCCGGTGCTGAACGTGGCCGGGGCCCAGAACTTCGTGGCCAAGACACTTAACTACGAGAAGAACAACCCGGGGGGGTATCTTCGGACCATGCTCCTTCCGGCCGCCATCCTCTGGTCCTCCTACGAGGAGCGGCCGACGCAGAGGGCCATCGCCGCCATGACGCCCTCGGGGTGGACCGACGACTCCCTGTTTGAACGGCGCAGCACCCTGTCGCAGTCGGCCATGGTGGCCAGCATGAACGCCGGCCGCGGCCTGGGGCACTGGATGGGACACGGCGACGAGATCGGGATCTACATGGGTTCCACGCCCTTCTACAACAATACCACCGCCGACGCCGCCAGCAACGGCGACAAGCAGGGGGTACACACCTCCATCGCCTGCTTCACCGGGGCCTTCGACGAGGTCTCGGGCGGGGACTGCATGGCCGAGCACATCATCAACCGGGCCGGCGGCGGAGCGGTGGGGGTGCACATGAACTCCCGCTACGGCTGGGGGGCCTACGTCGGGTCGGGCTACGTCATGGGCCCATCGGAGATGATCGACACCACCTTCATGTGCAACATCCTGAGACGGGGAGTGGCCGCCCAGGGACAGGTGCTGGCCATGGCCAAGAACTCCTGGGTGCCCTACGCCGACTCCTCGGACGAGTTCGACATGATGCGCTGGTGCCTCTACGAGCTCAACTGCTTCGGGGACCCGGCCCTGCCCATCCTGACCGAGGACCCGCGGACTTTGGCGGTGGCCCATTCGGCCACCGTACCCTCCGGGCCTAGTGACTTTACCGTCACCGTAAGCGACCAATCTACCGGAAACCCGGTGTCCGGATCCCTGGTCTGTCTCATGACCAAGTGCGGCGACAGCTATGTCTACGACACCACCGGCAGCGACGGCAGCGTCATCCTTCACCCCTGCCCCATGCTGGGAAACGACACCATGTTCGTCACCGTCTCCGCACGCAATTACGGTCCCTATGAGGGTCACGCGATAGTCTCTGCCGACGCCCCGGCGCCGCCGTCCTCCGGCAGGCTGTTCCACTGCGCCCGGGTGCCCGACCTGCGGCCCACCCTGACCTTCACCTCCACCGACCCCCAGGGCGACGCCATCCAGTACCGGGTGCTCTGGGACACCCTGGCCGACTTCTCCACCCCGGACAGCGCCGCCACCACCACTTTCGCCAGTGGGGCCCAGGCCTCGTTCACCTTTCCCTACAACTTGCTCAGCGGGCGGGTCTACTGGTGGAAGGCCAAGGGCACCGATCCCTCGGGCAGCGGCAAGTGGAGCCCGTACGGGCCGGCCCGCTGTTTCGCCGTGGAGACGGGCATGCCGTCCAGCTCCTGCTCCTGGTACCAGGCCCGAGCCGCCCAGTTCGCCCAGGACGGGCGCACCGGCCTGGTGCTGTCCGGCGACACCCTCGGCCTGGCCACCACCCAGGTGACCGACACCGTGCTTTACAGGGATTTCGAGGGCTCCGGCCTGCCCTCGGGGTGGTCCGCCGTGCAGAACCAGACCCCCACCGACTCCTACAGCTGGACCGTCGGCACCTGCAGCGATCTCAGCACCTACATCCCACCGTCAGCCGGCGACGGCTACGCCTATTATAATGACGACGACGCCGGCAGCAGCAACCCGGCCACCATCGAGGACCTGGTGGCGTCGCCGGTGGGCCTCCCCGTAGGGATGGCCAACCTGAGCCTGGTCTATGGCTACGGCTACCGCGACTACAGTTCGGCCTCGGAATCGCTTTACGTCCAAGTGCGGTTCGCCACCGGCGGTACCTGGGGAGCCTGGGCAACGAAGAAGATCTACAAGGGATCCTCTTACAGCGGAATCGAGACCTTGGACCTTAAAGCCCACCTGCCCGCGGACAGCATTCAGGTCCGCTGGCGTTACGACGACGGCAACGGGGGCTGGGGATACGCCGGGGCGGTGGACAACGTGCTCATCTCCGGCACCCACGACGCCCTGGTGGGCTCGGGCGTCCTGACCGGCCTGCCGGTGGCCTACGCCGACCTCAATGCCACCTACCCCCGCGCCAACTGGGGCTACCTCCACTGCCTCAAGAAGTCGGCCGCCGACTCGGTCCGCGTCCAGCTGCAGTTCCAGGACGGCGGGGCCTGGGCCCTCATCCCCGACAACAGGCTGGCCGGCAACTCGGCCGGCTTCCACAGCGCCCAGCAATACGTCACCGTGGACCTCACCGGCCTGAACACCGGCACCTACGACACCGTCAGGGTGGTGGCCACGCTTATCAAGGGGTCGTCCAAGGCCTCGCCCGCTCCCGGGCTGGTGTCCATCGAGACCGGGTCCACCAACGCCAGCCCCCTGGCGGTGCACCTGTCATCCTTCGCCGCCGAAGGCCTGCCCGGGGCGGTGCGCCTGCGCTGGCGGACCGAGAGCGAATCCGAATGCTACCTCTGGGAGGTGGAGCGTTCGGCCGCGGCCGAGGGCCCCTATCGGGTGGTCGGCTCCCTGAAGGGGCACGGCACCACGGCCGAGCCCCACGACTACGAGTTCACCGATACCGCACCGGGAACAGGAACGCTTTACTACCGGCTGGCCGAGATCGCCCTTTCCGGGGAGAGGACCGTCTACGGTCCGGTGTCGGCCGGGGGCCTGGCCGCCCTGGAGTACCGCCTGAACCAGCCATTCCCCAACCCGGGACCGGGCAGGCTCTCCATCAGTTACTCCCTGGCCAGGTCCGGCCACACCTTGCTGGCGGTCTATAACATCCTGGGCCAGGAGGTGCGCCGCCTGGTGGACAGGCCCCAGGAGCCTGACCGCTACCTGGTGGACTGGGACGGCCGCGACGGCCGGGGCCGGCAGGCGGCCAACGGCGTCTACTTCGTCAAGCTGAGGTCGGGCGAATTCCGGTCCATGGCCAGGGCCATGCTGCTGCGATGAGGCACTGTTTGCCTTATAAAGGGAAAGGCCGGGCAGTGATGCCCGGCCTTTCTGTTGGACGCTTGCCGCTAGCGGTGCCCTCCCAGCACCGCGGCCAGCGCCAGGGCCCACAGCGCCAGCGGCCCCAGGACGAAGAACAGCAGGAGGTTCATCACCCAGGTCAGCCGGTTCAGCTCCAGATGCTGGTCTCTTATCTTCCGGTACTCCTTCTCCGAGAGCGCCAGGTACAGGAAGTAACCCACCCCGGCCAGGAAGACGGTGCAGGGGATCCACCCCCATCAGGTGCCGTGGCTGCGCCAAAAAGGAACAGCAGCACCGGGTAGATAACCAGCGGCACGCCGAAGGGGAATAAGTAGCCCATGGTTATTTATTTTTTATCTCGAGCTACGTATACTCCTGATAGACCACCCCTTGGTTTGCCCTTCTTACACTTCGGCTTCGCTCAGTGCTAGTCAAGGAGGGGATTATGGGATGGTCATTCGCCCTTGCCCGTCGTCACCAGGTCCCGGATCCCCTCGAAGGTCTTCCGGCCGATGCCCTTGACCTTCATCAGGTCCTCGATCGTCCTGAACGGCCCGTGCTCGGTGCGGTAGGAGACGATGAATGAGGCGGTCATGGGTCCAATGCCGGGCAGTTTGGCCAGCTCCTCGGCTGTGGCTCGGTTGATATCGAGAGGATACTCGTCCTTAGGGGGATTGGGGTCGAACCCCAAATCCACGAACGGCGCCATCCGCTCCAGCTTGGCCCGGCTTAGACCCTTGATGGCCGAGAGCTGGTCCAGATAGGTAAGACCCCCCAGGCTGTCGCGCAGGACGACAATGGCCTCGGCCTGCCGCCGGCCGACACCGGGCAGCAGCTCCAGCTCCGAGACAGGCGCCGCATTGAGCACGATCTTCCGAGAAGGGCTGGGCTGGTCTTGGGATGTATCGGCCTCAGGTTTAGAGTGGCGGGAGAAGGAAAGCGTCAGACAGTGCGACAGACCCAGCTCGGGGTGGGTTTTAACCGCATAGCCGAAGGAGTATCCGGCCCATTCCAGGCCAACTCCACCGCTTACCGAGGCCGGCTTGGCCGAGTATCCGGCTCGGGCCGCCAGACTTTTCCCTATCCAGAATTCCTGGCCGAAACGCCATTGGACCGGCCAGCCCTTCTGGGCCTGCAGCTGGATGGCGGTGGTCGCCCTGGCCGCCGGCCGGTAGGACAGGCCTGCCGAAAGCTCTTGGGCCAACTCCTGGGGCGGATCGCCCATTTTCGGTCGGTTCAGGTTCCTGGCTGCTAGACCCAGAGAAAGCTGGGGAAGAGGCCTGCCGGACAAGCCCGCGTCTAAACCCAGCGCCAAAGCTGAGCCGTAGCCCTGGATGGCCAGTTGCTGCCCCTTTAGCGAGAACCCGGTCGAGAGCGCCTGATGGATCCTCCAGGCGGCCGAGGCCCGAAACCAAGACTCGCGGTAGAGGGAGCTCCCCAATGAGCCCAAGGACAAACCCAGGCCCAGCCTGCCCCGAACCGCCTGGGCCGAGGAGGTGACCGTGGCCAGGTCGGCCATCCCGAAGGGTAAAGCGAAGCCGGCCGATGCCCCCCAGCCCTCGCCGCACGACAGGTAGGCCGGGTTGGGATGGTCCGGCGAGGCGGCATCGGCCAGGGCCGCCCAGGCCCCGCCCATGGCATAGGACCTGGCGTCGCACTGGACCTCCTCGAAGGCGGCCGGGGCGGCCGAGGCCGCCAGGGCGGCGGCCAGCACTATATTTATTACATACCTCATGCGCTCGCGGTTATTATACGCCAAGCGGGGGCTGGTTTTCAAGAAGTATTTTACGCCAAGGCTTGCTGGCTTTCATTGCATCGGCAAAAAGGGGGATCGACAAGACGCTGATACTTTCCCAGATCGGAGCAATCTGCGCCGGATTATCTCTGGAGCCTGCACTTAGCGTCAAGGTCGGGAAGAATTTTGCCTCATATCCCTGCCCGCTGGCTCCCCGGTCGTCTCCGGCTCTGACAGTCGATATCAAGAAAGCAGGCAACGGCCGGCCAAAAGAAGGGCCTCCCCTGTTGGAGAGGGGAGGTCCTCAAGGAGAGGGTTGGTCGGACAAAGCAAGGCCACGCACCCCCCTCGCCCGGGCAAGGGGCGCCGGGGGCGCTCCGGGTAGGCCGGGCCTAGTCCATCATCCGCCTTATGTAGGTCGGTACCTCCAGATCGTCCTGCTTGACCGCGTTCACCTGGCCCTTGGTGACGATGGTCTGCATGGTCCCCCGGTTCTCCCGGCGCTGGAAGGTGGGGGCGGCCATGTTCTCCTTACGGAAGGTCTCCGGGAAGTCGATGCGCTTGCCGTCCGGCACCTCGCGCTCCACCCGGACGCCGCCGCCTAGTCCGGTGGCGATGACCGTCACTGACATCTCGGCCCCGGCCTCGGGGTCGACCACCGCCCCGAAGATCATGTTGGCCTCCTCGCCGGCGGCGCTGCGGATGACGGTGGCCACCTCGTTGACCTCGGACAATGTCAGATCGTCGCTGGCCGAGATGTTAAGCAGGATGGCTTTGGCCCCCTTGATGGAGACCCCCTCCAGCAGGGTGTTGGCGATGGCCTCCTCGGCCGCGGTGATGGAGCGGTTCTCCCCGGTGCCGGTGCCCACCCCCATCAGGGCGTCGCCCCGCTCCAACATCACCGAGCGGACGTCGGCGAAGTCCACGTTCACCAGGCCGGGCACGGTGATCAAGTCGGAGATGCCCCGGGTGGCCTTCAATAGCACGTCGTCGATGATGCGGAAGGCCTCGTTGAGCCGGGTCTGCTTGCCCACCACCGACAGCACCCGCTGGTTGGGGATGACGATCAGGGTGTCCACCTTCTCCTTGAGCTCGCGCACCCCCTGCTCGGCCTGGGTGGACCGCCTCTTGCCCTCCCATTCGAAGGGCTTGGTGACTACGGCCACCGTCAGCACCCCCATCTCCCGGGCCACATCGGCCACCAGCGGGGCCGCTCCGGTGCCCGTGCCGCCGCCCATGCCGGCGGTGATGAACAGCATGTCGGCCCCGGTTATAGCCTCCACCACGTGCTGCTTGTCCTCCTCGAAGGCTCGACGACCCACCTCCGGGTTGCCGCCCGAGCCCAGCCCCCGGGTTAGTTTGGTGCCAATCTGCAGTTTGTGTTGGGCCTTCGACTTCTTGAGCACCTGAAGGTCGGTGTTGATGGCGATGAACTCCAGGCCGGCAAGCCCGGCATCCACCATCCGGTTGACGGCGTTGCCCCCGCCGCCCCCCACCCCCACCACCTTGATGCAGCAGTTCTCGTTGACTGCATCCTCTTCGAATTCCAACATGATCCCCTCTCCTTTAAAAGTTGGTTGTGGTTTTTCTTTTTTTACTTTTACGTCTTACGTTTTGCGTCCGACGCTTGACGTTTTACGCGCTAGCCGTTGAACAGGTCCCCAAACCAGCCCTTCATCTTGCCCAGTATGGAGTCGAATAGCTTATCCTCGTCCATGGCCTCCTTGCGGAAGCGCTTCTCGAAGCCGTAGAGCACCAGCCCCACCCCGGTGGCATGCATCGGGTCCTTGACCGCGTCCGACACCCCGCCCAGCCCTCGCGGCTCGCCCACCCGGGCTGGCTGGTTGAATACCTGCTCGGCCAGGGCCGCCGCCCCGGGCAGCTTGGAGGCCCCGCCGGTGAGCACCACCCCGGCCCCCAGCATGTCGCCGTAGTCGGAACGCTTGATCTCCCGGTGGGCCAGGGAGAAAATCTCCTCCATCCTGGGCTCGATGATCTGGGCCAGCACTTGGCGCGACACCTCGCGCTCCTCGCGGCCGGCCACCCCCTGGACGGTGATGATCTCGTCCTCCTTTACCTGTTGGGCGGTGGCGCAGCCGTACTTGCGTTTGATGCGCTCCGCCTGGTCGGTGGGGGTACGCAGGCCGATGGCGATGTCGTTGGTCAGGTTGTTGCCCCCCAGCCCGATGACCGCGGTGTGGCGGATGGAATCCTCGAAGAACAGGGCCAGGTCGGTGGTGCCGCCGCCGATGTCCATCAGGCACACCCCCAGCGAGCGCTCGTCCGGGGTGAGCACCGCCTGGCTGGAGGCCAGCGGCTGTAACACCAGGTCGTCCACCTTCAGCCCGGCCCGCTTGATGCTCTTGTAGATGTTCTCGGCCGAGGCCACCGCCCCGGTGACGATGTGCACCTCCACCTCCAATCTCACCCCGGCCATGCCGATGGGATCCTTGATCCCCTTCTGATCGTCGACGATGAAGCCCTGGGGGATGACGTGAAGGATCTCCCGGTCCATGGGGATGGCCACCGCCTGGGCGGCGTCTATCACCCGGTCGACGTCGGCCTGAGTGATCTCGTTGCCGCCGCGGGAGACGGCGATCACCCCTCGGGAGTTGATGGAACGGATGTGGTCCCCGGCGATGCCGGCATAGACCGAGCCGATCTTAACCCCGGCCATCAGCTCGGCCTCGGATACCGCCTTCTCGATGGCCTTGGCCGTTTTTTCCAGATTCACCACCACCCCGCGCCTCAGCCCCTCCTCGGAGGGTGCCGTGCCCACCCCTACGATCTTCAGCTCCTCCCGGTCCACCTCGGCGATGATGCAAGCGATCTTGGTGGTCCCCAGGTCGAGCCCGACGATGGTGTTCGCCATCTTATTTCCCCTTTCCTTCTTTCTTCCGTTGCCTGGATCAGGCCTGCCGTCTGACCACGGCCTGGTTGTGGAACCTAAGGTCTATGGAGCCGGCGAATCCCGGCTCGCCCCCGTCCTTAAGAATCTCCCTGAGCCTGGCCCATTTCTCGGCGAAGCGTCCGTTGCCTAGACGCACCAGGGCCGGCCCGGGCATCAGCACCTTGATATCCTCGGGATCGGTGCAGTCAATGGTCCACGAGGCCGGGCAGCCCCCGGCGGTCAGCAGGGCGGTAATGGCCCGCCGCCTTCCATCCTCGCCCGAGCCGGCCAGCCTCAGGACCGGCAGCCCATCCGCCTTGCCCGCGGGCAGGGGGAAGACCACGCCCCCGGCGTCAATGGCCAGGCCGCCCTGGTCGACCCTGGCCACCGGCCGTCGCAGGATCAGCTCGGCTCTGAGGGATCCCCAGGGCTGGACAAAGGTCCTGATTATCTCCACTTCGGGATGCTTCTTCTGGTATTCCGCCGCTAAAGCGGCCGCCCCGGAGTTCCACAGCCGCCGCCCCAAGCAAGGGGCCAGGGCCCGCTGCAACCCCTCCCGGTGCCCGGCGTCGGAGCAGACCACCAACGACCTGACGGTATGCAGCTTCATCTTCCAAACGGCCGTTGATCCAGTGGCGATCGACAACACCAAGGCCGCCGCCCAGAATAGAGCCGCCAAGCCACGTCGTCCGCGCTCCCTACGCCGCACCCTGGCGGCCGATTTCTTATCGAAGTACCTGTTCACCACTCGCCTATCAGTTTGATCTCTGGCTCCAGCTCCACCCCACACTCCCTGAAGACAGCCAGCCGCACCCTCTCCATAAGCTTCCTGACGTCGGCCGCCTTGGCTCCGCCATAGTTGACGATGAAGTTGGCGTGCTTGCGCGACACCTGGGCCCCGCCAGCCTTGGCCCCCCTCATCCCGGCCACGCCGATGAGTCGGCGGGCCGAGTCGCCCCTAGGATTCTTGAAGATGCACCCGGCCGATGGCAGGGACAGCGGCTGGTTGCGCCGCCTTATGCCCAGCCACTTATTCATCAGCCTTCTGATGGAGGAGGGCCGGCCTTCAGCCAGCCTCAGCCGGCAACCGGTGATGACGAATCCCTTGGGATAGTCTGCGTGCCGGTAGGAGAAATTTATCTCCGCAGGCTTGAGCTCCAACCTTCTTCCCGACGGCAGAGTTCCGAAAACGGCCTCCACCGCGTCCGACATCTGGCCGCCGTAGGCCCCGGCGTTCATCACTAGGGCTCCGCCCAGGCTGCCCGGAATCCCAGCCGCCCACTCCAGCCCGGACAGCCCCAAGGCCCGGCACTGCTCCACCAGCCATGGCAAGCTTAGCCCGGCACCGACCGTGATCCTGGGGCCGCGCCGCTCCAGCCCCCGGAAGCCCCTGCCTATGCAAATCACCGCCCCCCTTATCCCCTTGTCCGACACCAGCAGGTTGGAGCCGTTTCCTATTATAATATAGGGCATAACACTAGCCGCCGCTTTAAGGAAAGTGCCGAGCTCCTCCTCTCCGGCAGGCGAGAGCAAAAGGTCGGCTGGCCCCCCGATGCGGAAGCTGGTGTGGCGCGACATCGGCTCGTTCAGGAGGCAGTTGCCCCCGATGCCAGCAGCCAGCCGCTTGAGCGATCCTTTTATCGGCCTCATGTCTTCAGGAACCTCTCGCCGTATTTGTAGATGTCGCCCGCCCCCAAGGTTATGACGATATCGCCGGCGCGGGCCATCTTCTTCAGCTCGGCCGGGACCATCTCCTTGTCCTGGATGTAGATCGTCTGGCGGTGCCCGGCCTCGCGGGCCGATTGGGCGATGAGCTCGCCGCTGACTCCGGGCAGAGGCGCCTCCCGGGCCGGATAGATGTCGGTGATCAGCAGGACGTCGGCCCGGTGGAAGGAGGAGCCAAACTCCCGGTGGAAATCACGGGTCCTAGTATAGAGGTGCGGCTGAAAGACGGCGATCACCCGGCGGCCGAAGGCCTCCTTGGCCGCCCTTAGGGTCACTTCGATCTCGGTAGGGTGGTGCCCGTAGTCGTCTATCACCAGCACCCCATCCTTCTCCCCCTTGATCTCGAAGCGGCGGTAGACTCCCGAGAACTCGGCCAGGGCCTCGGCGATGACGGCGAAGGGCACCTCCATCTCCAGGCCGACGGCTACCGCCGCCAGCGCGTTCTTGACGTTGTGTCTCCCTGGAACCCTGAGTTCGATCTTACCCAGGGACCCGCTGCCGTTGCCGACGGCGAAGCTGGACCTTATACCGCCGAAGCGGACATCCTCGGCCCGGAGTTGGGCTTGGGATCCTAGGCCGTAGGTTATGCAGCGCCGCTCCAGCCTGGGAAGAATAGCCTGGACACCCTTCTCGTCCAAGCAGGCCACCACCGCCCCCCAGAAGGGTACCTTGTTGGCGAACTCGATGAAGGCCCGTTGGATCTCGTCCAGGTCCTTATAGCAGTCCAAGTGCTCGGCCTCGATGGTGGTGATGACGGCGATAGCCGGGGTCAGCCTCAGGAAGGACCGATCGAACTCGTCGGCCTCGGCCACCAGGTAGGGCCCGCTCCCCAGCTTGGCGTTGCTCTCCATCATCCTCACCTTGCCGCCGATGACTAGGGTCGGGTCCAGCCCGGCCTTGGTCAGCACCTGGCCCACCATGGAGGTGGTGGTGGTCTTGCCGTGGGTGCCGGCCACCGCCACCCCGTGCTTCATCCTCATCAGCTCGGCCAGCATCTCGGCTCGGCGGATGACGGGGATCCTGCGCTCTCGGGCAGCCCGCACCTCGGGGTTATCCTCGCCCACCGCCGAGGAGATGACTACCACATCCACTTTCCCTAGGTTCCCGGCCCGGTGACCCTCGGCAATCTCCGCCCCCAGCGAAGTGAGGTGCTCGGTGGCCTCGGACAGCCTCAGGTCCGAGCCGCTGACATGATAGCCCTGGTTCAGCAGCACCTCAGCTATGCCGCACATGCCCACCCCGCCAATGCCGACAAAATGCAAGCGTCGTACTTTTCCCAGCATGGTCATAGGGCCATCTCCAGAAGCCTCTGGGCGATCTCTCCGGCGGCATTAGGCCTGGCCAGGATTCTGGCCGCTTGGCACATTCTATGGTATCTCTCCCTGTCGCTAAGTATCGACCCAATCCTGTCCGCTAAAATCCGTCCGTCGAGCCGGCCGTCCAGTATCACCTCGGCCGCCCCAGCCCGCTCCAGGCTCCGGGCATTGATCTCTTGGTGGTTGCTGGCTGCGTGGGGATAGGGCACCAGGATCGACGGCAGCCCGCGGGCCAGCGTCTCCGAGACGCTGGCCCCCGAGCGGCTGACCACCAAGTCGGAGGCCGCTAGAGCCTGGGGCATTTTTTCGATGTAGGCCATTGTTTTGACCGGAAGGCAGCGCTGCTCGACCCTGTCGCGCACCTGTTGGTAATCGCCCTTGCCCGTCTGATGTATCACCTGTATGTCCCTGGCGGCACCGCTATCCACCATCAACTGCATCGCCTCCACCATGGCTAGGTTGATGCTGTGGGCCCCCTGGCTGCCGCCGAAGACCAGGATGGTTCTCTTGTTGCCATCTAGTCCGAACTCTTTTATCCCCTCTTCACGACTGACCAACGTTATCTCTCTGCGGATGGGATTACCGGTAAACACCACTTTTTCTCGGCGGGATATGTGTTCCGAACATTCGCGAAAACCTCCGTATATCTGGTCGACGAAGCGCGATAACAGCCTCACCGCCTTGCTGGGCATGACGTCCAGCGCCAGCAGGGCCGTCGGGATCCTCAGCAGCCAGGCGGCCAGCACCGGCGGAGCGCAGACATAGCCTCCGGTGCCCAGGACCACCTCCGGCCGGTTCCTCCGCATATGTCCAATAGACTGTGCTATCGAGAGGGCCATCATCATCGGGAACCTCATCCTTTCGGCCGGGCCCTTGCCCAGCAGCCCGCCGATGGATATGTAATCGATGGGGTAGCCTCGCTCCGGGACCACCCTGGACTCTAGGCCCCGGCGGGTCCCGATAAACCTGACCCGGCAGGAGGAGTCAAGCTCGACCAGGGCGGCGGCCACCGCCAGCCCGGGATAGAGATGACCTCCCGTCCCGCCACCGGCTATGGTTGCTCTCATATCTCTTCCTGGAGAAGCTGTCGATCGATCTCTCGCCCCGGTGCCGGGAGATGTTAAGGATCAGACCGATGGAGGCGGCGTTTACCGCCAGGGCGGTGCCGCCATAGCTGAGGAACGGCAGGGGCAGGCCGGTGATGGGAAACAGGCCCAGGTTGACCATGATGTTTATGGCCGCGTAGACGAAGATGCTCAAAGTCAGCCCCAGCACCGCGTTGCGGTCGAAGCTATCCGGCAGCTGCCGGACGATGCCCAGCCCGCGCCACAGGATGAAGAGAAAAGCGGCCAGCACCCCGGCCGAGGCCAGGACCCCCCCCTCCTCGGCGATGATGGAGAAAACGAAGTCGGTATGCGGCTCCGAGATGAACATCAGCTTCTGCTTGCTCTGCCCCAGGCCTACTCCGAACAAGCCGCCGGAGCCCACCGCCAGCAGGGCCTGGTGGGTGTGGATTAGGGTGTTCTTCAGATGCCCCACGGCCCCGGCCGACAGCTCCTGGAGCTTGTCCGGCCTGGTCAGGCAAAGCCAGAACCCTTGAAATCTCGCGATGACATGCGGCCTGGTCATAGCGGCGGCGGCCAACCCAGCGGTGCTGACTGCTGCCCCGGCCCCCAGGTACATCAGGTTGGCGCCCCCCAAAAAGAGCATCAGGCAGCTGACGACGGCCACCGCCATGGCGCTGCCAAAGTCTGGTTGAAGCACGATCAGCCCCGAGACCGCCCCGATGGGAACCAGGGGCACTAGGAATCCACGGATTAGCGTCCCCATCCTCTCCCGGTTCCTGTCCAGGTAGTGGGCCAGGTAGAGCACCAATGCCAGCCTGGCGGGCTCGGCCGGCTGCAGGCCGAAGATCCAGCTCTTGGCGCCCCGGTTGGCGCCCAGCCCCAAAACTGCGGCCAGCAGGGCCAGGGAAACCACCAGCCCCGGCATTATCAGGCGGCGGAAGCGCCGGTAGTTGATCTTAAGGGCGGCCATCAGCAGGGCCCCGGCCACCGCCAGCCTGACGATCTCCCGTTTGAAGAAGAACATGCGGTCGCCGCTATGGACCGCGGCCGAAGCCGAGCCACTGAGGCCCAGGTTCATGGCCGCCCCCAGCACGGCCAGTGCCACCGCCGCCGCCAACAGCAGATAGTCTATGTCGCCGTGCTCCCTCATCCGCCCACCGTTATCCGTACCGCCTTCTTGAAAGCCTCGCCCCGCTCCTCGAAATCACGGAACATGTCGAAGCTGGAACAGCCGGGCGAGAACAGGACTGTGCCCAGCGGCGCCGCTAGACGCGCAGCCTCCTCTACCGCCTGCTCCAGGCTTTCAGCCAAGCGCACCTGCCTATAGCCCAGCTCCGACAGGATTTTCTTCATGCCGGCCCGGCTCTCCCCGATCAGCACCGCGGCGGCGGCCCGGGACGCAATCTCTCTGAGATAGGGCTCCATGTCCAGGCCCTTCTCCCTCCCCCCGGCAATGACCACCACCCTGCCCCCGAAGGCTCTGAGCGAGGCCGCCCCGGCCGCCGGGTTGGTGCACATGGAATTGTTGATGTAGCTTATCCCGCCGGACTCGGCCACCAGCTCCAGGCGGTGGGGTACTCCGGCAAACGAGCCCAGGGCCCGGCCCATTTTATCCGGACTGCAGCCCAGCGCCCAGCAGGCCGCGGCCGCCGCCATGGCGTTCTCGACGTTATGCCCTCCCGGCACCTTCAGCTCCGCGGCGGACATCAGCCTCAGGCTCTCGCCATCTTTCTCCAGATAAAGTGATCCCCCATCCGACCACGCTCCCTTTCCGACCTTTCCTTGGGAGCTGAACTCCAGCACCCTGGATCTTGGGCGACAGTAGCTGCCAACATTGGCATCATCGCGGTTGAGCACGGCGAAGTCTTCGGCCCCCTGGTTCTCGAATATCCTAGCCTTGGCCCGGGCATAGGATTCCAGGTTCGGATGCCGGTCGAGATGGTCCGGCGTGATGTTGGTGACCACCGCCACCTTGGGATGGAAGTCGCTGATCGCCTCCAGCTGAAAGCTACTGACCTCGGCCGCTATCAGATCGCCCGGCCCGGCCTCCCCGGCCAGCTGGCAAAGTGGCCGGCCCGGGGCCAGGTTCCCGCCTATCAAACATTTTTTCCCGCAGCTATTGAGAATGTGGCCGATCATGGAGGTGGTGGTCGACTTTCCGTTGGTGCCGGTGACGGCGATGATGGGCGCCGGAGATGCCCGCCAAGCCAGCTCTACCTCACCGATGATCTCCAGCCCCCGCCTCCTGGCCTTGGTCAGTATCGGACTGCCCGCAATCACCCCCGGGCTAATCACCAGCAGATCGGCCTCTAGAGCTCTATCGGTATGCCCCCCCTGCTCGTACCCGAAGTTCTCCGATTCCAGCCACTGCAGATACTCAGGTCCGATCCGTCCCCGATCAGAGACGAAGACCTCGGCGCCCAGCTTCTTCAGCAGTCCGGCGGCCGCCCGGCCGCTGCGCCCCAGCCCCAGCACCGTCGCCCTTTTTCCCCCAAGGTGGTAGTACATCGATTTACCTGATCTTAAGGGTGGATAAGGCCACCAGGGCGCAGATGAAGGCGATGATCCAAAACCTGACCACTATTTTTTGCTCGCTCCACCCCAGCTTCTGGAAATGATGGTGGATGGGGGTCATCCGGAACACCCGACGGCCAGTGGCCTTGAACGAGGCCACCTGGATGATGACCGAGGCCGCCTCCATAACGAAGACGCCCCCCACAATGCCCAGCAGGATCTCCTGCTTGATGAGCACCGAGACGGTGCCGATGACCCCGCCCAGGGCCAGGGCTCCGGCATCGCCCATGAAGACCTCGGCCGGATGGGCGTTGTACCAGAGAAAGCCCAACGAGGCGCCCACCATCGAGGCGCAGAGCACCGTCAGCTCCCCCGAGCCCCGCATGAACAGGATGTTGAGGTATTCGGCCAGCTTGAAGTTTCCCACGAAGTAGGACATGACCGCGTAGGCCCCGGCGGCGAACAGGAAGACCCCGATGGCCAGCCCGTCCAAGCCGTCGGTCAGGTTGACGGCGTTGGAGGTAAAGACGATCACCAGCATCACAAATGGCACGTAGAACCAGGCCAGGTCGATGAAGACGTTCTTCAGAAACAGGAGGCTGGTCTTGGTGGCATAATCCGGGTTCAGGGGGAAGAACCACAGGTAGAGGGCCACCGCCAGGGCCACCGCGAATTGGCCGGCCAGCTTCTTGCGCCCGATCAGGCCCTTGGAGTTCCTCTTGACCACCTTCAAGTAGTCGTCGCAGAACCCGATCAGCCCCAGTCCGGCGGTGGCGAACAGCGCTATCTGTATATAGCGGTTGCCCAGGTCGGCCCACAGCAGCACCGGAATGATTATGGCCGCCAGGATGATTAGGCCGCCCATGGTCGGAGTGCCGGCCTTCTGCCGGTGGGCCTCGGGGGCGTCCTCCCGGCCCCCGTCCACCACCTGCATCCTTTTCAGGGCCCTGATGACCGTCGGGCCGACCAGAAACGAGATCAGCAGGGCGGTCACCAGGGCGTAGGCAGATCTGAAGGTGATGTAACGGAAAAGGTTGAACAGGTGGATCCGATCGGCCAGCGGATACAGCAGGTGGTACAGCATTATCTTCGTTCTTTGATGGCTTCGACCACTTCCTCCAGCTTCATGCCCCGGGAGCCCTTGACCAACACTGTATCCCCGGGACGGATGGAGCCCAGGATGAAGGGTATGGCCTCTTGGTTGTTGTGGAAATGGGCGGTGGCGGCACCGGCCGAAAGGGCTCCTTCCTTGATGTAGACGGCCAGCTCGCCTATGGCCACCACCAGCTCCGCCGTCCTGCCGGCCAGCTCGCCGGCCTCCCGGTGCCGCTGGGGCCCTATCTCGCCCAGCTCCAGCATGTCGGCCAGCACCGCCACCCTGCGTCCCACCCCAGCGGTGTCGGCCAGGTTCTCCAAGGCCGCCTTCACGGATCCAGGATTGGCGTTGTAGGCGTCGTTTATTAGGGTGATTCCCCCCAGCCTGATGATCTCCTGCCTCATGGGCACCGCCGCCATATCCGCCAGCCGCCGGCCGACATCCCGGCGCGTCAGCCCCAGGCGATCGCAGGCCGCCACGGCCGCCAACGCGTTGTAGATGTTGTGGCGGCCGGAAAGTTTTAAATCGAATTCCTCGCCGTCGATGGCGAATGAAATGCCATCCATTCGGGTGCGGATCCTCTCGGCTTTAACGTCGGCTGGTCTGTCGATCCCGAAGGTCGTCACCTTGGCCTGGCTCCTCGCCGCCTGTTCCATCAGCGCATCGCAATCGGCGTTGATTATGGCCGCCCCATCCGATGGCAGCCAGTCCAACAGTTCGGCCTTGGCCCTGGCCACCCCGCGGACGTCCCCCAGAAACTGGGTGTGGCCTTCGGAGATATTGGTGATGACACCAATCTCTGGCCTGGCCAGGCGGCAGAGCAGGGAGATCTCGCCGAAGCCGCTCATCCCCAGCTCCATCACCGCCACCTGATGCTCCGGGGACAGCCCGGCCAGCGACAGCGGCAGCCCGTATTGGTTATTGAGGTTGCCCTGGTTCTTGAGGACATTGAATTTTCCCCCGGCGGCCGCGGCTATCATCTCCTTGGTGGTGGTCTTCCCGTTGGTCCCGGTGATGGCTATCATTCTGACGTTGAATCCGGCCCGGTAATTTTCGGCGAACCGTTGCAGGGCCACTATAGTATTGGACACGGCAATGATTCCGGCTTCTATTACCCGGCCGGATGTTTTGGCCCAATCCTCGCTGGCCACCGCCCCTGCCGCCCCGGCGGCGACCGCCTGGCCGATAAAGTCATGTCCGTCAAACCTGGGCCCCTTGATGGCCACGAAGAGATCGCCGGGCTCAAGCCTTCTGGTGTCGAGGCACAGCCCCCGGGCCTCGGCCTCCTGCCCCATTAGCCTTCCCCCAGCCATGGCGGCAATCGTGGAGAGTTTTAAGGGTGTCATCGCCTTTTCATCTTGAGCTCGATAGCTGCCCTGGCCTCCTCCCGATCGTCGAAATGCGTCTTGGCCGTGCCGATTATCTGGTAGCCCTCGTGCCCCTTGCCGGCGATGACCACCGCGTCCCCGGTCCCGGCCAGCTCCACCGCCCGGCGGATGGCCTGGCGCCGGTCGGGTATTATCAGGTGTTCGGAGCCGGACACTCCAGGCATGATGTCGCCGATTATGGCTTGGGGGTCCTCGGTGCGCGGATTGTCCGAGGTGACGATGGAGAGATCTGAGGCCGAGGCCGCCGCTCGGCCCATCAGCGGCCGTTTGGTTCTGTCTCGGTCGCCTCCGCATCCGAACACGGTGATGATCCGCCTCGGCCCCAGGCCCTTCACCGCCTGCATCAGCCGCTCCAGCTCCTCGGGGGTGTGGGCATAGTCCACCAGCACCGTGAAGTCCTGTCCCAGGTCCACCCTCTCCATCCGTCCCTCCACCGAGGTCACCTGTTCCAGCCCCCGCTTCACCGTCTCCAGGGGGACAGCCAGCGACCAGGCGGCTCCGGCCGCGGCCAGGGCGTTGTAGACGTTGTGGAGGCCGGCCAGCTTCAGGTTCACCTCGGCCTTCTGGCCAAAGGCCGAGAGTTCGAAGCGGGTGCCGTCCATGCCGGAGCGCAGGATGTCGGCCCTGACCTCGGCTTTATCCGAGAGACCATAGCTGATGCCTCCGGACTTGGAGGCGGCCAGGATGTCGGCCCCCTTGGAGTCGTCGATGTTGGCCACCGCTTTGGCGGCAACCGGCAGATTTTCAAAGAGCCGCCGCTTGGCTAGGTAATATTCTTCCATAGAGCCGTGGAAATCCAGATGGTCCTGCGAGAAGTTGGTGAAGACCGCAGCCGAGAAACGGATGCCGGCCACCCGGTCCAGCTCGATACCGTGCGACGAGGCCTCCATCACCACCGTCCCCACCCCCTTCTGCCGCATGGCGTGGAGTAGACGCTGCAGGTCCAGCGACTCCGGCGTGGTCTTGGGGGCTTCATGGATCTCATCGCCTATCAGATAGCGGATGGTGCCCACCAGTCCGGTGCTCCTTCCGGACGTTTCGAGGATCGAGCGGAGCAGGTAGGAGGTGGTGGTTTTTCCCGCCGTGCCGGTGATGGCCACCGTCTCCATGCCTTCGGACGGGAAGCCGTGGAAGGCCGCCGCCATCAGGGCCATGGCCCGGCGGACATTGGACACCCTGACCAACACCGCCCCCCCCGTATCCTCCAGCTCCCGGCTGACGATGGCGGCCGCCCCCTGGTTTAAGGCCTGCGGGATGAATTTTCTCCCGTCCTGGTGGTAGCCGGTGACAGCAAAGAAGGCATTTCCCCGGGCCACCCGACGCGAATCGTATTCTAATCCATTTATCTCGGGGTCGGCCCCGACCGGTTCCGTGGAAACCAGCAGGGCGCCCAGGGGCCGGACAAGCTCAGAAAGCCGCATCGCCGGGATTCTTCGAAGCCAAAAGCTCCGGGGCCACGCCTCGAGGCAGACTGATGGCCCGTTTGAAGATATTGCGGCAGATGGGCGCCGCCACCTGTCCCCCGTAATATGAGCCCTTCGGCTCGTTGACCACCACCACTGCCAGCAGCCGGGGGCGGTCGGCCGGCATGAAGCCCACGAACGAGGCCGTATAGCGGCCCGGGGCATAGCCCCTCTGTCCCGGGGTTTTTCTCTGGGCGGTGCCGGTCTTGCCGGCCACCCTCCAGCCATCGATCCTGGCCTGCCGACCCGTCCCCAGGCTGTCGTTGACTGCGAGATCCAGCATTCGAGTCAATGCCCGACAGGTCTCCACCGACAGCACGCGGCGCAGGGTGTCCGCCCGAATCCGGCCGTCAGTAGACTCCTGCTGTCCGTCCGAAGACTTCACCAGCTTTGGCCTAATGAGGAAGCCTCCGTTGGCGATAGCGCCGTAGGCGGCCGCCAGCTGTATGCCGGTGACCGTCAGGCCCTGCCCGAAGCAGATGTTGGCGTTTTGAATGGCCGACCAGCCGCTGGGCTTGGTAAGAACGCCGGCGGCCTCGCCCGGAAACTCGATGCCGGTCTTGGACCCGAAGCCGAAGGCCCGGGCATACTGGTATAACTTATCCTTGCCCAGCTTGGAGCCGATCTTGACCATGCAGATGTTGCTGGAATAGGCCAGGGCCTGGGCGGCCGTTATCCTGCCATACCGGTGGCCCTCGGCCTCTCCCAGATTATGGCCGCCCACCAGATAGGATCCACCCTCTCCGTCCACAATCTCCTCGGGCCGGACTGCGGCCTCCTCCAGAGCGGCCGCCATGGTGAAGGTCTTAAAGGTGGAGCCGGGCTCGAACTGTTCGGAGATGGCCTTGTTCACCAGGTCGGCCTGGTCGAACTCGGTGAAGCGCTCCGGATCGACCGGAGGGTAGCAGGCCAAAGCCAGCACCTCTCCGCTTGAGGGGTCGGTCACAATGGCCATGGCCGACTGCGCCTGGTGCCTGGAGGCCCCCTTCTCCAACTCCTGCTGGGCTATGGACTGGTAGTCGGCATCTATGGTCAGTATCAAAGATCCACCGGTCTGGGGCGGCCTGAGGGGGTACTCGGCCAGCGGATGGGTGCGGCCCCTGGCGTCCAACTGCCTGATGGCCCAGCCGGAGCGCCCCCTGAGCAGATCGTCGTAGAGAAGCTCCAGCCCCTCCAGACCTCGCCCGTCCCGCCCTACCACCCCTAGGGTCTGGACGGCGGCCGTGCCGTAGGGGTAGGATCTTTTTCCGTCCACCGAAAAGGTCAGGGGTCGCCCCTGGCGGTCGCAGATGGCCCCGCGCTCCGGAACCAGGCCCACCCGGAACTGGTGCTGCCTTAAAGCCAGGGCCCGGTAATGCCCGCCCCGGATAATCTGCAGCCAGACCAATCTGGCGCCGATGGCCGCCCAGAGCGCCAAGGCGGCAACAAAGAAGATCTTGATCCTTTTTCCCTGCCTCACGGCTGGCTCCATGCTTGGCCGACCGGGCTGGCCAATCCCCTGGCCAGCGCCCAGAGACCCTGTGTTCTGATAGTCGGCGGCAGAACAGCGGTGGCCAGCTGGCTTTTCTCGGGATATGACATTCCCAGCCTTTCGCCGGCCGCCTTCTCCACCTGGGTCCAGGAGATCTCCCTCTGCAGCTGAAGCGACAGCCGCTTGGTTTCGTCAACCAGATCACGGTGCCGGGAGGTCATACGGTCGATATCGGCCAGCTGCTGCCCTAGGTAGATCCTCTGCCACACGTATCCGAAGGCCAGAGCCGAAATCGCAACAGCAGCCATGCCCACTGCCAGCCCGGCTCGGTTTCTCTCTCGCTTGATCTCGCTGCTTCTTACGTACTTGGTCATATCTTCTCCGCCGCCCTCAGCCTGGCGCTCCGAGACCTGGGATTCCCCATCCTCTCCCTGTCGTCTGGCCCGACCGCTTTGGCCGTCAACACCCTTAGGGACGGAAGCGCCCCGCAGGCACAGGCCCCCAGCTTGGGAGGGCAGGTGCAGGGGTTCTGCTTGCTCCTCATAAAATCCTTCACCAGGGAATCCTCCAGGGAATGGTAGCTGATGACCACCAGGCGGCCGCCCGGGGCCAGTATCCCCAGGGCCGATTCCAGCCCTTTTTTCAGTGAGCCCAGCTCGTCGTTGACCGCGATGCGAAATGCCTGAAAGACCCGGGCTAGGGTCTTCTGCGGCATGGCCGGCTTGGTGGCCAGCACCGCCCTCCGCAGGTCCGAGGTGCCGACCATTTGGCCGGCTTCCCTGGCCCGGACGATGGACCTGGCTATGCGCCGGGCCTGCCTTTCCTGGCCGAATCTGAAGATCAGCTCGGCCAGCTCCTGCTCGGAAGCGCTGTTGACCAGATGGGCGGCGGTTGGCCCTTCACCCCCCATCCTCATGTCCAGTGGCCCTTCGGACTGAAAGCTGAAGCCCCGCTCCGGCCGGTCTATCTGAGCCGAGGACACGCCCAGGTCGAAGAGCACCCCGTCCGCCCCGGCAAATCCGGATGATAGGGCCACGCTGGCCAGATCTCGGAAATCTCCCAGAAGCCGGACTAACCTTTGGCCGAAGGCGGCCAGGTTCATCCCGGCCGCCTCTAGCGCTATTGGGTCCCGGTCTATCCCTAAAAGCCTACCGTCAGGGGCCGACCGCTCAAGTATCTCCCTGGCGTGACCTCCCCCACCCAGGGTGGCGTCGATGTAGATGCCGCCCGGCCTGGCCCCGATAAAATCGGCCGCCTTTTTTAAAAGAACTGGCTGGTGATAACCCACCGTGGCCCCGCCTGAAGGGATGGAAATGGAGTCGGTCCGTTATCAAGCCGCCTCAGGCCACCGCCGCCCTGGTCCCGGCCGCGCCGTACTCTGCCGGGGCTCGCTCCTGGCGCTGGAAAAGGTCTCCCTGAACCGTGGTCTTGGACTCGGCCATCTCGAAGGCCTCGGCCGCGTTGGCCATCCGCAGGATGTTGACCAGGTAGGGCGACAGCCCGCACAGGACGAGGTCGCCCCCGTAGCTGCGCAGCCTTTCGGCCCGCTTTACCAGAATGTCCACCCCGCGGTGGTCCATGTGCTTAACCTCGGTCATGTCCAGCTCCACCTTGAAGCAGTTCTTCTTCATGATCTTGAGGATGGCCTCTTCGATCTGGAAGAAGCCCTGGAGGTTGATCATGCCGCAGACCTCCAGACGCATCGAGTTGCTGCCGGCGGCGACGATTTGAACTCTCATCTGCCCTTCCTTTGCGGTTGCATTTTACTGTTAAAGCAGCTGGACCATCTGCTGATAGTTTTCGGCGTTGTCCGCCAAGAATCTTTCGTAGGCCTGCGGGTTCCACAGTTCGATCTTGTCCATCACCCCAGCGATGGCCACCTCCTTCTCCAGGCCGGCCTTTTTCTGGTAGTCGGCCGGCACGATGATCCTCCCCTGGCTGTCCAACTCCACGGGGAAGGCCTGAGAGGAGAAGGAACGAATTCGGTTCTTCTTCTCCACCGTGTCGGCCTGAGCGTTAAGCTCCTCCATCTTCTTTATCCAGTTCCCGTGGGGGTAGACGAAGAGGCAGCCGTCCTGAAGGCCGGGCGTGATCCACAGCTGGGTGTTCTGGCTTCCCAGCAGCTTGCGAAGCTGCGCCGGGATGCTCAGTCGGCCCTTGGAATCGAGGTTATGCCGATAGTTGCCGCCGAAAATCAACATAGCCCGCCTCCGGTGATGGTGGAAATATAATAAAAAATGCCGACTGATAACTTCTTGTAATTCATGGCAAATACAATTCTTACCACTTTGCCCCACTTTGACCCACTTGGCACCATTTTATACGTTTTTTACCCCATTGTCAAGCTTTTTTTTTACTTTTTTTCATCTTTTCAGATAACTAAAAAACCCCGCTTAAAAAAGCGGGGATCTATTCAATCAGGTGGGTTGACGCTATCTCTCAGGATCTGGTTTGATCTTCCTGCTGATATCTTGGCGGCCGGTTATATCCATCCAAAGCCCTATGTATTCGGTGACGTTATTCTCGCTGAGTTGGACATTAAAAACCCGATCCAAGAATCAATGGTATTCACCATCGGAGTATATCCATCGGTATTCAGTCGGCTGGCTCTTCCCGGTGGAGGCCAGCTTCAGATACTCCACGACCGTCTTCCGGTCATCCGGGCGGACCCTATCGATCCAGAAGCCGGGCGCGTTCAGAAATCCCTCCAGGGGAAACCAGTTGTAAAACCTACGTTCCCCAACATCCAGACGGCGGCAAGGGGCGTCCCCAGCTGAGCGCTGTATAGGGCCACCGGCATCACCCTGGCGATGGCCTCTTGCCTCTTGATTCTTTCCGCTGGGCTATCTCTTACCTGGGATGCTCGATGCTTCGCTTCAGCTCCTCCAGGTGGCGGCCTAGGCTCTTGTCGGCCTGACGCCGGAGCAGCTCCATCTGGCTTATCTCCTAACGGTACCTGGTGTTGTCCCGGGCTGCTATCACCGCCCCGGTGGGGTGAACTCCCGGTCGAAGACCGGCCTGGCCCTGACCTCCACCCAGCGTTACCCTCAGTTGGCATGGAGCACCCGTTATTCCAAGTCCTCGATGATGCCGGTGCGGAAGAACCGGACATAGTCGGCCTCGTCCCTCTCCCGGTCATCGGGATGCAGGTATTCGTAGATGCTTTTCCCCTGGATGTCCGGCGCGTTATGTCCCAGCGCCGGCCCTACCTAGGGCTGGCAAAGACGATCTCCCCTTACGGGCCGATCTGGCAGACGATATCGGTCAGGTTCTCGGCCAGCAGGCGGTATCTTTCGAACAGGCCGCCGGCTTCATGGGAAGGTTCCGGCCCGCCGCCTCTCCGCCGGAAATACTGTCCTCCAGCCTTTGGCTCATTTCCTGTTACTGGCTTTCCGGGAAATCTCCCTTTGTTCCGCATGGCCAGCAGCCAGAAAGCGTTCGACCGCCATCCGCTTCTCCGGG
Organism: uncultured bacterium; assembly: GCA_964518765.1. Lineage (GTDB taxonomy): Bacteria > Edwardsbacteria > AC1 > AC1 > EtOH8 > CAZPNX01. The sequence continues at coordinate 23,130 of CAZFJC010000020.1, forward strand.
TTGGCGATGAAGATGACCGTCATCCCGGGTTTGAGCCTGATGTCCGGATCCGGATTGTACTGGAAGTCGGGCTGGGCTGGATCCTTGTAGGCCACCGCTGTTACCCCGGCCTCCCGCCTCAGCTCCAGCAGGGTCTTTCCGTCCAGGGGGGAACCCTCCGGCACCTCGGCCTCCTCCACCCTGGTGCCCACCTCCTGCCTGTTGCGCAGCATGGTGTCCAGGAAGGATACCGTCTGGGGCCGCACCAGCTCCGAGGCGATGCGCATCCCGCCGATCATGTTGGGCGATACTAGCGAGCTGGCCCCGGCGTTGACGAACTTGTGCCTGGTGGCCGGATTGTTGTAGCGGGCGGCGATCTTAATCTTGGGATTGAGATCCTTGGCGGCCACCACCAGGTACAGGTTCTCCTTGTCGTTCTCCAGGGCGGCAATCAGGGCCTTGGCCCGGTCGATGCCGGCCTGCTGCAGCATTTCGTCCGAGGTGGGATCGCCCACCAGGGCGGATAGCCTTGGCATCTCCCGCCGCAGCTCCTCGATGGCTGCCGCGCTGTCGTCGACGGCCACAAAGGGGCGCTTGGTCTCGTGAAGCTCCCGGGCCACGTGGGCCCCGATATCCTTGACTCCGCAGATGATGTAGTGCTGGTCCATGGCCCGGATCCTCTTTCTGGTTTTGTTCCTTTGGAAATAGTTGGAGAGCCTGCCCTCGATAAGATAGGCGGTGAAGTTGGAGACGGCGTAGGCCACCGCCAGCATGTAGATCACTATCAGCCCGATGTTGACCGCCGTCAGCAGGCGGCTGCCCTGGGTGCCGATCATATCCTCGTAGCCGATGGTGGACATGGTGATGGTCACCATGTAGAGACACTGCAGCAGCCCCGCCGGCCGACCCTCCCAGATGCAGGCCGCGTAGATGATGAAGGTGGAGGCCGCCATCAGCAGTGCCAGGAAAAGCACCGGCTTTAGTATCTTCTTGATGTCATAGTCCACGATGTATCTCGCTGCTGTTTTCTATCATCTTTCCTTAAGACCTTTGAGCCGTCAACTATCAGAACCTCCAGGCCAGGGCAGTGTATCCCGGGCCGGCCCTCAGCGACAGGTCAGGCTCGGCCTGGTTGTCGAACTTGTAGAGGTGGGCGTCAACGTAGGCATCGGCCATGGACACCAGCCAGACGCCGATGAACCACCACTTGTACTTTCTTCTCTCCCAGTCGTGATTCCACCATTCGTAGTCGCTGGTCGAGGCCTTGGCCGCCAGATCCTCTTGGCGGTAGCGGTACCCGACGTACCCCAGGCCGGCGGCGAAGGCCGCAGCCTTCAGGTAGTTCCCGGTATAGATCTGCCCGCCACCGGGAAAAAAGCCGGAAAGGGCCACCGCAAGGGCCGGGGAGCGCCTGGGCACCGCCGCCGGATCCCTCTCCTCCGCCCTCAGCCCTCCCCCCAGCTGGAGAAGGAGAAGAAAGATTATTGACAATCCTTTTTTCATATCATCCTGGCTGTCACTTCGGGCTCGGTCCAGGGTCTGGCGGCCGCCGTGGCGACCGGCCTACCGCCCCGGCTGACGGTGACCTCAACCTGGCCTTCGTCGTGGTCGCAGTAACGGGCGACTATTCCAGCCGCCTCGTCCATCGCCGTTTCCGATATCTCCCCCCTAAGCAGGCCCACCGGCCCTTTTACCGGACGCCGGGGTCTTAGTATCGCATCCGAAGCCAAGGCCGATTCCAAAAGCTTCTGATTCTCCTCCATGTTGCGCCCCACCGTCAGCTTGATCTTGGGGCCCAGCCGAAAGTGCCGGCCCAGTTTGAGCAGCTCGATATCCTCCCGCACGAAACCCTCATGGGCCAACAGCTCCTTGAGCCGCTTGGAGAACTTGGCATCGGTCAGCAGGCAGCCGCCGGCCGGTTGTGGGTAGTCGCGAATCCCATACTTTTTCGCCAGTTCCTCCTGACGCTTCCGTCCGCGCCCGGAGAAATCAAAAAGCCTACCGCGGTCCACCCACCCCTCCCGCTCCGGCCTGGTGGGCTCCAGCAGCTTGGCTGAAAGCGGCCTGAGCACCAGATCGCGGTCGGCCGCCAGCTTCAGCACCGCATTCAGCCCCCCCCGGGTCTGGGACAGGGGCCTCTCCCCCAACACCTCGCCGGTCGCCAGAAAAGAAGCGCTATACTTATATAGTAATCCATGCGCCGTCCGGAGCATCAGGCCGTGGCAGTCGATGCAGGGGTTCATGTTGCCGCCGAAGCCGTAGCGGGGCTTTACCATCATCTCAAAGAATTCATCGGTGAGGTCATGCTCGATGAGTTCGATGCCCAATTGCCTGGCCGCCCTCCGGGCGCTCTCCGGCCCGAAGAACGGAGTCACGAAGCAGATTCCGACCACCTCGACGCCTAGGTCCATGACCACCCGGGCCGCCAGGATGCTGTCCAGTCCGCCGGAGAGAAGTGCTAGGCATCTCATTTGCCCCAGTCGTCTCCCCCTATTATCGCCTCCAGCGCCCCGGGCAGCACCGAGACCTCGAACCTTCTCTCCCCCGGCGGCCACAGCTCGCCGTCCACCTGGGCCGCCAGCGGCTTTTCGGACTCCACCACCACCTTGGCGGCCCGGCCCATAACTATCTGCTTGAGGTGGATGTGCTTGCCCTTGAAGCTCTTGGGCACGTGAAGGAAGAACTCCAGCCAGGAGAGCTGGTGTATCAGGCAGATGTCCAGCAGGCCGTCGTCGATGGCCGAGTGCGGAGTCAACAGGTAGCCTCCGCCCACGCTCCTTCCGTTCATAATCTCCACCAGCAGGGCCTGAAACCAGATCTTCCCCTGGCCGAAGTCCATGCTCATCCGCTGGCCCCGATAGCGGCTCAGAGCCTTCAGGGTGGCGGTAAAGTAGAGCCGAAGGTCCCGCAGGCCCTTTAGCTTGCGCTTCTCTACGATGACCTCGCCGTCCAGGCCGAGGCCCAGCGAGTTGAAGTAATAGCGCCCGTTGACTAGCCCCACGTCGATCCTCTTGGTCCGGCAGCTCTTGATCGCCTTTACCGCCTTCTCCAGGTCCCGGGACATCGAAAGCGACTTGGCGAAGTCGTCGCCCGAGCCGATGGGTATCAGCCCGAAGATAACATCGGCGCCCACCAGGGCCCCGGCCACGTCGCTGGCCACTCCGTCGCCGCCGGCCGCCACCACCACCTTGAAGCCCCGGGCCGCCGCGTCCCGGGCGACGGCGATGCCGTCACCCTCCTTGTCAGTCAACGTCAGTTCGTAGTTAAGGTTGGCGGCCCGGAGGAGCGCCTCCAGCCTGGGCAGGCAGGCGGCCGCCTCGCCGTATCGGGCCTTGGGGTTGTAGATGATCTTGGTTCGCTGCATACAGGCTATTTCAACCATCCGAACACGAAGAACACCAAACTGTCCACTCTTCGCGCCCTTAGTGTCTTGGTGGTTAATTAAATTTCGGCGACGGCCTCAATCTCCACCCTGGCGTCCTTGGGCAGGCGAACCACCTGAAAGGCCGAGCGGGCCGGCGGGTTCTGGGTGAAATATTGGGCGTAGACCTCGTTCATGGCCGCGAAATCGTTCATGTCGGCCAGGAACACGGTACACTTGACAACCTTATTCAGGCTCGAGCCACCGGCCTCCAGCACCGCCTTGAGATTTTCCAGCGCCTGTTTGGTCTGCTCCTTGATGCCCCCTTCGACCAGGTTTCCGGTCCTGGGGTCCAGGGGTATCTGGCCCGAGGAGAACACCAGCTTGCTGTCCCACTCCACCCCCTGGGAGTAGGGCCCGATGGCCGCCGGGGCCTTGTCGGTCTTGATGGATTGCTTCATGTCCCTATCCTATATATTCATTTGGCTCTTGTCTAGGAAAATATATGGTATAATCCTGGCGAGGGCCATGAAATATAGCAAACTAAGCGATTACAAGATTAAAAAGATCCTAGCCTGTTTTTGTGGTGAACTGACATCGGTTCAGACCAGCAGGCTATTGAGGGTTAATCGTCATACTGTTGACCGATACTACCGGCTTTTTAGGGAACGTATAGCCGCGCACCAAGAAAGGAACCTTAAGCAGCTGGCCGGAAAGATTGAAATTGACGAGTCTTACTTTGGACCTCACCGCCGGGGAGATAAGCGTGGCCGCAGCACTGAAGCAAAGATACCCGTGATAGGGATACTAAAGCGGAAAGGCGTCGTCTATACCAGGATCATTCCAAACGTGTCCCGGGCCGTAATAATGCCTGTAATCAAAGAGTTAGTGAACAAATCGAGGTCAAATATATACACCGATCAATGGCCCAGTTATGACGGATTGGTTGTCTCCGGGTACAAACATCAACGCATTAATCACTCCAAAGAATTCGCCAACGCCCATAACCACATTAATGGAATTGAATCATTCTGGTCCTTTGTCAAGAGGAAAATGCGAAAACATAATGGGATTCCCAGGCACCTATTTCCTCTTTATCTTAAAGAAGCAGAATTCCGATTTAACCATAGAAATCAAGATCTGCAGGAAGTGCTCATGAATATTATATATAGCTGATTTCTATTTTATCTCCTAGACAAGACCCATTCATTTTATGGGGTTGACGGACTTCATCCCCTGGGATGGAACTGCCGGTGCACCTCCTTGAGGTACTCCCGATCCACGTGGGTGTATATCTGTGTAGTCGAGATGTCAGCATGGCCCAGCATCTCCTGGACTGCGCGCAGATCGGCCCCTCCCTCGAGAAGGTGGGTGGCGAAGGAGTGCCTCAGGATATGCGGATGCACCCGTTTTTTTATCCCGGCCTTCGAGGAATACGACTTGAGCAGCTTCCAAAAACCCATCCGCGACAGGGGACCGCCACGGGCGTTGAGAAAAAGCCTGTCGGATGATCTCCCCTTGGCCAGGGCCGGCCTGGCGCCCTTGAGGTATCTTTCGGTCCAGGTCCGGGCCGACAGGCCCACCGGAACCAGCCTTTCCTTGGAACCCTTGCCCAGGCAGCGGACGAACCCCTGGGAGAAACAAAGGTCTCCCTGCTTGAGCGACAGCAGCTCCGATACCCTCAGCCCGCAGGCATAGAGCATCTCCAGCATGGCCCGATCGCGCAGGCCCAGGGGCTTGGAGGTTTCGGGCTGTTCCAGCAAAGCCTCAACCTCGGGCACGTCCAGAACCTCCGGAAGCCTTCGCTTGCGGCGGGGCGCCTCCAGGTTCTCGCCGGGGTCGTTTTTGGCCAGCCCCTCGGAAAGCAAAAAGCGGTGAAAACCCCTCACCGCTGACATGGTCCTGGCCGTGCTGGACGGCGAAAGGCCCAGGCGCGTCAACTCCTCAAGGTAGGCGGCCACCTCTTTCCTGGTGATACCTTCTGGCTCGCCGATGCCCCGCCCCCCTAGGTATATGACATATCTTTTCAGATCGCCGGCGTAGGAGTCCACGCTCCTGGCCGCCAGCCCCCTCTCCAGGGCCAGGTGGTTCAGGTAAAGCTCGAGGAAGCGCTCCAGCCGGCTCTCCGGTTCAGCCAAACGATATATCCTCCCGTGATTTCCGACCGATCTGCTGCTGGGCCGGCGGCTGCCGCTGGGCCTGGGGCGCTGTCCGAGGCATGGTTCCAGGAGCCGGCCGCGGCGGCTCGGCTGGTGACGTCCTCGGCGTTATCGGTGCCGGCCTGGAAAGGACCGCCCGGGGCGGGGACAGATCCGGCTTTCTAGCGAAAGGATTCACCGGCGTCTTCACCGCCAAGGCCTGTCTTGGCCCTTCGACCGGCTTGGTTAGCAACGGCTTGGGCGAAAGCGCGGAAGCCAGGGCCTGTGGCCTGAGGAGCGGCTTGGCCGGCGGTTTCGCCGCCTCGTCCAGCACCACCTCCACGGCCAGCTCCTTGGCATGGACCGGCTGTCCCGGCCGGCTTAACCCGGTGGTCATGGAACGGGAGCGCTCTTTGACACGGAGCAGTGCTGCCATTTCCTGCTCCCGACGCTGGCGTTCCCGCTCCTGGCGCTCGGCCAGCTCCCGATCCAGGCGCTCTATCTCCTGGCGGGAGGCCTGGGCCCGGCCTTCAAGCTCCTCCAGCTCCCTCTGAGCTGTAGCCAGTTTCTCCTCCGCCTGTTCTATCTCCGACCGGCGCTGCTCCATCTCAGCCAGCTTCCGATTGACCTCGGCCTCCTCACGGTGCTTCTCCTCGAGGGCTAGCTCCAGGGTTTCCATCTCCGACCTGGCGCCGTCCAGTTTAGCCCGGTACGCCCTCTCCTCCTCCTTGAGGGAGAGGATTTTCTCCTGAGAGGTTATCAGCTCGCTGTTAAGGTTCTGCAGATTGGCCTTCAGTTCCTGCACCTGTCCCAACATGTCCTGCCGCTGCGTCAGAAACCTCTCCAGCTCCTGTTTCTGGCTCTCCATGGCCTTGACCTCCAGGTCGAGGAAGTGGTGCTTGCCCTCCAATTCCTCGGCCTCGGACCGGAGGGCTGCGGTGCGCGTTTCGGCGTCCTCCAGCTGGGCGACCCGCTTCTCCGCCTCCTCCTTGAGATCATCCCTCTGGCGCCTGAGCTTGGAGATCTCATCTTTGAGCCCGGCCTGTTCCGACCTGAGCTCCTCGGCTTGGCGGGAGATCTCCTCCAGCCCCTGGTGCTCGCGGCGTAGCGCCTCCATCTCCTCAGCCAGCGACCTCTTCTGCTCCTTGATGCCCTCGATCTCGGACTTGAGCTCCGCCTGTTTGGACTCGGCGTCGGCCACCTTTTTAGCCAGCTTCTTCTCCTTGGCAGACCATTCCTCAACCTGGGACTCCAAGACCTGCCTCTGCTCGCCCAGGTAGCTCAGGTGCGATTCGGCGGCGGTCGCCTCCTCGACCGCCCGGCGGGATCTCTCCTCTGACTGGGCGATCTGTTCCTTGAGCGTGGCCAGACTGGTCTCCAGCTCCCGCACCGCCTCCACCTCGTGCTGCTTCTGGGCTATCTCCTTCTCGATGCCGGACAGCCTCTCCTTAAGTTCCTCCTGATGCTGGACCTGCACGGCCATGGCCTGCTCCAGGTCGGCCCGCTTGGCCTCGGCCTCGATGGCCTTCATCTGGGCCTCCTCCAGGGACTCCTGTGCCTGCTGCCGCTCGGCCGAAATCCTGGAGATCTCGGCCCTCATGGCCTCCAGCTGGTGGGCGGCCTCGTCCAGCTCCCGCCTTCTCTCCTGGCTGGCCGACGCCAGGCCATCCGACTCCTCCTTGAGCCGGTGCTGCTCCTGGGCCAGTTCCTGCAGCCTGGCCTCTGATTCCCTGACGGCCGACTGCAGGGCCTCAACCCTGGTATTGGCGGCCGACTCCTGCCCCTGGGCTTCGGCGATCCTCCTCCTGATCTCCTCCTCCTCCTGTCTGAGGGACTGGTGGCGGGCCAGCACCTCGGCCTCGGAGGTCTTTATCTCCTCCACCCCCCGCTCCATCTCCTGGCGCTGGGCGGTCAGGGCCCTCAACTGCTCGTTAAGATTGGAGAGCTCCGCCCGGGCCCTGTCCGCCGCCTGGGCCAGGCCATCCCTCACCCCCTCCAGCTTTGAGATCTCCTCCTCGATTCCGGCCTTGCCCTTCTCGGCTTGGGAAAGCTTCTGCCTTAGCCCCTCCTCCTCGTCTCGTAGGGTCTCCACCGCTTGCAGCAGCCGGTCGTGGTCCTGGCTGACGATCTTCAACCTTTTCTCCAGCTCGTCGGACTCGGCCTTTCTGGAGGCCAGGTCGGACTCGGCCTTCCTCTGGCTGGCCAGCTGCTCCTGGATGCTCTTCTGCAGGATCGCCAGCTCGTCCTTCCAGCTCTGGACCTGATGTTCCAGTTCGATCTTGCTCTGTTCCAGGGAGAGTATCTCGGTCTGAAGATTTTGGCTCTGCTCCAGGGCGGCCTGGGCCGCTTTCTGCGTCTCCTGCTGCTGCTGGGTGATGCTCATCAGCTCGGCCCGCTTCTCCCAGATTTTTGTGGCCAGACCGGCATCCTCCTTGGACCGGTCGTCGAGCTTCCGGCTCACCTCCTCCAGCTTGGCCCTGGCCTCCTCCATCCGCTGGGCCATGGACATCTCCTCGCCCAGCGATTCGGCCAGCCTCTGGTTGACCTCCTCCAGCATCCTCTTGCGCTCGGCCAGCAGCTGGTCGAGAGAGGTGTAGCTGCGCCGGCCCTGCTCCACCTGGGATATCAGCGCCTGCTCCTCCTTCTTCAGCCCCTCGACTATACCCTCCGGGGTCTTCTCTTCCTTCTTCTTGGCAAACAGCATGACGACCTCGCTTTAGTGCGTAAAGCTGATTCCGATAATAATGAAAAATCCTCGACCCTTGTCCCCCTGCCCTGAGCAGAACCGTGATGAGCGAAGTCGAATCGGTCGCAGGGTTGTCCCCTCGTTTCTCAGACCTTGACCTTCTTCCCGGCGAACAGGTAGCGCTTGATCTTCTTGGTGGTGGTCTTGGGGAACTCCTCCTCCCTCACCGAAAAGTGTTTGACCCTCTTGTAATCAGCCAGATTGGAGCACTCCCGCCGCACCTCCTCCTTGAGTATCCTCTCCACCAGGGACTCGTCCACCTTGACCTTGTGCCTGGCCGAATACTCGTCGAAGGCCTCGGAAGCCGGATAGATCATGGCGTGGACCTCCTCCCGTTCGGTCTGCGGGTTCATCTCGCCGATGACCAGGACCTCGGCTATGTAGGGGCTCTTCAAAAGCTGGGCCTCCACCTCCTCGGGGTAGATATTCTTGCCGGCCGCCGAGACGATAACGTTCTTGGCCCGCCCGGTGATGAAAAGGCAGCCCCGGCCGTCGATGTAGCCCAGGTCGCCGGTCAGGAACCAGCCGTCGCGCATTACCGCCTGGGTGGCGGCCGGGTTCTTATAATAACCCTGCATCAGGTTGGGCCCCTTGGCGGCGATCTCGCCGATGCCGTTGGCGTCCGGCTCCACTATCTTAAGCTCCACCCCAGGGATAGCCGGCCCTACCGAGGCAGGGTCCGGATTCTTCATGAAGTTGACGGTCAGGATGGGCGAGGTCTCGGTCAGACCGTAGCCCTGAACCAGCTCGAAGCCCAGGGTCTCGAACCCCTTGGCCACCTCGACGTTGAGGGCCGCCCCGCCCGAGACCATCAGCCGCAGGGACCCCATGCCCGCCTTGTCCCGCAGAGACTTGAAGACCCGTCCCCCGGCCCGGCGCCCGGTGACGCTCTTGATGGACTTGACCACCCCGTTGGAGGCGGCGAAGGCCACCCGGGTCAGCCAGTCTTTCTCCTTAACGCTTCGCTTTATGCCCAGGTAGATCTTCTCGAACAGCAGGGGCACCCCAATCATGATGGTGCATTGGGCGTCGCGGATGTCGGCGATGATCTCCTTAGGCTTGAGGGACCGGGCATAGGTGATGGAGGCCCCGGCATAGAGCGGCACCAGCATCCCGGCGGTTGCCTCGAAGGTGTGGTGCAGGGGCAAAACCGAGATGAAGGTGTCGTGGTGATCGAAGTGAAACGTCTGGTAGCCGGCATCGACGTCGGACATGATGTTGCCGTGGGTCAGCATCACCCCTTTGGAGGAGCCGGTGGTGCCCGAGGTGTAGATTATCACCGCCAGGTCCTCCAGCTGTACCTGGCGCTTCAAGGTGCGGGGCTCGACCGGCTCATAGAGGCGTGACAGGTCGTTCATGGAGAAGACATGCCTGATGCCGGTTAGACCCTCCAGCGCCTCGGCCGCGGTCTCGGCGAAGCCCCGGGAGACGATCAGGGCCTTGGCCTCGGAGTCGGTCAGGATGTGGCGGATCTCCTGGGGCTTGAGCTGGGAGTCCAGGGGCACCCCTACCGCCCCCATCCCGGTGACGGCTAAGTAGCTCTCCACCCATTCCGGACAGTTCTCGCCCAGGATGGCCACCCGGTCTCCGTGCCCGATCCCCCGGTGTCCCAGCCCGGCCGACAGCTGGTCTACCCGCTCCTTCAGCTCCCGATAGGTGACCTTGTAGAACTCCTCGCCGCGCCTCATCTGCAGGGCTGTCTTATAAGGATAGAGGCCGGCCGAACGGGCCAGCATCCCCTTGATGGTTATCAGCCCCAGACCCTCCCGGATGGTGTAGTGCCGATTGGAGTAGGTGAGGAATTTGGCCATGGCTGTCTCCTTTGAACTAGATTCTCCCCAGGTCGATTCCGGCAAATAGCCGCACCAGCAAGTTGAGGGCCGGCATAATGAAGGTGCCCAAAATGTGGATTCCCATGGCCTGCCCCAGCAGCAGCAGACCCAGGATGACGATCATGCCGTACCGTTCCAGCTTCATGTACTCTACGTACAGCCGGTAGGGCAGGAAGCCAGCCAACACCTTGGAGCCGTCCAAAGGCGGTATCGGTATCAGGTTGAAGACCGCCAGCACCACGTTGATGGTCAGAGAGAACAGCAGCAGGGCGTGGATCGGAAACCAAAAACCCTGCGGCCCCAGGCCGGCCGCGGCCAGCAGCCTTAGCAGCAGGCCGCAGACCAGGGCCGCCGCCAGGTTTGCCCCGGGGCCGGCCAGCGATATCCAGACCATGTCCCGCTTGGCGTCCCGCAGGTTGTAGGGGTTGACCGGGACCGGCTTGGCCCAGCCGAAGAGCACGGAGCCGCCGGAGGCAACGAAGAGCAGGGCGGGGAAAAGGATGCTTCCCACTATATCTATATGGGGTAGGGGGTTGAAGGTCAGACGCCCCATCAACCGGGCGGTAGGGTCGCCCAACCGCTCCGCCACCCGGCCATGCGAGTATTCGTGGAGGATGACCGCAAACAGCAGTGGCGGCACCCACAAAGCCAGCCTGGTTATCAGATCCATATTTGAAGAATACCCTATTTATTGCGCCATTGTCAATCGGTTTCTCCCGGCGATGATGCCTAGGGCCGCCTTCCGCGCCCGGGCGTCGGCCACTATGATGTCCTCTAGGCTGCCGGCCCGGCCGGTCTTGACAGCCTCCATGGTCTTCAGGATGACCCGGGGTATCTTCAGGAACCCGATGCGTCCCTCGAGGAAGGCCTCTACGGCCACCTCGTTGGCCGCGTTCATGGTCGCCGGCATGGTGCCCCCGAGGCGGCCCGCCAGGTAGGCCAGCTCCAGACAGCGGAAGGTGGCGGTGTTGGGCTGGTGAAAAGTCAGCCTGGCCACCTGCTCGAAGTCCAGGGGCCTGGCCAGCGAGGCCAGCCTTCGAGGATAGGTCAGGGCGTATTGTATCGGCAGGCGCATGTCCGGGTCCGAGAGCTGGGCCAGTACCGAGCCGTCGGCGAACTCGACCATGGAATGGATGATCGACTCCGGATGGACCACCACCTCGATCCTCTCCAGGGGGACGCCGAACAGATGCCTGGCCTCCAGCACCTCCAGGCCCTTGTTCATCAGGGTGGCCGAGTCCACCGTAATCTTGGGCCCCATCCGCCAGGTGGGGTGCCGTAGGGCGTGGCGGACGGTGACCCTCCTCAGCCTGGAGAGGGAATGTCCGCGGAACGGCCCCCCCGAGGCGGTCAGGATTAGTCTGCGGACCGAAGCCGGATCGCGCCCATCCAGACACTGGTGCAACGCCGCATGTTCGCTGTCTATGGGCAGGATCCTGACGCCCCGGCGCCGGGCGGCCGCCATCACCAGCTCCCCGCCGGCCACCAGGGTCTCCTTGTTGGCCAAGGCCACGTCGTGGCCAGACTCGATGGCGGCCATGGTCGGTATCAGGCCGGCCGCCCCCACCAAAGCGTTGACCACCATGTCCACCCCGGGCATACCGGCCGTCCGGGACAATGCCTCCTCCACCAGCTTGATTCTATATCGCCTGGCGGCGCCGGCGACCCGTCCTGAGGCCTGGCCGCCTCCCACGCTCACCAGGCTGGGGCGGAACTCGGCCATCTGCTTCATCAGAAGCTCCAGCCTGGAGTTGGCCGCCAGGGCCGCCACCCGCAGCTCCCCCCGGTGCTTTCGCACCACCTCCAGGGTCTGGGTGCCGATGGAGCCGGTGGAGCCCAATATGGCCAAGCGTTTCATTGTGTTATTTGTATAGTATTAATACTATATCTTTTTGTAAACGGGCACATCCCGGATCGTCTCCTGTCGCACCCGCATGATCATCTCGGCCAGCAGGCCGGTGGATACTAGCTGGATGCTTATGATGATGAACACGATGCCCAGCATCATCAGGGCGGTGTGGCTGATGAATCCCTTGGCCAGCCCCTCGACGACGATGTAAAGCTCGATCCCCATCCCGAGCAGGAAGGCGCCCAGCCCCGCGATGGAGAAGAGGAACAGCGGCTTCTTGATGTACTGGGTGATGAAGATCACCGTCAGCAGTCCGGTGAAGCCGCTGAACCACCTCATGGCCGAGTATTTTGTCCGGCCATGCCTGCGGGGATCGTTCTCCACCTTTATCTCCCCCACCCGGTAGCCCTTCCAGTAGGCCATGGCCGGAATGAACCGGTAAAGGTCGCCGTAGACCCAGATGTTCCTCACCACCTCCCGACGGTAGGCCTTGAAGGGACAGTTGGTGTCGTGGATGTCAAGCTTGGTAAGCTTGGTCACCGCCCAGTTGAATAGGCGGGAGGAGGCCGTCCGCTTGCCCTTCCCGGTGTACTTCCACCCGGTCACCAGATCGTAGCCCTCGGCCATCTTGGCCAGGAACTCGGGGATCTGCTCCGGACGGTCCTGCAGGTCGCCGTCCATGGTTAATATCACCTCTCCCCGGGCGGCGTCGAAGCCGGCCGAGTAGGCGCTGGACTTCCCCGAATTCTTCTCCAGGTGCAGGCCGAGGACATTCTTATCATGCTTTTTTGCCGCCCTGATAGCCTCCAGGGTTCCGTCGGTGCTGCCGTCGTCCACGAAAAGGATCTCGTATCCTTTCTTCAGGCCCCGGCAGACCGCGGTCAATCTTCGGGCCAGCTCCGGCACGCTGTCCTCCTCGTTGTATACCGGGATGATTACCGAAAGGTAAATGTCATTGGGCATCCCCAATCTCCTTGTTGACTTTCAGCACATAGGTAGGCGGGTTGCCGACGGCGTGGACGACGTAGTATTCGGAGCCTATGTAGGGCTCGACTGCCGGTATCAGGTACCGCTGGACGGTGCCGCTCACCGGCTCCACCATGACATAATCCGCCTTCGCCAGCTGGCTCCTCACCGAATCGGTATTGGCGGTGAAGGGATAGCAGAAGGATTGCCGCCCCGAAGCCATGTAGAACAGCTGCGGCTTCCGGGAGACGAAGATGCTTCCCTTTGCGGTATTGCCCTTCACCCATTCGGCTGCCTGGAAAAAGCCTCGCCACTGTGGCTGATAGCCGGCCAGCCAGTCGCCCCTATGATAATCCGACAGCGTCCTTATGCTGGGCCCGACCTGCCCCAGGGCCGGCAGGAGGTTGGCCGCGAACAGGATCGTCAGCAGAGTCCAAGACACGGGCACGGCTGACCTTTTAAGGGCCTTTCCCGCTAGCCAGCTCCATCCGCCGATTAGGTAGTACAACAGCAGGGGCAGCAGGGGCAGGGCGAAACGGAGGTCGGTCCAGACGACCGGCCACATGGCCGACAGGCCCAGGTATGCAAGCACCAGCCACCCCCCGGCGCCGCCCTGGCGCGATCCCAGGACCGCGCCCAACAGGGTCGGCAGCGACAACAGCAGCAGGAGCAGGATCCCGGCCCGGCCCAGGCCCAGGGCCGCTATCCCCGGGAACAGCAGCCTGGGCCAGACCGATGACAGGTAAAGCCACAAATTACGGCCGAGGCGGGAGGTCAGTTCGGCCGCGCTCGCCCGGCCCAGCTCCGGTTGGTAGGGATCGAGCATCAGGAACTGGTCCAGGTATCCGCCGGATGTCCCCCAGTGCGCGTTTCGTACCGCCCAGGGCACCATCAGGGCCGCCACCGCAGCCAGGTAAACTAACGCCCATTTTATTTTTCCGCGGAAGGCAAGATGGATCGGCACGGCCGCCAGCAGAGCCACGCCAGCGCTGCGGATATGAATGCTGGCCGCGGCCGCCAGAACCGACCCCAGAAACCATCTCCGATCCCCGCCTTTCTCCCAACGCCACAGGGACCAGAGCGCCAGCATCATGGTTGCCAGGAACGGCAGCTCGGACAGTACCCAGTGGCTGTATTCCAGGTAGTGTGGGTTTACCGCCAACAGAAGGCAGGCCGCCAACGCCGCCCCCGGACCTTGCTCCCGGACAAGGAGCCAGGTAAGCAGGATGCCGGCCAGGCCGGCCAGCCATGGGACCAGCTTGTACCAGGCGTAGGGCAGCTTTAGCAGCGAGACCGGAGCCAGCATCAGCGGGAAGCCGAACGGATATTGGGTGTGCGGCCTTTGCTCCGGCGTCCAGATCTCGGACATCCCCTTGCCCTGGGCCAGCGATTTCGACAGGGCCACATAGGCGGCATTGTCCCCGCCCACGAACGGCTTGGGGTCGAAAAGCACCAGGGACAGAACGATATAGACCGCCAGCAGGCCGAGAAATATTTTCCCGCCGTGCTGCTGCAGAGCTCCGGCCTTGGAGGGCCAGGCCTCTGAGGGGACAGTGTTAGCCCGTCGCCGTTTCTTGGCCATCAGTCGGTGAAACGGTACTTGATCAGTGTCCACAGGGCCGGCAGTCCGTCGTACCAATGGATCTTCTTGCCCTCTTGGTAATCCCTGCCGTCATAGGTGATGGGCATCTCGTAGACCCGCAGCCTCCGGTTCTTGAACACCTTGGCGGTGATCTCCGGTTCTATGTCGAAGCGGTTGGATCTAAGTTTCAGCCCCTTGATGACCTCGGCCCGGAAGACCTTGTAGCAGGTCTCCATGTCGGTCAGCATGGTGTTGTAGAGGACGTTGGTCATGGACGTCAGGAACTTGTTGCCCAGGTAGTGCCAGACCATGAACACCCGGTGGGTGCCGTAGAAGCGCGAGCCGTAGACCACGTCGGCCGCCCCCCGGACGATGGGCTCGATAAGCTTCGGATATTCCTCGGGCGAGTACTCCAGGTCGGCGTCCTGGATGATGACGATGTCCCCGGAACATTCCCTGATGCCGGTGCGGACGGCCGCCCCCTTGCCCAGGTTGTGGGGGTGGTAGAGGACCTTGATCCCCTGGCGGGACTCGAGGCCCTTCAGTAGGTCGCGGGTGCCGTCGGTGGACCAGTCGTCGACGATGACCAGCTCCTTCTCCACCGGGACCGCCAGCACCCGAGTCACTATGGCCTCGATGGTGGCCTTCTCGTTGTAGACCGGCATGATAACCGACAGCTTCATCTGGCGGCCTTTCTCCTAAACCATTCGATGGTTTCAGCGATTCCCTGCTCAAAGCCGACCCGAGGCTCCCAGCCCAGCAGCTCCCTGGCCCGGCCGATGGCCGGCTTCCTCTGCTTGGGATCATCCTGCGGCAGAGGTTTGAATTCGATGGGAGCGTCGGTTCCGGTGAGGCGTTTGATATGCTTAGCGAAATCGAGTATCGACATCTCGTTCGGATTCCCCAGGTTCACCGGCTCGGCCCCGCCATGCTCCGGCATCCTCATGATCCCCTCCACCAGGTCCGACACATAGCAGAAGCTACGTGTCTGGCTGCCGTCGCCGAAGACGGTCAGCGGCCGGCCGTGGAGGGCTTGCCAGATAAGGGTGGGCACCACCCGGCCGTCATCCAACCGCATCCTGGGGCCGTAGGTGTTGAAAATTCTGACGATTCTGGTCTCGACGCTGAAGTAGCGGCGGTAGGCCATGGTCATGGCCTCGGCGAATCGCTTGGATTCGTCGTAGACGCTCCGGGGTCCGATGGGATTGACGTTTCCCCAGTAGCCTTCATCCTGGGGGTGTACCAGCGGGTCGCCGTATACCTCGGAGGTGGAGCTGATCAGGAAGCCTGCCTCCTTGGCCCGGGCCAGCTCCAAGAGGTTATAGACCCCGTAGGATCCTACCTTGAGGGTCTCGATGGGCAGCTTCAGGTAGTCGATAGGGCTGGCCGGGGAGGCCAGGTCGAAGATCCAATCGATCTTATCCGGCAGGTCGAGCGGTCGGCAGATGTCATGTTCGATGAACTCGAAGTCGGGCCGGCCCCGTAGGTGGGCGAGATTGTCCAGGCTCCCGGTCAACAGGTTGTCCACCGCCCTCACCCGGCAGCCGGCATCCAGCAGCTTGTCACAGAGATGGGAACCCAGGAAGCCGGCGGCGCCGGTCACCAGCACCTTGGAGCCCGGCCTCATGACGGCCTACCCACACAATAATAGCGGAATCCCAGTTTCTTCATCAGCTCCGGCTGATACTGGTTGCGTCCATCGAATATCACCGGCCTTTTGAGCGCCCTTCTCATCCTGGCGAAGTCGGGCTCCCGAAACTGGTGCCATTCGGTCAGAAGCAGCAAGGCGTCGCAGCCCTTGAGGGCCTGGTAGGCGTCTTCAAAATATTCGATGCCCCGGCCGCCCAGCTCCTTTCGGGCCGTCTCCAAGGCCACCGGATCGTGAGCCCTGATGGCGGCGCCCTTCCTCCTCAGCGCGTTTATAATATCGACGGCCGGCGCCTGGCGCATGTCGTCGGTCTGCGGTTTAAAGGCCAGCCCCCAAATCCCAAGGGTTTTCCCCTTCAGCCGGCCGCCGAAGTGCCTAGCCACCTGGCCGATGAACCACTGCCTCTGCTGGCGGTTGACCTGCTCCACCGCCTTCAGGATCTGCGGCGGCAATCGGTGCTGCCGGCACATGTGGATCAGGGCCTTGACGTCCTTGGGGAAGCAGGAGCCGCCGTATCCCAGGCCGGCGTAGAGGAAGGGCATGCCGATGCGCCGATCGCTGCCTATCCCCAGCCGGATGTTCTCCACATCGGCCCCGGTTGCCTGGCAGAGCCTGGCCATCTCATTCATGAAGCTGATGCGGGTGGCCAGCATGGCGTTGGCCGCATATTTGGTAAGCTCGGCCGAGGCCGGGTCCATCACCAACACCGGATGCCCGTTTCGGATGAACGGCAGATAGAGCTGGCGCATCAGCCGGGCCGCTCGCTGGCTGTCGCACCCTACCACTATCCGGTCCGGCTTCATGAAGTCGTTGACGGCGTCGCCCTCCTTGAGAAACTCGGGGTTGGAGACCACGTCGAACGGTATCCGGCGGCGACGCTTGTCCAGCTCCCGGGCGACGACCTGCCGCACCCGGAGCGAGGTCTTGACCGGCACCGTGGACTTGTTGACCACCACCAGGTACCGTTCCATGCTCCGCCCGATATCGGCGGCCACCGCCAGCACGTGCGAAAGATCGGCCGAGCCGTCCTCGCCGGGCGGGGTCCCTACCGCAATGAAGGCGAACTGCGAATCCGCCAGGCCCTCGGCCAGCCTGGTGGTGAAGCGGAGCCTTCCCTCCCTATGGTTTCGCAGCACCATCTCCTCCAGGCCCGGCTCGTAGATAGGGACGATGCCCTTTTTGAGATTTTCGATCTTTCGGGCGTCGATGTCCACGCAGCAGACCTGGTTTCCCATGTCGGCGAAACAGGTCCCGGTCACTAATCCCACATACCCGCTGCCGATCACCGTTAACCTCATATTTTATCCTCTCAACTCAATTTCACCCTTGCGCCAATAGGCGATCCGGTTTTTCCCTTTTTCCTTGGATAGGTACATGGCCTGGTCGGCCAGCTCCACCAGCTCCCGCGGGCTGCGGGCGTCATCGGGCAGGGAGGCCAGGCCCAGGCTGGCCGAGATCCTTTTGGCGCCTGGCCGCCCCTCACTAAAATCAGTGCCATATATCGCCGCCCTGATCCTCTCCGCCTCCTCCAGACCCTCCCTGGTCCTGGCCCCCGGTAGGATGACGGCGAACTCGTCCCCGCCGTAGCGGGAGACCACCGCCTCCTTGTTCTCCAGCGAGCTGTTGATGATGCCGGCCAGCCGCTTCAGCACCTCGCTGCCCTTGAGGTGGCCGAAAGTGTCGTTGTACTCCTTGAAGAAATCCAGGTCCATCCAGATCAGTGCCAGCCGGCCGCCCCCGTCCGCCAGCTCCTCCAGCCTTTTCTGGAAATAACGGTAGTTGTAAAGGCCTGTCAGTCCGTCGGTGGTGGCCTCGCGCTCCTTCTCCTCTAGGATGCCGGCGTTCTCCAGAGCCAAAGCAGCATAGGTGGCCACCAATTTTATGGCCGACAGCTCCCGCTCGCTGAAGATGCGCTGCTGCCTGACCGAGGAGATGTTTATCACCCCCACTCGATGATTGTTGACCGTCAGAGGCACCACCAGCATGGAGCGTATCTTTTCGTAGCCCTGGGGAGAGGGCACAAACAGCGGCTCCCGGTCCGTGTCCGGCACATTCAGCGGTTGGCCGGTGCGCAGGGCTTGTCCGGCCAGGCCCTGGTCGCTTCGCAGCCTGAGCTTGCCCACCGCCCCGGCCCTGGTCCCCCGGGCGGCCCTGAGCACCAGCTCGTTGGTCTTTTTGTCCAGGAGCAATATGGAGCAACGGTCGGACTTAAGGATGTCCTCCACCGCGTCCAAGGTCAGGCCCAGCGTCTCTTCGATGCTTTTGGATGAGGATAGCAGGGCGCCGATGCCGAAAAGGGCGGCCGACTGGATATCCGAGGCCGTCCTGCTCCAATCCTCGGCCAAGCGCACCAGCTCCCGGTGCCGGGACATCCATCGCTTCTGCTGGTCCGAGATCATGCCGGCCCAGTAGGCGGTTAGTGAGAGTAGGAATACCCTGAAGAAGATATCATATAGCCCGGCCGTCCCCCAGCCCAGCTCCCGCCTGAATCCCAGCACCGCGAAATAGCAGGCCAGCGACACGGCCGCAGTGCTGACCGCTGCCCGCCGGCTGCTCGAGAGCGCCGCCCAGAATATGGCCAGAAAATAGAGATAGAAGAACTGGCTGCGGGTACCTCCGGTGAAGGCCACCAGCAGGCTGGCCAGCAGCAGGTCGAACCACAGGCTGATCCACCACCGCCTTAGGAATTTAAGGAACGCCTTAGGACTAAAGAGCAGGGCCAGGTTCAGGACCGCCGTCGCCCCCATCACCGCCATCAGAGCCCCGGCGCCCACGCCCAACGATTCCGGTGCCAGGGCCAGGGTGACCGCTGCCAGGAAGAGGACCGCCCAGCGCACCCAGAAGGCGGCCTTCTCCTGAAAACCGGCCAAGGCCTGGCTGTACTGGCGTTCGAAATGTTTCATGCCCTGGCCGCCGCCCCGGCCCCAGCCACCCAGCCGGTGGACCAAGCGATCTGTAGGTTGTAGCCGCCACAAGGTCCATCCAGGTCTAGAACCTCGCCGCACAGGAACAGGCCCGGTGTTATCTTGGATTCCATCGTTTTTGGGTCAACCTCCGAGGTCTTCACCCCGCCGGCTGTGGCTATCGCCTCATCGAAGCCGCGGAGCCCGATGACGGTAAGGGCCATCCCCTTGAGATGGGAGACCATTGCCTTCCGCTGTGACGTGTTAATCTGGCTGGCCGGCGTCCCCAGCCCCAGGCCGCAAAGTCCGGCGAAAACATCGATCAGGGCCATTGGCATCAACCCTCTGAGCAGCCCCTTGAGGGCCTTCCTTCCCTGGGAGGCGATGTCCCGCCTTAGCCTTTCCTCAAGCTGCTGGTGGCTTAGGGCGGGCTTGAGGTCCAGCAGGCAGCCGACCGGTCCTTCCGCCAGCCAGGGGCCGACCTCCCGGCTGGCATCGAGCACTATGGGCCCGGAGATTCCGAAGTGGGTGAAAAGCATCTCGCCGAAAAAACCGGCCCTCCTGCTCCCCTGAACGAAATTCAGGCTGACGTTTCTTAGGCTCAGACCCTGAAGATCCCGAACAAAGTTCTCTCGGACCGTCAGGGGCACGTCGGTGGGAATCGTCGGAACTATGGTGTGGCCAAGCTCGGAGGTGAACAGGTAGCCGTCGCCGGTCGAGCCGGTGCTCGGGTAGGATCTGCCGCCGGTGGCGATGATAAGTTTCTCCGACGCCAGGATCTCATTCCCCGCGGATACCTTAAATCCCCTACCCGCCTTTTCGACCTTCTCAGCCTTTTTATTTCGAAAGACTTTGACGCCGCTCCTCCGGAGAAACCTCTCCAATGCCGCCAGGACATCGTGCGAGTCGTCGGACACGGGGAAAAATCTGCCCCCCCGCTCCAGCTTAAGCCTTAAATCCAGGTCTTCGAAAAAAGTGACGGCATCGGCGGTGGTGAAGCGGAACAATGCGCCGTGCAGGAATTTCGCCTTGGGGCCGCAGTCGGCGATGAATCTTTTAGGTTCCAGGTTGTTGGTGACGTTGCACCGCCCCTGTCCGGTAAGCAGCAGCTTGCGGCCCAGCGACTGATTCCTTTCCAGCAGCCAGACATCGGCGCCGGCTGAGGCCGCCCGGCCCGCCGCCATCATCCCAGCCGGCCCCCCACCGATAACTATGATGTCCGGCATAGACTTACATGATACCAAATTTATGCCTTTGATTGCAACAGAAATGTGGAAAATAAAATCCCCCCGGCATGCCGGGGGGATTCAGCCTGTAAAGGCTAAAGGGCTATCACCTGATCACCGTCAGCTTTCCTGTCGCCCGGTCATTTCCCGCTTTCAGTTGGTAGAAGTAGACCCCGGGCATGGCCCCGGCCGCGTTCCACTCGACCGAATGCCTGCCCGGCGGCTGCACGCCCAGGTCGAACCGCTTGACCTCCTGGCCCAACACGTTGAAGATGGACAGCCCTGCCTCCGAATGCTCGGGCAGCTGGAAGCTGATGATGGTTCGGCTGCGCACCGGATTGGGATTGGCCTGGTTCAGGCTGAACTTTAACGGGGCCGCGGCCTGTGGCTCCCCCTCGACCCCGGTGACCACCCCGACGATCAGGCTGCAGGACATGGCCGCCGAAGCCGCCGGTATGTTCCTGACCTTGACTCCGGTATAGCCCCCGCCGGTGGTGGGGGTGGTGCCGTTGCGCTGGCTGATGGGGTAGCTGGTGCCGGTGCTGTCGAAAGTCGCCTGGGTGCCGTTGTTCCACAGGTCGGCCGACTCTCCGGCGTTGCTGCCGTCCCACAGCTCGGAGCTGTAACCGGCTGAGGTCTGATCGGTCTCCTCCAGGGCCACCCCATAGGGCCGGTTGCGGCTGGAGCCGTTAGTGGTATTGACGTTCATGTTGTTGTTGGCGATGTAGGTGGAGTTGGCGTAGGCAGAATCGATGTGGTAGATGGCCAAGCCCTGTCCGGCCAGCAGCGAGTCCCACCTGACCCCGCTCACCGGACCGGCCGCGTTGCGGTACCGGTTCTCGATCAACCAGTACTGCCGGGTGGTGTCAGTCCCCAGCTTGGCCAGCTTGTAGGAGCTCCCGCTGGAGGTGGTCATGATGGCCGGAATGCTGTAGAACCCATTGGTGGCCACGCGCACCGGGCTGGCCCATCCTAGGAAGCGGCGGCACCATAGATCCAGGGCAACCGGCCGGGCGTTGGTTGAGCCATTGCCTCCCCAGGAGCCGCCAGCCATCAGGGAGAAATTCCCCAGACCCTGGCCCGAGATCGGATAGCCCCCGGTGTCGTAGAGGTCGGGCAGGCCAAGGGCGTGCCCGAACTCATGACAGAAGACGCCGCATCCTATCATCTCGGTGGTCCCGCTATTGCCGTCGGCGTAGTTGGTCCGCTCCGGCATGATGATGTACTTATCGATGCGGACCGGATTCCCAGTGAAGGGACTGACATCGTTGGTGACATAGTAGGTGGCCCCGCCGCCGAAGCCGGACAGATAGAAGCTGTGGGACCAGATGTTGCTGGCCCCCTCCTCCGCCCCCTTGCCGGCGTGGACCACCCACAACACGTCAACATAGCCGTCGTGGTTCTTGTCGTAGTTGCTGTCGGCGAAGTTGAAGGTAGAGTCGGCGTGGATCAGCACCTTGCGGATGAACTCGTAGGTGTTGGCGGCGGTGCCGCCGTTCAGGCCGTAGTTGACCGAGTAGTAGGCCACCGTGTTGTTGCTGGTGCGCCAGTTGTCCACCTTGCCCGAGCAGCTCATGGCGTTGTAGGACATGTCCCGGTAGTAGTTGTTCACCGACTTGGCACCTGCGGCGGTGGTGAACAACATAGTCTGGAACTCGGCTTGGGAGTTGGTGTTGGCCAGATCGGTGAAGTAGCCCAGGATCACTGGGTACTGCCGGCTGCCCGAGATCTTGGCGCCAGGGTCCTTGGCCCGCAACTGTTGGATCAGCCCGCCCTCCGGGCTGTCCATGCCCAGAAGCCGCATCTTTCTCAGGACCTCGGGTTCGGTTATACCCTCACGCGGCGGCATGGCCAGGGCCGGCAAGGCCAGCAGGCAGGCCAGGGTCAGATTCAGGATGACGTTCTTTTTCATCTGGTTCTCCATAATATGCGGCTTTAGGCTGTTCCACTTGGATCCATATATTATCCAATTATTATACACCATATACGGCGCATGTCAAGAGGCAAATGACCGGCCGTAAAAGCATCCCCCCGGGAACGGGGGGATGCTTTCGTAGTCAGTACCTACCTCCTTCTCTTGCCTGTCTTGGCCTTTGCCCTCTTTTCTGATTTCCTGGCGGCCTTCCCGGCCGGCTTGGGCCTGTTCTTCGACCCCTTCGGCCTGCCGCGCCGGGCCTTCCTGGCCTTGCCAGCCTGCCTGGGCGGCCTCTTCTTCTCAATTCCACTCTTCCGTAACTTAGTGGCTTCGCTCTCCCGGATCGCCGCCTGGGCCGCGGCCAGCCGGGCGATGGGCACCCGGAAAGGCGAGCAGGAGACATAGTCCATGCCCACCCGGTGGCAGAACTCGACCGAGGACGGCTCGCCGCCGTGCTCCCCGCAGATGCCCACCTTGAGCCTGGGCCGGGTGGCCCGGCCGCGCTTGATCCCGATCTCCACCAGCTCGCCGATGCCCTCCTGGTCCAGGATGTTAAAGGGGTCGGCCGGCAGTATCCTCTTCTCCACATAGGCCGGCACGAAGCCGCCGATGTCGTCGCGGGAGAAGCCGAAGCCCATCTGGGTGAGGTCGTTGGTGCCGTACGAGAAGAACTCGGCCGTCTCCGCTATCTTGCTCGCCGTCAGGGCGGCCCGCGGGATCTCGATCATGGTGCCGTACATGTAGTCTATCCTCTTGACCCCGTACTTGGCGCAGACCTCGGCGTGGATCCGGTCGACGATGGCTTTCTGGTCGTCCAGCTCCTGGCGGATGCCCACCACCGGCACCATGATCTCGGGGAAGATCTTTTTACCATCCCTCACCAGCTCCACCGTAGCCTCGAATATGGCCCGAACCTGCATCTCGGTGATCTCGGGATAGGTGATCCCCAATCTGACCCCGCGGTGGCCCATCATGGGGTTGGACTCGTGAAGGTCCTCGGCCCGCTCGTTGAGCTCGTGGAGTGAGATGCCCAGGGCTCTGGCCAGCTTCTCACGCTCGTCCTGGCGCTTGGGCACGAACTCGTGCAGGGGCGGATCCAGAAGGCGGATGGTGACCGGCAGGCCGTCCATCACCTCCAGGGTGGCCTTAATATCCTTCTTGACGTAGGGGAAGAGCTCCTCCAGGGCCGCCCTCCGCTCCTTCTCGTCATGGGAGATGATCATCTTACGCAGCCGGAACAGGGGCTCTTCCGAGTTCTGGCCGTAGAACATGTGCTCGGTGCGGAACAGGCCAATGCCCTCGGCCCCGAAGCTACGGGCCTTGGCCGCGTCGTCCGGGGTGTCGGCGTTGGTGCGCACCTTGAGGCGGCGGAACCCGTCTACGATTTTCATAAACTCCAGAAAGCGCGGGTTCTCGGTTGAGTCAATCATGGCCAAGGCGTCCTGGTAGACGTAGCCCCGCGTGCCGTTGAGGGTCACCCGGTCGCCCTCCTTGAACTCGCGGCCATCAACCTTCATCACCTTGCGGCCCACGTCCACCGAGATGGCGCCGGCGCCCACGATGCAGCACTTGCCCCAGCCCCGGGCCACCAGGGCGGCATGCGAGGTCATGCCCCCGCGCGAGGTCAGGATGCCGACGGCGGCCCGCATCCCCTCCACGTCCTCGGGATTGGTCTCCTCGCGCACTAAAATGACCTTCCTGCCCTCTTTGGCCCAAGCCACGGCCTCGCCTGCGGTGAAGACGATCTGTCCGGTGGCCCCACCCGGTCCGGCCGGGAGGCCCTTGGCCAGTACGACGGCGCTCTTCTCGGCGGCCGGATCGACGATGGGATGCAGGAGTTCGTCGAGCTGGGCCGGGGCCACCCGCATCACCGCCTCGGACTTGGTGATCAGCTTCTCGGCCACCATGTCCATGGCCATGTTCAGAGCGGCGGTCCCGGTGCGCTTGCCTACCCGGCACTGCAGCATCCACAGCCTTCCCTCCTGGATGGTGAACTCGATGTCCTGCATGTCGCGGTAGTGCTTTTCAAGTTTGGTGCGGATGGCGTCCAGCTCCCTATAGACCGCGGGCATGGCCGTCTCCAGCGAAGGCAGGTGCTTGTTCTGCTCGCTTTTGGTGGCCTCGTTGAGCGGGTTGGGGGTTCGGATGCCGGCCACCACATCCTCGCCCTGGGCGTTCACCAGCCACTCCCCGTAGAAGTGGTTGTCACCGTTGGCCGGGTTGCGGGTGAAGGCCACGCCGGTGGCCGAGCTGTCGCCCATATTGCCGAAGACCATGGCCTGGACGTTGACCGCGGTGCCCCACTCGTCAGGTATGCCCTCGATGCGGCGGTAGGAGATGGCCCGCTTGCCGTTCCAGCTGGCGAACACCGCCCCGATTCCGCCCCACAACTGCTCGCGGGCGTCGTCGGGAAATTCCTCTCCGAGCACTTCCTTCACCTTGGTCTTGAAACGGTCGCACAGGTCCTTGAGCTCCTGCTCGTTCAGGTCCGCGTCGGACTTGTAGCCGCGCGACTCTTTGACCTGGTGCAGCATGTCGTCCAATTGCTTCCTGATCCCCTTGCCCTCGGCCGGCTCTATCCCGGCCGCCTTCTCCATGACCACGTCCGAGTACATCATAATCAGGCGTCGGTAGGCGTCGTAGACGAAGCGAGGATTGCCGGTCTTGGCGATCATCCCCGGAATGGTTTTCGAACATAGCCCCACGTTGAGCACCGTCTCCATCATGCCGGGCATGGAGCGCCTGGCCCCGGAGCGCACCGAAAGCAACAACGGGTTGTCGGCGTCTCCGAATTTCATCCCCATTATCTTCTCGACCCGGGCCAAAGCAGCGTCCACCTGTTTGGTTAGCTCTTTGGGATATTTCCGGTTGTTCTTGTAATAGGCGGTGCACACCTCGGTGGTGATGGTGAAGCCGGCCGGCACCGGGATGCCCAGGTGGCACATCTCCGCCAGGTTAGCGCCCTTGCCGCCTAAAAGGTTCTTGTCTTCCGCTCGTCCCTCGGCCGTCTTCCCGCCGAAGGAGTACACATACTTAGCCATTGGTATGCAGCTCCTTGCGTATATATTGATGATTAAGGTGGCCAAACCGCGGATTTACGCTGATGAACGCGGATCATGATGGGAACAGGGGTAAGAATACGTATTATAGCACTATTGGCGGGGTTTTTCAACTGGCTGGGTTCTCCCCCACTTTAAGGCTGTCACCCTGAGGAGGGCATCATGCTTGGCAGGTTGAATGGGTGACTAAAAAACCGGCCCGAAGGCCGGTTTTTAAAGAGGTTACTTCCCAAGTAGTTTATCAACAGCAGCTTTAAATAACGGTTCGAATGCGTTAACTTTGGTTTTTTCTGGATCAATTTTATATACAGCTTGCTTCCACTCATCTTCATACCTTGTCATTTTTATGCCTTTTGGTGTCGCTCTTTGTGCCAAAGGCTTTGGGAGAAGAAACTTAAACGCGAATGATTTTGAACCAATCCAGGCAATGCTAAAAGCATTGAAAAATCCATATTTGAAACCGCAATAATGTTTGTTGAATTTTCTTTCAAGTGGCCAACCCTTCCGTTTTACAAATGCTTCTGTTTGGTCTACAAACCTAAGGAAGTGTGCCACGCTATTTTTATTAAACTGGCTTTCATAAAACTCTTTATTGTATGTGGGAAGGCCATGTGTGGGTTTAACGCGCTGTGTGGTTTCCGTTTTAAGATTATTAACTAAAAGGAATTCGTTTTTACCCGATGCCCATCTTTTTATTTCGATTAGATCAACAGGATATCCAATTTTACCAACGGGACTTAACGTCGTTCTATCAATTGTTGGCGCAATTATAATAATTCGAACTTCGTATTGTTCAAAAGAAATCGTAACATCTTCGGGTCGATCTTTATCTTCAAGCCAAAGACTCTTTATTGAATCCGGGTTTGTTTCGGCCCATATGGCATATTGTAGTACTTGTGGTAGAATCGAAGCGTTTACCGACACATTTTTCATCTCAATAATACATACGCTACCGTCCTTGTCTACACCAACTATATCGGGAATACCCGCTTTACCGCCACCCCTTATCTGCCTCTTTATTAGGTGTATGTCTTCAAGGATAGCGCGCGTGTCAAATACAACCTTTTCTAATTCTTCCTCTGTCTTGAAAGGCACCTCTGCAAGATTCGAGGCGTTTCTGCCGCGGCGCCATAACAAATTTGCCATTTTTTCTCCTTTTACAACTCATTATAATAAAACTAGCTTTTCTCTTACTCAGTCATCTCCAACTGCCTCCCCTTCCTCCCCCTCACCTTTCCCGCCTTCTTGAAGGTCGCGTCCACCTGCTTTATCGGCGGCATCTCTATGGCCTTGCCGTTAAGCAGTTCCTCGATGGTCAGCAGCTGTATCTTGGGGTAATTCTTGCCCCAGGTCTTGGGCTCGTACAGCCCGGCCGAGGCCGCCTCCACCTGCATGGGCTTGGTCGGTTCTACTTCGGTGATTTGATTTATTACTTAACCAAAAATTCAATAGTAAAGTAACCATAGCTGTAAGATACCTTGCCCTTCTTTTGTAATATCTCATATTCTCCGCTTATTACCTTATTATAATGGACCCTGTTTTTCGGACACGGTGATATGTTACACTTAGGGCTGC
>CAZFJC010000021.1:0-47247 GCA_964518765.1 uncultured bacterium
TATTTTCATTCAAAAAATATATCATATTTGGTCCGAAATCACCATGCATTACCATTGGTTTAGATTAGAATTTTATTATAAATCCACCGCCCCTGCAATATCTTTCGTTTTCACCGCTCGGAGTGGCGGAAGAGGTCGCCGTAGGCGGCGAACAGGTTGCCGGCCAGGTAGTCGCGCCGGGGCGAGCCGGACTCGGAGCGGCGCAGGTAGTCGTTTATCACCCGGCCTGAGCCATCGGTCCGTTCTCGGGGATGCTTCAGGTTCATCCTCATCCGGTTGACGCTCCCGGAACTATAGTGGATGAGGGTGACCGTGCCGTCGGACTCCACCGCCTCCACCAAGGCCACATGGGTTATCCCCTCCCTTGTCCCCGACGAGGCCACCGTGCTCGAGAAAAAGGCTGCATCCCCAGGATTGGGCGGCCACTCGGAGAAGGTCAGATTTCGGTCCAGCAGCGTCCGGTAGAGCGACTCCGACAGGCTGCGGCCTTTGCCGAGGTGGCGGTATTCTATTCTCCGTCCCGACATCTGGTAGACTCCGTGGACGAAGCCCGAACAGTCGTTCTTGAAGCCCTGCCCCAGGGGCTTCAGGTCCTTGGTGCCCAGAAGCTCCCTGGCCATATCGACGATCTCCCTCCGGGCCGCCAGCTCATTTTCCGGAACCTCCCGACGGCTCCTATAGGGGGCGGCGCATGAGGCAAGCAACAGGGAGCCGAAAAGGATCCAAACCTTGGTTGTCGAGCCCGCCTTCATGCTTCTACTCTAATCCCTTGTCGTCATCCGGTAGGCCTCTTTGGCACCTGGTGGTGCCTTGCCCAACTTGGTGAATCTGACACCGGACATCCGGCCCAGCGCCTTTCTGGCGCCGCCGGTCACTAGGATCTCTCCGGTTTTGGCCATGTCCTCGCCCAGCTTGGCGGCGGCGTTGACCTCGGCCCCGAAGACGTCGTAGTCCCCCACCCGCAGCATTGGCCCGTAGCCGATCCCCAGACAGAGCAGCACCTTGTCCTCGGGCCGGCGGTCTTGGTTATAACGACGGCAGGCCGCCTGCATCTCCAGCGCGGCCCGGGCCGCCCTTTGGGGGCGCCGGAAGACGGCCAGCAGACTGTCCCCCTCGAACTTGAGCACTAGGCCGCCGTGTCTCTCGATGATCGGCCCCAGGATGCACTCTGAGGCGTAGATGTTCTGCAGGAAATGGACGATGCCGTAGCGGGCCACGTGCCGGGAGAAGCCGGATAGATCGGTGAACATCACGCACCATCTGCCGCCGAACAGCTCCCAGATACGCCGGTCTATCATGGCCTTTTCGGCGCCCGGCTGCATCCTCTGGCGGATGAGCTGCTCCAGCCGCCGCTGCGAGGGGCCCAGCAGCGGGGAGTATGTCGTCCTTTTGGCCTTCACTGACATTTTATTGCTCCAAGCTCCTCTAGTCTCACGTTCTATTATTGTAGCCAAATCGGAGCCATTTTACAAGGGAAAAGGGGCGCAAAAGCGCCCCTTTTGTTGTTTGGCCGCCGATCGGCTATTTGACCAGCACTAGCCGCTTGCTGACCTGTTGGTCGCCCGATTTCAGGTTTACCAGGTAGGTGCCCGAGGACACCTTCTTGCCCGAGCCGTCTCGGCCGTCCCAGACGAAACCGTGCTCCCCGGCCAGCAGCCTGCCGGATAGCAGCGTCCGCACCTTTTGTCCGGTAATGTTGTAGACCGCCAGCTCGGCCTGCCCGGTGGCCGGCACCTGGAAGCTGATGGTGGCCCGTTCCCGGCAGGGGTTGGGGCTGACGCCCAGCGCCAGCTTGGCCGACAGGGGCTTCTGGGCCGGGTTCCCCTCCACCCCCGTCTGATGGGGCATCATGGTGTAGACCTCGAAGTTGTTGAGATAGCTGCCGTTGTATCCCCCAGGCACATAGATGCCGTTGGGGCCGACGGCGCAGGCTAGATTGCTCATGCCGGTCGTCTTGTTGTCCAACGACAGCCAGGCGTCATGCTCCGGGTTATAGACAAGCGTCGCTTGGCTGTAAGCACCGGTGGCGCTGTCATGCCCTCCGCAGGTGAACATGACATCGTCAAGGGTGCCGTAACCCACCCGGTATGCACCGCCCGCCGGGCAAGGGGAGGCCTCTTTCCAGATTATCACGGTTGGGTCGCTGGGGTCGATCTCGCCCACCCAGGTGTTGGAACGTGCGGTCGATCCTGAATATCCGCAGCTGTATATCAGATATCTATCATCGATGCAGGCGGCCGCTCCGCCCAGCCTCGGTTCCGGCAACGGGGAGGCCTGTGCCCAGGTGTCGGCCCCGATGTCGTATACCTGGACGTTGTTGAAGGCCGTCCATCCGTTCCCCCCGCCGAGTAGGTATAAGTGGCTTCCCTTATAGGTTACGGCGGACGGGGACTGCCCGCCCACCGGTATCGGCGAACCGGTTGACCAGCTATCGCTGGCGATGTCGTATATGTAATTGCTGGTCAGGGCTGACCATCCTCCCATGATGAATATCTTGCCGTTGCATTGTGTTGAGCCGACAAAGCGCACCGCGCCGGGAGCATGGGCGTAATTGATCCAGGCGTTATCGGTCAAGTCGTACCCCATGCATGAGTCCAGGGGATTGGTGCCGTCGCGGCCGACGAGGAGGTAGACTGTCGGATGCCCGTTGGGGCCGATACCGTATCCCGCGCCGTAGCCACCCACATTGTACGGAACGCTCTGCGTCATGGCCTGCCACTCGCTGACGCTGACGAACCTGGTCAAGGTGTCGTTGGAGGGGTCGGCGTCCCCGGCCAGCCCGGTGGTGTACTCGAAGGCGAACTGCCCGCCCACCGATCCGATGCCGCTGGCAGAGTAGATGAAGGTGGTGTCGTGGAAGGCGGCCAGGTCGACGTTGATGGTCTGATCATAGGTCCATCCCCCCATATAGGCCACGTGCAGGCGCACCGGTATGGTGGCCGGGGCGTCGCCCAGGTTGGCCACCCTCACCGAACCAGGCACCACGTAATCCGCCGGATAGGTGGGGAACTTGGGATCGACGATGCTCAGCACCGCGGCGTCCGGAGACAGGCCCAGGTTCTTGTACTGGACGTCGGCCGTCGGGGTGAAGCCGCCGCTGGAGCCGCCCAGGCAGAAGGCCGCCCGGCCCAGGAACCCGCAGCCGTCGGTGCGGTAGCGCGGTGCGCTTACGGGCTCAGGGGACTCCCAGGCCTTGGTGACGAAGTTGAAGTACTGGCAGTAGCCGCTCAGGCTCCAGCTGGGCTCGACGCCAGAGAAGATAGCGAACCGGTCCTGGGCCACCGCGTTGGCCCCGCCCCAGATGCCGGTCGGCATCGGCGGGAAGACGGCGGGGTCGACTATCCACTGGTCGGTGGCCGGATCGTAGAACTCGGTGTAGTTGATAGAGCTGTCTGGCGTCGCCCCGCCGGCCACCCAGACGGTGTCGTGGTAGACTACCGCCTGGGTGAACACCCGGCCGAAGTTCAGCGAGTCTCCCAGCGTCCATCCGGCGCCTGGCGTGTAGATCCACAGCTGCCGGCTGGGATCGGTGGCGCCGGGGACCTGGCAGCCGCCGAAGAAGAACAGCCTGCCCTTGTGCGCCACCAGCTTCGGTAACCAGTTGTTGCCGCTGTGGTTCCCCGGGGCGGTGGTCCAGGTGTCGCTCGATATCGAGTACTTGAGGAGGGTGTCCATGGCGGTGCTCATGCTTTCATAACCGCCGGCGATGTAAAGGGTGTCGCCGATGACCGCGGCCCCGGTGGAGGTGATGGCTATGGGAAGGCTGGCCAGGGTGGTCCAGGTGTTCTGGAGGGGATCGTACCGGTTGAAGGCGGTCGAGCCGGTGCCGGTGTGGCCGCCAGGGACATAGATGTACTTCCCGTCGGTGCAGACCATGTTGTCCATCAGGGCCACCGGCATGGTGCCGAACATCGTCCAGTCGTCGGCCGGGCCGGCGGCGGGCGCTGTCCCCCAATGAAATTGGTCTGACCCCGGAACTCCGGTGTAGATCTTGATCCTTTCGGCCAGGGCCGGGGCCGATAGCAACAGGGCCGCCAGGCTGATAGCCAACCATGTTTTAGACTTCACGTTTTCTCCTTTTCTATTGGTTGTTTGACGTTCTAGTGTCCGGAGTAATGATACTATATTCAGGACTCCTTGTCAAGGCCGTATAGTATTTATACTACATAAATATTACCTATTCCGCATAGATTTTAGGCGTCCTGCCCGCCTTCACCTGTCCCCGCCGCTTTTTCTCCTCCAGCCGCCTCTCCACCGCCGCCCGGGTCGGCCTGGTCGGCCGACGCGCCTTGGGCCGCAGCCTGGCCTTCTCGATGAGTTCGATGAGTCTTTGCCTGGCGTCCAGCCGGTTGGCCTCCTGGGTGCGGAAGCGCCTAGCCTCGATCACCAGGGACCCGTCGCGGCGAAGCCGGTCGCCGGCCAGTTGCCTTAATCGCAGCTTGGCCTCGTCCGTGAGCGACCGCGTCCCCGCTAAGTCGAAGCGGAGTTCCACCGCCGTAGCCACTTTGTTGACGTTCTGGCCGCCCGGACCAGATGCCCGAACGAAGCGCTCCGATAGATCCTTCGGATCGAGCATTAAGTTTCTAGCCATCGCCCGTCGCCCTGATGCCAGTCCGATAGGATGCCATCAGAAGGAGGCCAGCCAGAAGCGGCACGAAGGTTATGATCGCCCCGCCGGCCAATGCCTTCCAGAGAGATGCCGGATCCTTCTGCTGGGCCATGCCAATGGCTAGCAAACCCCAAAAAAGCAGGCTCAGGCCCAGCAGGATGCTACCCAGCACTGCCTTCCAGGTGTGGCTTTTTTGATTGCGGACGGTGACGGCTGTTTCCGATACCATAGGAGCATCGATCGCGGCCCCCGTCGTCTCCCCCTCTCCGATCCGGCCCCGGCCCGGTTGAGGCACTTTATCCACCCCTCTGGCCAGGGACATGGTTCGCCCCCGCCCCAGCACCCTGAGGCCGATGACGGCCATCACCACCACCATCGGCACCAGAGCCAGGGCTAGCAGAGACTTGGAGAGCACCAGGAAGTCGTAGACCGCGTGGGCCAGGTAGGCCCAGAGAAAGCCCAGCGCCACCAGCTTGTTCCTTCCGGAGGCGGCGAACCTGGCCCGCCCGATGTAGTACCCCATGACCACCCCGGCGAAACAGTGCAGGGGAAGCGAGGTCACCGCCCTGGCCACTCCCACCGCCAAGCCCCGGGAGAGCACGTAGAACAGGTTCTCCACCGCGGCGAAGCCCAGGGCGCTGGAGGCGGCGTAGACGATTCCGTCGTTCTCCTCGTTGAACTGGGGGTGGCCCCAGGCCAGCAGGAAGACTGGGGCCATCTTGGCCAGCTCCTCGACGGGGGCGATCTTGACGAACGAGGCCCACAGGGCCTCCGGGATCACCCCCAGACCGGCCGCCGGCACCAGGTCCAGGGCCAGCTCGACCAGCACCGCCGGGATGAACCCCAGGGCCCCCAGCATCATGGTCCTGAGCACCAGACCCATGGGCTCCCGCTCGTTCCTATCCATATATAGGATGAGATACATCAGCAGGGCCGCCGGCATCAGGGCCAGCAGAACCAGCAGCAGGTAGATCATCCTCCTCCAGAAGAACAGAGGATATCAGGAAACGGGCCGGCTCAGGTGGCCGGCCCGTGCGCCCCTACTTCACCACCTCGAACTTGCCGTCCCTCACCAGCCACATGACGTAGGGACTGTTCTTCAAGTCGCCGTTCTCGTCGAACTCCAGCGATCCCCGGGCTCCGTTGAAGACGTTGGAGTGAATGGCCTCGGCCATCCTCCGCCCCTCGGCCGCCCCGGCCACCTCAATGGATTTTAGGATGACGTTGGCCGCGTCGTAGGCATAGAGCGAGTAGGGGCCGACCTCCCCGTAGGCCGCCCGATAGTCGGCTAAAAACTTTTTGGCGCTCTCCAGCTGGTCGAAATCCGGTCCGTAGGAAAGATATGAGCCTTCGGCGTCCCGGCCGGCGATCTTCAGGAACTCCTGCTCGATGGTGGCGTCTCCGGAGATGAAGACGGCCCTCAGCCCCAGTCGCCGCATCTGGGTCACCAGCAGGCCGGCCTCGGAGTAGTAGCCACCGAAGTAGAGCACCTCGGGGCTCAAAGGCTTGAGCTTGGTGAGCACCGCCGAAAAATCCTTGTCGCCTCGGGCGATGTGCTCATAGGCCACCGGAGCGAATCCCAGGTTCTTCTCGAACTCCCGAGCCAGGCCCTGGCCGTAGGTGGTCTTGTCGTCGATGATCGCCACCCGCTTTCTCTTGAGCACCTGGCGCACGAACTGGGCGGCCATGGCCCCCTGCTGGTCGTCCCGGCCGCAGGCCCGGAAGACGGTGGAGCGCTTCTCCCTCAGGGTCAGGTCGGGGTTGGTGGAGGACGGGGTTATCTGCACTACCCCCGCCTCGTAGTAGACGGCCGAGGCCGGTATGGTGCAGGACGAGCCGTAGTGCCCCACCACGGCCACCGCCCCCAAGTTCACCAGCTTGTTGGCCACAGCCACCGCCTCCTTGGGATCGGAGCGGTCGTCTTCCCACAGCACCTCGATCCTTTTGCCTAGCAGGCCCCCGCGGGCGTTCCATTCCTGGACCGCCAGCTTCACCCCGTTGAGGATGTCCTGCCCCTGCTTGGCGTCCGAGCCGGTCATCGGCCCGGCCACCCCGATCTTGACGGTGCGCGGCCCCAGCTGGCAGGAGGCCAACAGGCAGAGGGCGGCTATGGACGCGGCGGCGACCAGTTTCTTCATCTTTTTACCTCCTCTTTAATTTTGTTGCTTATTCCCCCATTGCTCTTCCCCAGCACTCGGGCAAACGAGAAAACGACCAGAATGATTATCAGCCCCCATGACACGGCCATGAACAGGATTCCCCAGATATTCATTTTGCCCCTCCTGGCTCCATCTTTGTCATATTTTACCTTTCCCCGGCCCTGGAACTACTTCCAGAAATCACCGCCTAGCCACCAGGCCCCGCTGGCGCTGTACTCCAGCCTCACCCAGCGGGCGGCCGTCGCCATCTCCCTCAGGCAGGCCACCCAGTCATCCCAGCTATCCTTCTGCATGCCCTCCAGCTGCTGCTGCATCATCTCGTTGGCCTGCTGGCCGGCGGCGGTCTGGCCCACCTCCTCTTGCATCTGCTGGGCCAGGGCCATCATGGCTGCCATGTCGCCTGACTCTTTGAGGGCCTGCATCTCTTTCTGCTTTTTTTCGAGGTCGGCCTTGACGGCCTCGTCACCCTTTTTCTCCCTGGGCGCCGTCTTGGGGGCGGGTCCGAATACCTTCTCGTGGTACTTGTGAACGATCATCGGCCCGTCCGAGGCCGGGTCCCAGCACTGGATATACTTCAGCCACTGGTACTGGTCGTATATTTTATCATAGTCCGCCTGGGTGTGGCCGTATTTTCCGATCAGCCTCTGCAGGGCGGTGAACGGCTCGGGCATCATGTACTCGGATCCCATCACCTTGGTCTTGAAACCCAGCGAGTCCGGCATGGATACCTCCACCGTAGCGAATTCGGAAGGCTCCCCACCCGATTGGCCCCTGTAGCGGACCCGGTAGACCACGGTGAACCCCTTGCGGAACTCCCCGCCCGGCTCGAAGTCCCTGATCAGGTCGTATGCCCCCAGCGTCTTCAGGTAGAAGGCCCGGATCTTCTCCAGGCCGTCGTTGGTCACCCGCTCCAGGGGCTTGTCCGGGGCCGCCTGGCTGTTGGGGTAGAGCAGCGAGCTCCTGGTGGTCTTGGCGTCCGGCCCCTCGTCACCGCCGTCGGCCAGGCAGGGCGAGGACGCCAGGACCAAAACGGAGATCGCCGCCAATGAGGACAATGCCTTCTCGATCGCTCTGGTCATTTTCATCCTGGTGTTGGTGTTTGATATGACTATTGCTCTTTAAATCCCAAACGACTAAACGTTCCCGTCAGGGTTCACACAACGTCGCATTTCGGCTTTAGGTTCAAAGGGATATTCTGCCGCTTTGCGCATCTCCAATTATCTGAGGTCAGGTTTCCGGAGTCTGGCGCCTCTTTTTCCACACCAAGGCTACCGCTGCCGTGATCCCCAGCCACAGCAGAAGTATCAGGATCCGGGCCGCCCATTGGTAGGGCCGGTCGCCCGGGCTCACTCCCTTCATTATGATGAACGGCCAGAATTGCTGGTAGGACCAGATCCCCAAAAGGCCCAGCAGGAAGAGCGGGGTGATGTATTTTATCACGTATTTATAGAAGCCCGGGATGCGCAGCCTGGCGCCCTGGTGCATCTCCCGCCAGCCCCGGTCGATGCCGTAGACCCAGGCGAAAAGGATGGCCTCGATGGTGGCGAAGACCACCAGGAAGAAGGTGCCGCCCCAGAAGTCCAGCTCGTCCACGAAGCCGTGCCCCAGAAAGAAGATGGCCGGGAGGCAGGCGGCTAGGGAGATGGCCGCCAGGGCGAGGACCGATTTTCTCCTCCCCCAGCCCAGCTCGTCCTCCAGAAAGGAGACGGCCGGCTGGATGAGCGACACCGACGAGGTGATGCCGGCGATGAACAGCAGTAAGAACCAAAGTCCGGAGAACAGGGCCCCGGCCGGGATCTTCCCGAATATCATCGGCATGGTGACGAAGCCCAGGTTGAAAGTGCCGCTCTGGGCCGCGGCCAGGGCGCCCGAGGCCCCGCCCAGGAAGACGAAGGACGCCGGGATGACGATGGAGCCACCCAGAATCACCTCACAGAACTCGTTGGTGGCCGAGGCCGATAGCCCCGACAGGGTGACGTCGTCCTGTTTTTTTAGATAACTGGCGTAGGTCAGGATGACCCCAATGCCCACCGACAGGGTGAAGAAGATCTGCCCGGCCGCCTCGATCCACACCTTGGCGTTCTTCAGCTCCGAAAAGTTCGGGTTCCAGATGAATCCCAGGGCGTTCCTGATGGAGAGCTCCGGCAGGGCCGGGTCCGGGGTCCCCAGGGTCAGCACCCTGATGGCCAGCATGACGCCAATGACCAACAGAACGGGCATGCCGTACTTGGACAGCTTCTCGATCCCGCCCTGGATCCCCCGATAAATGAAGAAAAAGTTGGTGGCGAAGGTGATGAAGAAGAACAGCAACGCCGGCCCCAGACCCGAGAAGTACTGGTTCCTGGCCAGCCCCTGGTAGCCCGAGAGGAAGGCCTTCATGGATTCCTGGCCGTCAGCAAAGGGAAGGTGGCCGGTGAAGGAGTAGAAGGCGTAGGCCAGAGTCCACGACTCTATGTACATATAGTAAATAAGAATGAGGAAAGGACCCAGCACGCCGATGGTTCCCAGGTACTTGGCCCAGCGCCCGGCCCCGTCCAGCTTGTCGAACATGCCCGGGGCGGTGCCGTGCCCCCTTTCGCCCCCCATCCGTCCTAAGGTCCACTCCACCCACATCAGGGGGATGCCCAGCAGCAGGAAGGCCACGAAGTATGGGATCATGAAGGCCCCGCCGCCGTTGAGCACCGCCTTGGCCGGGAATCGCAGGAAGTTTCCCAGCCCTACGGCGCTGCCGGCCACCGCCAGGATGACGCCCAGCTTGGAGCGCCATTGTTCTCTTCTCTTGGGCATGTTATCTCTCCGCCAAAAGGTGCGACGCCATTTATTGCAATGCCAGAGATCAAGCTGCTAAGGGCACGCAGGGAGGACGCCGAGGAACATCTTGATACTATCGCTTTTTCGCAACTCCCCTTTTCCCCGTTTTGATCGTTCTGGCCTTTGTAATTTCACGGAGCACCCACTTCGGAAGCCTGCCGCACTTGACCATGGCTTTTATCATATTCGGCATGCTCTCGAACTGCCTCATGCACAGCAGGTACTCCTCCTTTGTCAGGCCTTCGACCTTGGGGGCCACGAAGGCCATCATCCCTTCGCGGGAGCCCAGCAGGTGCCCGACCTTCTGGCACGGGAATTCGGCGCACTCGGCGCAGCTATCCAGCTTCCTTTCGGCGGCGCAGGGCCGGGCCTGGCAGGATTTGTCGGCCAGCCGGCCGCCGGCCTTGCAGCCGTCGTAGCGCACCTTCTCGGCCGTATAGTTCTGGTGGTCGAATATCCTTCGCCAGCCGTCGACCAGTTTCTGCCGGACCTTTGGGTCGTCCGACCGTGCGGCGCACAGGTAGCAGCGGTAGCCGCAGTAGCCGGTCATCCCATCCGCCATTTTCCGTCCCTACCTGGTGGACGAGTTTTCCGCCTTCCGCTGCCCCGAGACGATGTCCAGGTACCCCAGGTACGGCCGGTTGAATCGCACCCAGTCCTTCACTATTTTCCGTCCGAAGGCCTTGACCAGGGCCGGGGTCAGGGTGGGGAACTTGACCTGGCGCGACAGGCTCTGCCACAGGGTATCGCCGGTTTCGAAGAGTATGGCCACGGCGTCGTTCAATGCCCTGGTGTACGAGTAGAAATCCGAGAAGCTGTCGATCACCCCTCTCTGCAGCTCGGCCGGCGAGAAGTTCCTCGGCTGGAACACCACGTGCATGGCGTCGTAGAACCGCCAGTTCTTGTGGAGCAGCCGACCCTCGCTCTCCATCTTCCTGTAGAATTCGGTCCCCGGCAGGGGCGTCAGCACTAAGTACTGGACGCTGGCCAGCCGGCTTTGGAGGCAGAACCTAGAGGTAGCCTCGAAAATTCCCTGGCGGTCCGAGTCGGCGCCAAACATGAACATCCCGTGGACGCCGATCCGGTTCCTCCGAAATACCTGGGCTGAGCTCTTGATGTCCTCCACCGTCTGACCCTTGTCTATCTCCCGCAGGCTGTCCTGGTTGATGGACTCGTAGCCGATGTACACCATGCGGCACCCGGCGTCCGACATCATGCAGACCAAATCCCGGTCGCGGCTGACGTCGGCCCTCAGCTGGCAAGACCACTTCAGCCCCGGACGCACCTCCTTGATCCTCCCGATCATCTCTGCGGTGCGCTTCCTGTCGACCACGAAGTGGTCGTCCACGAAAAAGATCCAGCCCCTGGGGCAGGCGGCCACGTCCTCCATCACCCGGTCGACCGAGCGGGTGCGATAGCCGCGGCCGAACATCTGGGTGACCGAGCAGAAGTTGCAGGCATAGGGACAGCCGCGCGAGGCCATCACCGGCCAGACACGGATCTTCTGCCAGCCCTTGAGCAGGGTGAAGTCCGGTACCGGCAGGGCATCCATATCCCCCAGCCGCTCTCCGTGCACCACTTTGTCGGTGATCGAGCCGGACAGCAGTTCGAGAAAGCGGGTCTCGGCCTCGCCGACGAAAACCTGATCGAAATCGTCGGCCACGTCCCGAGGCATCATGCTGGCGTGGATGCCGCCGATGATGCTTCGCGAAGGCTTGCCGGCCTCGGCCCGCAAGGCCTTGTATTGGCGGGCGATCTCCCGCCCCCGGTCCACCGTGGCCGTCAGGCAGCTCAGGCCAAGCACGTCGGCGCCGGCCAGCTCCTCCGGCCTCACCTTCCGTCCCAGGATGTTCTCGTTCAAAAGGGTGACGTCGTAGCCCGCCCTCTTGGCGATGGTCCCCAGGTAGACCGGCCCCAGCATGGGAATAGTCATGTACCTGGCGAAGACGTTGGAGTAGGAGCCGGTGGGCTCGACCAGCACCACCTTGGTTCCGTTAGCCATTATAATTTCCTCTCTCCGGCATCGATTGCTATCGATCTGTCTTTTATCGGTTTGATGATTTAGTTCTATCCGCTTCGATCTCTGTCCGAAAGATCATTGCCTTTGCCGCCGCTGCAACATCTCCAGCACCAGCAGGGCGGCGCCGAAGACCACGAACGACACCGGCCACAACCTGAGGGATACGGCAAAAACCATAGTGAACACCAGAAACAGCCCGACGAATACCACGGAGAACACATGGAACATCAGGCTGCGCCCGGCCAACCCTACCGCCAGAAAGCTCAATCCGACCAGGCCCAGGAAGACGGGCCACAGCCTCCCCAGCAACCGCCAAGAGGAATAATTGAGGTAATAGAAGAAGGCGCCGTTCGACAGGATGAATATCCCCAGCCACAGCAGGACGGCGTCCCCGGGCTTACGGCGGTGGTAGAGCAGCAGGAAGCCTGAACCAAGTATCAACAGGAACATGGGCCAGTGCCTGGAGACGCCGGATACCAGGCCCAGGTTCTCCAGGGTGAGCAGGCTGCCGACCGCCATCAGGATGACGGCCAGGAACAGCAGGGTGCGGGTGTGCGGCACCTAGCGGCCTCTCCTCGCCATTATCCGCCTGTCACCGCTGCGAAGGCAGGGGTCCAGTTCTGGATGCTCGCTTTCGGGGGAATCACATTTGGCCGTTTACGGCGGTTTAGGCTCACCGGTTCTTTTTAACCATGGCCGCCAAGCGCTTGATGCCCTCCTCGATCTGCTCCTCAGTAGGGAAGGAGAAGTTCAGCCTCATAGTGTTCTGGCCTTTGCCGTCGCAGTGGAAGGCCGAGCCGATGACGTAGGCCACCTTCTCCTCCACCGCCTTGGGGAAGAGCTCGTTGGCGCTCATGTTCTTGGGCAGCTTCACCC
The DNA here is from genome assembly GCA_964518765.1 of uncultured bacterium. Taxonomy (GTDB): domain Bacteria; phylum Edwardsbacteria; class AC1; order AC1; family EtOH8; genus CAZPNX01. Next base: position 12,476 of record CAZFJC010000021.1, read on the forward strand.
AGAGGAACAACCCGCCCTCGGGTTTGGTCCATTTGACGCCCTTGGGCATGTGCTTCTTCAGCGCCTTGAGCATCGCCTCGCGCTTGCGGCCGTAGATCTCGCGGATCTGCTCGATCTGTTTGGGCAGAAAGCCCCGGGCGATGTACTCGGCGGCCACCAATTGGTTGAAGGTGGGACAGCACAGGTCCATCCCCTGCTTGGCGATGATCATCTTGTCCAGCCACTGGGCCGGGGCCATGATCCAGGCCAGCCGCAGTCCCGGGCAGAAGATCTTGGAGAAGGTGCCCAGGGCGATCACCTGCTCCTGAGTGTCCAGGGCGTAGATGGCCGGCACCGCCTCCCCGGCGAAGCGCAGGTCGCGGTAGGGGCTGTCCTCGACGATGGGCACCTCGTACTTGTAGGCCAGCTCTAAAAGTCTTTTGCGTCGCTCCAGGGACATGGTCACCCCGGATGGGTTCTGGAAATCGGGCACCACATAGATGAATTTAGGTTTCTTCTTCTTGTGGGCCAGCTTCTCCAGCACCTTCTCCAGCTTGTCCATTCGCATGCCGTCGTTGTCCTGGGGCACGCCGATCATTTTGGCCCGGTAGGCGGTGAAGGCCTGAAGCCCGCCGATGTAGCTGGGCAGCTCCACGATGATGATGTCGCCCGGATCGATGAAAACCTTGGCCACCATGTCCAGCCCCTGCTGGGAGCCGGCGGTCACCAGTATATTCTCCGGTTTGATGGCCGACTTCTCCCGGTTCATCCATCCCGCGATGGCCTCCCGGAGCGGCGCCTCGCCCTCGGTGGTGCCGTACTGCAGGGCCATAGCCCCTTTCTCCTGGAGGACTTTGGCGCAGATCTCCTGAAGCTCGGCCACCGGGAAGGTGTCCGGGGCCGGCAGGCCGCCGGCGAAGGAGATGATGTCCGGCTTGCGGGTGAACTTCAAAAGCTCGCGGATCTCCGAGCGCTTCATGTTGAGCGCGTTCTTGGAGTAAAAGGAGGAGAGGTCTTTGATCATGTCCGTAATCGCTATATATTAATAGTTTTGGTTGGCCCGTTTACAGGGTGAACTTCTCCCCCAGGAACTTCTCCCTGGCCCCGGCGTGCTCCACGATCTCCCGGGGCAGTCCCTGGGCGAAAACCTTGCCCTCGTAGATAACGTAGGCCCGGTCGGTGATCTCCAGGGTCTCCCGCACGTTGTGGTCGGTGAGCAGCACCCCGATGCCCCGCTCCTTGAGCTTGATGACCAGGGCCTGGATGTCGGCCCGGGCGATGGGATCGATGCCGGTGAACGGCTCGTCCAGCAGCAGAAAGGAGGGGCCGGTCACCAGGGCCCGGGTGACCTCCACCCGCCGCCGCTCGCCGCCGGAGATGGCATAGGCCTTCTTTTTGCGGATATGGACGATGGACAGCTCCTCCAACAACCTCTCCAGCCGCTCCCTCCGCTCCTCACCGGAGATGGGCAGCACCTCCAGGATGGCCATGATGTTCTCCTCGACCGATAGCCGGCGGAAAACCGACGGCTCCTGGGTAAGGTATCCCAGCCCCAGCCGGGCCCGCTGGTACATGGGCATGGTGGTGATGTCGGTGCTGTCCAGGTAGACCGCGCCCAGGTCCGGCTTGAGAAGTCCGGTGATTATGTTGAAGGTGGTGGTCTTGCCGGCGCCGTTAGGGCCCAACAGGCCCACCACTTCGCCCTGGCGTATCTCTAGGGTGATGCCGTTGACCGCCCGGTGGCTCTTGTAGCTCTTGTAGATGTTGTCCACCCTCAACGTCCGCCCGGAACCGCCGCTATCCGTCTTCATCGAATATTCTATTTGTGATTTCTAAAACCCAAAAAACCTATATAAAACTGTAATAGCATTCATCGGTATGCATTTTGAATATAAATATTTGGATTTGCCGGCTACGCCGGCCACAGTTTGCCGTCTTTTAGCTCCAGCATCCTGCCGGCCCGAGCTGCCACCTCTCGGTTGTGGGTAACCATGACCATGGCCAGGCCGGTCTCGCGGCTCAGCCGCCACAGCAGGTCGATGATCGCCCCGCTCATTCTGGCGTCTAGATTGCCGGTGGGCTCGTCGGCCAGCAGCACCCGAGGTGAGTTGGCCAGGGCCCGGGCGATGGCCGCCCTCTGCTGTTCGCCGCCCGAAAGCTCGGCTGGCTTGTGGCCGGCCCGGGACGAAAGCCCCACCATCTCCAGCAGCCTTCCGGCCTCCCTCAGCGACTGTTCCCGCGGCTTTCCGGCCACCATCATGGGAATGGCGGCGTTCTCCAGGGCTGAAAACTCGGGCAGAAGGTGATGGAACTGGAAGACGAAGCCGATATGCCGGCCGCGCAGGGCCGCCAGCTGGCGACCGTTGAGGTGGGACGTCTCCTGCCCCTCGATGGCCAGACGGCCGGCGGTGGGCCGGTCCAGACATCCCAGGATATGCAGCAGGGTAGACTTGCCCGAGCCCGAAGCCCCGACGATGGATACTATCTCGTTCGTTTTAAGTTCGAAGTCCAGCCCATGCAGCACCCGCAGCATCCCGGCCGGGCCGACGAAGTCCCGCCCGATGTCCCGGGCTTGGATCAGCGGACCCCTGTTGCCTGTATCAGAAAAAACTGTCATTGGATCAACGATAAAACAATTCCGACCACCCCTTGTTCCCCTCTTCGCCGAGGATGGTATTTAGGGGAGGTCCCGCTTTACCAGCACCAAGAACAGCAGGGCCGCCAGCCCGGCCGCTGTCCCGCCGTAGATGAAGGCCGCCGGCGGCCCCAGCGCCGTCCACAGCACCCCGGCCGTCAGGCTGGCCAGGAAGCCGGCCAGGCCGGTGATCATGTTGTAGGCCCCCAAGGCGGTGGCCCGATGCGATTCGTCCACCAGCACCGAGACGTAGGCCTTGCCCACCCCGTCGGTCATGGCGGTGTACAGGCCGTAGACCGCGAACAGAGCCCATATCCATCCGGCTCCGGGCAGCAGCGCGAATCCATAGTATACCGCAGAAAAGGCCAATAGTCCACCGAAAAAAACCTTTCGCCTACCCAGCCGGTCGGCCAGGATGCCGGCCGGCAGCGAGGCCAGGGAATAAACCAGATTGTACATGACGTAGGCCAGGATGACCGTCGCCATGGACATGCCAGCGCTTTTGGCCCTCAGGACGATAAAGGCGTCCGAGGAGTTGCCCAAGTAAAAAACCAGGTTGACCATCAGAAATACCTTGAGGTCCTTACCGAAGATGCCCCAGCCGAAGGTCGGCTTCCTGAACTTGGCGGTGAACCGGCGCTCCTTGACGATGAAAAGCAGGACGACCCCCAGCGCGGCCGGCAGGAAGGCCCAGAGAAAGACGGTGCGATAGCCCTCTGGGCTCTCCCCGTGACGGCTTAAAAACCATAGGGCCAGCAGCGGGCCCAGCACCGCCCCCATGCTGTCCATGGCCCGGTGCAGGCCGAAGGCCTTGCCTCGGTCCTTCTCCCCGGTGTAGTCGGCGATCAGGGCGTCTCGGGCCGCGCTGCGCAGCCCCTTGCCGCTGCGGTCGGCTAGGCGCATCAGAAGGACGAAAGGCCAGCCGGCGGCCAGCGCCAGCAACGGCTTGGAAAAGGCCGACAGGCCGTAGCCCCCGATGACGAATGGTTTCCTCTTGCCGGTCCTGTCCGACCACCATCCGGAGAAGATCTTTAGGACGTTGGCCGTGGCCTCGGCCGCGCCCTCGATTAGTCCCAAGGCGGCCACCGGTGCCCCCAGCACCGCGGTCAGGAACACCGGCACCAGCGGGTAGAGCATCTCCGAGGAGATATCGGTGAACAGGCTGACCCCGCCCAACAGGACGACGTTTGGCGACAGGCCGAGGATCCTCTTTGGTTCTGCTTGTCCTTCCATGACCTCTCAGACTTCTAGCAGTGTTCGTTCCACGGCCGCCATCGCGGCCTCCATCGTAAAACGGTTTTCGATTTTCTCCCGGGCCGCCATGGCCATCCTTCCGGCCAGGGCCTTGTCGGACAACAGGCGAACTACGGCCGTTGCCAGTCCCCGGAGGTCGCCGGGCTCGGCCAGCAGGCCGCTTGCCCCGTCGTCGATGAGCTCCGGGATTCCTCCGCTGCGCACCGAGACCACCGGCACCCCCAGGGCCATGGCCTCGGCCACGGAGCGGCCGAAACCCTCGGGAACGACCGGGCAGTGAACCAGTACGTTAAGTTCTGACATGGCCGGCAGGGGATTTACCAGGTGCCCGGTGAAAATGACCTTGTTTTCGAGGCCCAGACTCTCCGCCTGCTGGCGCAGTTTCTGGAGATAGCCCTCCTCGCCGAACAGCGGCCCGCCGACGATTAGGAACCTGGCTGTGGGATGAGCCGCGGCTATATATGAGGCCGCTTCGATGAACACGTGCTGTCCCTTGCCCGGCGCTATGCGGGAGGCCATGCCGACCAGCGGTGATCCCGGGTCTTTCTGCCGCCCTCGCCGGCGCCCAGCCAAGCGCCGGACCATATCGGCGTCGATACCGTTGGGCACCACCCTGACCTTTCCCCGAAGTCCTGAATACTGGCGGGCCACCGCCTGCGAGACGCAGAGGATCCTGTCCGGAATGCATCGGTAGAGGCCGGACCCCGCTTTTTTCAAATCTCTGTGCTCAAAGATCTCCCTGGCATGCCAGACCACCGGCATTCCGGCCATCCGCCCGGCCAGGCCCCCGAGCAAGTGCGCCTTTTGGCTGTGGGTGTAGACGACGGCGGGCAGCAGCCGTCTGAACGGCGCCACCAGTCTTACGACCGAGGTAGCCGCTGCACCCAAGACGGCCGGGCTTATGTCCGCGTCCCTTTTCCAATCCGCCAGCCCGGGCGGTACCGGAAATCTCAGCACCTTAGCCCCCAAGCTGACGGCCTTCGCCGAAAGGGCGCCCTCCCCTATGGCCAGCATCACCGACTCGAACCGGCTCCTGTCCAGCCGCGCCATGACCTCCAGCAGGCTGAGCTCGGCCCCGCCCAGAGCCTGGGAATGGCTGAAGAATAATACCTTTTTCAAGCCAGCCCCCTCAGCCCCTCCAGCGCTTCCTCCACCCCGATGTCCAGGCAAATCCTTCGCTGGTGATGGCAGTGGATGGGGCGGCCGGGCCGGTAGCATGGCCGGCATTCCGCCTTGCCCGTCAGCACCTTTACTCTGGGGCCATAGGGCCGGTACATGCTTTCGTCGCTGGGGCCCATAAGTGCCAGGGTGGGGATCTCCAGGGCGGCGGCGCAGTGGGCCAGCCCGCTGTCGGCGGCCACAAATGACCGGCAAAGGGATATCAGGGCCAAGGCTTGTTGCAGGCTTCCGCAAAAAGAGGCCGCCTTTCCTCCTATGCCCGAGGCCACCCGCTCCGCCAGGTCACTTTCCCCGGGGCCGCCGAAAACTACTACATGTTTTCCTTGGCCAGCTAGCAGCCTCCCCAGTTCGATGAATCTCTCCGATGACCAGCGACGCATCGGGTTGCCCGATCCCGGATGGAAGCCGATCAGCATGCCTTTGTCGTCCAGTCCGTAGCCCTTAAGGAAACCGATTGCAGTGGCCTTGGATTTTTCATCGACCGGGATACCGAACTTCGCTTCGGCGTATGCGATCCCCAAGCCCTCCAACATGGCTAGGTTGCGCTCCACCCAATGGCATCCCCTCTCTTTCGTGTCGACCATCAGGTTCAACAACGGATTTGGCAGCCCGACATCACCTATCCTGGTCTTCGCTCCAAAGAACAGACTCGCCATCCCGTAGCGCCACCGGGGGTAGGGCAGGCTGGGGAGGGCCGCGTCGCAACCGGCTGATGATACTATATTTTTATAGTTACCTAATCTCCTCAACCGTTGGCGGTCCCGCACCAAGCATTCCCAACCAGTACGGGGAAGGAACAGGGTCACATTTTCGTCGCCCAGCGCCTTCCTGGCCGCGTTCACCATAGGCAGAGCCATAACCGCGTTCCCCAATCCGCCCCATATAAAAATAGCAACAGACTCCAGTCCTCTGCGCCCCCCTGCCACGCCATGGCCGCAGCTTTCGGCCTCATGCCTTCCCGGGTTTCCGAACCACAGCCGTCGCCACAGCCGGCCCCTGAAGGCGGGCTCGGGCCTGGGCGCCAGGCTCCGCCATCCCTCTACCTCCGGCACCTCGCCAAAGCGGTGCCCCCACATCCGCCCCCACTTGTGGCGGAACATGGCCCGGCCATGCCGACGGTGCAGCTTCCAGGACAACGACAGACGGCCGCCGGCGAAGATGCTGGAGCGGCTGGCGAAGTGATAGAAAACCGCGCCCTTGGCCCGAACCATTTTTGGCCTGGGGTGCAACAAGGTCAGCCTGATAAAAAGATCCGGATCCGAGGCCGAGCCCGGTTCGAACCTGGAATCGAGCCCCCCGACCCTCACCCACAGCTGCCGCGAGATAAGAAAAGGATAATTTATCCCGGGCTCGGTTCCCTCAGCCTCCCTGGCAGCTTCCTCAAAGAACTCGTCCATCCGGAACGACGAAGGTTCCGTCCCGAAGTCCCGCACCTGGTGCGGAGGCGGAACAGGGACATTTCCCGGCTCCCAGCACGTTCCGCTGACCACTTCGTTCGGGCCGGCCAGCCTTAGCATGGCGTCGCACCAGCCTGGCGCCGGCACCATATCGTCGTTGCATAGAAGCAGATACCTGCCTCGGGCCCGTGAGGCGGCTAAATTGGTGGCGGTGCAAGCCCCCTGGCGACGCCGGGTGGCGCTCAAGACTACCGGTTGGCTATCCAGAAAGGCACGGTAAGCCTTGTTGTCCCCATCCAGGCCGACCACCACCTCGCACCTGGGCTCCTTGAGGAACTCAGACACGGCCAGCTTGAGACAGCCCAACGCCCGGAAGGTGGGGATGATGACCGATATCAAGGGCTCAGGTTTCATCGATCCAAATCCAGCTCCCTTCTGGCAGCCTGGGGACCGCAGTTGAACAGCAGGTCGATCACCGAAAGCCCGGGCACGAATCCACCCCACAGCTGGGGATAGGGCTGGGGCCAGTATCTGAAGACCTGCAGCTTGATACCCGCCTGGTCGAAAGCGCCCTTATCAAGGTATTTATCCCCGCTGGGGCCGGTGAGATAGGTGTCGGCCCCCATCCTTTGGCAGATCGACACCAAAAGCTCGGTGGATTTTGCCTCCACCCCCAGCTCCGAGAGCCTGGCCTGGCGCGGAGCGATGCCCAGCTCTTGCGACAGGTATCCGATCAGCGCCAGGTTGAGGTCGCAGAGCCCCTCCCACCGCCTTCCGTAGGCCAGATCCAGTAGCTCTCCGTGCTTTGCGAAATAGGGGGCCCTGGCATAGTTCGATTCCAGGGTCGCCCGGTGGTCGTGCTGCCAGGCCTCCTGGTTATCGATCTCAACCTCGTTTATCCTCTGATAGTACCGCCCCTTCTTGCGCACCGGCACCGAAAGCCAGTGCCCCTCGCCGTCCGACTGCTTGACCAGGCAGCGGGCGGTGTAGGAACGCCGGGCGTATTGGACCGAGTCCAGCAGCACGAAGACATCGCACCGGGCCATCTTACGAAAGAAACCGGCCCAGGGAAGGTAGTTGGGCTGATGGGCCGCTAAGACCATCGAACAATTACCAATTTCAAATTACGAATTCAGTCAGCCTTTTTAGCTTTAGTGTTCTTTATAATCACTGCTATTATCGCTATCAATTCATCCGCTTCTTTGTATAGCCTCCCCGCAACTTCCGAACTTCCCATCCCTGAAGCGCCGGCCAGTTTTAACCAATATTTGGTTTCCCTTGCTTCCTTCCGAGCTATGGACATTTTGAGATAAAATCGGCTCGGCTCTGTCCAGCCCGAGCTTCCTCGACATTGGCACCGACCGATGTACCGAGCGAAACAACTGTCGGGCCAGAAGCCTTTCGCTTAACCCTCTCTTCTCTAGGGTTCTGCAAAAACCGCCAATATCTAGTGCGAAGGCAAAAGTTCTTTCGCAAATATCTATTTTTACTGCTTCACTCATTTGTGATTACTAACTCGTAATTGTTTCTTGAAAATTATCAGAGCACCCAGCGCATCACCTCGAAGGCCTCGGCATACTTGACGCCGATCTGCGTCCCCCGGGTGACGGCTAAGGAGCGGATAAAGCTCTCGTTGGCGTAGAACCTGTCCAGCTGCGAGCGGTAGCACCTCAGGGCGTCGATTTTAGCCTTGAGGTGGGTCTCCTCAAGAATGACGAAGCCCTCGGTGTCGAAGGTGCGGTTGTTCCAGGGGATCTCGTAGCCCAGGATGGTGGTATCCTTGAAGGCCCGGAAGCCCTCCTGGGAGACGGTTAGATGGTCCTGGTGGGTGTCGTTGGACGAGGGCAGCAGCACCAGGTCCGGGCGAATCTCTGCTTTAAGGCGTATCATGTCGTCCAGGATGGCCTGGCGGCGCTCGGGGAAGTCGCGCACCGGATAGTCCATGATGTGCCGGCAGGGTCCGGGTATGCCCAGCGAGGACATGGCCGCCTCGAGCTCCCTGACCAGCACGTCCGGGGCCACCCCGGACGGCAGGGACTTCTCGGCCGAGGAGAAGGCGGCGTAGTGTACCTCGGCCCCCTGGGAGATGAGCTTGGCCATGGCCCCGCCGCAGCCGAACTCGCCGTCGTCGGTGTGCGGTGCCAGCACCAGCGCTTTCTTGAATGTCATGGCGTCCTCAAGGCTTGGGTTATCTCTTCTCGCCAGAGCCTGGCGCAGCGGTCCAGGGAAAGGTATCCGCGGGCCAGCTTGAACCCGTTCTCCCGGAGATACCGGTAACGTTTGATGAACTCTTTTTCCTTTTCTAACGGCTCCTGGGGATCGTCCGGGTCGACCACCAGTCCGCAATCATATTGATCGACAAGGCGGGCCGCCCCCTCGACATGAGGGGTACAGATGACCGGCAGGCCCGAGGCCAGGTACTCGCCCAGCTTGACCGACAGGCAGGCGTGGGTGTTGGCCGCCTTCCGCTCCAGTATCAGCCCGGCGTCCCCCAAAGCCCTGACTTCGTCCAGCTGTCCCGGACCAGGGTGAATTATCCTGAAATCGGTTTCCAAAAGCCCTTCCTTGGCGAAGGCCGCCCTTAGCTCGGGCACGAAGGCCGGCGTCCCGGTGGCCGCTGCCAAAACCGCGTCGGGGCGGACCCGGCGGAAGCGTTGCAGATATTTGGCGACCAGGCTCCGGTCGCCCCGGGTGCCAAAGGAGCCCAAATGCAGGAGGACGAACCTCTCCGAAAGGCCGTATTTACCCTTTGCCTCCCGACGGCGCACCGGGTCAAAACTCACCTCGTCCGTGTCCACACAGCAGGGTATCATCGCGACCCGCGCCCCGGCTACCATTTTTCTGACATGGTCGGAGAAAGGGCCGGAAACAGCCAGACAGGCCTCGGCGTCCGCTATTAACTGGCGCTCGCGCCTTTTCCAGAACCGGTAGTCCTCAGAGTCCGTGGTAAAAGCCCCGGCGTTGACGCATTCCTCAGGATACAGGCCCCGCATGTCGAAGATGTAGGGAATCCCTGCCAGCCTTTTGGCCAGGCGGGCCAGAAGTGCCGCCGGATAGCTGCGGGCCAATATCAGGGAGGCGGGACGCCTCCACAAACGTCCCACCAGCAATGGCAACGACATGACGACGAAGGCTGCCGCCTGCTCCGAACGCATGTTGAAATGTTTGGGATGCCAGGGCCAGGATATGTTGAGCAACTCGGAGCCGGCCCCGTAGTTTTCAAGGTATGCTTTTATCCGACCAATGGCCGAACCGGTTCTTCGGAACTCGCCCAGCGGATCCCTTCTGGAAAACCTGAACCAGAACGGCACTAGGGATAGGTATTCCCAGGAGATGCCGGGCACGCCGCTCAAGGCCCGGGCCAAAGGACGCAGGAACTGGGTTTCGATCAGCCGGCCCCGGAACGGAGGCTCAATGGCGGTCAGGGCCAACACCCTCTTCATGAGCCCAGCAGCCGGTGATACTGTCCGAAGTCGGCGGCCTTTATAAACAGGCTTTCCCTGAGGCCGACGCCCCCCCGTCGCTTCATCCACAAGAGGGCGGTGAAAGACACCAGCAGATAGGCTAGGGTGGAGCCCCAGGCCGCCCCGGCTACCCCCCAGCGGGGTATGAGCGCTAGGTCGAAGGCCACCGTAGCCGCCAGACCGATCAGGGCAGCCAGGCTGAGGTATTGCGGCCTGCCGATGCCGGCCAGGTGGTTGAGCGCCAGCTTGGCCGGGACCATGGCCGCCGAGCCTATCAATAGGATACGTAACGCCGCGGCCGAGGGGGCGAATGAGCGCCCGTAAAGCAGGGCGATGGCCGGTCCGGCGGCGGCCGCCATGCCCGCGGCTAGCAGTAATCCCCAGAACACGGTGTGCCTCATGGCCCGGCTGCTGAGCTCGGCGGCACTGTCCTCCCCCTTGGCGGCCGAGACCGCTGGAAACAGGGCGATGTTGACGCCATTGGGCACGTGCCAAACCAGCTCGGCGGCGAAGACGGCAGTAGCATAAAGCCCCACCTGCCGGTTGTCCCAGAAGGCGGCCAGCAGGAACAGGTCCAGCCGGTAGTTGAGGAACTGCAGCATCTGCCCCGGCATGGCCCTGAGCCCGTACTTCAGAGAGATGCTTAAACCGGTGAGGGAGGGAGACAGCGACAGCGCTGTCTCCCTTTTTATCCAGATGGCCGCCAGGGCCGAGGCTAGGGCCAACGACAGGTTGACCGCCCAGATGGCCCCGGGCACCCCCAGCCCCAGCCAGGCGACTAGGGCCAGCACCCCCCCCAGCCTTGCCCCGTGCCGGGCCATCATCAACAGGTTGAAGCGGCCCACCCTCTCCAGGCCGCGCAGCAGGTTCGCCTGACAGTCCAGCAGGATGGCCAAAGGCACCCCGGCCAGGGCCACGGCCAGCAGGGTCATGTCCACCGGTTCCCGCAGGGCCAGGCCGGCCAATGGGGCCGCAAAGAAAATGGCTACGGCCAAACTGGTGCCGACCGCCCAGGATATCCACCAGGAATTGGCCCAGGCACTGCTGGCCGTCACCCGGCCGCTGCCCACCAGATAGACGTTGGCCGCCCCCAGTCCCAGATTGCCGGCGGTGGCGACCGCCCCGGCCAACATCACGTAGAGGGTGATGGCCCCCTTGGCCGTGGGGCCCAGCACCCTGGCGATGACTATCCCCGAGCCCAGCCCCAGCACCATGGCAGACGCCTGGACCAATATCGACCCGAGGCTCTTCCTCAGCATACCCATGTCAAAAAGACGGGGTGGCACCCCGTCTTTTCATGGTGGCAATACAACTTCAAGCCCAAGGCCTTTCTGCCAGCGGGTTACGCTTCCCGAAGCCCGGAGCGGCTAGCCTCCCATCCTCTGATTGAGCGCCTGCTCCTCCCTCTTCTTGGCTTCAATGCGCACCCCGATCTCGGCCTCCTCCTTGCGTCTGGCCTCTATCCTACGGTCGAGGTCGATGACCTTTTTCCTGATCTCCTCGATCTTCCTGGCCAGCAACATCTCCTCTTTGCGATGGTTCTCGATCTTCTGCACCAACTCCTGGTCCTGCTTGCTCAGGTCTTCGATCTTTATCTGTGGCGGGGCCGAGAGGTCGGCCGCCTGGCTCTTCAGGGCCTCCAACTTCTGGGCCTCCTCGGCCTGCAATTTGCGCATAGCCTCTATTTGGGATTCGATGAAGTTCTGCTGGGACTTCAGCTCCTCGGCCCGGGAGAGCTCCTTGCGGGCCGATTCCAGCCTGGCGTTGATGGAGGCCTCCTCCGCCTTGAGGGCCCTCAGGGTGTTGGGGTCGACCGCAGACGGGCCCGGCTTGCCGCCCCCGCCGCCCATGGCCCCCACCAGGATCGCCGGCAGGATCATGCCCAATATCAGTGCCACCGCGCCAGAGATGATCACCAGGTTCTTGTTGCCGGCCGATGAGGCTGCCTGTGGCTGAGCCACCACCAGCCTGAGCCCGCCCACTACCTTGTCCTGAAGCTTTAGCGGCAGGGAGACGTACTTCTGTCCCGGGGCGGCTTGGGCGATGAACAACCTGGAGGCATCGGGCGATTTGATGCCGGAGGGCGTCTGGAATGGCTTTTCAACGTCGTCGCCCTTGGTCGAGTAAACGACCGTGTTCTTGTCGTTGACAACCCACACCTGGCCCATCTCGGGGAAAACGGCCTTGAGGTCCTTGACCGCCTTCTCCAGGGCGAACTGCTGCTCCATGGGGTCGCTGTAGTCCAGCAGGATCTTGGTGGACACCATGCCGGCCGCCTTGGCCAGAGCCTCCAGTTGCTTGTCGCCCTGGTCCTGCTTGTCCTGCCCGCCAGCCGGCCAGCTTTTAATGGCTACGCCGGTGACGCCGCCTACCGTGACAACGGCCACGGCTATCAGAGCGATTATGAGTCCGGCCGGGTTGGATTCTTTTTTTGGGGACATGGTGCATTCTCCAATCAATACCGCCCTATATTTTTACCATAATTGGAGGAGGAAGTCAACCGTTTTTTTGGCCCGCCAGCCGCATTCTCAGCCCGGCCTCGGCTGTCAAAAAAAGCAGGGCCAGAGCCAGCATGGCCTTCCAGGCCGGCTGTGACTCTGCGGAATATTTCCGGCCATCGGCTGCCGAAACCTCCGCCCCCAAGCTTTCTCTCAGCCTGTTCAGATCCATCTGCTCCAGGTCAGATTCTCCGGCCGGGAGGTTGGCGGCTATCAGCCTTCGGCCGGCTGGACCGGATATCAGATACCATCCCGGACGGGGCAGCCCCCATTCACTCCTGCCCGCTGCGGCCTCGGCCAGAACGGTGGCCCCTCCGGGCGCGGTGAACCGGGCAGCCAGGTTCCGGTTCAGCCTAACGGTGTCGCCTGCCTGGTACTGCTGTTCGGGGCACCACTCCCCGGCGAACACCAGCGACCGGTGCAGCAGGACCGGAAAGGCCGGCCGGTAAGCTAGGTCGCTCATGTTCGGATCTATCCCGGACAGCCAGAGAGCTATCCTCCCTATTTCGGTCTCCTCGAAAACCAAGGCTGGCTCCAGGCCTCCCACGGTCAGGGCTGGCGAGCCGCCCGAGGCCGACCTCCAGAAGCTGAAAACCTGCACCGCTTCGGCCGTCCTGGAATCCCAGCCGCTGCCCAGCTGATGGGAACCGGGTGTCAGCCTCTGCGGCTGCCCTTGGCTTCGGGCCAGCTCCTTGAGCCTGGCGGTCGATCCCAGCTTTATCAACAGTCGGTTGTAGGCCTCCGGGTCGGCATCGGCCGGCGGGATAATCAGGAAGCCGAGGCCGCCCTCGGCCGCTTTTGAAAGAGCCTCGGAGAGCCACGCGTCCGGAGATCTTATAGCCGTCACTATGACGTCGGCCTTCCTCAAGTCGTCGATCCTGGGAGACGGCGACCTCCGCCAGGTGAAGCCAGCGCTGGCCAGAGATCCCAGGGCCTTTTCCAGCAGCTCCAGGCCCGGCAGTTCCGGCCCGGCGATCACCAGGCATCTTTTGCCGTCGTCGCCGGTGCCGCCGAGAAAGAAGGTGTCGTCCAGGGCCAGGCCATCCTGGCGGCAACTCAGGAAGACCGAATCCCCGCGGGGCAGCTCCATGCCAGCCGTGAAATAGCCGGCGCTGTCTGTGGAGACGGCGATCCGGTTGAGGATGCGCCCGCTCTGGTTAAGCATGATTTTAGCCTGGCCCCGGATGGCGCTCCTGCCCTCGACCGCCATTCGGTTGCGCAGCGGCATCGTCCTGACCGCAAGCCAAACCAGGTTTCCGGGCAGAGGCTTGAGCCCAGCGTCGACCAAAAGAATAGGGACGCGCTTCAGGTTATCCGGCAGCCTGGCGGAATCGGACATTCCCAGACAGCATTTCTGGAAATCGCTGGCAATTATTATCGACGGCCATTTGGCGTTCTCCAACATCCGTCCGGCCAATGCCAGGGAACCCGCCAGATCGGTCCCAAGCGGTCGGGGCCGGGCCTGCTGAACCGTCCGGGCCGCGGCCGCAGCACTGCCGAAGCCGGCCAGCACCGGCGTCCCCCGGCTTCCGGAGACCACCGCCACCCTGGCGCCCGCCCCTATCCCTTCCAGCACCGAGGCCAGCTTTCTTTTGGCTGTTTCCATGGCCGTGCCCTGGCCGTTGGCGGCCGCCATGCTGGCCGAATCGTCCAGGATGACCACCGTCCAGCGCTCAGAGGAGGAAAGCCAGCCAGGCAGGCCGCCCCTCACCACCGGCCGGGCCAGGGCGGCCACCGCCGCCAACACCAGCAACGACCTGACGGCCAGCAGCATGAACTCCTCCAGCCGGTAGCGACGGAACACCACGTGGCGACGCTCGGCCAGCAGCATCAGGCTGGGGAAGGGAACCTTGCGCAAGCTCCTCCGCCTCAGCAGGTGCAGAAGCCACGGGACGGCCGCCAGCGGCAGCAGGCTCAGGGCCCAGGGGCTTTGGAATCCGGCCAACTCCATGCGCCAGCCTATCGGTTCTTCGGCCTCGGCCAGAAGTGGCCCAGCGATCCGTGGCCGGACCCGGTGGGGTACGACCTGAGGATGGCCCCTAGCACGTATCGCTTGGCCCGCCGCACCGCCGGCTCCATGCCCGTCCCCCTGGCCAGCAGGGCGGCGATGGCCGCCGACAGGGTGCAGCCGGTGCCGTGGGTGTGCCGGGTCGGGATCCTACGGGAAGGCAGCAAAGTAAATCGCTTCCCGTCGTAGAGGAGATCGTCTGCCGTCCCTTCCAGGTGGCCGCCCTTGACCAGAACGTACTTCGGCCCCAGCCCATGTATTATCCTGGCAGCCTCGCGCATCTGTCCCGGAGTGGAGACCTTTTTCATCCCCGCCAGACGGGCCGCCTCCTCCGTGTTGGGGGTGACGATGGATGCCAGCGGCAGCAGACGGTCGATCAGTGCCCTCTCCGCCCCGTCTTTTAGCAGGGATTGCCCCCCCTTGGCCACCATTACCGGGTCCACCACCAGCCTTCGTATTTTGTATGTTTCCACATCCCGCGCCACCTGTCTGATTATCTTCTCGTCGAACAGCATTCCGGTCTTGGCCGCGCCGCATCCCATGTCTTGCATCACCGCCCGGATCTGGGCCGACACCATACCGGGATCCATCCTCTGGACGCGCTCCACCCCCCGGCTGTTCTGGGCGGTGACCGCGGTCACGGCGCACAGCCCGTGCACCCCGAAGGCGGCGAAGGTCCTGAGGTCGGCCTGGATCCCGGCTCCGCCCCCGGAGTCGGACCCAGCTATGGTCAGGGCGAAATGCTTCATGTTGAGGCGATCATCTCCTTGTATTTTCCGAAGGCATGGCCGATGTCCTCAGGCCGGTGGGCGTCGCTGCCCATTATGGTCCGGCCACCCATCCTGAGGAAATTTTCGACGACCTCTATGTTGGGATAGGTGTCCTGGGGGTCCTGCCTGGTGCCCGAGGTGTTGAGCTCGATGATGGCCCGGCAGGAGGCGGCCGCCTTCAGAATACCCTCGATCTCGACGGCGTACTTTTTCCATTCCATCCGCCCGTAATGCCTCATCCCATACTTCTTGCAAAGGTCGAGGTGCCCGATGGCGTCGAAAAGCCCGCTGCCGGCCGCCAGCCGCACCTCCTCGAAATACGGCCGATAGGCCTCCTCCTCGGACCTGGCCCCGTAGTAGTCCCCCTGCCTCTCGGCCCGCGATATGTCCCCGTCGCCCACCATATGCACCGATCCCAGGGCGTAGTCGAAATGGCCCTGGCGCAGGAAGCGCTCGATCTGTCGGCGATACTTGGTTTGGTAGGTGACCTCCACCCCCTTGAAGATCCTCAAGGAGGGGAACCGGCGGCGGCATTCCTCCAGGCTGTTGCCGATGGCCATGGCGTCGTAGAAGCCGAAGCCCTCGTCCGAGGGGTCGAAGTCCATGTGCTCGGTGAAGACGATCGCCCTGAGCCCCAGCTCAAGGGCCCGGCGGCAGGCTTCCATGGGGTCCATGTCCGAGTCGCAGGAGTGCCGGGTGTGCAGGTGGGCGTCGATCTCGCCAAGATCGAAGCCGAGTATATCCTGATTCATCTCCGACCGCATTGGTGGTTCATGCTTTGACGGTGGAAAACCGACACGAAGGGATTTATAATAAGGATCCTCTTTTTCCAACCTCCCGTTCCTGTTGCTGCTCGGTCAATAACGTCTGGCCCAGCCGCCCCTCTTCCTCCAGGCCGGAGGCTCCCCGTCCTCCCCCCAGTATTCGGTGAGGCCGGCGATCAGCCCGGATCGAAACTCGAAGAAGGAGACGGCGTGGAAGCTCTTGCCCGAGGTCCGGGAGAAGACCCGGAATGCCGCGACCATCCCCCGGCCGCAGGCCTCCAGCCGCTCTAAGTGGAACCGCCACCTGCCCGGATAGCGCCGGTTGGCCTCGATGAACCCGTCCCGCCCGTAAAAGGCTTCGCGGGTGTTGGGCCAGCGCACCACCGCCTCGGGGTGCATCAGCGCCCCGGCCTCCTCGAATTTTCCGCTCCCAAAAAGCGACAGGAACTTCCTCACCGCCTTCAGCTTTCTATCCATCCAACGCCTCCAAGGCCATTCTCCCCTTTTCCTCCATCCCCAGTTTCCCGAATATCTCCGCGGCGCGGCGCAGGTGCTTTTCGGCCTCCTCTGCCTTCTTCAGATGTTTACAGGCCAAGCCCGCCGTCAGGCCGGCCTTAGCCTCGATCGCCTCGTCTTTGAGCTCTCGGGCCGCCTTCAGGGCGTGGCCAGCCATTGCCAGCGATTCCGCGGCTTTGCCCTGCCGGCGCCAAAGCTCGGCCAGGTCGGCCCGGACGTCCCAGAGCTGGTCCTCGTCCCCCAGCTCCAGGAAGATGGCCTCTGACCTTAAAAGCAGCGGGCCGGCCTCCTCCAGCCTGCCCAGCTCGGAGAGGATGAAGCCCAAAACGCTGGCCGCCTTGGCCAGCTCGGCCTTCTGGCCGACCTGCTCCAGTATGGCCAGGTCCTCGGAGTAGCAACGGGCGGCCTCCTCCAGTTCGCCCCTCGCCTTATGCACCAGCCCCATGTTCCCGACGGCCATGGCCTGGCCCTGGCGATAGCCTATGTCACCAGAGATCTGGTAATACCTTTGGTAGCACTCCAGGGCCTGATCGTGCTCGCCCAGGCTATAGTGGACGTTGCCCAGGTTGCCCCAGGCGATGCCCACCCCCTGCCGGTCGCCCATCAGCGAGGCCGTCTCCAGGTTGGTCCTGAAAAGGCTTCGGGCCCGGCCGTAGTCATGCTGGGAATAGTAGACCGTGCCCAGGTTGCAGCTGGTCTTCCAGATGCCTGCCAGATGGTTGATCCGTCGAAACATCTCCAGAGCTTGCGAGAACACCTCGATCGCCTCCGCAGCCCTGCCCTGCGCCAGGTGCGCGTTTCCCAGGTAGCTCAGGGACACGGCCGTCTCTCTGAAGTCCCCCAGACCCTGGAAGAGCTCCAGCCTCTCCCGGAAGCACTGTTCCGCCTTCTGGTACTGACCGTGGATCCAGTGGATCGTTCCCAGCTTGCTGACCGCGTCGGCCGCTCCCGGCCGGTCGCCGACGGCCCGATACAGGCTCTCGGCCTGTTCGTAAAGGCCGGCCGCCATCTCGGTCTCCCCCTGGTTCTGCAGTATCCAGCCCAGCCGCAACAGGCACTCTGCGTGCAGCGAGGGGAATTCCTTCGGCGTCAGCTGGCGGCGTCCCAGCTCGTAGATCTGTCCGGCCTTTTCCCAGGCCCCGGCGATCTCCAGCAGCTCGGCCTTGCGCCTCAGGACGGGAAAGGCCAGAAAACGCCCCGAGGCCCTCACCCAGTAGGCCTTCAAAAAACCAGGCGGCGGCATGGGATTGGCCTCATTCCATTATGATATTACACACGGCCCGGGCTGTCAACCTTGCTTCGGCCGGCCGGAAACGATTCGACCACCCCCTCATCACCCAAACTTTCGGGAAGGGGTAAGGGAGGTGGTCGGCTCCTGCCCGGCGCCTGTCGATCACCGGCTATCCTTGCTTGAACTCCTCGTGGCCGCCGTTGTCGCTGAACTGCTCCTTGATGTCCAGCACCTCCTCCCGTATCTCCAGGAAGGCCCCGGCCATCTCCGGATCGAAGTGGGTGCCGGCCGACTCCTTGATATAGGCGAAGGCCTCCTCTACCGGGATGGGCTGCGGCCGGTAGGGCCGGGAGGTGGTCATGGCGTCGAAGACGTCGGCCACCGCGGTGATGCGCCCCGCCGCCGGTATCTGGGCGCCGCGCAGGCCGAAGGGATAGCCGCCTCCGTCCCAGTGTTCGTGGTGGGTGAGGGCGATGACCCCGGCCAGCTTGATGAAGCCGTAGTCCGAGCCCTCGACGATGCGCGCCCCGATGCGGGTGTGCTGGCGCATGGTGTCCCACTCGGCCGGATCGTGCCTGCCCGGCTTTAGCAGGATGCTGTCCGGGATGCCGATCTTGCCGATGTCGTGCATGGGGCTGGCGTAGAGGATGGCCTCCACCACCTCCAGGTTGTGCCCCAGCTTGCGGGCCAGGGCGGCGGCGTAGTGGCTCATCCGTTTGATATGCTCTCCGGTGCCCCGGTCGCGGAACTCGGCCGCCCGCGACAGCCGGAAGATGACCTCCAGCGAGGCCAGCTTGATCTTCTCGAAGGCCAGCTTCAGCTGGTCGGTGCGCCTGGCCACCTCCACCTCCAGCTCCAGCTTGTCCCGGCGCATGTGGTCGTTGTAGGCCTTGACCTTGAGGAGCGACTTGACCCGCGCTTTCAGCTCCACCGTGTCCACCGGCTTGGTCAGGAAGTCGTCGGCCCCCAGCTCCATGGCCTTCAGCCGCCGCTGCTTGTCGGCCGCGGCCGAGACGATGACCACCGGGATTATCTGGGTCTCGGGCCTCTCCTTGATGGCCTTGGTGACCTCGTACCCGTCCAGGATGGGCATCATGATGTCCATCAGGATCAGGTCCGGCCGGCACTTCTCCACCATCTCCAGCGCCTCCTTGCCGTCGTGGGCCTTGCAGACCTCGTAGCCCTGAGGCACCAGGATGGTCTCCATCAGCTTGGTGATGTGGATCTCGTCGTCGCAGATGAGGATGCGGGGCTTCTTGTCCATAACGGCATTATACTATGGAAAGGGGCGGAATGCTATAGGCCGGACGCAGGCGTTTGTCCGGCCGCCTGGGTTGGCCGTCTTTTGTGCCATAGGTGCAATATGTAGGGCGATATGACAATCCAGATAAGAACCATGGCCCAAACACGGCCGGCGCAAAGATTATAGTCATCAAAGAGTTTGGACCAGGAATGTCCCATTACGAAATGTCCGAAAAGGAATTCAAAGGCCACGGTCAAGGCAAGCCAGGTCGCACCCAGAATAAGGGCGCTTCGAGTCGATGACAACTTAAGCCAATTCAATACAAACCAGACATAAACCCCGAAAAACAAAATGAAGCTTGCCGCCGATAGTTGATGGGCGCGTAGTTCTGTCAGGAACCGCCTATACCAAAATTCTCGAAGGATCCCATTGACAATGGCTATCGGGATGCCTGGTATCCAGGCAACGAGATACTTCCAGTTCATTGGTGTTGTCCCTTATTCGCGGCGGGCCAATCTTCAAGCTCAGCGGAATCCGACCATTTTCTTTTGCCTAGAATTACAAACGGCGTCAGCATCGGTAAGAGGCACAGCAGATTCCACCAATTCAATCCGACAGCCCCAAAACCACCGTATGACCATATTGCCCAGGCGACGGACAGGGAAAATACCCCATATGGAGATAGCATCAACTTCCAATAATGTGTTGAGGGAAAACGCCATGGCGAGAAAAAAAGAATCGTGAATACCGAGATGCCGAACAAGGCTATTCCCAGTATTCCCGGTGCTGTTTTTCCTTGGAAAAGAAAAACCATGGAAAGGGCGAAAACCCAGATGAAGCCACCGGCCCAACCCGCCGTCCAACCTGTTTTTACTCCTTTTCTGTCTTTCATGGCTTCTCCTCCCAGTGGTTGGTTCGGTCTATAGATTTTCAAAACAATTTTGATAGACCACCAAAGAGCAGTAACGGCCAAGCTCACCGGCGGCAATGGAGCGCATCGGAATTGCCAGTCCTAGTTGATGCGGTTGTTATACCGGTTTTTAATCCTGTTAATCATGTCTTTTGTTTCCGCACGTATTTTTAGTCTAGCTTCAATAATAATTCAGTCTGGTGTCATGCAGTTTTCTTTCTGTTTCAAACAATATCTCCAGGGCGCTCTTTGCCTTTTCTTCAATCTCGGTGGTCATTACAGCAGGCTCTGACCCCATGAACGCGTTGGTCATCGGGTCTTTTGTCTGGGGTCTTGTATGCACGGATGAATCAAGACCATGCACAAAATCCGACCGCATCCTGTTCAGTTCCAGGAGGTTTTTCTGCAACGGTTCATCAATAATGCCCTTGGCTTTGGCGGTGTTGGCAAGCCGCTTTCCGGTTGCGGCCCGGGCTGATTCTTCATCGGTAGGGGCGTAACAGGGCAGTTCCAGCAGTTTGGCCAGATGCCGCTCCACGGTAACCGCACACATGATCATGCATGCCACGTAATCGCCCATCATGAAGGTGTGACGGGCTTCTTCAAAGCAATACCACACATCGGGCGAGATCAGCCGGTCTTCATCCTCATGAAGTTCCAGCAGAAACCGGAGCCTGTCTTTTATGGCACCGCTGTTCGAGCGGAAATATGCCTGCACATATTCATCGCTCTGCTTTTCGGCGCATGGCATGGCGTCCTATTTCCCTTCGCCCTCCACAATGCGGATTTCCTCCTCGGTCAGGCCATAGAGCTTGTACACCATCTGGTCAATCTCCCGCTCCAGTTCTTTGACTTTTGTTTGTTTTTGCGGGTTTTGCGGGTAGTCGTCGTCTTTGGTGATGAAGAGGATTTTATCGACAATTTCAACAAAATTACACTGAACAGTCTTGTTAATATTCTTAATAGGAAGATCATAATAATGGTATATTTTTGCTTTTGTAAAAGCCCCTTTTGTCTTATCAAATGTTTTAAGTCTCATTACATATTGAAATAAGGAGGAATTCAATAATGCCAATATATATTTTAAGGAATATTTTTTATCAATCTGGATTGCGTTATACAATGATGACATAACATAATAACCACTTTCATCGTAAGTTGCAGTTATCTCTTTTCCAGCTTCTCTTATTAGTAACTTTGGTTGTTCAAATATTTTCGGATCGCGAGGGCATGCCAAATGATCTCCATAATAAATATATAGCCCGGGATCATCTAACATCCATTTCTTTATATGCTTACCTCCTACTATAGGTTTGTATGAATTATTCATTTTGTTTCTGTGTATATACTTTTTATCATTTCCTGATTTAATTGCCTGTCTAATATCAATGACTTTCTCTAACTTGACAGAATCATTTTTAAGTTTTGATAAAAGATCAATGTGCTGATAGGTTCTTATTGCAAATGAAGCATATTCCTGCTTCAAGAAGTATTCATTGGGAATATCTTGTTTCTCTAAATCTAACGAATACCCAGTTTTTACTTTATGTTCCTCTCCTGGGACTTGCTTATTTATACCTATAATCATTGAGTGAACAACAGCACTTTCAAA
This sequence comes from uncultured bacterium, assembly GCA_964518765.1. Lineage (GTDB taxonomy): Bacteria > Edwardsbacteria > AC1 > AC1 > EtOH8 > CAZPNX01. The sequence goes on from CAZFJC010000021.1 coordinate 33,936, forward strand.
TATGCTATCATCCAATTCAATTATTTGCTCTATGCTGTTTTTAATAAGCAGTGTATTTCTGACATTTTCTTCAAAATAGTTATCCATAAAAGTGCTTGGAATAATATATATCAAATACCCATTTTCTTTGTTCAGATTAATTCCTTTAATAAGAAATACGGAATAAGCATCTATTTTGAACTGAAGTTCAACAAATGATTTCCTAAGCCTCAACTTTTCTTCGTTCGTGAAGATATTGCCATACGGCGGATTGGCAATCACTACATCAAACCCGCCCTTGCTATGAAACACCTCGGAAAAATAGACCTCAAAATTAAATTCCGTGTGCCCATTGGTGATCCGGCTGATCAGGTCGTCAATCTGCTTTTTGTATTCCTGCTTCTTGGTGGGACTGGTTTCGCCGAAAAACAAGGGTTTCAGTTTTTCCAGATCATTGAAAAGCTGCTGGTTGAACAGGTCTTTCTCCACGCCCAGCAATGAATTCCCGCAGACGATTTTATAATCCAGATTCGGCAGGGGTTTGATGTTTTTGATATCCTCTTCATCCACCACCAGCGACAGCCACAGCCGAAGTTTGGCGATCTCCACCGCGCCGGGGTCGATGTCCACGCCGTAGAGGGAATGCTCGATGCAGCGGCGTTTGAATTCATAGTCGCTACGTTCCTGATTATTCAAAAACACGGACAGGACATTGCGCGCTCGCACGATTTCGGCCATCATGCCCACCGGGAAAGCCCCGGAGCCCACGGCCGGGTCGCACACGGTGATGTCCGCCAGCCAATCGTCAATGAATTTGGCATTCTGGCGGATGCCGTCGGACAGCAGGGCCGTGTATTCGGAGGATTTCTGGATGCCGTTTTTGATGTTCTGTTCCTTGATAAGGGCGGTTGCTTCGTGCTCGGTGATCATTTCGCCCACTTCGATCAGGTCTTCAATGTCCTGTATGGAAACAGATGTTTCGAGTTTGGCCTCTTCCGCGCGGGTGGCGAGATAATTGATCAGGCTTTGCTTGCACATGTAATGCACGATTTCGCGCGGGGTGTAATAGACGCCGAATTTTTTGTTGAACTTGTTTTCTTCGCCTTTCCTGCCGCTCTTCAGCGCTTTGGTGAACTCCTCGAAGTTGTCCGGCCGGATGGCATTGAACTTCTCGTATGCCTTGCCCAGCAGTTCCGGGTCAATGGCCACTTCCTTTTCCAGGGGTTCGTCTTCCCGCACGGTGAAGTTGTAGCGGTCGAACACATCCAGAATGCCGTCGCCGATATCACCCTCGGTGGTTTTGCGCGTATTGGAAAAGAGGTCATTGGGCAGGTTGATATCCGTATGCACCCAGTCGTAACTGCCGATGGGGTCGAACAGGCCGCCGTTTAAGAAGGGGATTTTGCAGTTGAAACGGCTGTAATAATCGTCATCGTGGCTGCGGTCGATGCGCAGGGCTTCGTAAAAGAGCGGTTCCAGGATGTCGTTGAAAAAATTCTGATAACTGCCATGGGTGCCGTTGACTAGCTCCCGCAGAAATTGTTTGGAGCCGGTTCCCCAGTCATCGTCGCGGCCCACACCGAACCAGCCTTTTTTCTGCAGGAAGTAGAGGAAGACGATCTGGCCCAGCAGTTTCTTGGCAAAGTTGACCGTGTCCACGCCTTTGGCGTCAAAGTCGGCTTTGACGTTGGGATTTTTTTTGACAACCTTGTCCAGCGCCTCCTTGGTGCGTAGAAACAGTTCGCGGTATTTGAGGAAGAACTCTTTGGTGACGGTTTCGATATTGAAGGCTTCTTCCAGCTCCGCCAGGGTGGGATCGTGTTCATCATCGGCCAGAATCTTCACCAGCCGGCTCTGGGCGGTATGGCTCTTTTCATTTACGCCCACCAGAAAGGACCAGCGCCTGACCGGGGTGAACTCTTCCTTGACCTTCATTTTGCCGGTTTTGGTCTTTTCAAATTTGTAATCTATCTTGACCAGGGAGAAGCGCCAGTCCACCTGATCCGGCGACACAAAGGCGACCAGTGCCGCGTCTTTCATTTCACCGCCGCGGCTGCCGTTGAGATACCAGGCGATGAAATTGCGCTGCATGGTGCGGGCACGCTCCAGTGAGGTATCTTTTTGCAGGGTGATGACAAGGATGTCCAGGCTGTGCTCGCCGTCGTTGTATTTTCCGATGCGCTCCAGAGTTTTGACGTACTGCCGGAACTTTTCCGGGATGTAATTGCCCTGATAGGTAAATGGAGCGTCTTCAATATGGTTTAAAAGATTTCTGACAAACCCGCTGAACCGGCCTTTGTCAAACGTGGTTTCAAAGGTGTCATGAATGAGTTGCTGTGCCTGTTGTTTGTTCATACTTGTTCACCTGCCAGAAATAATGAAAGGATTACTTCGCGTTTTCCGGTTACAGAGGGGCTATGTTCCGCGTAATGGCTTTGCAGCAGACGGTCGGGGATATGAGTCTGGAGCGTTGCCAGCACCTTGAAGGGATTGACGAGTTCATCACCTAATTCGTTCAGCGCCTTTAAGGTATTCTTGGCGGTCTGTTTGGGAAGCCCGCCTTCATCAAGCTGTTTCAGAACGTTTTTCAAGTAGATTTCCTGATCGTCGGTGAGTTTTTGGGTATTTTTCAAGGTTGCTTTCAAAATTCGCAGGATATTGGCAGTGCTGTCCCGGCCACCTTGTTTGCGGGGCTCAGCCATTTCTTCGGTGGTGGCAAGAATAAAGGCTTCCTTGTTTTTATCCAGCAGGTCATACATGGCTTCGGGAAGTTTTGCCTTTTGCTCCTGCGGACTGCTCTCAAGAAACGAGGCGGCGGTCATGAAATCCAGCTCCCGGGCAGCCGCTTGCCTGCCGTGCGCCATGAAAAACTTTTGCAGTTTCCCGCGGCGAAAGTAGGTGATCAGAGCGTACCGGACAGGTTCTTGCTCGCCGGGCAACACATTCTTCGGACGGGCTTTGGCGGTTCTTGCTTTTTTGGGCAGATGCTTGATTTTTTCAAAAAGCGCGGAGTCATTTTCACGGATATCCCGAATCACCTGCAAATATTTGAGTTCGCTTTCCTCTGCCTCATCATCGCCTTCAATAGTCTTTTTAGAGGTCAATCGGTCGAAAAGCTCATGGGAGCCGATGGGCTCGCCTTCGGTCAACAGTTCGGCATCCCCGCCGAGCAGGGTCAGAAACGCGTTGATTTTGCCTTCAGCGGCTTCTTTGAGCTTTATCTGGTCGTTTGACTGAACCGTCGGGAAAAAGTTAAAGGTGTGGATTGTATCAAAGGGCGTATCCACGCGGTTGATACGCCCCACTCGCTGCATCATGCGTGTCGGGTTCCAGGGAATATCGTAATTTATCACCACATTGGCCCGGTGCAGGTTGACACCCTCGGAAAGCACTTCAGTGGATATCAGAATGCGGTATTCGTCCTTTTTATAACGTGCCCGGGCGTCAAAGTTTTCAATCACCTTATCCCGGACCGATTCGCCGGAGTCGCCGGTAAACAACAGCACCTTGCCGGAATACTTTTTGTCGATATTTTTATACAGGTAATTGGCGGTCTCTTTAGATTCGGTAAATATAATCAGGTGATTCTTTTTCAGCACCGCGTTTCGGGCAAGTTCGCTTGTGAATTTTAACAGTTTCGGGTCGCGGTCCACCTGCTGCCAGAGCGTTTTGATTGTTTTAAGAATGACCAGATCGTGTTCCAGGTCCTTTTTCAAATCCTCCCTGAAATCCTTACTATGATATTTTTCCGCCTTGCCTTCGTCGATCAATTTCTGGATCGCTTCATCGTCATCGTTTTCCAGAAGCTCAAAAATTTTGTTGATATGTTTTTTACTAACATACACGGAGCCGTTATCTAGTTCCCGCAGGAACATTTCATAAGAGTGCAGGAACCTCTCGACCGAGTTTCGAAAGGCAAAAAAACTGCTCTCCAGGCGCTTGACCAGCAATATTTTCATAAAGCGGCCCATATTGCGCTGGGACTGGGCTTCCAGTTGATCGATTTTTCCTTCGTAATACAGCATGGGCATATAGCGCGCGTACCTGAATTGGTTGGCGATCAGATCTATGGTTGTGTTGAAAATTTCATCTTCCTTTTCGTTGAGCTCATAAAAAAACGGGACCGGTTTTTCAACCTGCGGAAATGTGAGCCCCTGTTCTTTAATGTCTTTAATGAAGTATTTTTCAATTTCCGAACGGGTCCGGCGCACCATCAGGTATTTGAGCACCTTATCGCGTATTTCCCGGGCATTGTCTTTCACCGTGGCAATATACTCGGAATAGTCCGCTTTCCGGTCCAGGTTCTTAAGTTTGTTTTCCAGTCTTGAGAAAAATGCGTCCAGGTCCGGCAGGTTCGGGATGGTGCTTTTTTTGGCTTTTTGAAACAGTTTTAGCAGACTCAGAATATCCTTCGGCGTATTGTTATAGGGAGTTGCGGTGACCAGGATTACCCGTTTGCCCCGGCAGACTTCAGCCAGTATTTCATAGGTGATGGTTGTTTCCGTGCGGAAACGGTGGGCTTCGTCAATGATGATATTGGCATACTTCTCCGTGCCTCTGTGCAGCAGGTGATCAAGTTTGCCGAGGGATTCAAAATCTGCGGGCACTCGGAAATCTGAAAACACGTTGGGCCACGAACCGGGGTTTGATTTTTCCAGAAGCACGGGCGGAGCAATAACGAGAGTCCTTCCTTCCAGTTGCCCTGCTAGCATGGCCGAGATATAGGTTTTCCCAAGACCGACAACATCAGAAATAAAAACACCGCCATATTCCAAAAGTATCTTTTTGGCGTTTAAAACCGCCTGTTCCTGATATTCAAGTTTTTTGAATTCCTGCGGCAGGTACTTGACAAAAACCTCATCCGCCTGGCTCAACTCGTCTTTAAAATATTCGTAAAGAAATTTGAGATACAACTGCCATGGGGTGATGTTCTGACTTAACCAGGTTTTGTCCTGAATGGTTTGAACATATTTTTCACTCACATCCACCGCGTTCCGCCACAGTTCCTCGAATTTGTGCCGGGCAAATTCATAGTCGCTTCGGTTTTTCAATTCTACATTGAACTCAAGATTATCCACGAGGCCGCTTTGAGAAAAATTGCTTGAACCGGTGATCACCCTGCCGGTGTCGCGGTCGCCTTCCCGGAAGGTCATGATATAAAGCTTAGCGTGGATCTTTTGAGAAGGATATGCCCTGATTTCCAGCTTTCCGCGTCTGATCCAATCGATGAACTTGTGCACACCGTCTTCAACGCTCCGATTGTCCTCGGAATCGGCCATTTCGGTTTCAACCAGAGTTTCGATCTGCTGCTTGGCTTCGGCATGGGAGAAGTCAAATGAGTGCTGTGTCGGATGATTTCCCTCTTGCATCATTTCAAATGTCTGCCGGTTGGTGCCGATGCCGATCAGGATGCGGAGTTTTTCAGTATTTTCCAATGAAGGATAAATAGCATGAAATCCGCTTGAATAGAAATATCCCACCAGACAGTCAAAAAAGGACGTATCTTTAATCAGAACTCTGAACCGTTCTTTGAGGCTTTGGTTTTCTTCGTTTGTGATAAAGGATAGGTCAGTGTTCATTTCTTGCCTTTGCCTTTTGATTTATCGGTATAACGTTCGCGTTGAGCGGCGCGGTGAAGCGCGCAGCGCTGAACCGCGTCCGTCTCGAACGCGTGGTTAGCCGTCATGTGCTGCTCAAATCCTCGACGATCTTCGCCACTCCTTTAACTGCTTTCTCTAGGAAGGGAAGTACTGGCTCTCCGTTTGTTTCAAAATGGAAAGACACCCACGTAATGACTTCGACGCGTCCACCTTGCACGTGCGGCGGATTGTTAGCGTCGAACGTTTGACCGCCTCTTATTACGGCGCCCCCTACGGATATAGAGGCACCGTGACCTACGGAGATAGACGCACCCGGGCCAACCGAAATGGATGCACCGCCGCCACTTATTCGAAGTTCCTTCGTTTCCTTCCGAACTTGCGGTACCAAGCGCTGGTGTTTGTTCTCGTTCGTAAGATCCATAAACGCTGGTAGCCACTTATACCCATGGCTACCAAAATGCTGCATTTCGAGAAGGAGATCGATGATGTCGGGGCGAGCAGCCCTCAAGCCAGTAATGGAGGCTTCGATTCGACCGCTCTTTTCGAATTCTGCCCGCGACTGCTTAGCCGTTGCGTACGGGAAATAAATCTTCGGTTTTTTTTCTGATGCGGTGCAGTGACGGTCGAATAGGCCATTCGCGGCGAAATCGAGAGCTGAGCGAAGGTTCTCGCAGACGTTTTTTATCTCCACAAGAAGCCGTGGCGCGATTGTTTTGGCCGCCAAAGACTCCTCATACGCCCGTCGAATCTTCGGGAGTTCGTCCTGCGCGTGCTGGACGAGTGATCTGGCGTCTTCGAATGCAGACATACCGTGATTCCTCTCTGACGGCTAACGCTCCGCTTCAGCCGCGGCGGCGCGTCAGCGCCGACGTCGGCTGGAAGCGGTTGTTAGCCGCGACAAAGTCGCTACGCCAGTACAGTACGTCAAGGTGAACACGATAGGTCTTCTTCTTTTTTGCTATCCGCGCCGCGAACTCCTGATATAGCTGATTCATATCTCTATCCAATCCGATTACGGTTTTCCACCTCGGAAGATCATGGCCTCCCTTCTCTTCACGAAGTCCCTTTGCCACATGACTATCGAGCGGCAGTTCAAGCCAGCGCTCAATGCGATAAAGATCGTAGCGTTCACAGAGAAACCGGTTATAAACAGCGCCCCGTAAGAATATATTCAGGAACTTTCTGGCTGCACCCCAATGTTTTGCACCCTTTGGCAGATGACGCAAGAATCGGGAAGTGGCGTAATCTAGAACGGCCTGAAATTCCTTTTCTGTCTTCTTTGCGAAGCGCTCTAATTTGAGAACCGCAAGGTATTCGCGCGCAGCCTGTATGGTTCCTTTCGGTCCCATATTTCTTGCTGTGGAAGGGCCGACTGAGGTGCTCGCTTCCCTTCGGCGAAGGACATTTATTAGCTCGTTGTTCATGTTTGCGGCTAACAGTTACTTTTCTGTTACAAGTAATAATAACATAACATATATAATATTATACCGCTGCAGGTTAAGCGTTCCGCCCTACCTCGGCCCGTAGATGGCCCCGATGAACAGGATGGAGCCCGTGCCGCCGTCGACGATGGCCATCAGGAACGGATGGTCCACCACCATCCGGAATGGTTCGGGCTCGGGCCGCACCGAGGTGAACTTGACCCCGATCGAGGTCACCGCCGCCGCCTCGGTCCCCTCCTCGTTGACCTCCACCACCGTCTTGTGCAGCACCTCGTCGATGGTCAGCCCGGCCGGGGCCATGCCCGAGAAGTCGGCCGCCTGGCCGAAGGCCGGCCCCATGCCCAGCTTGTCGAGGGCCGGTACCAGGTCGCGGAAGTAGTCGGCCTTGAACCGCGGCAGCTCGATATGGCCCTTGGCCTTGGCGAACCCCGAGAGCCAGCCGCTCCAGTTCTCGGCGTTCACCGATCTCAGGAATTCTCCCAGCCCGTCGCGCCTGTCCGGCAAAAACAGGTACATGGCGAACCGGCCATTCCCGTAGGGCAGCCGCGCCGCCTGAAAATCCTTGCCCCTGAGGTACTGGTATTCCCCGTCCTGGCGCATGAAGGGCATCCTCTGCGCCTGGCCGCCCGGCGGGAAGAAATCCTGTTCCCGGGTCAGGGCCTGGTCGAACTGGACCTGCCACTTCCCCTTGAAATAGACGGCGTTGATCAGGTATAAAGCCGCGTCCGGGGGGATGCGCTCCAGAATTTTTTCGATCTTGCCGTTGGTCTTCTCCTTGACCCATCCGTTGATGGTCCCCAGGGCCTGGGGGCCGGCGAAGTCGAGCTCCTGGGCCCGTCCCTCGAAATATCTCTCCACCCCGGCCTTGAACTCGGGCCTCAAGGGCAGCCCCTGCTTCGACCACAGCGAATTGGCGATCTCGAAGCGGACCAGGGTGTCGGCCGAGGCCAGCCCGGACTTCAGGGACAGGCTCGAGGACATTACGTCGATTGCCTGCGCCCCGGCGAGGTGCATGGCCTTGGCCATGGCCGCCGCCGTCCCGCCCCGGGCCCCGCTCCAGGCCATGCATAACGCGGTGTGGATGCTGTAGGGCGAGATGAAGACGTTCTCCCCCGGGCTCTTCTCGACCAGCTCGGCCAGCAGATCGAAGCCCAGCCGGTTGGCGGCCTGGGGCAGGTCGGCGGGACTGACCGCTACGGCCGCCTGCGTTTGTTTTATTTGGATCCCGGCCTGTTTATCGGGACGCTTGCCCAGGGCGAGGGAAGTCCGCGTAAAACTTAAAAGAAACATCAGAATAAGAGCTGTTTTCTTCATCACTAACTCTCCTTATTTTGTACTTTATTTCCCCTTGGTGTCGTGCCTCCTGCTTGACGATAAATGTGAAAAGCCTGATGTCGGGATCTGGGGCGCCGAGCGGGCATGTCCACGGGCGGAGCAGTCACGAGGCCGCAGCCATTGGCAGAGATTCTGTGTATATCAGAGTTGATAACCAGTGCATTCCGTGCACGCAAAGCCCTGCGCCCCAGTGCGTCTTTGGTCCTTTCTGCGCAAACAGAAAGGACAAAAAAACCCTTTCTGGATTCCCGTTTTCACGGGAATGACACCGTGTCAGATGAAATGGGGATTAGGCCCTGATTATCTTCAGCAGCTCCTCGCTCTTCTCCTCCAGCAGCTTCCGCTCCCTGGCCTCGACGTTGAGCCTCAGCAGCGGCTCGGTGTTCGACGGCCGGACGTTGGCCCACCAGTCCGGGTAGGAGATGGTCAGTCCGTCCAGCTTGTCCAGCTCGGCCCCCTTCTGGGAGTAAATGGATTCCAGCTCCTGCAGCTTTTTGGGGATGTCGGCCACGGTGCTGTTGGTCTCCGGAATGCGGACGTAGGGGTCCACCTCGGACACCAAAGCTGACAGCGGCTTGTTCTCCTCGGACAGGAGCTGCCAGCATACCAAGAAGGCCAGAAGCCCGGAGTCGGCGAACCAGAAATCCCGGAAGTAGAAGTGCCCCGAGTGCTCGCCGCCGAAGACGGCGTTGCGCTCCCGCATCATGGGCTTGATCAGGGCGTGGCCCACCCGGCTGCGCACCGCCGTGCCGCCGCATCTTTCGATGGTTTCCTTGACGCAGCGGGAGCAGATGGCGTTATAGATGACGGTGGAGCCCGGGTGCTTCTTTAAAAGCGACTTGGCCACCAGGGCGGCCACGTCCGAGCCGGCCAGGGCCTGTCCCTTCTCGTCGATCAGGAACATGCGGTCGGCATCGCCGTCGAAGGCCACCCCGAAGTCGCAGCCCCGCTCCAGCACCGTCTTCTGCAGGTCGGCGATGTTCTCCGGCTCGATGGGGCTGGCCGGATGGTTGGGGAAGCTGCCGTCCAGCTCGAAATAGAGGCGCACCAGGTCTCCGGGCAGGCGCTGGAACAGGGGAGGCACGGTCAGGCCGGCCATGCCGTTGCCGGCGTCCACCGCTATCTTGTAGCCCCATATCTTCTTGGGGTCGATGAACGACAGGCAGAAGTCCACATAGGCCGTCTCGATGTCCTGGGCCGTGACCCTGCCGGCCTTTCCCGACTTCTCCAGCTGGCCGGAGGCTATCAGGTCCCGTATCTGGAACAGCCCCTCCTCGCCCGACAGCGGCACCGCCTCCTTTTTGCAGATCTTGAGCCCGTTGTACTCTTTGGGATTGTGGCTGGCGGTGATCATTACCCCGGCCGGGTAGCCGTACTTGCCCACCGCGAAGTACAGTCCATCGGTGGAGACCAGGCCCAGGTCAACCACGTCGGCTCCCTGCATGGTGATGCCCTCGGCCAGGGCCTGGAAAAGAGGGGTCGAGGACTCCCTCATGTCGCGCCCCACCGCCACCGTGTCGCATTGCAGGTACTGGACCAAGGCCCGGCCGATGTCCCGGGCCGCGGCCTCGTCCAGGTCCTGGGGGTAGATGCCCCTGATGTCGTAGGCCTTGAAGATCTTGGGATTGATGGACATGTCAGCTCCTGATTAGGTTGCACATATTTTTTAAATTATCTCACCAGCGTTAATCTGACCGACCGGCTCTGGCCGGAGGCCTCCAGCCGGCAGACATAGATCCCGGCCGCGGCCCTTCTGCCCGATAGGTCCTTCCCGTCCCAGGTAACTTGGTGGGTTCCCTTTTCGGCGAATTCATCGGCCAGCACCCGGAGGCACTGCCCGGCCAGGTTGTATATCTTCAAGGTCACCGGCCCATCCGCTGTTATCTGATATCTTATGGTTGTTATCTGCGAGAAGGGATTCGGAACGTTGGGGAACAACTTCAAACTCGCGATCCTTAACTCTGAACCCGGTCCTTGGGCCACCCCGGTGGCCGGCCCGAAGGAGACGTCGTCCCAGCGGTCCCAATAGGGCGTGGCGTTGGTGGCCAGTATCTTGAGCTTTATCCGGGCCATGGTCGTACCGGCCGGTGAGGCCACGTCCCCGGTGGTCAGGAACCGGTAGCCGGCGCTGTCGGCCGAGAGCGAGGCGGTGGTGTCCTCGCGGATCTCCCGATGGCAGACGTCCAGCCAGGCCACCCCGGCCTGCATGATGTTGCCCGCGCCGTCGTTCTTGCGGGCCCACAGCGACAGGTTGTAGAAAACTCCCGGCTGGGCGGCCACGTCCTGGAAAAGGACCGAGAGGTATGGCGGGCCCTTGCCCCAGCCCTTGGGGTAGTGCTTGAGCGCCCTGGTTCCGGAGTGGACATAATCGGTGGCGGTCACCGCCAGCCCGTACTGGCCCTCCAGCCATTCCCGGGGACGGACGCTGTCGGCCGTGGGCACGGCCGCCGTGTCCAGAAAGACCTGCTCCATGCCGCCGTTTTGCAGCGAATCGTTGGGCAGGTTGAAGGCCCAGCGCAGGGCGTCCCACAGCTCGTGGCGCGAGCCGTCATAGGACAGGGCCCACATGCCGGTGCCGGCCAGGCCGCTGTCCCAGACCGCCTGGTATTTATGGAGCAGGCTCTCCTCGTCGTCGTACCAGCACTGGTGATGGTCGCCGGAATAATAATAGTACCAAGGCGTGTACGAGGGGCCGTGCCACAGCCGGCCGTAGTTCTGCGCGTTGGGCTGGGCATTGACGAAGGTGACCGCAGTGCCCGAGGCCATGGTGGCCGAGCCGGGCGTCGTCCCGTCGCAGGGCCAGTCGAACCCATAGTAGGGGAAGCCGCAGATCAGCTTGTCGCGACGGTTCCCGGAGTAGACCACATAGTCGTGGATGGTCCACCGCACGTCGCGGCTGTAGCCGTCCAGGGGGGACACCGGGCCGGTGTTGGACGAGCCGCTCCAGAAGTAGTCGTAGGCCATGATGAACATCCCGTCGGAGTAGATGGCCAGGCTGTCGTAGTCCCAGGCGCCGGACCAGTCCACCGCCGGGGTGGCCAGGGAGACATGGGAGGAAGGGTTCCAGGCATGGAAGCTGTCGGAGAGCTCTCGGATGAAGCGCACCATGTTCTGCTTCTGGGAATACTCCAGCCCCTCGAAGTCTATGTTGACCCCGTCGCAGTTGGCGTTGCGCACCATGCTCACCAGGTTGTGGGCCGCGTTGCTGCGGTGGGCGGCGCTGGAGAGGACGGAGGAGATGGTGGTCGAGCTGAAGCAGGTGGCGCAAAGGACCACCTTGACCCCGTTCTTGTGGGCCAGGTTGATGGTGGCCGACCACAGGGAGGGGAAGTTGTGGCTGTTGTCCAGGGAGCCGTCGGCGTTGACCCCGACGCTGAAGCAGGCCAGGTGGGTCAAAAGGTCGTAGTGCAGGTAGGTGTCCGAGGTCCAGTAGGGATCGTAGCCGAAGACGGTCTTGGTGATCCGGGGGGATTTGCTCCTGTCCAGCGGCGCTATCGGGCCGGCCGGCCCTTTGTCGCCTGGAAAGTCCTGATATCGTTCGTCTTGAAGTCGGTGGATGCTTTTATGAACGTCAGCGGCCAAGCCCTCGTCCCAAACCAGCTGCGCCAGCAGCGCGGCCGTCAGGAGACCGGTGATCATCCCAGCACCCCGGCGCGCACCGTGTTGCCGCCGTCTCCCTTGGCCTGCAGCAGTAGGTCCGAGGCCTGCTTCAGCACCGCCTCCAACTCCAGGTCCGGGTTGAAGACGGTCACCAGGCCCACCGTCAGGGTGGCGTGGCAGTTCTCCCTGGCGGCCACCTGTTGGAACGATTTATGTATCTTGGAGGCCGCCCCCCGCGCCTGCTCCACCCCGGTCTCGGGCAGCATGATGACGAATTCGTCGCCGCCCAGGCGGGCCACGATGTCGCTGGACCGGGTATGGTGCTGCAGGTCGGCGGCGAAGGCCTTCAGCAGGCGGTCCCCGTGGAGGAATCCCAGCAGATCGTTTATCTCCTTCAGATTGTCTATATCTATGTAGGCCAGGGACAGGGGCTGGCGGCTGCGCCTGGCCCTTTTAAGCTCGGCCTGGGCTCGCTCCATGAAATACCCCAGGTTTAAGACTCCGGTCAGCAGGTCGGTCCGGTTGTATTTTCTTTCCCTCAGTTGGATTCGACGCAGGGCGGCTGCGGTCAGCGACACCACCAGCAAAGAAAGCAGGGAGGCCGCCGCGTCCAGGGCCGAGGCGGAGGTCGGGACCGTACCCCCGTGGATCCTGATCCCGGCCGCGGAATAGGCGGCCGCCCCGGCCAGGGAAAGCAGGATCCCTGCCCAGGGGCCGGCAGCCAATCCAGTGAAAATTGCCGGCAGCAGGTATAGGGCCAAAGTCTGGGGCAACGGCAGGAGGTATCGATGGGCCGCAGCCGCCGCGGCCAACAGCGCCAGCCCCAGCAGAGTGCCCAACCAGGCGGGCATGCCCGAAAGCTTTTCCGATAAACTCATAGTCCTACTCCCATCTATGGCCGGATTAGTTTACCGCCCTCCAAGCCAGTTGTCAAGGCTTTTTCTTTCTGCTTCGAACCGACCGGCTTTGGAGTTTGTTCCCTGATTTTTCCGTTATCAATCGGATTCATACCGACGCAACTTTTGTCAGCTTTTTATACATTTTAGGGTTACGCCCAAACACATGAATGCTACGAAGTAAGCCTGAATCTCTCGATAGGTTTTGGATGTAAGTTACTATCAATGTCTTGTTTTGTGTCAGCGCCAAAGGTTGCACAGTTTGATAACCGTCTATCATATTGGTTTTCATATAGTTAAGGGTTTGCTTTACCATCCATTTTGGAACGGTTTTTGCAGTTTTTTTTCTTTTAAACAATGATAGCAGGACAGCGATCGATGAGATATTTAACACCATTAACTATGCTGGTGGTCCTGGCCGGCATGGCCTCGGCCCAGACGACCATCTTCTCGGACAACA
>CAZFJC010000022.1:0-35000 GCA_964518765.1 uncultured bacterium
ACCATCAAGGGCCTGGACGACGGCAAAAAGACCACCCGCCAGCAGGACTACCGGGAGGCGGTGCTGGACGCCAAGCGCCAGGCCATCGAACAGGCCGGGGTCAAGGTCACCTCCCGCTCCACCGTGGTCAACGCCCGGCTTTCCGAGGACTTCATCGAATCCCAGGCCGAGGCGGTGTTGTTGCCCGGCTTCCAGGTCATCGACATCGGCTACACCGCCGACGGCACCTACCAGGTGGTGCTCTCCGGCAAGGTCCAGATGGTGGAGCCGGAGAAGGCCGAATCCCCACCCGGCGTTCTGGCCCTGGTGATGGATCTCTACAGCGTCCCCATAACCTTCCAGCTGGACGGCAAGCCGCTGGATGCCAACAAACCTTTTTTAGCCATCGGGGCGGTGGTCGACAGCCAGGCGATAAAGACCTACACTAGCCTCCGCGATCTCAAAAAGCAGTACAACAACCTGCTTCACTTCTTCGTCTATCTCTTCAAGCTGCCGGCGGGCAAGCATTCGCTCAACATCAAGGCCTCGGTGCTGCTGGGGAGCGAGAGGATGGAGCGGAACAACCAGGTGGAGGTGGAGATCGCCCCGGGGCAGTACACGGTCTACGAGTATCTGGCCCACCCCGACTACAGCTTCGAGGCGGCCGACCGGGAATTCCTGCTGGAGCGCCTTGCCTCCAAGAATCGGTTCCGGGACACCACCGCCGCCTTCCGGGGGATGATACGGCAGAAGCTGGAGAACGAGATCACCGCCTTCGGCGGGGTGAAGTTCTGACGGCTCGCCCGGCTTCCTTGTCACCCTGAGGTCGGCTGCTTGCCCGGCAGTTTGAAGGGTGACTCGGCGCCATCCCTCAACTTGTCAAGCACGGTGGTCATCTCGGGATGACAAATCTGCAGTAAGTATTAATTGACCGATGGAGAACGTCTCCCCGACCCGGATGAACCTGCTGGCCCGCAAGGGACAGGTGTCCTTGGCCCGTCAGGGAGTGGACCTCCTGAAGAAGAAACGGGACGCCCTGGTGTCCGAGTTCTTCTCGGTGGTCCGCAGCAACCTGGGTTCGCGCCAAAGGCTGAACGCCGCTTCCCAGGAGGCGGTTGAGCTGCTGAACCTGGCGGTGGGCCTGGAAGGGCGGCCTTCCTTGGAGTCGCTGGGACTGGCCGGTCGGCGCGATATCGATCTCGAGGTCTCTGAGCGGAACGTCTGGGGGATCAAGATCCCCGAGATCGGCGGTCCGAGCCTGAAGAGGAAGGAGTTCGAACGCGGCTACAGCCCGGCCTCAGCCTCGGCCCGCAGCCTAGGGGCTAGCTCCCTGTTCGAGGAGGTGCTGGACCTGATGGTGGAGGTGGCCGGCAGCGAGACCAGGATCAAGAAGCTGGGCGCCGAGATCAAAAAAACCACCCGTCGGGTTAATGCCTTGGAGCAAGTGGTCATCCCGCGGATATTACGCGAGATCTCCTACATCAAAAGCGTTCTGGAGCAAAGGGAGCGGGAGGACATTTTCAGGCTGAAGATGATCAAGGGCAAGTCGACTGCGACCAAGGCTGCGGCCGGGAGCCCAGATGTCTGAGGATCGTTCGAGGCCGCGCCCGCCGCAAGCCGGCCGGCAGCAGGCGGGGCGGAGGTCGGGCCTTCGCCTTTTTTTACAGGCGTCAGCCTTGTTCCTGGCCCTCTTTAGCGGCGGCTGTCTATCGGTTTACATTGAGACCGAGGTATCCCGTAACGGCGGAGCGGTGAGACGATTCCAATACAAGATCGACCCGGCCCCCGAGGAAAGCGGAACCAGGGCACCGGGATGGCTGAGCCTGGCCGACCTAGGCCTGGACGGTATCCCCGGCGTGACCCTGGTCGACAGCTCATTCGAACGTCTAGAGGACGGCGCCACCGTCTCCCGGCTGACGTACCGCGCCGACGACGTCAGGAAGCTTTCTCAAGACGACGATTCCATAGCGCTGTCCCTCAGCCGGCGAGGGATCTGGGTCCTCTACCGTTACCGCGAGAGCTACAGGCTGGGGGCCGGAGGCGGCGACCGGACGGCGGCCGCTCTTTTCGCCGGCAAGCGTTTTCGCCACCGCCTGCGGCTTCCGGGCCGGATAACCGGGGGCAACAGCGACAGCCTCCAGAACGGCTGGGCGGTGTGGAACAGGCCTATGTTCGGGGAGGAGGACCGGGTGGTGATGGAGGCGGAATCCAGGGCCATCAACCCCCTGGCGGCCGTGATGGCGACCGCGGCCGCAGCGATCATCGCCCTGCTGATGGCTTTGGCCAGGCGCGGCAAGGTGGCGGGCAAGGCCGCCATCTTGGCCGCCACCCTGGCGGCCCTGGCAGGGGGAGGCGAGGCCCCGGCCATGGGACGCAGGCCCGGGGCCAGGTTCGTACCCGATGAGGCCAGCCAGGGGAGCATCAAGTTCTTCGCCCAGACAGCCGTATTCCGGGGCGTCCCGGGACGAGCGATCCTCGAGATCGCCTTTACCCTACCGCTGGACAACCTCCAGTTCGTGAAGAAGGACAGCATCTATCAGGCCGGGTTCGCCATCACGGCGCTGGCCTTCGACCGGAGGGGGCGCCAAGTCGCCGGGGACAGCTGGGAGCGGGTGGTTCAGGTCGCCGACTATTCGTCCATCGGGCGTGAACAGCAGATCGCGTCCGACACCGTGAAGCTGGGGCTGCCATCAGGGGATTTCCGCATCAAGCTGGCCTGCATCGACCAGAATTCCGAGCGCCGCGGAGACATGGAGCGGAGAATCTCCGTCTCCGACTTCTTTGGCGCCGGGCTGTCGCTGGGCGGCCTCCGCTTTGAAAAGAAAGCCGATGGCGGATTCAGCCCGTGGGCCCAGAAGATATACGACGACCAGACCGGGCCGCCGGTGGTGTACCTCAGGCTTTATTCACAAAAGGCCGACAGCATACTCCTCCGACTGTCGCTGGACGGCGTCGGGGTGAATGACAGCACCGTACTGGCCGAAACGCTGGCGGTAGACGGAGAGGCCGAGGTCAGAAGAATGCTGGATGTTGACAGCCTGCCATCAGGAGAGTACCTGCTGAAGGTTTGGGCCGCCCCAGCCGGCGATGCGGCGAATCCCTTCCACCGGTCATCGGAGCAGATGAGGCTGAGGTCGGCCGGATCATCGGGGCAGGGCTCGATGGAGACATCCCTGGCATTGCTTTCATACATAGCCTCGCGCAAGGAGATGAGGGAAATAGAAGGGGCCGGACCGGAGAATCGCGATAGCGCCGTGGCCGTCTTCTGGCGCCAGAAGGACCCGACCCCGGGCACCCAGCGGAATGAGGTCAGAGAGGATTTTTACCAGAGGGTGGAGCAGGCCAACCGCCAGTATTCACTGGGAGGCCGGCCGGGCTGGCGCACCGACCGCGGGCGGATTTTGATCAAATACGGCCCCCCGGATGAGGTGGAACGCCATCCCTTCGAGCCGGAATACCGGGCGTACGAGGTATGGTATTACTATCAGGAGGGGGTCAGGTTTATGTTCATGGATGTCCATGGATTTGGCGATTACCAGCTGATGAACACCAAAGCAGAAAGGAAGTAGATGGGGCTCTTGCTTCGAGCCTTATTGTCTGTAGGTATCTTTTTAGGAGCGGCGGCCACGTGCCGGGCGCTGCCCTCCAAATCCCAGGGGGAGGTGGAGTTCTGGGTGGACGGGGCGGCCTTCCCCAGCCGGGAGGGCAAAACCTGGCAGGAGCTATACTGGTTTTTCTCCCCCCTACAGCTTCAAGCCAGGGATAGTATGGGTCAGCTGATGGCATTCTTCCGGACCGTCATCCAGATGAGGGACAGCACCGGCCGCCTGGTGCTAAACGAGGATTGGCGGTCGGTCGCCCCCATGCCGGACAGCGCGGTGGCCTCCCAGCGCTCGATGATGCAGCTAGACCAGATAGCAGTATCCGACCTGACACCGGGGCCCCATACGCTGAGCTTCACTCTGACCGACCTGGTGACGGGCAAGCAGGGGAGGCTGGAGGCGGAGCTGGCTGTGCCCCGCTACCTTCCCGGCCAGGTGGCGGTCAGCCAGATCGAGCTGGCTTCGGAGATCTCCGCCGACAGCAACATCTCGCGTTTTCGCAAAGGCGGCCTGATGGTCAGGCCGAACCCTGCCAGATCATTCGGCGACGCCACCAATAACCGACTCTACTTCTACTCCGAGATCTCGGATCCCGAGGGAGCGGTAGCCGTGGTCAACTTGGCCTACAGTTCGGCCAGGGATCCGGTCCTCAGAATAGTACGTAGCGACACCGTGTCAAGCAGCCGGGGCACCTTGGTCAAATACGGGGGTTTTTCGGTTGAGGATATGGAGAACGGGTACCACCGCTTCTGGGTCCAGGCGTTGGACGTTAAGGGCAAGGTGCTGGCCTCCTCCCAGGCTAATTTCTTGGTGGAGCGAAACCCGCTGGAGATCCTGCCCCAGAACCGAAAGATCGTGGAGGAGCAGGCGGCCCTGGAGAGGGAGGGCGGGGAGTACTACGCAAAAATCGATTTGGTGGCCAACCAGGCCGAGCTGGCCGCCTATCACAAACTGAGCCCGGCGGGGCGGCGGGAGTTCCTCAGGTTGTTCTGGAAGCGGCGGGATCCCCGGCCGGAGACACCGGAGAATGAAGCTCTCCGCGAGCACGTCAGGCGTTACCAGCAGGCGGATGCCGACTATCGGGAACAGAGCAAGGCGGGCAGTGAGACCGACCGCGGCAAGGCCTACATTAAATACGGTCCGCCCGACGAGGTGGAGAAGCGTCTGCTGGAGTCCAACACCAAGGACGTGCTTATCTGGAAGTACCAGACCGGACAGGTGTTGATTTTCCAGGATCGGGTGAACTCTGGCAAGTTCGAGCTGGTATACGACAAGATGAACCCCGGACGTTCGGACCCCGTTTACCTTAAACTGTTGAAAGATCTGGGTATCTGATGGGCCGGACCTTTAGCCTCACCCATCAAGGGAAGATTAAGCTGGGCTCAGGCCCACTTTCCCTGGAGGAGGTTGAAACTGTGGCCAGGGGAAAGGCAGGGGTCATCCTTTCTCGCCAAGCGGCCAGGGCCCTGGATGTGGGGCGCCGGGTGGTGGAGGACATCGTTTCCAGGGGCGATACCGTCTACGGCATAACCACCGGCTTCGGACGCTTTGCCGAGATAACCATTCCAACGTCCGAGATCGAACGCCTCCAGGTCAACCTGGTGCGAAGCCACGCCACCGGGGTGGGGCCATTGTTCGCGCCCGAGCAGGTTCGGGCGGTGATGCTTCTCCAGGCCAACAAGCTCTGCCGGGGGGCCTCGGGCGTCCGCCGCCTGGTGGTGGAGATGCTGGCCGGGATGCTGAACCATGATGTGGTGCCCCTGGTACCGCAACAGGGTTCGGTGGGTGCCTCGGGGGACCTGGCGCCCATGGCCCATATCGCCCTGGCGACCATCGGCCGTGGCCGGGCCTGGTTCAGAGGAAGGGAGATGTCCGGGGCCAAGGCCCTGAAACGGGCGGGCCTGAGGCCTTTGCAGCTTAAGGCCAAGGAGGGCCTGGCCCTCACCAACGGCACCGAAGTGATGACGGCGGTGGGCATCCTGACATTGCTGGAGGGCGAGAGGCTGGCCAAGCTGGCCGACCTGGCCGGGGCTATGTCTCTGGAGGCGCTCCGTGGCACACCCACCGCCTTCCAGCCAGGCATCCACCGGCTGCGGCCCCACCCCGGCCAAGCCCGTTCGGCCGCCAACCTACGAAAGCTGCTGGCTAGAAGCTCCATCCGTCGTTCCCACCTGGGGTGCGGCAAGGTTCAGGACGCCTATTGTCTGCGATGTATGCCGCAGGTCCATGGCGCCAGCCGGGACGCGCTGGCCTATATACGCCGGGTATTGGAGATTGAGGCCAATTCGATAACCGATAACCCCTTGGTGCTGGACGGCGGCCGCATCGTGTCCGGCGGCAATTTTCACGGACAGCCTGTGGCCCTGGCCATGGATTTCCTGGGCCTGGCCCTGGCCGAGCTGGCCGACATCTCGGAGAGGAGGATAGCCAGGATTCTCGACCCGTCCCTTTCGGGCCTGCCCGGGTTCCTCACCAGGAAGGGAGGGATCAATTCGGGCCTGATGATCGTCCAGAACACGGCCGCCTCCCTGGTCTCGGAGAACAAAGTGCTGGCCCATCCGGCCTCGGTGGACTCCATACCCACCTCGGCCAACCAGGAGGACCACGTCTCCATGGGGACCATCGCCGCCCGCAAGGCGCGCCAGATAGCCGGCAACACGGCTGCGGTGCTGGCCTGCGAGCTGCTCTGTGCCGCCCAGGGGCTGGAGTTCCTCAGGCCCCTGGCCCCTGGCCGAGGGGTGGCGGCCGCCTTGGCCGAGCTGAGGCGGACGGTCCCACCGGCCGCCTCCGACCGGGAGTTCTACCAGGATATCGACAAGATCATGAAAGCCATTGACGGCGGCGGCCTTTTAGCGGCGGCCGAGAAAGCAGTGGGGAGGCTGGGATGACTGGGATCGAACGACAATACCTGGACGAACTGTCCGGTGCCTTCAACCGACGTTATCTGAGCGAGGTGCTGGAGCCGGAACTGAAGGCCCAGATCGACCGGCGGTCATGCTTCTCCCTGGTGATGGTGGACATCGACCGCTTCAAGGAGATCAACGACCTCTTCGGACACCTCCACGGCGACCAGGTCATACGGGATTTTTCCGCCTACCTTCGTTCCTGCATTCGTCCCAGCGACCGGGTGATACGCTACGGGGGCGATGAGTTCCTCTGCTACATGCAGGGCATCGGACGAAACGACGCCGAGCGCATCTACCAGCGCATCCTGGAGAGGTGCCGCTTTCGCAAGATGGCTGGGCACGCCATCACCATCAGCGTGGGCATCGCCGAGCACCCCAGGGACGCCGCCGGCGTGGAGGAGCTAATCAAACTGGCCGACGAGTCGCTTTACGACGCCAAGCGGCGGGGCCGCGACCGGCTGGGGGCGGTGAGGTCGCGCCATCTGGAGGTTCCCATCAAGGCCTTCGTCGATCGCAGCCGGGAGAAGGAGCTTTTAAGCCTCTACCTGATGGCGGCTGAAGGAAGGGCCAAGGTGGTGCTGGTCAAGGGGGTGGTGGGCATCGGCAAGACCAGGCTGGTGCGGGAGGTCCTCAACCGCATCAGCTACCGCGAAGTGCTGTGGGCCGACTGTCTGGCGCTGGACGAGGCCATCAGCTACCACTGCATCAGGCAGCTCCTTTCGTACAAGCTGCGCCGCCGCGGGGAGCAGCTTTTAAGCGAGCTGCCGCCGGCCTTCCAGCTGGAGATCGTCAAGCTGCTGCCGGAGCTGGCTCGGGCTCAGGACAGCCAGGCCGAAAGGATCGGGCCGGTGCTGGACAAGTATCGGCTCTACGAGGGGGTGCGGCTGTTTATCGAGCAGGGCGAGATCAGGAAGATCCTGGTGGTGGATAACATCCAGTGGATGGACCGGGAGTCGCCCGGGGTATTGCGCTACCTGATGCGGGCCTTGAAGGACCGGGACATCGCCTTCGTTCTTATCTGCCGCAGCGAGGAGATGGGGCCGGAGTGGAAGGAGTTCATGGCCGGGGTGGGGCGGGAGCTGGAGTTTTACGAGGTGGAGCTAGGGCACTTCGATACCGCCTCCATCAGGGAGACGGTCGGCCTGGCTTTGGGGGAGGAGCCGGGCGACCGGCTGGCGAACTTCGTCATCAAGAAGAGCGGGGGCAACCCTTACTTCATCGAAGAGATCCTGAGGGAGCTGCACCTGCGGGAGCATCTGAAGGTGGACCGCGAGATATGGAGCTTCCGCGAACCCGAGGAGATGACGGTTCCCCGCAAGGTGGCCGACGTCATCCACCAGAAGTACCAGCGGCTGAGCCCCGAGGCCAGATCCATACTGGCGGCGGCCAGCGTGGCCGGAAGTTTCGACCGGGAGATCATCGAGGAGATCACCGGCTTCAATCCCGGCCATGTCGAGGGCCTGCTGGATGAGATCATTAGGCTAGGCCTGGCCGGCGGGGAGCGGAGCCGCCTGATGTTCCGCGAGGAGATCTGCCAGCAGGCCATCTACCAGAAGTGGGCCCAGGGCGAACAGGCCAGGAAGGCCCACCTGAAGGTGGTCGATATCCTGGAGCGCCGGAACCGCGGCCGGCTGGCCGGGGTCATCGACGAACTGGCCTACCACTGCCGGCGGGCCATGGACCACAGAAGGGGGATCACTTACTGCCTTAGGGCGGCCGAGAAGGCGGGGCAGGCCTATTCCAACTGGGACGCCCGGCGCTACTACGGCTGGGCCATGGACCTGCTCAGGGAGGCAGGCGTTTCCGATCAGGACGAAAGGATGTGGAATGCCAGGCTCAAATCCCTGGAGATGGACTTCCTCATTGGGGACCCCCAGAAGCTGTTGGCGGAGTACGACTGGCTGCTGCGCCAAGCTAGGGAGCAGCGGAACTCCTCCCGCCAGGCTGAGGTGCTTTTCCGCACCGCGCTAGTTATGTCCTATAGCCTGTCGCAGCACCGCAAAGCCCTGCCCCTGGCCCGCCGGGCTTACGAGATATTCAAGCGTCTCGGCAACCGTCAGGCCATGGCCGGTGCCCTCAACCTGCTGGGTGTCATCTATCGCAACCTGGGTCAATATGGGCGTTCGGCCGAAAGTCTGCGGCACTCCGTCTCTCTTAAAACCGGCACCGGCTCCACCGGCCAAGCCTGGACCAACCTGGGCAACCTGGCCTTCAGCCGGGGCAGACTTGACGAGGCTCGGAGGTATTTCTCCCGCGCCCTCAAGGTCTTCCAGGCCAGGGGCGATCGGGTGAATCAGGCGCTGGTACAGGGAAATCTAAGTGTGCTGGCCAGGGTCCAGGGCGACATGCCGCGGGCCATGGACCTATTGCAGCGTTCCCTCAGCCTAAAACGCCTTATCGGTGACCGGCGGGGCGAGGCCCTGAGCCTGGTGTCGCTGGGCAACATCCACACCGACCAGGACCAGTTCGCCCAGGCCCTGGAGTGCTATCGGATGGCGGTCAGGATAAACGCCGAGGTACCGCAGAAGGGCCTGGGCATTCTGGCCGCACGCAATATGGGCCTGGTCTACCGGAGCTTGGGCCAGTTCAACAAGGCCATGGAGTGCATGCAGCAGGCCTTGGCCATGGCCGAGGAAGCCGGAGACAAGGAGAGCCGCCAGCTCATCCTTAACGCCATGGGAGACGTTCAACTCAACCTGGGGCACCTGGCTCAGGCCAAGCAATACTTCGTCGCGGCGGCCCGCAGCACCATCGCTCCTAACCTGCCATCCCAATATCTGCTGGCCATCTCCCTGACCAATTACCATCTCGAGGCCGGGGAACTGGGCAAGGCCAGGAAGTCCATCCGCAAGGCCTACCGCCACTGCAAAACAATCCATTCAAGGTTCATGGCCTGCTTGGTAAGCCAGCTCTCCGCCGAACTCTGGCTGGAGCAGGGCCGGCCCCGCGAGGCTTGGCGAGAGCTGGGCAAAACTAAGAAATTCATGCCGGTCCGGCAGGGCAGTCACCAGGGCCAGTTCAACCTGTTGGCCGGGAGGGTCGAGATGATGCTGGGCCGCCGTGACCAGGCCTACCGCTTGATGAAGCTGGCCAGGGAGATCTTTCGATCCCTGGGCATGAGACTGCAGGAGGGCATGGCAAACTATTGGCTGGGGGTGCTTCAGGCACTCTGCGGGCAAAACGATTCGTCCATCGGCTATTTGGAGGAGGCCTTCGCCATTTTCGAATCCATCGAGGCCGGATTGTGGAAGGAGAGGGCCCAGAGGGAGTTAATAAAGCTCGGGGCCGGGAGCCGCTGAGTATGGCAGTTCTCGTTCTGGTGCTGTTATTGGGATATCTCCTTTCCTGCATCCTGTCGCTCATCAACGTCAGGCACTTGGAGTCGATGTCCCACAGGGGCCTGCCCGCCGCTCTGGAAGGGGTGCTCGATGAAAAGGGATTGGCCACCATGGTGGAATACCATCGGGCCAATGCTGGGTTGGGCATCTGGGGAGGGGCCGTGTCCCTGGCCGCGGCCCTGGCGCTGTTACTGAGCGGATTTCTGCCCTGGCTGGCGGGGAAGCTGTTGGCGACTTCCTTGCCTTTATGGGTCCAGGGCCTGGCCGCCCTTTTCATCCCGCTGTTCCTGCTGCACCTGGCAGGCATCCCGGCCTCGTTGGCATCAAGCTTCGGTGTGGAAAGGCGGTTCGGATTCAGCACCATCACCCCGGGGACCTGGGTGGCCGACCAGGCCAAGGGCCTGCTGGTCTCCGGCCTGCTGATGGGGCTGCTTTTCGCCGGCCTTTACCTCTTTATATACTGGCTGGGCGGATGGTGGTGGCTGCCGGCCTGGGGGCTGGTCAGCCTGTTCATCTTGCTGGTGACCTTCATCGCGCCGGTACTGCTGGCTCCGCTTTTTAACAAGTTCACCCCCATCGCCGACCAGGAGCTCCACGACCGGATCATGGAGCTGGCAAAACAGGCCAGGTTCTCCCTGGCCGGGGTTTTCCAGATGGACGCTTCGCGCCGCAGCACCCACGACAACGCCTACTTCACCGGGTTGGGGTCCACTAGACGCATCGTCTTCTACGACACCATGGTCCGAGGCTATTCCCACGGGGAGCTGCTGGCGGTGCTGGGACACGAGATAGGCCACTGGAAGTTGGGGCACATTCCCAAAATGCTGACCATCTCGGCCCTGGTTTCGGGCCTGGTCCTGCTGCTTACCTCGCGGGTGCTGAATGGGGCTTGGCTGTATGGCGCCATCGGAGCGGCTGATATCTATAATAAAATAGGGCTATCCGGGCCGATGGTCGGCCTGGCCCTGCTGGTGGCCTCGCTGCTGTTCTCTCCCCTGGGCCTGCTGCTGTCGCCGCTGACCTCCTGGCTGTCGCGTCGCCACGAATACCAGGCCGATGCCTTCTCCCTGAGGATGCACCCGGAACCGGAGGACTTGAGGAGCGCCCTGCGCAAGTTGGGCGGCAGGAACCTGTCGAACCTGTTCCCCCACCCGCTGTATGTGGCCTTCCACTACAGCCACCCGCCCCTGCTGGCCCGGCTGAGGGCGATAGATAAAAGCCAAGTTTAACTTAGCCACCAAGGCGCCACGGCACTATAAATCCCATTTGTTTATAGTGCATTTAATGCCTTTGTGGTGTATAAAGGATCTGATATGTCTGATGTAGTCAAATCCCCCACCGGCACCAGGCGCTCCTGCCTGGGATGGCAGCAGGAGGCGGCCATGCGGATGCTGATGAACAACTTGGATCCGGCGGTGGCCGAGCGGCCTGGCGACCTGGTAGTCTATGGCGGCACCGGCAAGGCGGCCCGCAACTGGGACTGCTTCCGGGCCATCGTCAAGTCGCTTCGGGCCCTCCAGGACGACGAGACCCTGCTGGTCCAGTCGGGCAAGCCGGTCGGAGTCCTTAAGACCCACCCCTACTGCCCGCGGGTGCTTTTGGCCAACTCCAACCTGGTGCCGGCCTGGGCCAATTGGGACTACTTCCGCCGTCTGGAGGCGCTGGGGCTGATCATGTACGGCCAGATGACGGCCGGCTCCTGGATCTACATCGGCACCCAGGGCATCCTGCAGGGGACCTACGAGACCTTCGGGGCTCTGGCCGCCAAACGCTTCGGCGGAACGCTCAAGGGCAAGTGGGTGCTCACCGGCGGCATGGGCGGCATGGGGGGGGCACAACCCCTGGCGGTGACCATGAACGATGGAGTGATATTGAACGTTGAGGTGGATCCGGCTCGGATCCAAAAAAGGCTGGAGACCGGCTACTGTGACGCCATGCGCAACAACCTAGACGATGCCCTGCGTCTGGTCCAGGACTGCGTCAAGCGGGGCGAGCCAAAATCCATCGGGCTGGTGGGGAACTGCGCCGACGTCCTGCCGGAGCTGGTGCGGCGCGGCGTCGTCCCGGACGTGGTCACCGACCAGACTTCGGCCCACGACGAGCTGAACGGCTACGTGCCGCACGGAATACCGTACTCCGACGCCCTGGCGATGCGGAGCAAGGACCCGGAGGGCTACAAACAGAGGGTCTACGAGTCGATGGCGGTACATATGCGGGCCATACTGGACATGCAGAAGGCCGGGGCGGTGGCTTTCGATTACGGCAACAACCTGCGCGGCCAGGCCAAGCAGCATGGCGGGGTGGAGGACGCCTTCGAGGTGCCGGGCTTCGTGCCCGAGTACATCCGGGACCTGTTCTGCCAGGGCAAGGGGCCGTTCCGCTGGGCGGCTCTTTCCGGCGATCCGCGCGATATCGCGGCCACCGACGAGGCGGTGCTCAAGCTGTTCCCGAAGAACGCG
Source organism: uncultured bacterium (assembly GCA_964518765.1). Classification (GTDB taxonomy): domain Bacteria; phylum Edwardsbacteria; class AC1; order AC1; family EtOH8; genus CAZPNX01. The sequence goes on from CAZFJC010000022.1 coordinate 12,285, forward strand.
CACCTGCGGCGCTGGATCGAGATGGCAAGGAAGAAAGTGCATTTCCAGGGACTGCCGGCGCGAATCTGCTGGCTGGGCTACGGGGAGCGGGACAAAGCCGGCCTCCTTTTCAACGACTTGGTCAAGAAGCGGAAGATCCGGGCCCCCATCGTCATCGGCCGGGACCATTTGGACTGCGGCTCGGTGGCCTCGCCCAATAGGGAGACCGAGGCCATGCGCGACGGATCGGACGCCATCGCCGACTGGCCGCTTCTAAACGCCATGGTCAACACGGCTTCGGGCGCCTCGTGGGTGTCCATCCACCACGGAGGTGGGGTGGGCATAGGCTACTCCATCCACGCCGGCCAGGTGACGGTGGCCGACGGGACGAAGGAGATGGCCAGGCGGATAGAGCGGGTGCTGACCAACGACCCGGGGATGGGGATATTAAGACATGTGGACGCGGGATATGAGCTGGCCAAGAAGGTGGCGAAAAAGATGAAAATTAAAGTGCCGATGATAAAATGACCATATGGACCTCATCATCCAGCATATCGCCCAGCTGGTGACCCTGGCCGGACCCCCGGGCCCCCGCTTTGGCCCGGCCCAGTCCGAGCTAGGGATAATCGAGGACGGGCTGGTGGCAATCGAGGGGGGGATGATCGCCGAGGTCGGCAGGACGGCGGAGCTCAAGCCCAAACTCAAGCTTAGACCCCATACCAAGGTCATCGACGCCGGGAACATGGTGGCCATGCCGGGCTTCGTGGATTGCCACACCCACCTGGTCTACGGCGGCTCGCGGGAGGAGGAGTTCGAGCTGCGGGCACAGGGGCTATCCTATATAGACATAGCGGCCAGGGGGGGCGGCATCCGCTCCACGGTCCGGGCTACCCGGGCGGCCTCCAAGGAGGAGCTGGAGAGGGCGGCGCTCAAGCGGCTGGACCGGATGCTGATGTGGGGTACCACCACGGTCGAGGCCAAGAGCGGGTACGGGCTTTCCACCGAAAGCGAGGTCAAGATTCTTGAGGTCATAAATGATTTGAACGAGAGACAGGCGATAGAGGTGGTGCCGACGTTCATGGGGGCGCACGAGTTTCCCGACGAAGTCAGAGATCAGAAGGCAGAAGGCAGAAATGATTTTCCGCGCGAAGAGTATATCAGGCTGATATGCGAGGAGATGATCCCGCTGGTGGTCCAGAGGAAGCTGGCCGAGTTCTGCGATGTTTTCTGCGACCAGGGGGTGTTCACCCCGGCCGAGGCGGAGAGGATTTTGAAAACCGCCGCCAATTATGATATCATAGCCAAGATACACGCCGACGAGCTGGCTCCGGTGGGCGCGACCGAGGTAGCCGGCAGGGTGAGGGCCGTATCGGCCGAGCACCTGTTGCACCCCTCGCTGGAGGGCTTGGAGCTGATGAGGGAGGCGGGCACGGTGGCGGTGCTGCTGCCGGGCACCAGCCTGACCCTCAAGAAGCAGTACGCCCCGGCCCGGAGGATGGTGGAGATGGGCATACCGGTGGCCCTGGCCACCGACCACAACCCGGGCACCTGCACCCTGGAGGCTATGCCCATCGTCATCGGGCTGGCCTGCCTCTACCTGGGGCTGACACCGGCCGAAGCCATCTGCGCCGCTACCTACAATGCGGCCTGCGCCCTGAACCGGGGGGGCAGGCTGGGGTCCATTGAAGTAGGAAAACAGGCGGATATCATCCTGCTGGACATACCCAATTACCGCTACTTGCCCTACCACTTCGGGGTCAACTACGTGCAGTCGGTGGTGAAGAACGGCAAGATAGTTGTCGGGGATTCATAACCACAAAGACGCCAAGGCACTGATCACAGCCTTCAAACTATTCCTTTGTGCCTTAGCGGTTATAAAAGAAGAAACGGAGATAACGAATGACCCAGCTGGTGGAATGTGTCCCTAATTTCTCGGAGGGCCGGGATAAAAAGATCATCGAGGCCATCGCCGACGCGGTGCGGGGTGTGGCCGATGTCAAGCTGCTGGATGTTGACCCGGGGGCGGACACCAACCGTACCGTCTACACCTTCGTGGGCACGCCCCAGGGCGCGGCCGAGGCCGCCTTCCAGGCGGCCAAAAAGGCCTACGAGCTGATAGATATGTCCAAGCACAAGGGCGCCCATCCCCGCATGGGGGCCATGGACGTCTGCCCCTTTATACCGGTGACCGGCGTCACCATGGACGACTGCGTGGCCATCGCCAAGGGGGTGGGCAAACGTCTGGGCCAGGATCTGGAGGTTCCGGTATATTTGTACGAATTCGCCGCCACATCGCCGGAGAGACAAAGCCTGGCCGAGATCCGGGCCGGCGAATACGAGGCGCTGGAGCAAAAGCTCTCGGACCCTAAGTGGAAGCCGGACTTCGGGCCGGCCAGGCTCAAGCCCAGGTGGGGGGCCAGCGTGGTCGGGGCCCGGGAGTTCCTGATAGCCTACAACGTCAACCTCAACACCCGCGACCGCAAGCTGGCCAACGAGATCGCCCTTAACATCCGCGAGGGCGGGCGGGCCAAGAGAGACGAGAAGGGCAACCTGGTCAAGGACGAGAAGGGCAAAACGGTAAAGCTGCCGGGAAAGCACAAAGCGGTGCGGGCCATCGGCTGGTACATCGACGCCTACCGCCAAGCCCAGGTGTCCATCAACCTCATCAACTACAAGATCACACCGCTCCATGTGGTCTTCGATTCGGTATGCGAGGAGGCGGAGAAACTTGGTTTGAGAGTTACCGGCTCGGAGCTAGTGGGTTTGATACCTTTAACGCCCATGCTGGACGCCGGGCGGCACTATCTGAAGAAGCAGGGCAAGTCCTCAGGCCTTCCCGAATCCGAGCTGATAGAGATGGCCGTCAGGTCCATGGGGCTGGACCAGCTGGGCGAATTCGATCCGGGTAAAAAGATCATCGAATATAATTTCGAGAAACCCCGCCCCTTGATATCGCTGACAGCGAAGGGATTCGTGGACGAGGTGTCCACCGAGTCTCCGGCTCCGGGCGGGGGATCGGTGGCGGCCCTGGCCGGAAGCCTGGCGGCGGCCCTGGCGGCCATGGTGGCCAATCTGACGGTGGGAAAGAAGGGATACGAGACAGCCTGGGAGGAGCTGGCCGAACTGGCCGAGAGGGCGCAGGCCGTAAAAGATCGGCTACTGAGGGCGGTGGACGACGACACCGACGCCTTCAACGACCTGATGGAGGCCATGCGCCTGCCCAAGGCCAGCGAGGAGCAGAAGAGGGCCAGGGAGGAGGCCATGGAGCTGGGATACCAGAAGGCGGCGGCGGTACCCCTGGGGACGGCGGCCGCCTGTCTGGAGGCTCTGGAACTGGCGCTGGAGGTGGCCGAGAAGGGCAACGCCAATTCGGCCTCGGACGCCGGGGTGGCAGCGTTGATGGCCAGGGCCGGGGCCGAGGGCGCGGCCCTCAACGTGCTCATTAACCTGCCTTCCATCAGGGACGTTAAGTTCAAGGAGGAACACACCAGAAAGGCTGAAGAGCTCTCCGCCAGGGCGGCCGAGATGTGCACCAGGGCGCAGGAGGCGGTTAAAAGGTCGATCGACCAGCTTTGAGAATGGGGTTGCGAGGTTTTGATGGTTTCCCCTATGGGACGGTTGGGTGATATGATATCGGTGGGGAGCCCTCGGACAGGGGTCGGGAGAGGAGAGATGAAAAAGAAAGCAACACGCTATGGCTGAGGTGGCCAGGCTCAAGGAACAGGGGCGACAGTTTTTCCTGAAGGGCGAGTGGGAGAAGGCCAGGCGGGCCTCGGAGCAGGTGTTGCTGTTCGACTCTGAGGACACCGAGTTCAGCCTGATCCTGGCCGACGTATATCTGCAGTGCGACGATTCGCGCAAGGCCCTGGACCAGTTCGAGAAGACCCTGAGGCTGGCCGAAAAGTCCGGCGACTACGGGCGGGGCATCGTGGCCTGCCGCCGGATATTAGCTATTGACAGGGAGCGTATAGAGTTATATAATAAGGCCGGCGAGTTGTATTTCAGGATGGGCCTTAAAAGCGGCACCGTCCGGGAATGGCTGAAATACGCCGATCAGCTTAAGCTCCGCTCCGACTTTACCGCCATCAGCGTCTGCTATCAGAAGATAGCCGGGATTCTGCCTGAGAACCCCGGGCTGCGGGATCTGGCGGCACGGGTAAAGTTGCTGAACGATCAGCTGTTATCCGACACTTCGGAATCGGCGCCCGAGCCGGCCGACATCGCCCCCTACCGACGTCTAGTGGACGTGGCCCTGAAGATGGGCCAGCCGAGGAAGATCCTGGAGACCCAGCTGTCCTACGCCAGGGTGCTGCAGCGCCGGGGATTCACCCGAAAGGCTAAAGCAGTATACCAGAAGATTCTGGAACGCGACCCGACCAACGAGGAGGCACTTTCCAAGGTCCTGGCTCTGCAGGACAGCAGCGAGGTCGACCAGGCCAAGCTGAGGGAGGATTTCTACACGGCCGGCCGGGCTTTTCAGGAGGCGGCCTGGACCAAGATAGACGAGGCCTACGAGCCCTACTACGAGCTGGGGGTCCTCTTTCGTTCCGAGGGGCTAAGGGACGAGGCCATCATCGAGTTCCAGCAAGCCATCAAGGGTGGCGGTCGGCAGCTCAAGGCCTACGAGATGCTGGCGGTGTCCTTTCTGGAGCAGGGGGACTTCGGGCTGGCCAAGGAGGTGCTACACCAGGGGCTTTCCATAAAAAAGTTCCTGGACAACGAGTACGTTGGGCTGCACTACAACTTGGGGCTGGCCCACGAGCAGATGGGGGACCTGGCCAAGGCCCTGGGCGAGTACGAGCAGGTCTACATCCTCGACATTACCTACAAGGACGTGGCCGCCAGGCTGCGGAGAATAGAGGCCCAGCTCAAAGCCCAAGCCCAGCCTGAGCCCGAGGCCCCACCCTCAGCCACAGTGCCGGAGCCGCAGCCGGAATTGGCCCCCCCGCTTCGGGCAGAGAGTCCGGCCACGCCGGAGGCGATCCTGCCGACGAAGCCACTATTTACTGAGGCAGAGATCAATCCGGAGCCGGCTCTGCCGCCCCAGCCGGCCGAGGCAGCGATGATACAGGAGCCGGCGCCGTTCCCAACGTCCGAGACTCCGGTCACGGCCGCGGAAGCGGCCGAGGCCCAGGCCTCTCCGGAGCAAGAGGAGAGGGAGGAGATATACCTCAAGGACCAGGGGCTGTCATTCCTGTAACGACCCACAAGGAGCACCCATGGACTACGAACGCTTCTTCAAGCTGAGCGGCGATCCCTTCTCCAACGTGCCGGACAACCGCTTCTACTACGACAGCCCTCAGCACAGCCAGGCGGTGATGCATCTGGCCCACGTAGCCGAGCGGATGCGGGGCCTGGGGGTGCTGACCGGCGAAGTAGGGGCCGGCAAGACCATGCTGGCCCGGCGTCTGCTGGAGATCCTCCGTGAGGACGGGCGTTTCGAGACGGCCCTGCTGGTGCTGACCCACGCCGATTTCAGCCCCCAGTGGTTCCTGAAGCGGATCGGCATGCTGCTGGGGGTGCGCGACCTGCAGGAGGAGAAGACCCAGATCTCCACGGCGGTGGCCCGCCGCCTGATGGAGCTGCACGCCGAGGGCCGTAAACCGGTGATCCTTATCGACGAGGCCAACCTGCTGAGGGGCCAGCCGATACTCGAGGAGATCCGGGGGCTTCTCAACCTGGAGCTTTCCGACACCAGGCTGATAACCTTTATCATGTTCGGCATGGTGGAGGTAAACCAGAATCTGCTGGCCGACGTCTCCCTCAACCAGCGGGTGGCGGTGCGCTACCACCTAGAGCCGCTGGACCCGGCCTCGGTCAGGGAGTACATACAGCACCGGCTGGTTATCGCCGGACGCGAGGAGGAGCTGTTCACCGAGACCGCCTACGACCTCATCGCCCGCTATTCCCAGGGGAGGCCGCGGCTGGTCAATGCCGTCTGCGACAACGCCCTGATGGAGGGCTGCCTCCAAGAGAAGGAGATGATCGACGCGGCGGTGGTGCAGACGGTGGCCTATAACCTGGGGCTGGTGCCGGCCGAGGAGGAGGACTCGCAGACCGAGCTTAACCTGGGACAGGAATACGCCTTCTAGCAAGACTGAAATCAAAAGTCAGAAATCAGAACCAGTTGATGCAGTGAATCGTGGCCAAGGTTGACCAGATAAGGAACAAGGCGCAGGAGCTCTTCCAGAAGGGCGATTACGCCAAGGCGGTGGTCGAGTACAAGAAGGTGCTCGAGGCCGAGCCTGGCAACGCCGGCGTCTACAACTACATAGGAGATGCCTACGTCAAGCTGAACAACGTCGACGAGGCCATCGGCAACTACCTCGAGGCGATGAGGTTCTACAGCAACGACGCCCTTTACAATAACGCCATCGCCATCTGCCGCAAGATACTGCGCTACCGGAAGGATGACGCCGAGCTCTACAAAACCCTGGGCGAGCTCTATATCCACCAAGGCCTGGTCAACGAGGCCATCACCAACCTGCTGGAGTATGCCGAGCGCAAGATGAAGGAGGGAAGGCAGGACTTGGCCTTCCCGGTGTACACCCAGATCGTCGAGCTGAATCCGCAGAACCTGAACATCAGGGCCAAGCTGGCCGAGATGTACCTGGCCCAGAAACAGATTCCGGAAGCGGTCAACGAGTTCAGCCTGCTGGCCCAGGCCTATCGAGACCAGGGCAGGCAGATAGAGGCCGAAGCCCTGGAGGCCCGCATCCGCAGCATGAGAGGCGAACCGGCCGCCCCGGCCGCCGCCCCGACCATCGACATCAAACCGGCCCGGGTCATCGAGGAGCTGTTGCAGCAGCGGCAGGAGCCCCAGCCCGAGGCACCACCGGCCCCGGAGATCATACTGGAGCGGGAGACTGCCCCAGCCGAGCCGGAGGTGGAGGCCAAACAAGACTGGGCCACCAACATCGAGCTGGGCGACCTGTTGGTGGAGATCGGCTCGACCCAGGAGGCCCTGGACCAGTACCACACCGCAGCCAGCGGGTACCTGGGGGACGGGAAGATAGACCGGGCGGTGGAAGTATACAAGAAGATCGCCGACCTCCAGCCTTTGGAGCTGCGCAGCCGTCAGAAGCTGGTGGAGATCGCTTTGGAGTCGAACCAGCCCGAGGCCATAATCGACGCCTATCTAGGGCTGGCCGAGTGTTTGAGGCGCCGCGAACTGAAGGAGCAGGCAGCGGCCATCTACCAGAAGGTGCTGGAGATGGATCCGGTCAACGAGCTGGCCCTGGAGAACTTGTCTCTGCTGCTGCCTGAGCTGCCCGAGGGCACGGTGGACATGCCGGGCATGGAGATCCATCCCGAGCCGGCGGCGGCCGCGTTAGAGGCCGCTCCCTCCCCCTCGTTCCAGCCGCCGCCCCAGCCGCCGACATTCCAGGCGCCGGAGCCCCCTAGTTATACGGCGCCCCAGCATGAGATCGATCTCAGCCCCCAGGCCGCCCAGCCTTCGTGGGAGGAGCCCCAGGCTCCGCCTGAGGAGGAGCAGAGCTTCATTGTTCAGGCGCCGGAGGCTGCTGCCGAACAGTACGCCCAGCCGGTGCCGGCCGGGGAATCCATCTCCGACCAGTCCAAGGTGCACTGGGGCAGGGACATCGTCGAGGGTGGACGCCAGTCCCGGGTCAAGTTCAGCGTGGCCGACGAACCGCAGGCCCCGGCCGCCCAGGAGGAGTTTCTGTCCCTGTCCGAGATACTGGCCGAGTTCAAGGAGGGTGTCTTCCAGCAGGTGGGCCAGGAGGAATACCGCCAGCACTACGACCTTGGGATATCCTACAAGGAGATGGGACTTCTGGAGGAGGCCATCTCCGAGTTCCAGCTGGCCTCCAAGGGGGAGCAGGAGCGGCTGGCTGCCTTCGAGATGCTGGGGCTATGCTTCATGGAAAGGGGAGAGCCGAAGTTCGCCATCAAGCAGTTCGAGAGGGGCATCGCCACCCCCGGCCATGCCGACGAGGAATACATCGGGCTGCACTATTATCTTGGGATGGCCTACGAGCAGGCCGGGGAGCTCGACCAGGCTAGGAAGGCGTACGAGAACGCCTACAACATAGACGTCTCCTTCAGGGATGTGGCCCAGAAGCTGATGGCCCTGCAGCCCGAGCCTCCCCAGACCCAGCCTGTCCAGGCTTACCAGCCCCCGGCTCAACCGGCGGCCCAGCCACAGTATCGTCCGCCTGTCCAGCCAGCGCCCCAGCCCCAATATCGTCAGCCGGCCGCCCCCGCGCCCGAATACAGACAGCCAGAGCCCGCGCCCCGGCCGATGCCTCAGGCCGTTCCCCAGCCGACTTTCCAGCAGCCTGTCCCCAAGCCGGCTCCGGCCGTCCAGCCCCAGCCGATGCGCCCGCCGGTAACGCCGCCAGCTATCGCCAGGCCACAGCCCCAGCCTGCTGCTAGGCCAGCGATCCGTCCGACGGCGGCTCCGGCCCCGCAGCCGGCGGCGGCCGAGACGGATCAGGCGCCGAAGCCAAAACCCATACCCTCGAAGCTGAAGAAGCCGGATAAGCAGCGCATATCCTACGTCTGAACAGGAGATGGATAGGTACCCAGCGGTACGCCTGTTCCTGTCGATGTCCGCGGGGATATTGATCGGCCATGATCTCAATATCCCCGTGCTTTTTTGCTGGCCGGTGCTGGCCGCGGCGGCCGCGGCCTTGTTCATCTGGCGGAGGTCTAAAGCATCCGGCTGGTTGTGGCTCCTTTTGATGGCCTGCTCAGGCTGTTTGTGGCACCAGACCCGCAGCCTGTCGGCCATAGACCCGGCAGTCCCCGGGCCCCTAAAGTTGCAAGCGTTGGTTTCCTCCGAGCCTAGGCTTTCCAAGGGCCGTTGGGCCTTTACCGGCAAGGTGGAGTCCATCGATGACAGGCTGTGCTGTTTCAGGGCGGCGGTATACCTTTCGGATTATGCCGGCCTGGTGCCGGAATACGGCGACAGGCTAAATTTATTCGGCAACTGGCGGCGGCCTTCGCCGGCTAGGAATCCCGGAGGGTTCGACTACCGTTACTATTTGGAACACCAGGAGGTGTCAGGTGTCCTTTCTGCCACTCAGGCCCAGCTGATCGAGAGGACCGGCGGCAACTGGATCATCTCGAGGCTGGTCATACCTGCTCGGCGTTACCTGCGCAATCTGGTCTGGCGTCATCTGGAGGGCGACGAGGCTGCCCTGATGCTCGGGTTGCTGCTGGGGGAGAGGCAGGACCTATCCCAGCCGGTGAAGGATGCCTTCTCGGATACCGGCACCACCCATGTGCTGGCGGTGTCCGGGCTGCACGTGGTCCTGGTGGCCTTCATCATCTTTTTATTCCTAAGGGCTTGGCAGCTGCCCAAACGCTGGGCGGCCATGGGCACCATGGCCGGACTGATATTCTACACCATGTTGACCGGCTCTCCGCCTTCGATCGTCAGGGCCACCATCATGAGCTCGGCGGTCATCATCGGCACCATGTACGAGCGCCAGGGCTCGGGGCTGAACATGCTGGGTTTGTCCGGCCTGGCCATCCTGGCCTTCTGGCCCCAGGCCTTGTTCGATGTGGGCTTCCAGCTGTCCTATGCCGCCACCTTTGGCATCCTGACCCTGACCAGGCCCATCCAGAAAGTACTCTCGAGGGTCACCCCCCAGCCGCAGGTCAACGAATGGCTATTGATGCCGCTGGCGGTATCGGCCGCCGCCCAGCTGGCCACTACCCCGCTGTTGGCCCTGCATTTCCACCGCATCCCTTTGGTTTCGCTGGCGGCCAACCTGGCGGTGGTGCCTCTGACCAATATACTACTAGCCCTGGGCCTGTCCATGGCCCTGATGAACCTGCTGGCGCCCTGGCTGGCGGCCCCGCTGGCGGCGGCCGCCTATGCCGCCGGCTGGGCCACCTTGAGGCTGGTGGAGATGTTCTCGAAATGGAGCTGGGCCACCGTGGCTTGGCCCAGGCCCGATGTCCTTCAGGTATCGGCCTATCTGCTGGCGCTATTGCTGGCTTTCTACTGGAGGCGGCTGGGGAACTGGCGAAAAATAGCGCTGGCCGGAATGCTGCTTTCGGCCAACGCCGTCGTCTGGAGTAGCGCCCTGTTAGCGCCTCCCAATCTCGAGGTTTTTTTCCTGGACGTGGGGCAGGGGGATGCAGCCGTCATCCGCTTTCCTAACGGATACACCATGGCCATCGACGCCGGGAACGGAGGGGCGGGACAGGGCGGCCGGGCCGTATACGATTACGGCCGGAACGTGGTGGTGCCGTTCCTCCGGTTTTGGGGGATAGGCAAGATCGACCGCTTTCTGGTTACCCACGCCGACGCCGATCACTGCGGAGGCCTGGCCTCGGTGCTTAAGGCCGTAAAGGTGGAGAGGCTGACCACCACCCGGCATCGGTGCGACAAAACTTTGTATCTCGAAGCCATCAACCTGGCAGCTGCCAGGGGCGTGAAGATCGACAGCCTATGCGGCTATGACACCCTCCAGGGCATCTGGCCGGCCCGGGGCTTCATCTACAGCCGCCCGGATACGGTGGAGAACGGCAACGAATCCTCCATCGTCTGCTATATCAAATATGGGTTCCACTCATTCCTGTTTACCGGAGACATGGGGCCGGAGCTCGAGGGGCATCTTGTCCGCCAGGGTTTGCTTTACGGGTGCACCGTGCTCAAGGTCCCCCACCACGGGGCCGGCCATAACAACGGGCCAGGACTGGCCGAGATGGTCCGCCCGGAGATAGCGGTGATCTCGGTGGGCGAGTTCAACCGCTTTGGACATCCTTCGCCTCAGACGCTGGATAATTATTCGAAAGTAGGAGCCAGAATTTTGCGCACCGACCTGGGAGGCTGCGTATCTGCCGTCAGCGATGGTCGCTGGTGCCGGATCAGCCCCTGGCTGGAACGAGGCCATAATTGACATGTCGAAGGCGGCATTGTATAATGTTGATAAGAAAGGGTTTTGAAGTTTTGATAGGGAAAAAGATGGTTTTAGAATATCTTTCTGTGCTCCCAAGGGCAAGACATACTGATTAAAGGACTTCGGACGCCATAATCTGTAAAGGCTATCAGTTCTCGACCTTTCTGTTAAATTATCCATTTTATAAATAGCGAAAAATTATGAAGGCCATGGCTAATGCTGCATTACCGGTTGATCGAACACTATCTATAATATACTCACACTAAAACTGGAAGAGCCATAAAATCTAGAAAGCTGCACCCCATGCCCGCACCATACCCCATCACCGCCACCCCCTTGGTGGAGTTCGACGCCGACCGGATAACGGCGCTCATCAAGGCCTTCACCCCCCAGCGCATCGCCTCCTTTTTGGATGTTACCGACCTCAAGGCCGACACCCAGCTCCCCAAGATGGCCAAGATGGCCGACTGGGCCAGGACCCTGGGCTGCGCCTCGGTGTGCGTCAATCCGGCCGAGGCCGCCGATACCCTGCCCCTGCTTCTCAAGGGTTCCCCGGTCAAGGAGTGCTATGTCCACGACTTCCCCCTGGGCAGGTCGGACATCGAGCTCAAGGCCAGGATGGCCGAGCACATCGTCCTCAAGAGCCGGGAGCTGCGCGGCGAGGGCAGGGGGAAGCTGGAGCTGGACACGGTCATCAACGTGGGGCGGTTCAAGAAGGACCCCGGCTACACCCTGGAGGAGATCGACGCCGTCTGCCAGGCGGCCGACGGCGAGACGGTTAAGGTAATAGTCCGATCCTCGGAGCTGTCCGAGGAGGAGGTGTGGCGGGTCTCCGAGGTGGTGGCCCGTTCCAAAGCCCACTTCATCAAGAACTCAACCGGCATGGATGCCTACGGGGCCATGCCCGAGCATATGCGCATCATGCGGCAGGCCATGGGGCCCGAGCGCGGGGTCAAGGCGGCCGGAGGGATTTCGGACGCCTTGAGCTTCCTAAGGCTGGCCTATGCCGGCGCCCCGGACCCGGAGCTGCACCATCCCATGCGGTGGCGGGTCGGCACCAGCGCGCCCTTGGCTATAGTCTCCTCCGCCGGCTGGCTGCAGCACCAGAGCCGTGATTGGGCTGCGGCCGGGGTGACCCCATGCCTGATCTGCCCCTACCACCATGTCGACAAGCTGCGGGTGGAGATACGGGAGCTGGCCAACGCCAAGTGTCGCGGCTGCGAACATTTCCACTACCGCACCCACAAGGACCTGTGAGGTACTTCCATGCCTGATTATCAGCAGATAAAAGGCGGCTATCATGGCAGGCTTTTAAGGGTGGATCTGACAACGGGAAGGATGGTGGCCGAGGGCATACCCGAGGCCGTCTTGCGCGACTTTCTCGGCGGCCGGGGCTTGGGCTCCAAGTACCTCTACGACGAGCTGAAGCCGGGCATCGATCCGCTTACTCCGGGAAACCGGATATATTTCGCTGCCAACCCCCTGAATGGCACCGGGGCGGCCACCTCCTGCCGCTTCAACGTGGTCACCCGTTCTCCTTTGACCGGCACCATCCTGTCGTGCTCGTCGGGCGGCCACTTCGGGTTGGACCTCAAGGCCTGCGGCTACGACCTGGTGGCTTTCGAGGGTCGGGCCGAGAGGCCCATATATCTATATTTATGTGGTGATAAGGCCGAATTGAGGGACGCCTCCGATGTCTGGGGGCTAGACACCCACCAGACGACCGACGTCCTTCTTTCCCGGACGGACCCCAGGGCCGGGGTGGCCTGCATCGGGCCGGCCGGGGAGAATTTATCGCTGCTGGCCTCGATTATCAACGAGAAGGGGCACGCCGCCGGGCGAGGCGGGGCGGGGGCGGTTATGGGCTCAAAAAATCTAAAGGCGGTGGTGGCGCTGGGGGATCGGGTGACGCCGGTGGCGGATCCGGCCCGGGCCAACCAAGCCAAGAAGGAGTGGATGACCTTCGTGGCCGAGGCTCCGCTGACCAAGGACGCCCTCAAGGAGTGGGGGACCCCGGTGCTGGTAAAGATCATCAACGCCTACGGCGCCTGGCCCACTCGAAACTTTCAACAGGGCTTCTTCGTCGACGACGACAGCCTCTCGGCCCAGACCCTCAAGGAGAGGTTCTTCGTGAAAAGGGAACCCTGCGCCGCCTGCTCCATCGCATGCTCCCGGGCCACCCGGACCTCGAAGCGCCAGGGCAAGGGCCCGGAGTACGAGACTGTCTGGGCCTTCGGGGCCTTGTGCGGGGTGAGCGATCTGGAGGCGGTGGTCCACGCCAATTACAACTGCAACGAGCTGGGCCTGGATACCATCTCGGCCGGCAACGCCATCGCCTGCGCCATGGAGCTCTCGGAGAGGGGATTCCTCGATCGGGAGGCTTCGGACCAAATAAGAAAAGATCTAGGGCGGGAACTGCGCTTCGGGGACGCCGAGGCCATTGTCCTCCTAACCGAGCAGATGGGCCGGTCGCTGGGCTTCGGTAAAATACTGGGCGCGGGCAGCCAGCGTCTGGCGGAACGCTTCGGGCATCCGGAGCTGGCCATGCACTCCAAGGGCCTGGAGCTGCCGGCCTACGACCCCCGTGGTTTCGCCGGCATGGGGCTGGCGCTGGCCACCTCGAACCGGGGGGGCTGCCACGTGCGGAACTTCCTCATCGGCTGCGAGGCCATAGCCACGCCGGTGCCCGTCAGCCGCTTTGGGGCCGCCGGCAAGGCGGGCATCACCATTCTCTACCAGGATCTGACCGCGGCCATAGATTCCATAGGGGCCTGTCTGTTCTCCTATTTCGCCCTCAGCCCCGATCATTACGCCCGGATGCTGGAGGCGGTGACCGGAATAGAGAGGGACGCTGACGGTTTATTGCTGGCTGGAGAGCGGATTTGGAATCTGGAGAGGCTTTTCAATCTCAGGGAGGGTCTTACCCGGGCCGATGACACCCTGCCACCCAGGTTTTTTACCGAGCCTCTATCCGAGGGCCATTCCAAAGGCAGAACCGTCGATCTGGAGCCCCTGCTGGTGGAATATTATGGGAAACGGGGATGGGATGGCAACGGCGTGCCTTCAGAACACAAATTACGGGAACTCGGCCTATGCTAGAATACAATATCATCTTGCATCACAAAGAGATAAGATAGCGGCGGGCGACTACCGCCGCTTCGTCTTATTGGGCCGCCTGACAGTTGTATAAACATGGTCGGAAGCTTAAAAATACTTGTAAAATTCATAAAAAAGTGATAAAATAATCGATTAAGTGCTTTTTTAAGGTTTTAAATATGTCTCCGATAAAAATTGCCATCCTCGCCTTCTATGGGTTGTTGATGGTAGTGTTGTCGATCTACTCGATGCACGCTTATCATATGATCTATCTCTACCGCAAGCACCGGGGTAAGAGGGAAAAGCCAAAGCGCCGCTACCGGATATGGCCGAGGGTGACCGTCCAGCTTCCTATATACAACGAAAAGTTCGTGGTGGAGAGATTGATCGAGGCCGCCTGCTCCTTGGATTACCCCAAGGACAGGCTTGAGATCCAGGTGCTGGACGACTCCACCGATGAGACTTGTCAGCTGGCCGAGAGTATTGTCCGCCGCCACCAGCTTAAGGGGGTGGATATCATCCACCTGCACCGCACTAATAGGACCGGGTTCAAAGCCGGCGCCCTGAGGGAAGGGCTGAGGGTGGCCAAGGGACAATATCTGGCCATCTTCGATGCCGATTTCCTGCCGCCGGCCGATTTCCTTAAAAGGATGCTGCCCTATTTCTCCGCCGATGATATAGGATTAGTGCAGGCGCGCTGGGGGCACCTCAACGGAGAGAGCTGCCTCTTGACCAGGAGCCAAACCATCGGATTGGACGCTCACTTCGTCATCGAGCACGGGGCCAGGAACGCCGACGGCATCTTCATCAACTTCAACGGCACCGCCGGCATCTGGAGAAAGAAGGCCATCGTGGAGGCGGGCAACTGGCAGGACGACACCCTGACCGAGGACATGGATCTCTCCTACCGGGCCCAGATGGCTGGCTGGCGCTTCGTCTATGTCAACGACGTAGTCTGTCCGGCCGAGGTGCCGGCCGAGGTCAACGGCTACAAGGCCCAGCAGTACCGCTGGGCCAAGGGCGCCATCCAGACCGCCAAGAAGCTGCTTCCCCGCATCTGGCGCACCCCAGACCTGCCATTCAAGGTGAAGTGGGAGGCAACCATCCACCTAACCAACCATCTGGTGTTCCCGGTGATACTGCTGGTGGCCCTGCTCTCCCTGCCGATGATGGTCATCAAGGTCTCCACCAGCGCCTCCCGGGGCTTCTTCATCGGGGCCACCGTCTTTACCGCCAGCGCCTTCAGCTATCCGCTTTTCTACATATACGCCCAGAGGGAGATCTACCCTGACTGGAAAAGGAGGGTGCTTTTTCTTCCCATTCTGATGGCCGGGGCCATCGGCCTTTCGGTTACCAACACCAAGGCGGTGCTGGGCGCCGTCTTCAACCGGAGGAGCGCCTTTATCCGCACCCCTAAATATAACCTTAAAGGGAGGGCGGCCGTGCGGCGCGGGGCGACGTCCCACTACCGGGCGGCCTTCAGTGGCACGGTGGTGGCGGAGCTGCTTCTTTTCGCCTATATAAGCTACACCCTATGGTACTCGGTGCGTCATCTGCAGTTGGCCACCGCTCCCTTCGTGCTGATCTACTGGCTGGGATTCCTGTTCATCGGCAGCCTCTCGCTGTACCAGGGGCTGAGGCACTGAATCGCTTGGATAACGACGGGGCTTGTCGAACCAAGCCCCTTTTCTTTTACCTGCAATGAGCCGCGAGCTCTCATCGATGGCTGGGATGTCCCTGGGGACGCTGTTCTCCAGGATAACCGGGTTCGCCAAGTGGGCCATGCTGGGTGCCGCCCTGGGCTTCAGCCCTCTGGCCGATGCCTATAACCTGGCCCACATCCTGCCCACTATGATCTACGAGCTGGTGCTGGGAGGAGTGCTGACGGCGGTGTTGGTGCCTTTGGTGGTGGAACAGCTGCAGCAGGCGGATCGGGCCCAAGCCTGGCTGGGGGTGAGCCGGCTGGCGAACGCCGCCATCCTGTTGCTGGCCGGGGTCACCCTGGTATGCTGGGCGGCTGCCCCCTGGCTGGTCAGGGTGCAAACGCTCAAGATCGGCGGGGCCGACCGGCAGTTGGTTCTCTTCTTCTTCATCTACTTCGTCCCCCAGATCCTTTTCTACGGCCTCTCGGCCATCGGCAACGGGATACTCAACGCCAGCCACCGGTTCACCCTGGCGGCCTTTGCCCCGGTATTCAACAATCTGGCGGTGGTGGCCACTCTGGGCCTTTACATGGCCTGGCCGGGATTCGGCAGGGCCGGCCTGGCCCTAGGCACCACCCTCGGGGTTATGCTGCAATTCCTGGTGCTGGCTCCGGAGCTGAGGGCGGCCGGATTCCGTTATTACCCTTCCCTGGACCTGAGGCACCCGGCGGTGCTGAAGATGGCCAGGCTTTCCTGTCCGGTGGTGCTCTATGTCATCTTCAACCAGATCAACCTTTCCGTGCAGAACAACCTGGCCATCCCGCTCCAGGGCGGCGTCTCCGCCCTGCAATACGCCTTCGCCTTCTACGTCATGCCGCATGGTCTTCTGGCGGTATCCATCGGGACTGTTCTTTTGCCGGGGATGTCCGAGCTTGCGGTCAAGGGTGACTGGGGGGGGCTGGCCCGCAAGGTGGAACAGGGTCTGTCATGGAGCGCGGCGGCTATCATGCCGGCCATGGCCGTTTTCATCACCATGAGCCTGCCCCTGATCCAGGTGCTGATGCAGCGAGGGCGCTTTACCGGCGGAGACACCGTTCTTCTGACCTCGGTCTTGGCCTGTTATTCGCTGGGTCTGCTTTCCTTTTCCATCTACCTGTTCATCAACCGTGTCTTCTATGCGCTGCAGGACACCTGGACACCGCTGGCCCTCAATTTCACCGGCAATCTGACCAATTCCTTGTTCAACCTTCTGTCGGTGGGCGCCCTGGGGGTGCCCGGCCTGGCCCTGGGGCATGCTTTAGCCTACACCGTCATCGCGGTGGCCGCGGTCTATCTTATCGTCCGAAGGATAGAGGAGATCGACCTTAGGCTGGTGCTGGCCTCCATGGCCAGGGTGGCGGCGGCCGGAGCCATAGTCGGCCTCTTCGGCTGGGCCTTCACCCGAGCTTGGGTCGGCTGGATGGGAGGGGTGTCGCTTTGGGTCAAGGCCGGCATACTGGGTGTTGGCCTGGCCGCTGCCGGCCTGATATATTTGGGGGCTGCCAGGACAGCTGGAGTCAGGGAGGTGACGGACCTGGCCGATGCCATAAAAAAAAGGATGGGTTGGCTCGGACCTAACAAGTAGGAGCCCCACTAGAATCCAACAGGGAGCTGACATCTATCTGTATGGATGAAAAGAACGACAGGATAGGCAGGGTCTCGGTGCCGGCACTGGATGCCATGCTGGGCGAGAGGATTCCGGTCCTGGACCAGGGCTTCATCCGGGTGGTGGATTACCTGGGCTCGGACCAGTCTATCGTCCAGGCAGCTCGGGTCTCGTACGGCGCCGGCACCAAGACGGTCCAGAGCGACCGGGAGCTGATCCGCTACCTGATGCGGCACGACCACACCTCGCCCTTCGAGATGTGCGACATCAAGCTTCACCTCCGGGTGCCCATGGACTGCTGGCGCCAGTGGATCCGCCACCGCACCGCCAGCGTCAACGAGTACTCCACCCGTTACTCCATAGCCATCGACGCCGCTTTAGCCACCCCTGCCACAGGCTGGCGGAGGCAGGCGGTGCGAAACCGCCAGGGGAGCGAGGGTTTTTTGGATGAGGCGGCCGGGTCCGAGCTGAGCCGGGAGGAGGCGGAGATCCAGGAGCGGTGCCGCCGGGTATACGGCCGTCGGATCGAGCTGGGGGTGGCCCGGGAGCAGGCCCGCAAGGACCTGCCCCTATCGACCTATACCGAGGCCTACTGGAAGATAGACCTGCACAACCTTCTCAACTTCTTAAGGCTGCGCCTGGACCCCAAGGCCCAGCTGGAGATCCGCCTCTACGCCGAAGCCATCGCCCATAAGGTGGTGGCCGTCTGGTGCCCGGTGGCCTGGGAGGCTTTTAGGGATTACAAGCTATCCTCGGTGACCCTGTCGCCTGTTGAGCAAAGGATAGCCGCCCTGGCAGCCTCGGGGAAAGCCGACGAGGCGATGGCCGAGGCCGGGCGCGCCGGCCTTCTAAAAACCGAGGGAGGCCGACTAAAGCTCAGCCTGGAGTGCCGGGAGTTGGAGGGCAAGCTGCAGGCCATGGGCATCGCCCCGCCCTGGGGCGGGGGAGGGGACGAGGATTGAGTCCTGGCTTGAGCCCAGAAAAGTGGGTCAGGCCGGATTACGGCGGCGGCGGCATCGTCAATCTGATGACCTCGATCGCCGCCCGATTCGGCCACCGCACCAGCTACCGCCCCCAAGCGCTTCTCCCGCCCCAACAGATTATATACTATAAAAAAATAGTATTGGTGGTTCTGGACGGCCTAGGGTGGGAGTTTCTGGTTCGGCAGGGGGGGCGCGGCTTCCTGCGGGGCCGCTTGGCGGGGCAGATGACCTCGGTGTTTCCCTCGACCACCGCCAGCGCCGTGGCCACCTTCGCCACCGGTGCCGCCCCCTCGGAGCACGGGGTGTCCGGATGGTTCACCCACCTGCGGGAGCTGGGCTCGGTATCCAAGATACTTTTCTCCGGGCCGCGGCACGGCGGCGGGACCTACCCCGGGGCCGGGGTGTCCATGGACCTGCTACTGAAGGTTTCCCCGCTGTTCCCGTACTTGAAGGCCAAATGCTTCGTAGTGACCCCGAACGAGATAGCCGCCGGGGATTTTGTCAAGGCCTCTTCCAGGGGGGCCGTCGTGCTGGGCTACCAGAGCCTGCCCGGATTCTGCCTGGGGATAAGCCGGGCACTGGAGGCTGGCGACGGTCCGACTTTTGTTTCGGCCTACTGGCCGGAGCTGGATAGCGTCTGCCATTACCACGGGGTGGATAGCCGTCAGTCCAGGGAGCATTTCATGGAGCTGGAGGGAGCCATGGAAAGGCTTGTCAGAAGGCATGCCGGTGGCCAAACGTTGTTTCTGTTCACCGCCGACCACGGGCTGACGGACACCCCGGCGCAGCGCTTCATCGATCTGGGGAGGCACCCGGAGCTGTCGGCATGTCTCAGCCTGCCACTTTGCGGGGAGCCCCGACTGGCCTATTGCTATGTGCACCACGACCGGGCGGTATCTTTCAAAAAATTCATCGCTGTCCATCTGGGCCGGGCCTGCCGGCTTTTTCCCAGGCGCCGGCTTTTGGAAGGGGGATACTACGGGCCCGTACCGGCGCCGGCCTTTTTCAGCCATCGGGTCGGCGATTTCATCCTGGCGATGAAAAGAGGCTGGAGCCTCCGCGATTTCCTGCCCGGCGAGGACAAAGTCCGCCTGTCGGCCGGCCATGGCGGGATGACACCGGAGGAGATGCTGGTGCCGCTGGTGGTGGCCGCATGATCTCGACACTGCATAGAATCAGGCCTTGGCGGAATAACTTTATCGCCATCGTGTTTCTGCCGATATGGCTGCTGGCCTGGCCGCTTAAGGCCCAAGGGCAGGAAACGGAGGCCGTTCCCTCACCCAGCACGCCAAGCGCTAAGAGCGCCGAGGAGCTTTGGGAGGCTCTGGAGCACCAGCTGGCCTTGGCCATGCTGGACAGCCTGCCGGGCGACTCTGCCTCCAGCCTCCAGCGCAGCCGCATCCTGACCATGGCCGGAGACCACTTGGCCGCGACCGCCTCGGCCAACGAGTTTATATCACGGTGGCCGCATTCGACCCGGGCGCTCGACTGCCGTTGGATGCTGGCCTACAACGCCGAGAAACTGGGGTTCTTCTGGGATGCCGCCAAGCGTTTTCGCGTCTTGTCCGAAGAGGACAGCCTGCTTCATGAGGTGGCCATGATGCACCTGGCCGACTGCCACCGAGCCTCGGGCCGGCCCGACCTGGCGGAAGCCGTTTTGGAAAGCCTAAAACAGCGCCCGCCGACCTTCGAGGACGACGTCGATCCGATGCCCCGGGAGATGGCTTGGACCCGGAATGCGCCGCCCCAGGGGCAGCCGGCTGCGGCCTTAAGGATGAGCCGCAGCCTGAGAAACGCCAATCGCGCCATCAACCGCGGCAAGTACCGATATGCCCTGGCCCTGCTGGCCAGGTTTCTTAGGAATAATCCCCAGAGCTCCGAGGCCGGACTGGCCCATTACCTGTCAGGAAAGTGTCGCGAGAAGATGGGCCAGTTGGAGAAAGCGGCCGAATCCTACCGCCAGGCCAGCGCCAGCCAGCCGGCGTCGCCTTATGCCGATGATGGGCTTTTCAGGGCGGGCTGGTGCTTCTATAAAAAGAACGACATCATCAGGTGCCTGGCGGCCTGGGACACGTTAGAGATCCGGTATCCCGGCAGCGGGCTGCTGCCAGCGGCCGCATACTGGCGCTACCGCATTGCCAGTGAATCCGGGGACACGGCTGAGGCTGCCAGATGGAAGGATCGGGTGCTGGCCGAGCAGCATATGAGTTATTACTGGTGGCGTCTAAGCCAAACGATTGCCTCTGAGGACAGCGCGTCCTCTAATATAGGCGCTTTTCCCCTCTGGGAAAGCAGCCAGGCGGACTTCGGATGGTGGCTGGCCGGCCGTCGCCAATACCGTCAGGCCTTCCGCCTCCTGGAGCTGGGGATGCTGGAGGACGTCCGCCGCCTGGCCGACCGTCTTAGGGAGGCCGCCGGCAACGACGCTTTGGCTCTTTTTCACCTGTCGCAGGTCTACCACCGTTTGGGACAGGACCCCCTGGCCATACATCTGGCCAAGCGGGCCTATGGTATGTGGATGGGGCCCAGGCCCAGGGAGCTTTACAAGGTCCTCTACCCGGGACGATACCTGCACTCCATCCGCACCGAGGCCGGCAACAACGGCCTGGACCCGGCCCTAGTCCTGGCGGTGATGCGGCAGGAGAGCCGCTTCGTGGCCAATGCCCGCTCCCGGGCGGGTGCCCGCGGCCTGATGCAGATCATGCCCAAGACCGGACGTCGCCTGATGGGGGCGAAGAAATTCAGGGCCGACACCCTCTACCACCCGGGCACCTCCATCCGCTACGGCACCAAGTTCCTGGCCAGACTGCTGGAGCAGTATCAGGGCTCGTTGGTGAGGGCCCTGGGCGCCTACAACGCCGGCCCGCGGCGTATGAACTCCTGGCTCAAGTCCGACCGCTGCCGTCAGGACGACGATTTCCTGGTGGAGGACATCAACATCGCCGAGACCCGGGAGTACATCAAAAGGGTGCTCGAGGGATACTATATTTATTCCTGGCTGCTGGGGGAGGGTGGCGGCCACGGTAACTCAGCTCAGGGGGTCCCATGATGCGCTTTTTCTCAAAGATCCCGATAGCCTTGGCCGCCCTGGCGGCGGCGTCCCAGGCCCCAGGCCAGGAGTCGGCCTACCGGCCATCGCTGCTGGTTTTCCCGCCCTCGGGCCATTCCTGGGTGCAGAAGGCCAAAACGACCCACCTGCGGATGGTGCTGGGCCTGGGCTTCGGCTTCGCCAATCCCCAGGGGGTGGCCTGCGTCCGGCTGGAGGAAACCGACGACCCCAAGACCCAGGATGACGACGACGAGCTGACCGTTTTCGCCATCAACTCGGATAAGCACCAGTTGGTTTACAACCAGGGCCTGGCCGGCGTCCGTTACTATGGCGGCCTGGGCTCAGGAAAGGGCAAGTTGCACAGTCCGGTGGGGGTGGCGGCCACCCCGGAGGGGTTGGTCTGTGTGGCCGACATGAACAACAACCGGGTGGTGCTGCTTCGGATGCGGAAGGGCAGGCTGTCGCATGTTCGGGACATCGGGTCCGGGCAGCTATCGTATCCGGTCGGCTGCGCCTTCGACGCCCGGGGCAACATCTTCGTCACCGATGCCGGCCATGGCCGGGTGGCGGTCTACGACACCTCGGGCAGGTATCAGGGCGAGTTCGGGCGCGGACTGATGGACCGGCCCATGGCCATCGCCATGGTAGACGGCATCGAGAAATGGAACCACCGGCGCGAAACCTACCTGGTGGTGGCCGATTCGGCCTCAGGACGGCTGCGCAAGTTCGACCGGCTGGGAAGGCTCCTGGCCCAGGCCACCGGCGACGACATCTTCCTGCCCGGGGCCTATTTCGGCTTCCTGGCCATCGACTACTACGGCAGCGTCTACGCCACCGACATGGTCAACCACATGGTGCACAAGTTCGACCACCAGCTCAAGTACGTGGCCTCCTTCGGCCGGAAGGGGGAGGGGGAGCGCGAGTTCGAGTCGCCCCGGGGCATCGCCATCTGGAGGCGCTACGGGCAGGTGTTTGTGCTGGAGAGGAAGTCGGCCCAGTACTACTGGATCGGCATCGACGGCTATATCAACAGCGTTTCGCCGGACACCATAGACTCAAAACATCCGGGGGTCACTATCAGCCTTCAGCTGTATGAGCCGGCCGATTTCAGGATCGTGGTCAACGACGCGGCCGGGAAAACGGTGCGCACCCTGGTCTCCGAGTTTCGGGAGACGCTGGGCCGCAACTACGTGGTCTGGGACGGCCTCGACGACGCGGGGAAGCCGGCCCCGGCCGGCAAATACCAGATCCTGGTCACCATCGAGCCCACCTACTCCAGCAAGGGGTACTTCAGGAAGGAGCTCCAGGCCGAGGTATGGAAGGCGGAGTGAGCCAATCAAAAAATCCTGCCCGGCACTTGGACAAGGCCTTGACGAGACCTTATCTTGAGTCCCAGGTCTGAGTGCGGGTCGTAAGCTCAGTAAAGACGCCCATTGTGGATTTA
>CAZFJC010000022.1:37500-40002 GCA_964518765.1 uncultured bacterium
ACCAACAACGAGGAGCAGACCTGGGGTGCCATGGGCATCGACTTCAACCATGCCATCTACGGCGAAGACGTCTTCAACAACGACATAACATTGATCAATGCCGCCGACATCATGGACCCGGCCTACGGCATCGTCATCCCCGAGCTGGACAACAAGTTCCACCTGTTCTACGCCAGGAAGTTCGGCGGCATGACCGGGGGGCTTCACCTGGCCCGGGCCGCCGGGATGCACACCGGCGAGGGATCAGATTCCACCGGCAACGGCTATTCCGAGGACCGTAAGTCGGGCATGTGGCACATCAACGCCGGCATCAGCATGAACCCCAGTGAGAACATCGACCTGGAGGCCGCCTTCGCCTACAACATGATGAGCTTCACCGGCGAATATGTGGCCACTCCACCGGCCCCGGGGACGGCGGTAGGCGGGACGATCGAGAGCGACGGCGGATCGGCCATCGCCTTCGGCGCCCGGGTCTTCTACGGCATGAGCGACGAGCTGAAGATAGTCCCGGCCTTCGAAGTCAACATGTACAGCCTGGGCTACAAGACCAGCATCACCGACACCCTGGCCACCCTCTATCGGCCTGTGGGCGGCGAGAAGTCTCAGATGACCGTCGGCGGGGCTTTGGGGCTCAACTACAAGCCGGCCGAGAACGTCACCCTGATCGGCGGCCTGCACATGATCTATACCACGGCCACCATCGAGGACACCCTGAACGTTTTCCTGGGCCCCGCGATGGCCATGTACTCCGAGGTCAAGACCACCCAGTTCACCCTGCCCGGGTTCAGCGCCGCCGTCGAGGCCGAGCTGCTCAAGTGGCTGTGGGTGCGGTTCGGGGCTAGCAAGATGCTGACCAAGACCTCCATCGAGTACACCGAGAGCCCCACCATGATGAACGAGTGGACCTGGGAGAGCGCCACCACCGACGCCCTCTACGCCTTCAACTTCGGGCTGGGGCTCAAGTTCGGCAAGCTCTGCATCGACGCCAAGCTGAACGACGACATGCCGTTCGACCTGGGCTACCTGATGAGCGGGCACGATCACGAGGTGTTCGGCCAGGTCTCGGCCAGCTATAGCTTCTAATCTTACCAGATCCCCATATGCGAGGCGTCCGCCGTCGGCGGTCGCCGCGCGGGTTTTGGTTGTAAAGCGGTGGGCGGGGGAGGATAATTAAAATTATAAGTCGGTCTTCACCCCTAATCTATTGGGTTTGGGGCGACGTCGGCCAGGATAGCTCTTTTTTAGTTTTTGAATTTAGGCGTTTGGATTAAAAGGTGTGGGGCTGTAGCTCAGTTGGTAGAGCGCCTGCTTTGCAAGCAGGAAGCGGAGGGTTCGAATCCCTTCAGCTCCACCAGTATTTTGGGTTCTCCGCCGGCGGTATGGCAGGGCATCGAAGAGACGGCGGATCCGCCTCTGGCGGAGAATCCCTTCAGCTCCACCAGATTTTCCTTCTGCGCCTGTTGATTGCTTACTAGAGCAAGGCGGCGGCATATCCGCCGCTGCCGGGCTTTGAAGTCAGGCAGCAGGCGGAGAATCGGGTTAGCTCCACCAGGTTTTTACCAGCCCGCTGAGAAGCGGGCTGGTTCATTTTGGCTCCATCCATCTATTAGGATGCAAAATCTTCAAACTGATTTCGCAAGGCCGAAGAAAATCGAAGAAACCGGATAGGGAGCAATGCTTCCAGAAAGGCAAGGGTAAGTTTTCCAAGGGGTTAAAACTATTTTACAATTTTAAGCTAAAATCGGCCGCAAGGTATTGACATTTATCGGCTTTTCTTGTATAATTAAGAGCTTTCGGAAATCCAGGTTCTTTGAAAACTGAATAGGAACAAGTGGGGAAAATACAAGGCACTGAAGCCTGAGTCGCCGTCGATCGAAGATCGATGGCCACTGGCTTGAGTTTTTTGGTCAAGCTACAAAGGGCGCATGGTGGATGCCTTGGCAGATGAAGGCGATGAAGGGCGTGGTAAGCTGCGATAAGCTTCGGGGAGGTGCAAACAACCTTAGATCCGGAGATGCCCGAATGGGGAAACCCCTCCCGAGTCATGTCGGGAGACGGAGGGACCAAAACGACTTGTCGGAAGTAGTCCTTCCGGGCCAACCCGGAGAACTGAAACATCTTAGTATCCGGAGGAAGAGAAAGCAACCGCGATTCCCAAAGTAGCGGCGAGCGAAATGGGAACAGCCTAAACTCGGTCCCGTGTGACAGCCGGTGCGCGTTGCGGGACGGGGGTTTCGGGTTCGTTGCTGACCCTGGGTACCGACCAGGGTCGGGGAGTCAAAAAATCGTTCCCTAGCCGAAGTGCGCTGGGAAGCCACACCACAGACGGTGAAAGTCCGGTAGGCGAAAGGGGACGATCTCCCTGGCGACGACACCCAAGTACCACGGGGCACGGGAAACCCTGTGGGAAGACGGGGGGACCACCCTCCAAGGCTAAATACTCTCATCTGACCGATAGCGAACTAGTACCGTGAGGGAAAGGTGAAAAGCACCCCTGGCGGG
>CAZFJC010000023.1:0-38882 GCA_964518765.1 uncultured bacterium
CGGGGAGGATGACGGCCGTTTCGACCAGGACGATGTCATTATTTTCTACGGCCAGGACCTGGCCGGCTGGGGGAAGAACTCGGCATTGGTGACGCCCCAGTTCCACAATCCCTACTGCGACACCAATATATACTGGCTGGGCTGGGGGGGCGCGCCCGGGTTGAGAATGGAGTTAGTAGACGGCCATCCCTACGACTCGTCCGCCTATGTTCCCGCCAGCTTCCTCGACACGGCCCACTTCGAGAACGACATCTACAATCCCTTCAACTCAGGGGAGCTCTGGTATTGGAGCAGCCTGTCGCGAACTAGCTCGGAGCAGACCAAATTGAATTCCCTGGCGTTCAGCCTGCCCGATCTGACCCCGGGAGTCTGCCGGGTCAGGCTCTCTTACCGGGCCGCCACCAGCGGCTGGCACCGACTGAGGTGGGGCGTCAACGGGGCTTACACACGCGATCTTCGTTGGAGCGGGACGCCGGGCAGCGGCGAGTTGAACGACACCTCCAGCTTCACCGTGTCCTCGAACTCCAACCGCCTGGACCTGGAGCTGGTAAAGGACACGGCCGACTCCACGGACGGCCTGCATTTCAACTGGTTCGAGGTCGCCTACCGCCGCGGCTACCAGGCCGTAGGCCGAGCCATCAGGTTCAGGGTTGATTCCACCGGACACCTGAGGCACCGGGTGCGACTTAACGGCCTGGCCTCGGAGGGCATTATCATTCTAGACATCAGCGACCCGGCTCGGCCAAAGAGGATAACTTCTCCGCACGTTTATCAGAACTACGTCGAGTTCGAGGACGGCTGGAGGCCGGGCAACCGGTATGCAGCGGCCGCTTCCGAGGTCTGGCTGGTTCCGGATGCTATGGCGGAATATATTCCGCAGCATCTGAGGGCAGGCTATCTTGATGCCAGATACCTGATGGTGGTGCCGGACGAGCTCTGGCAGCCGGCCCAGAGGCTGGCCCAGCATCATGCATCGGAACCGGGGCTTCAGCCGCTGAAGTTGGTCAGGCTGTCGTGGGTATACAACGAGTTCGGCTTCGGCCTGCGTCAACCGGCAGCCATCAGAAACTTTTTAAAACACGTCTATCTGGCGTCGAATCGCACCAATCCGGCCTACTGCCTGCTTTTCGGCAACGGCAATTACGACTACCGGCACCGGGACAAATCATCTCCCAATGTGAATCTTATTCCCAGCTACCAGGGCGACGTCCTGTCGGACCCGCTGGGCGAATATCGGTTCGACGCACATGATGACTGGTTCGCCCATCTGGAGACATCTTTATATCCCCAGTTTGCCATCGCCAGGCTGCCGGCCATGGGCCTGTCCGAGGCCGGGACCATGGTGGACAAGATAATCGGCTACCGGTATTCCCGGGGAGGCTGGAGGAACAAGGCGCTTTTCATGGCCGACGACAATTACTTCGAAGGCGCACCCAACTCGGGGGAGTGGGTGCATACCCAGCAGACGGAGGCACTATCGAAGTACATCCTGCCCAGCCATTTCGATCAGATAAAAATCTACGGATGCGAATACCCGATGGCCGGAAGCGTGAAGCCGGCCGCCCGCGAGGCCCTAAGGCAGGCCTGGTCCGAGGGCGCCTGCCTGGTCAACTTCATCGGCCACGGCAATTACTTCGTCTGGGGGCATGAGCGGTATCTGAGGGGGGAGGATGTACCCTACCTGTCCTGCGGGGATCGTCTGCCCTTCGTGGTCACCGCCTCCTGCGGCATCTCCCGCTTCGACCGCATCAACTACCGCTGTATCGGATCGTCGCTGGTGGCCCTGAACCAGGGAGGCGCCATCGCCACCTTCGGGGATATGAGGGAGGGCTATAGCGGGGAAAATTTCATCCTCAATCAACATCTTTACCTTGCCCTGTTCCAGGACAGTTTGGATCTTGGGCAGAGCGTCTTCACCGCCAAGTACCGCACCCAATCCGCGGCCAATAACAACCGACCCTATGTCTTGCTGGGAGATCCGGGGGTAGCCCTGGCCGGCGCCAAGATAAGGATGGCCCTGACGCCGAGTTCCGACACCCTGATGGGGCGGGGCCGCTACACTATACGGGGCAGGGTTGAGGCTCCAGGGGGACTAGCCTCGGGGCAGGTGCTGGTGAGGGTGTTCGACCTGCCGAAGTTCGTGGACAGCAGCGGCGTCGACTACTACCAGCCGGGGGAGGCCGTGGTCCAGGGCCTGGCCTCGGTGGTCGGGGACAGCTTCAGCTTCAACTTCAACATGCCCGACCTGTACTATGCTACCCCCATCCCCGGATGCCGAATCAGCGCCTATGCCTGGGGCGGGGGACCAGAGGCCGCCGGGGCCACTGCCGACAGCATCTGGCTGGGGGGCCTGGACACCGCCAGGCAGAACGATGGCAGAGGACCGGGCATAACATTGTGGGCTGGCGGATCCGAGGTCAAGGAGGGCGACTATGTCTCAGGTTCCATCCCACTAGTGGTCAGGATCGCCGATCCCCTGGGGGTAAACATCGCCCCGGGCGTGCCCGAGGGTGAAATTCGGGCCTGGCTGGACAACGAGCCCTACCGAGATCTCGGCCCCTACTTCGTCTACGATCTCGACTGCGACAGCTCGGGACAGGCCTCGTTCTCGCCGAGGTTGGGGCCGGGGCAGCATCTTCTGACCGTCAGGGCCTACGACTGCTTCGGCAACTACTCGACCCTGCGTCGATCCTTTCTGGTGGCCGATGATAACTCTGGCCTGTCCTTGGTATATAGCTATCCCAACCCCACCCCGGGCGGCACCCACTTCACCTTCCAGCTGCCGGTCGATGCCGACGTAGCCATAAAGATTTTTACTGTGGCCGGGAGGCTGATCAGGACCATTGAGGCCCCGGGTCTGGGCGCCGGCTATCGGCAGGTCTACTGGGATGGCCTGGACGAGTCCGGCGATCGGCCGGCCAACGGCGTTTACCTCTACCGGCTGACCATGAAGGGCGCAGGCCGGGAGGACAGCAAGTACAGTAAAATAATAATTATGAGGTAGCCATGCAAACCAAGGCCTCTAGCTTTTTAGGGGAGGGAAAATGACAAGAACTATTTTGACGGCGGCATTGCTCTTGGCCTTAACCAACCCGCTCTGGGCCATCTCGGAGGGCGGGGCCATCTTCCTGATGATCCGGCCGGGCGCCAGGGCATCGGGCATGGGGAGCGCCTTCTGCGCCGTGGCCGATGACGCCACCGCCACCTACTTCAATCCTGCCGGACTGGCCTTCCTCTCCAGGGAGGTCGGGGTCCGTCTGGCATCATCCGACATCAGGGATTGGCGTCGCCTGGCCGCCGGCTTCCAAGGCGGCGAGGAGGATTATATGCTGGATCCCGGGGACATCAAAGATCCCGAGGGTGTGGCGGTCAAGGCAGGAGGCTCGCCCCTTTTCATCCAGGCTGACGTGGCCGACTGGCCGGGCCTGCTGGCGGCGCTGGCGGGCCGGGACAGTGCGGCTGTGGCCTCTGGCCTAGCCGCCAGGTTAGATTCCACCCTCAGCGACTCCATCAAGGCGCTGGACGGCGGTGGGCTGGGTCCGGACCATAAGGTTTTGATGGTGCACGCTCTCAATGGGCTGCTGGCCGACAGGTCCCTTTTCAAGCTGGCGGCCCTGGCGGAAATGCCGGTTCCGGACGAAATGTGGGAAGCCATAGACCGGTCGGTTTTCACCGATCAGAAGAACTCGGTAAATCCCGAGGATATAGCCGACCCAAGGCTGATGGCCCAACGGCTGGCCGATGGCAGAGATGTGGCGGCAAAGCAGTTGGCCAGATTGTTAGGCCCGAAGGCCAAGTCGGTTTTGGCCAAACGGGCCAAACTGGAGCCCGACTCACTCAGGAGGGTGCTGGCCGGCGAGCTGACCAAGATCGTTAGGGGCGGCCCGCTTTATCAGCCGGCCTGGGCCGAAGGGTTCAAGCTGAAGCCGGCCACCAGGCAACTGGCCGCCATGTCACTGAAGGGCGACGAGCTGGTCCGGCTTAACCTGAGGCTTTTGGCCGATGCCTTCTCCCGCGAGATCGAGTACCGTTTCGAACGGTCCCTCCTGAGCGATCTCGAGGCCAGGACCCTGAACCGCTTGTACCTGGAGACGATTCTGGTACCGGCGGTAAACAGATTGGCGGACCGGTCTGCTCCCGGGGCCGATGGAAAAGCGGTCAGGGAGAGGCTGGCCGGAGCCGCCTCCAGGGTGCTGTCCGTTTATGACGGCCGGCAGAGCCTGAGGGCCGAGGAGGTGACCGTACTGGTGGACGAATTGAACCGCATGGTGGCCGACCAGTCGCTGGCCTTGGGCCAGCCGGAGCCGGGCGTTTCCAGCCACCAGGCAAACCGGCAGGCGATAGATCGAGCCTTCCCGTTGGAGATTCTCCACTCGGCCGACCAGAAACCGAAGACTGCCAGGCTGTATCTGCGCCAGAGGCTGGGCCGGACCTCGGCCGAGCTGTTCGACAGGCTGTCCCAGGGGCAGGAGCCGGGCGAGGAGGAGCAAAGGATGGTTTTGGAGGCTCTGAACTCGCTGGTCGAGGCCGAGGACCTCTACCAGCCGGAATACTTCCCTAGGGCTTCGCTCGGCTCCGAGGCCAAGTCCCTGGTGGCCGAAGGGGTGGGGAGGCTGTCCGGCAGAAAGCTGCGCCGGCTGAACCGCCTTTTGCTGGAATCAGTATTTCCGGACGAGATCTCCAAGGCTGGGGCCGAGGCCAAGCCGCGATATGCCACCCTGATGCATTCCCCCTGGCTGTCCGAGATCTGGGGGGACGTCGGCGACATGTACTATGAATTCATTGCCTACGCCCAGCCGGTCAAGGACTGGGGGGTTTTCGGGGGCAACATCATCTTCCTGTCCGAGGGCAAGAACCAGCATTTGGACGAGCAGGGCAATGTGCTAGGGGAGTTTTCCAGCTACGAGTTCTCTCCAACCCTATCCTACGGAAACATAGTACTACCCGGCCTGGGGGCCGGCGTCAATCTGAAGGTGATCCACTCGCACCTGGCCCCCTTCGGGCCTCCGGGCACCCAGGGCAAGGGGGTGGCTACCACTTGGGCAGTGGATCTCGGGCTCCTCTATCACCTTGGGATGGTGAAGGGGCTGTCTTTGGGGGCCAACCTCCAGAACCTCGGCCCCAAGCTGGTCTACATCGACGCCCAACAGGCCGATCCGCTGTCGCGCAACCTGAGGCTGGGGATCGCCTACAAGGTGCTGGAGGGCCGCATCACCAGGCTGACCACGGCCTTCGACATCACCCGGACGGTGGTCGATTTCAGCCCCTCCTGGAGCGGCCAGTGGTGGAAGAGCCAGTGGCAAGAAGCGGTTATCCATTTCGGGACCGAGTACGTCTACAACGGTTTCGTTCAGCTGGCCCTGCGCTACGGCCTGGTCTATGATCGCGCCGGACGCATCGGGACCAAGCTTAACTCGGCGGAGCCGAAATTCTCGCTGGGGGAGGCCAGCACCTTCGGGGGAAGCGTAGGATACCGTCGGATATCCTTCGACGTAGCCCTGGAGCCCGGCGGCGAGCTGATGAACGGCACCAAGAACAAGAAATTCGCCCTGTCCTTCAATTTCTAGTTTTTCGAGTTCAGCTGATGGCCAGAATCTTTATTTTACTGACCCTGCTGGCGGCCTCCCTTGCCCAGGCAGAACTTCGGGGGGACGATCTGTCCAGGCTGAAGTCCTCCCCGCAGTTGTCCAAGCCAGTGTTGGAACGGCTCAGGTCACAACCCAGACAATACTACGACGCTGTCTGCCGGCGAAACATTTTGGGACGGCTGCGCCAAGATAAGACGTCCAAAGGGGTCAAGGACGGAGGTGTCGATACCGTCAAGGTGCTGGTCATCAAGGTTCAGTTCCAGCCTGATGACGATCCCAATACCACCGGGGACGGCCATTTTGATTACCAGGGAAACGGCCAGCCCATCTACATCAACAATGACCCGGCCCAGGGACATAACTTTGAGCATGAGCCGCCGCACGACAGCGTCTACATACACGGACAAATGCTGGCCCTGCGCAACTACTACTGGGCGGTATCCGGGGGGAAGCTGTGGATAGAGTTCCGGCAGGTGCCTGAGGGGCTGCAGGCGGCCTACACCGCCCCCCATCAGATGTCATTCTACAGCGATTTCTACAACGGCTGTGACAACTGGGGGGCAGGCATCTACGTGCTGCTGCGCGACGCCATCGAGGCAGCCGATGCCGATCCAGCCAACATTTGCTTCGGCGACTACCAATCCTACCTCGTGATCCACGCCGGCTCCTGCTGGCAGACCGATCCCTGGGGGGCCGACATCCCCGCAGTGTTCATCCAGATGGACGAGTCATCGCCCATCCTGGCCAACGGCGGGGCCGAGGCCATCTTTGACGGCATCATCGTGGCCGAGACCCAGAGCCAGGATGGCATGGTTCTGGGCTCTCAGGGCGAGATCGCCCACGAGTTCGGCCACCAGCTGGGGCTGCCGGACCTTTACGACTACACCTACCAGTCGGTGGCTTTGGGTGAGTGGGAGCTCATGTCTTGGGGTTCCTTCAATATGAACGCCTACGTGCCGCCGCACCTCTCCGCCTGGAGCAAGGTCTTTCTGGGCTGGGCGGACCCGATAGTGTTGCCGCCCGGGACCGACACTACCGTGGCCCTGCGCTGGGTGGCCAAGAACCCCAACGACATCGTCAAGATACCCATTAACAGCCACGAGTATTATCTGATCGAAAACCGCCGGGCCCAGTCCAACCCGGATACGGTGGTCCACTTCGATCCCAACGAGTACGGATCGGATTCCAGCGGCGTCAGGGTGTGGAAGCGGGGGCTGTTGGTGAAGGTGGACGACTACGACATATCGCTTCCCTTCGACCTGGGCAGCGGAGGATTGCTGGTCTACCACATCGACGAGGACCTGATACGCCAGCGTTGGGCCGACAACAGCCTGGAGACCGGCGACATCAAGGCCATTGATTTAGAGGAGGCCGACCGCATCCAGGACCTGGAGCGCTGGTGGGGTCTGTCTCCCTATCCCACCTATGCCAGCCCGCGTGACGCCTTCTACGCGGGAAACAACGACCGCTTCGATGACTCCTCTGACCCGCCGACCAGAGCCAACGACGGGTCCTACAGCCACATCTCCATGGTCGGAGTCTCGGCTCCGGGGGAGACCATGACCGCCCGCTTCAAGGTAGGATGGGACCTGCCGGGATTTCCGGTCATTTTGGGGGACACGGTGGACTGGAACAGCCCCAACTATGCCATGTTGAATTTCGGCACGGATTCGGCCCAGAAGGTCGTCCTCCTGCCCGGAGTCAATGGAAAGCTCTACTGCTGGCGCCCCAACGGCCAGGGGTACATGAATCGGGACACCATCCACGTCCTGGGCGGGGACACGGTCCGCATCAGGGCCGAGATGGCCAAGGTGCGGGGCAACATCTATTCGTCGCCGGCGGTGGGCGACGTCGACAGGGACGGGGCCCCCGAGGTCTTCGTCAGCGCGGCCACCTCCCTGACCGAGGGCTACGTCTACGGGTTCCGTTTTCAGCCCCAGCCTGCCTTCGACACAACCGAAACCGGACACGTCTATCCGGTCAACCGGGCGATGCCGGTGCCCGGGTTCCCGGCGCGGGTGGACGGGCCGGTATTCTCCTCGCCTTTGCTGGCCGACATTGACGGCGACGACACGCTGGAGGTGGTGGCGGCCGCCGACGACAAGAAACTGCATGCCTGGAGGAGCGACGGCACACCGGTCACCGGCTTCCCGGTGGCCCTGGGGATGGAGACGCGCTCCACCCCGGCGGCGGCCGGGAAGGGCAACGCCCCCCCCCAGCAAAGCGATGACTTATATGTCTTATCGGGAGATAGTCGGGTGTTCGCTCTCAAGGGGGATGGAACGAACTTGTCTGGTTTTCCGGCCCTTCAGCCCTGGGTGGACTGGGTGATCTCCTCATTGGCCCTGAGCGATATCGATAACGATGGGAGGTTGGAAATTATCGCCAGTAATAAGAAGGGGTTATATGTCCTCAACAGTGATGGGACGGTTAAGACCGGCTGGCCGTTTATTTTTGCCCAACCTTCGATTTCCTCGCCGGCTGTCGGGGATATCGACGGTGACCTTTATAATGAGATCGTTGTCGCCAACGGAAATAAGCTCTACGCCTTCAACTACAACGGAACGCTGATGACCGGTTTCCCGGTGGAGATCTCCCAGAGCGAGGCAGTTCAATCGTCACCGATAATAGTTGATTTGGATGATAGACTAGGTGGTGAGATACTGATTGGCTCGCCCGACGGCCGGCTCTGCGCTTATGACGGCAAGGGGATGATAGTTCCGGGGTTTCCGCTTACCATGGGCGGAGGCACTCATTCAACGGCCCTAGCATGGGACCTCGATAGTAATCCGAAGACCATAGAGATAGCCGTGGGCGGAGACGATGGCAAGCTATATGTCTGGAGCCTCCCGGTTTCAAATAGTCAGCCTTCGAGCTGGTTTAAGTTCCATGCGGACTTTGCCAATACCGGTTTCGTCCGGGGGCACGACGACGTCTATGGGGATACGCCGGAGACGATATCAAACCTCTACGTCTATCCCAACCCGGTGAGAAAGATTCAGGGGAAGATACGTTTTTCCGCCGGCGACATCTCCTCGGCCAACTGCAAGGTTTTCAATCTGGCCGGCGATATAGTTCAGGACATGGATGTTCTGGCCTTCCCTAGGACCGATAACGAGATAAAATGGGACACCTCCAATCTGGCCAGCGGGGTTTACATCATCCGGGTCGAGGCCAGGGGAACCAATGGATCTAAGGTCTTAACCTGCAAGGCGGCGGTGATAAAATGAGGAAAATAGCGATCGCAATTGCTCTACTATCAATATATAGTATAATGAGTGCCGCCCCGGCGACCGTGTCCCATCGCGCGTCGACGGCTCCGGGTTTGGCCGGCGACATCTCGGGGACGATTTTAAGGGAGCCCGCCGCGCCTCTGGCGGACAAAGACGATCCGCCATTGGAGAAGGCGAAGCCGGTCAAACGGAAATCTATCAAGAAGGCATTCTTCCTGTCGCTGGCCGTCCCCGGCGCTGGGGAGTACTATGTCGGGCAAAAGCGGTACGCTAAGGGTTTCCTGGCCTCCGAGGCCCTCATCTGGTCCTTCGCCCTGTTCTCTCGATACCAGGGAGTCATGTGGAGGGACGATTACATCGCCTACGCCGCCGCCCAGGCCGGAGCCAACTCCGGACGGAGCGACGACCTCTATTATCAGAATATCTATGAGTGGCCCAACAGCGATTGGTACAACGAGTACCAGTGGGCCGAGGCCCGAGACCTATATCCCGACGACCCGGCCGCCCAGGCCGCCTACGTGGCCGACAAGATATACTCGGAGGCCGATGCCTGGGAATGGCAGAGCGCCGAGGAATGGGACCGTTTCCGGAACCTGCGGGTGAAAAGCGAGAGCGCCTACCGTCGGGTAACCTACGCCGCCGGCGCGGCCCTTCTGAACCACCTGCTTTCGGCGGTCAACGCCGCCAGGCTGGCCAAGGGCCACAACGACCGCCTGCCCAAAAAGAAAGGGATGGCCGTCGAGGTTAACGTCATTCCGGTGGCCGATGGCGGCCTCGGCCTCACCCTGAGGGGACGATTTTGACAGGGGTTTTTGCAGGATTTGATAAAACGGGTATCCTTCTGGTAAAAGGAGGATACCTTTTCCTTTCAATCACCAGGCAGCCTGAGGTCAGATGATGCTTTTTACGGCGAAAGCGGTTCCAGACGGAAGAACGACGAGTGCCATTCTGTCGGGGGCGACAAAAGATGCGGCCGCGGCTTTCTTGGTGTTTTTCGCTGTAGGCTGCGCCTCCATGGGGGGCGGTTACGGACGAGTCGAGACGTCAAGCGGGATAAGTGCCTCCATAATAATGGAGGGCTTGGAGCCGGGCCGATACTCCGGCCTGGCGGTTTCGATGGACGGCAGGATCTTCCTGGCGGAGAGATCCGGGTGGCGCTTGCAGGCATACGGTCCGGCCGGGCAGCGGCTCTTCGAGGTCACGCTACCCAGCGCCCGATGCCTGGTTGGCGGGGGCCCGATGCAGGGCTTCTGCATAGCCGATCAGACAGGAGCCGCTTTCATCAGGTACGACTACAACGGGGAACAGGCTTTCAGTTCGCCGGTTTCCGGGCACGCCATCGACGCTTTTTACTTGGCGTCCTCCGGGGAGGCAGCCATACTGGACGCCGGCCAGGAACAGGTAGTCTTCCGCGACCAAGGCTTCCGGGAGACGCGACGGTGGAAGCTTAAGGGGCGAGGCCAGCCGCGGTCCCTGGCGGCCGACATGCTCAGCGGCCTGGTGGCGGTGGCCTATCCCGGCGAGGCCAGGCTTGACCTTTACTCTTTGTTCGGGGTCATGCTGGAAAGTCTGCCCTTGGAGCTTGGCTTCGGGCCGCAGACCCTGGCTTTCGACGGACAGGGCCGTCTCTGGGCGGCATTGACAGGGGGGAGGGCCGCGGCCTTTAAGCTCCAGGGCCGACGCTGGGCCGATTCTGGTTTATACAAGATACCGGGCCTTTGCGCCCTGGGCCCGGGTCCGGTTGGTTCGGTGCTGGCCTTGGGCGGCTCCGGGCTATTCAAAATGGGAACAGAGTAGATTTGTTTTCTTTTTTCCTGCTGCAGGCTATTCTGGCCGTTTCGGCGGAGCCCGTGGCAGCCGGACATTTTCCGGCGGCTAACGACAGCCTGGTGATCGCGGCCGAGGCCGGGTGGCAGAGCCTGAAATTATCTGATTGCGCCATCCTTCAGGGGTCTGACTCGCTTTCGGTCAACGGATGCGCCCTGAGGCGCGACCAGGACTACGCCATGGATTACGCCTCCAGCCGGGCGACCCTGGCCCGGCCGCTGTCGACGGGGGACACGGTCAGGGCGTATTTCTTCAGGCTCCCCATAGGGATCGCCGGGCCGGTGAGATACCTGCCGCCGGCAATGCCTCCGGCCCCGGACAGCGGCTCCGCAAGGGCGGAGACAGCGGCCCCGGTTTTCGCCGTTCCCGATTGGCTGGCTGAAGGATCGGGCGGCATCAAGTTATGGGGGAACAAATCATTGGCGGTGGCGGTAGGCTCGGGACGGGACCTGTCGATCGAACAGGCGCTGCAGGTAAGCATCAGCGGCCGAGTGGGACAGAACCTGGAGTTGAACGCCTTTCTCAGCGACCAGGAGATGCCGTTGTCCACCACCGGCAGCACCCAGGAGCTGGACCAGCTGGACCGGGTCTATCTCCAGGCCAAGGCTCCCGACTGGGAGGTGACCATGGGCGATTACGATTTGACCCTTAACAGCTTCCGGCTGCTGGGGGCCGAGCGTCAGGCCAAGGGCGCCTCGGCTGGCGTCAAACTCAAGAACCTCCAGGCGACGGCCGTCACCGCCGTGGCCAAGGGTCAAAGGGCCACGGTCAGGTTTTCGGGGCAGGACGGGATCCAGGGGCCGTATCTTGTGAGCTCGGAATCAAGCAGCCTTCCGCCGCCCCTGCTGCCCAATAGCGAGCGGGTATGGCTCGACGGCCAGCTGCTGCGCAGGGGTGAGGCCGAGGATTATACCATAGACTACGCCCAAGCCAAGCTGACGTTCACCCCTAGGAGGCCGGTCAACGCGGATTCGCGCATCATGGTGGATTACCAGTATGCCGAGGAGGAGTATCGGCGCAGCCTGGCCGGGGGCGACCTGGAGATAAGGCTGGCCCCGGGACTGAGTTTGGGGCTGGGATACCTGTCAGACGGCGACGACCCGGGACGGCCGCTTCTTCAGTCGCTGGACGACCGCCAGAAATCGCTCTTGGCCGAGGCTGGCGACGACAGTTCGAAGCTCTGGGCCGACGGCGGCGTCCCTTCCGACAGCGGGGATTACGATCGGGACGACACCGTCTACGTGTACGTGGGGCCGGGTGGCGCCTACCGGGTGACCTTCACCTGGCTGGGTACGGGACAGGGAGACTACAGCTACCGGCCGCTGCTCGGATACTATGTATATGTAGGACAAAAAAACGGCGACTATGTGGCCCGGATCAGGCTCCCCCGCCCCGAGCGACAGCAAGCGGTGGCCGTCTCCCCGCGGTTAAGCTGGCAGGGCGGAAGGGCAGAGTTCGAGGCTGCCTGGTCGCGGAGCGACCTCAATTTGGCCTCCGGCCTCGACGATGGAGACAACGAAGGTTCGGCCTGGTGCTACGAGGCCGGCTGGTCCAGGGACAGCCTGCCCTGGGGCGGCTTCCAGATCGCCAGCCGGGCGTGGAACGTCCGGCAGAGCTTCTGGATCGGCGCGGCCCAAGCCAGGACTGACCTGGCCTCTGAATGGGGCCTGGAGGGCTGGCGGAACCTGCGCCAGTACGATCCCCTGGCGGGCCGGAGGTCTCACCAGCATGAGATCAGCTATTGGCCTGGCCGGCACCTAAGGGTGGGTGGTGGCTACGGCAGCCTAAGGCTGTCCGACAGCCTGTCGGCGGAGAGGCTCCAGCTGTGGACCACGGCGTCGCCGCTGGGAGGCTGGAAGACAACCTACCGACGCCAGGAGGCCGAGCTGGTCGGGCCGTGGTTTATTCTCCCGGGAGAAGGCGGCTCCAGGACCAGCCAGAGCCTTGAAAACTGGTTTTCGGCCGGAGCTTATCAAATAGACGGCGGGGCGGGAAGAAGCGACGATGTGATAGAAGGAGCCCATGGCCAGGTTACCAGATCCCAGGAAGCCTGGGTTGGAGCCCGCCGCTCCCTGGGACTTGGGACGATTGGTTCAAGATACCGTCGCCGGGAGGAGCTTAGGCGCGACAGCCTGGGAGGTGGATGGACGGGGCAGTGGTACGCCGACGAAGTGGCCAGCGATCTACGGTTTCAGCCCCTGCCCTCGACCGAGCTAGGTTTGGAGCACGTCAGCCGGATCAAGCGGCTTCGCCCGGGTGCCCCCGGGCAGGGGATCGAGTCGCACCTGGGTATGCTACGCCTTTCGGCAAAGCCCTGGCGCCAGGCGCTGACGATCTCCTCTGACTACCGGCTCAACTTCACCCAGACCCAGCAGAAACGCGAGGAATATTACCAAGTCCCGACGGGCACCGGCCAGTATAGCTACGATCCCTTCACCGGCGTCTTCTATCCCGACACCACCGGTAACTACCTAAAAAGAG
The DNA here is from genome assembly GCA_964518765.1 of uncultured bacterium. Taxonomy (GTDB): domain Bacteria; phylum Edwardsbacteria; class AC1; order AC1; family EtOH8; genus CAZPNX01. The sequence goes on from CAZFJC010000023.1 coordinate 13,130, forward strand.
TCAGGGATGAGGGGCCGGCGACCGGGACTTCCGAGGTTTCGGTCCGGGGATCGGCCGCCTTCGATCCCTCGACGTCATTCGACCCTGCCTGGTGGTCCCGGGCCAGGGTCGAGTTTTCAGGGCAGGCCCGGATCGCCAGCTATCGCCCGGTGACCGCCAAGCTACTGGGCTTGGCCCCCAGCCGGCTCTGGGACAGGCAGGGAAACGCCTCCTCGTCATTGGATCTGTCGGGGGATGGCTGGTATCGGCTCGAGCCTTGGAGCCATCACCTAAAACTGCGTTGGCGTCGGGACGATGACAATCAGTTCATCGGACGCCATCACTCCCAGACCAGGATGGAACGAGGCTGGGACGCATGGCTTCAGGCCGCCCGGACGCTGAGATTAGGGCTGAAGGCCGAGGAGGTTAAAACGGAGGCCGGCACCTTGGAACGCGGCTTGGAGAGCAGGATCAACCTGATCGATATGGGGGGTGAAGCGGTCTACCAGTCCCGGAGGGATTTAGAGCTCAGCCTCAAAGCCGAGGCCAGCAGGGAGAAGGTAGAGAGGAGCTATCGAACGCCGGGCGATTTTAAGGTGGTTTTTTGGCAGCAGGCCGGCGAGGCTGGCGCCGTCAAGCAGTGGGGGGTCAACGGCTCCCTCAGGATTTCGGCCGGCGCCGTAAGGCGAACCGCCGACAGGCCGGAGCCGGACATCGCTGCCGAGTATGCCTACTCCAGGCCGCTCGGCTGGACCGGGCTGTGGCGCGCCCAGTACGAGTATCGCATCAACCGCAACCTGACGGCCACCGCATCCTACGATGCCAGGGACGAGCCCGGACGCCGGGCCCGGCACAACGGACGTATGGAGGTGAGGGCGTACTTCTGATGGCAGGGAGCAAAATGCTGACGGTCTTTCTGACGCTGCTGGCGGTCGGTCTGTCGGCTATGGCCGGTGCTTGTCCCCCGGGCCCCGGAGGCGCGGTCGGAAGCGGACTGGTTTTGGGCAGGACCGAGTTCCAGGGAAACGCGAACCTATCTTCCGAATATCTCAGCGGATATCTGATATCGCGCCCTGGAGACATTTTGGATAGCCTTCTCGTCCAGCGAGATCTGGCCTCGGTGAGCCTGGCCTATGCCCGGAACGGATATCCCCATGCCGCCGTTTACGTGGAAGGATATCGCCTGGAGCGGGATTCCATATGCCGGACTATGGTGATAGATGAGGGGCCCAGGGTGACACTGTCGGAGATTAGATTCTATGGCAATGGGATCACCAGGGCGGGAACCGCGGCCAGGATAGCCGGGCTGAAGCTGCCAGAACCTTTCGACAGTCGCCGGGTGAAGACAGCCGTCATCAGGCTTGAAAGAAGCGGCCTCTTCGAGCGGGTCTACCCCCCATACCTTGAACTGGGGGGCAGAGGATATGGCCAAGAGATTTTGGCCATCCGAGTAAGCGAAAGGCCGTACCACAGCATCTACGGCGCCCTGGGATATCAGCAGGCCGAGGGATCGGGCAATGGCTGGCTGGCCGGGGCGCTGCGCCTGTCGCTGGCCAACATAGCCGGAACGGCTCGGTCATTCACCCTTCACTGGCAGAGGCCGAGGCGGGAGAACAGCCGCCTGGAGCTGGGTTATGCCGAGCCTTTCGTCCTGGGCCTACCGGTTTCGGCCGAACTCGAGGTCGGCCACCGGGTGGAGGACTCATCGTACGTTCAGACCACGGCCAGCGCGGTCCTTTCGGTAACCATGAGCGAGAATTTGATCTTGGGCATCGGCGGAGGCTTGGAGCGGGTCGTCCCGGGACAAACCCAAATAGTGGCCCGCAGCCAGAAATACAGCTCCCGCTGGCAGTTCAAGGCGGATTTCCGCGAAGGCGGCGGCCGGGGCAAGGGAGCCTGGCTTTCCGGCAGGCTGGATTACGGACGGAAGCGCTATCCCCAGAAAGGGGACCAGCACACGGTGGCCAAGGTTCATGGGGACGGTGAGTGGCTGGCTAGCCTCTGGACGGGTCTGGATGCGTTCTGCGGGCTTCACGGTCGGGCAGTGGTTAGCGGCGAGAGCCCGGTGCCCAGGACCGACCAGTTTGTAATGGGCGGCGCCGGGAGCCTGCGTGGCTATTTCGAGGACCAGTTCATGGCCGACCAGGTGGCCTGGGGGGGGGCGGAGATCAGGCTGGCCGCCGACCGGGCCCTTTCCTTTCATCCCTTTTGGGATGCCGGCTACTATTGGGACGGAAGTCGAGGACAGCGCGGAATAAGACATGGCTACGGCTTCGGCTTCAGGCTGGCGACCAGGGTCGGCCGGGTGGAGGTCGATTACGGGCTGGGGCGCGATGACGGGCTTTTGGACGGCAAGGTCCATCTTATATTGAGCAGTGATTTTTAAAAAAGATGCCGGGCGCAGGCGGTTGACAGAAATCGGCCTTTCAAGTATAATGAAATTCAATATCGGTTGGTTATCCTGATATTCCGGCAAATTATAGAGCAGCGTCTTTTTCGGCCATCTCGACTTAGCTCGAAGATGGGAAAACGCACCCCGAGCAGCATTATCAAGCCTTGCCGCGATAGTTTGGGGTTGGAGGAAATGACTAACCTGAAAAGATAGAATAATCAAAAACATTATTACTGGTTGATCATGATTACACAGGCATCCTGGGATAAACTTTTCGTGCGCCTTTTCCCTGAGGAGGATTTCTTGGCTTCGGTGGAACAGGCCTGCCGTCAGCATAAGGTAAAGACCGCGGTGCTGGTAAGCGCCGCCGGCATGCTGGCCGATGTGGAGCTGAGGGCCTTCATCGGCAACGGAAAGTATTCCACCTCCAGCTTCGCCGAGCCCATGGAGCTGATCTCGGCCACCGGCACCGTGTCCCTCCAGCCGAACGGCTCCTACAACTTCCATATCCATGCCTGTCTGGCCGACCACCGGGCCAACGCCTTCGGCGGGCATCTGGGAGCGGGCAAGGTTAAGGTGACCAACGAGCTGGTCTTCCTGCTGTCCGATGCCCAGGTGATCCGCCGCAAGGAGGAGGAGTCAGGTCTGATGGGGATGTTCTTCGAATAGGATGTGCATCCTATAATAAAGATAGTAAAATACTTTAAAAATATAGTTACAAAATAGTAATCGGCAGTAAGGGCATTCCATGCCTTCCTGCTTGCCTAGAGAAAGGAAGATCCGGATGAAGCTGTTTATCGACACCGCCAACGTGGCCGAGATACGGGAGGCCGCCTCCTGGGGTATCGTGGACGGGGTGACCACCAATCCTTCGCTCATCGCCAAGGAGGGGCGGGACTTCGTCGAGGTGGTCAAAGAGATCTGCTCCATCGTGGACGGACCGATATCGGCCGAGGTCATCAGCCAGGATGCCGAGGGCATGCTCAAAGAGGCCGAGCCCCTGCTGAAGATACACAAGAACATCACCGTTAAGATCCCCATGACCACCGAGGGGCTGAAGGCGGTCAAGGCCCTGTCGAGGCAGGGGGCCATGACCAACGTCACCCTGATCTTCTCCGCCAACCAGGCCCTGCTGGCGGCCAAGGCCGGGGCCACCTTCGTCAGCCCATTCGTCGGCCGCCTGGATGATATCTCCCAGGAGGGCATGGACCTGATCGACGACATTGTCCACATCTACCATAACTACGATATCAGGACCCAGGTGATCGTGGCCAGCATCCGCAACCCGGTGCACGTCCTAGAGTCGGCCCGGCTAGGGGCCCACATCGCCACCGTGCCCTTCAACGTCCTCAAGCAGCTGTCCCAGCACCCGCTGACCGACTCCGGCATCAAACGTTTTCTGGAGGACTGGGACAAGGTGAAGAAGTAGGTTCCGGATAATGATGGCGCCTCCTGCCGACAGGCTGAAGGAGTTGGCCCGGCAGATCCGCCGGGACATCATCGAGATGACCCATGCCGCCGGCTCGGGGCATCCCGGCGGCTCGCTTTCCTCAGCCGAGATACTGGCGGTGCTATTTTTCAACGTCATGGAGCACGATCCCCGGAGGCCGAACTGGGAGGGGCGGGACCGGTTCTATCTGTCCAAGGGCCACGCCTGCCCGGTGCTCTACGCTGCCCTGGGCGAGGCCGGATATTTCGACCAGTCCGAATTCCTGAAGTTCCGGAAATTTGGCGCGATGCTCCAGGGCCATCCCCACCGGCTAAAGACACCGGGGGTGGAGGCCTCCAGCGGGTCCTTGGGCCAGGGGCTCTCCCTAGCGGCGGGCACGGCCCTGGGATTCAAGATGGACGGTAAAGCCAACCGAATCTACTGCCTGCTGGGAGACGGCGAGCTTCAGGAGGGCCAGGTGTGGGAGGCGGCCATGGCAGCCGGCCACTACAAATTGGACAACCTCTGCGCTATTGTGGACTATAACGGGCTGCAGATAGACGGCCAGGTGGAGCAGGTGATGGGCCTGGCGCCGCTGTCGGAGAAGTGGCGTTCTTTCCGTTGGAACGTGCTGGAGGTAGACGGCCACCGGGTGGAAGCCCTGATAAGCGCCTTCGAACGAGCCGCCGGCTCTAGGGGAAAGCCGACCGTCATACTGGCCCGCACCATCAAGGGCAGAGGGGTGTCCTTTATGGAGAACCGGGCGGAGTGGCACGGAAAAGCTCCGAACCGGGAGGAGTGCGCCAAAGCCCTTAAAGAGTTAACATAGGACCCGCAGTAACGTCAACGTTTAACGTTACTACATTATTTCGGAGAAAGTGTGGAAGCTCTCAAGTGCATACTGACCCGGCGTAGCGTCCGGAAGTACAAACCCGGGAAGATCCCCGAGGCCAAGATGAGGAAGATATTGGAGGCGGCCATGAGCGCGCCCTCGGCCCGCAACCAGCAACCCTGGCGGTTCGTGGTGGTGCGGGAGAGAGAGACTCTGCTCAAGATGACCGACGTCCATCCCTACGCCCAGATGCTCAGGGAGGCGGCCGCGGCCGTCGTCGTCTGCGGGGATCTGAGCGACGAGGGCAACAAGGCTTATTGGGAGCAGGACTGCGCCGCCGCCACCCAGAACGCTTTGCTGGCGGCCCACGCCCTGGGGCTGGGGGCGGTCTGGCTGGGGGTGCATCCCCGGCGGGATAGGGTGAGCGGTATCCAGAGATTACTTCATTTGCCATCCGATGTCGTTCCTTTATCGATCATCTCTTTGGGCAGGCCGGGAGAGATGCCGATGCCGACCAAAAGGTTCGATTTCAAGAAGATCCATCAGGAACAATGGTGATTTGACCCTGAACCCCTTCTCTTTGCATAGGAGAAGGGCCGGGGATGAGTCGGAAAGGACCTATGCAGTACCGCCAGTTCGGCAAGGCCGATTTTCAGTCCTCCATCCTCGGCTTCGGGGCCATGCGACTGCCATTCTTAGAAGGGGACACGACCAAGATCGACGTGCCTCGGGCCATAGAGCTGATACGTCGGGCCATCGATGCCGGCGTCAACTATGTGGATACGGCCTATGTCTACCACGGGGGCAACAGCGAAACGGTGGTCGGCAAGGCGCTCAGGGACGGCTACCGGCGGAGGGTGAAGGTGGCCACCAAGATGCCGGTGTGGAGCGTCAAGGAACGGGCGGACATGGACCAATACCTGGCCGAGCAGTTGGAACGGCTGGATGACGAGAGGATCGACTTCTACCTGCTGCACGGGCTCAACGCCAGGAGCTGGCCGGCCATCAGGGACAAGGGCGTTTTCGAATGGGCTCAGGAGAGGATAAAGGAGGGCAGGATCGGCCACCTGGGCTTCTCCTTCCACGACAAGCCCGAGGTCTTCCGGGAGATCCTCGGGGCCTACGATTGGGCCTTCTGCCAGGTCCAATACAACTTCATGGACGCCGGGGAGCAGGTAGGGCGCGACGAACTGAGGTTGGCGGCGGAAAAGGGGATGGCGGTGGTGGTCATGGAGCCTCTCCGCGGAGGCCTGTTGTCCACGCCTCCGCGCGCGGTGAGGGAGATCTACGAATCGAGCGGCCGCGGCTGGAGCCCTTCCTCTTGGGCCCTGCGCTGGGTGTACCACCATCCCGAGGTAACCCTGGCCCTTTCTGGCATGAGCACCGTGGAGCAGCTGGAGGACAACCTGGCCACCGCCTCCGAGGCCGGACCGCTCTCCGACGCGGAGCTGGAGGCGATGGAGCGGGTGAAAAGGTTCTATGCGGAAACCATCGCCATCGGATGCACCGACTGCAAGTACTGCCTTCCCTGCCCGCAGGGGGTGGATATCCCGCGGAACTTCTCCATCTACAACGAGGGGGCGCGCTACGACAACTTCACCCTGTCCTGGTACATGTACTGGGAGTGGATGAAGCCGAAGCCGGAACAGCGAGCCGAGGCCTGCACCCAGTGTGGCCTGTGCGAGGAGAAGTGCCCCCAGAAGCTGCCCATCCGTGACCTGTTGGCCAAGGTCCGCGAGACCTTGAAGGAACGGCCCAGCAAATGAGACGCCGCCTGACGATTACGTTGTTCATCGCCATCCTGGCCGGGTGCTCCTCGAAGCCGGATCCTTCGAAGGAGATGGCCATGGGCCTCGACGGCACCCTATTCGTTTGGGAGCCGGGGGCGCCGGTAGCCTTCGTCTCGGGCTACGAGTACGGCGGGGGGTACAACGCCAGCGGCATCATGGTGATCTTCCCCCTGAGCCGGCGGACGGCCCGTCCCGTCCCGGGGCTGGAGATATCGCTCAAGCCCGACCTGGAGGCCGGGCGGGAGATAGGGTTCGGCGGAGGGGAGAGGGGGGTCTGGGTCTCCTACCGCCTGTCGTCGGCGCGCCCCCTGCCCGAGGGCATCATGATCGGCTACGAATCATCGTTCCCTGACGCGGAAGGCCGCCTGGTGGTCGAGCACTGCGACGCCAGACCCGGCGGGAGGATCAAGGGCAGGCTGGTGTACGCCAAGCTGCGCTCGGCGGTCTACGACCAGGGCATCGGGGACGTGGTGGCCAGCCGCAATCCGTCATTTCTTGAGCTGTGGAACTGGCCGTTCGACCTGGTGTTGGACCAGTCTCCGTATGAATAAAAAGATGGCCGCCAAAAGCAAAAACACCGTGAAGTCCAAGGCGCGGCGACCCTCGTGGCTGGCCCGAGATCTCGACCTCAAATCGATAGAACAGACGCCGACGCGCTTCGGCTACGCCGACGCCCTGCTCAAGCTGGGGGAAACGGATCCGAACGTGGTAGTTCTGGACGCCGACCTGGCCAAGTCGACGCTTACCTCGAAATTTGCCGAGAAGTTCCCAGACCGTTTTTTCGACTGCGGAATCGCCGAGCAGAACATGGTCGGGATGGCCGGTGGGCTGGCGCTGGCGGGCAAGGTGCCCTTCGTCAATACCTACGGGGTGTTCCTGGCGGGGCGGGCCTGGGACCAGATCCGGACCTCGGTCTGCTACGGAAACCTGAACGTCAAGATAGTAGGCGCCCACGGGGGGCTTTCGGTCGGCCCGGACGGCGCCACCCACCAGGCGTTGGAGGAGATCGCTCTGATGCGGGTGTTGCCCGGGATGAAGGTCATCGTCCCTTGCGACTCCAATGAAGCATACAGAGCCACCTTGGCGGCCGCTAGGATAACGGGGCCGGTCTACATCCGTTTGGGCCGTGAGCCCACCCCGGTGATCACCTCTGCCAAGGCTCCGTTCCATCTGGGACGGGGCGAGGTCTGCCGGAACGGAAAAGATATAGTGATCTTCGCCTGTGGGCTGATGGTCTACCTGTCGCTCAAAGCTGCCGAGAAACTGGCCGCCAAGGGCATCTCGGCCAAGGTTGTAAACCTGCACACCGTCAAGTCGATAGACGAGAAGATGATAGTCAAATCGGCGAAAGATTGCCAGGCCGTGGTCACCTGCGAGGAGCATCAGCTGATGGCCGGCTTCGGCTCGGCGGTGGCCGAGGTGCTGGCTCAAAAGTGCCCGGTGCCGGTGGAGATGGTGGGGGTGCGGGACAGATTTGGCGAGTCGGGGGAACCATGGGAGCTTTTGAAGAAATACAGATTGATGGACGATGACATCGTTCGGGCATGCGTCAGAGTTATAAAGCGGAAATCGAAAGTTTGAAATAACGACATGAACTGGAAGATATTTGCCGCCGCCTTCGTCACCCTACTGCTGGCCGAGCTGGGCGACAAGACCCAGCTGGCCGTTATCACTATGAGCGCTCAGAGCAAGGCCTGGTTCTCGGTATTCCTAGGCGGGGGTCTGGCACTGGTCTGCGTCACTTTGTTAGGGGCCCTGTTCGGCGAGGCCATCACCAAGGTGGTCCCGGTGAACATCCTTCATTACATAGCCGGCGGGCTGTTCATCGTCATGGGCGTGCTGGCGATACTCGGAAAGTTATAGATAAAACACATAGACACGAAGGCCACCAAGAAAAAAAATAATTTAGTGTCTTGGTGCCTTGGTGGTGAGAGGATAGGTAACCATGAAATTCGCAGACCGCATGCAAAGGCTAAAGGTGGAGACCGCCTTCGAGATGATGGCCAAGGCCAAGAAGCTGGAGGCCGAGGGCCAGAAGGTCATCCACCTGGAGATCGGGGAGCCGGACTTCGACACCCCCAAGAACATCAAGGAGGCGGCCAAGCGGGCCCTGGACGCCGGCCAGACCCACTACGGTCCTTCGGCCGGGCTGCCGGCCCACCGCCAGGCCATCGCCGAGTACTATACCAAGCACATCGGCGTCAAAATAACTCCGGACATGGTGGTGGTCACCCCGGGGGCCAAGCCCATCATGTCCTTCGCCATCACCGCGCTTTTGAACGAGGGCGACGAGTGCATCGTGCCCGACCCGGGATTCCCCATCTACCAATCGATGGTCAAGTTCAACGGGGCGGTGCCGATCCCGGTACCCCTGCGCGAGGAGAACGACTTTCGCATGGATCTTGACGAGCTCCGGAAAAAAGTGAACCGGAGAACCAGGCTGATCATCATAAACTCGCCCCACAACCCCACCGGCGGCATCCTGACGAAAGAGGACCTCAAGGAGGTGGCGGACATCTCGACCTCGCTCGATATCCCGGTTTTGGCCGACGAGATCTACGATCGGATGATCTACGAAGGAAAATTCGAGAGCATCGCCCAGTTTCCTGGTATGTTGGAGCGGGCCATCATCCTCAACGGCTACTCCAAGACCTATGCTATGACCGGGTGGCGGGTGGGCTACGGTATAATGCCACAGGCCTTAGTGGAGCACATGTCCCAGCTAATGACCAACATCAACTCCTGCACCTGCACCTTTTCCCAGGCCGCCTGCATCGAGGCCCTGCAGGGCCCGCAGGACGAGGTCGACTCCATGGTGGCCGAATTCCGTAAAAGGAGGGATTTCATCGTCGACAGGATCAACAGGATTCCCAAGCTTTCGTGCCGGACCCCAGCCGGGGCCTTCTACGTCTTCGTCAACATCAGAAAGACCGGCATGGACTCCAGAAAATTCACCGATTTCCTGCTGAACGACTGCCAAGTATGCGCCCTGGCCGGGGCCAACTTCGGCGCCGAGGGCGAGGGATATGTCCGTTTTTCCTACGCCAATACCATTGCCAACCTGGGCGAGGCCTGCGATAGGATCGAGCGGGCGCTCAAGTAGACGCGAACCCTATCATGCCGAGATGGTTTCTCGCCTTGCTGTCTGAGGGATGGTAGCTGAGTCACCCTTCAACCTGTTAGGCGTGCGGGCTATCTTAGGGTGACAGGGGGAATGGGCCAGGCCTGCGGAAAGATCGAGCGGGCGCTGAAATTGACGGAGCTCATTTCAACCCGGCAAGACAACTTGCGCCGCTGACGGAAACTGGGCCTCGAGGATCGCCCCTTGACATATAGCCGAGGTAGATGACCTCGGTGCCACTTTTCAACCCGACGAGCAGGAGAGCAATCTCAAAAAGAATTTGTGATAATTTAATAGGAAATTAGCCATGAAACATGATAATTCTGAACCCAAAACAAAAGGGACCGGCATCGCTTGGCTGAGGGAGGCGATCGAGGCCAAAGGGCCGGAGGCCGAGCAGGCCATAGCCCAGGCGCTTTCGCCGGAGGACTTCAAGACTTACCGCACCTCCATGCCTATCAGCTGGGTGTCCGAGGAGGTGGCTACCAGAATATATCTAGCGGCCGGCCAGATCCTCTTTCCCAGCCACAAAAACAGCCTGTACGAGGTGGGACGGGGCATGGCCAAGGCCAACATCACCGGCATTTACAGTTTCCTGGTGCAGTTCGCCACCATTCCCTTCCTGATGAAGCAAGCCTCCCGGCTGTGGCGCACCTACCACGATACCGGCGAGCCACAGGCTATCGAAGCCAAGGGGGAGAAGAGGGTATCCTTCATAGTGGCCGGTTTCCCGCAGCTGCCAGCGGACATGCGCCAAGTTCTCCGCGGGTACCTGCACGGGCTTTCGGATCTGGTGGGGGTGAAAAACCCCATCGTGGCCCTCAACGAGTCCGACCCCAATGCCTGGGTGTGGGATATCACCTGGGAGTAGCATAGAAAGAGGATGGGGGATGTCCGAAAAGATCGAATTCATCAAGAATTACTCGGACCTGTCGACCGATAACGGCTTCCAGTTCGAGTTCTCCTGTAATCGGTGCGGCACCGGCTACCGCAGCACCTTCAAGGAGTTCATGTTGGGAAAGGCTTCGGGGTTGTTGGATATCGCGGGAAACCTTCTGGGCGGGGCCCTGGGACGGGCCTCCAGCATCGGCCATCAGGTGAAATCGGCCGCTTGGGAGAAGGCCCACGACAAGGCCTTCGTCGAAGCCACCCAGGAGATGAAGCCGGAGTTCATCCAGTGCCCGCGCTGCTCCACCTGGGTCTGCCGCAAAGCCTGCTGGAACAGCAAGAAGGGGCTGTGCAAGGAGTGCGCCCCGGACCTGGGGGTGGAGATGGCGGCCGCCCAGGCCAGCCGGTCGGTGGAGGAGGTATGGGCCCACGCCAAGATGGCCGAGGAGGACAAGAAGCTGGGCGAGGAGAACTGGCGGAAGGGGATCCGGGCCACCTGTCCCAAGTGCGAGAGGCCGCTGGCCAAGCCTTCCAAGTTCTGCCCGGAGTGCGGCGCACCGATCAGCGCCGAGATCAAGTGTGCCAAGTGCGGCGCTAAGCTGGAACCCAACGCCAAGTTCTGTCCCGAGTGTGGGGAGAAGGCTTTGGACGCCGCAAAGGCACGGAGACACTGAGCTTGACGGGTCGTGTTATTCTCCCGAGAACGGGAACCCATAGATTTCTGGATTCCCGCTTCAAAAGGGATGGCAATTCGGATGAAGAAAGCACCTGACTATTTGGCCTGGTTCAAGGACCTGGACGCCCGGCTTTCAAAAAGCAGGGGCGTCCATTCGCTGATATCCAGCAACGTCAGCGAGCCTCTGGACATGCTGGAGGAGCTTATCCGGGAGAACGTCGACGAGCTGATACAGCTCCAGAAGTACAACAACGACTGGGGCCACCCGGTTCTCAAGGAGAGGATCGCCGCCCGCTACGGCGTGGGGCCGGGGAACGTTCTGCTGACCAACGGTTGCACCAACGCCACCTACCTAGCGGTGGTCTCGCATGTCCGTCGAGGGGACACCTTCGTCTGTGAAACCCCGGCCTACCAGCCGATGTGGCAGAGCGCCGCCTTCGTCGGGGCCAGGATCAAATGGCTGAGGCGCCGGCCGCCTCACTATACGGTCGACCCGGAGGAGCTGGGGCGTCTGGTAGACGGCCACACCGCCATGGCCGCCCTGACCAACCTGCACAACCCCAGCGGGGCTCGGCTCGCAAGGAGCGAGCTGCGGGAGATCGCTGCGGCCGTGCGGCGTCGTAATAGGCGCGCCCGCATCTTGGTGGATGAGGTCTTCCGGGAGTTTGTGACCGACAAGTCTGCCTGCACAGTTGATCCCATATTCATCTCGACCGGAAGCCTGTCCAAGGTCTACGGGCTGAGCCACCTGGACTGCGGCTGGGTTCTGGCGGACAAACTGACCATCGAGCGCATCTGGCCTTTTTTCACAATGTCAGACGGCAACGGCTCACGCTACCTGGAGTCTCTCTCCGCTGTAGTCTTCTCGCGCCTTGACCACTACCTGCGCCGCGCCAAAGGCTTGGTGGAGCAGAACCGGCAGGCGCTGTGCCGGGCGATGGAGCCGCTGCTTCTTGAGGGTCTGCTGGAGGGGAGGATCCCGGAGCACGGCTGTATATGGTTCCCGGCCATCAGGGGGGTGAGAAATACCGGCAGCTTCTGCCGATATGCCGCCCGTTGCCACCGAGTCCATGTGGTTCCCGGAGAGTACTTCGGCGACCGGTCGAGGTTCCGGGTGGGCTTCGGGTGCGATCCGAAGCATTTTCCCAAAGCGGCCACGAGTTTGGCCGAAGCCATCATCAGCTTTGAAAGGAAAACATGAACCGACCAGCCCCGACCATTTTATTGTCCCTCTTGATTACGCTATCCGCCGAGGCAGCTACCGTAATCGCCGACGGCACTACCAACGACACCGAAGCAAGGGTCATCAACCTTTCCGATGGCCGCTTGATGGCAGCCATCGCGAGAAACCCCTACGGCAGTTGGGACAACACCGACGTCTATGTGTCATTCTCCTCCGATGGCGGAGCCAGCTGGAGCGCTCCGGCTCTGGCCGTCGGCGGCGCGGCCGACCAGGCCACCATCGCCGCCCTGCCGCTACCGGGGGATACCATCAGGCTGTGGTATGCCTCCAACGAGACCGGCACCTATCGGATCTTTACCGCCTATTCTATGGACGGCGCCAGCTGGACTTTCCAGGGCCAGGTGTCCCTGGGCTGGAGCTCAAGCATCAAGTGTTACGATCCGACCGTTATCCTTGAGCCGGACAGCTCGTTGACCATGATCTACCGTGGCGGCTCGGGGACGGAAGCGGGAGCCTACATCGCCCACCGACCCAAGGGGGGAGATTGGGACACACTGCGGCGGCCGGTAAATTACAAGGCCTACCGTCCGCGAATAACCAAACATCCGGACGGAACCTACCTGGCGGCCTTCCAACGGCAGACCGGAGGATCGGTCAGCCAGGTGGACATTTTCGTCCGCCGGTCGATGGACTTGACAAGCTGGACCGACTCGGTGAGGCTGACCGCCAACCAGAACTCACATGATGCCCGCTGCCTATACGTCCCGGACAGCGGCTACGTTGTCTATTACGCCAAGTACCAGGCCGCGCCCTACGACGCCTACAACCTCTGCCGCCGGCGTTCGAACGACGGCCTCTCCTGGCAGGCCGAGCAGCAACTGACCTTCGACGGCGGCCTGCACCACAACACCCAGCCCTGTCTGCTTATGTACGAAGGCCGGCTGGGCTTGTCCTGGGCCTACGCCAACGATTACGACAACGACAACGACGTGCTGTTCGACTCATCTCCGCTGGCCGGCGTTGCCTCCAAACCAACAGCACCGATTATAGGGAAAGGCCGTTTGCGGCTTTATCCAAATCCATGCCGCCGGGGCTCGGCGGCGACCCTGGAATACGGCTCCGGGACGACCGAGGCGCGCCTCTACGACGTCAGCGGCCGGTGTCTCAGGAGGATGAAGCTGGGAACCGGCCATCCGTCCCTGGTGGCCACCGCCGGCCTTTCGCCGGGCGTCTATTTCCTGGCCGCCGACGGCGGCCAGGTGATGACTGCCAGGCTGACGGTCCTGCCATAGGGCTGCCGGTAAAGTTGTTGAATAATGTTTATTTTTTTGATACAATATCTATAGCGATATGTAAATCGTAGGGCAAAGCGTGGGGCTGTAGCTCCCTTCGGCTTCGCTCAGGGCGGGACGCAGGGGGCAAGCACAGCAAGAGGCAAGGCGTGGGGCTGTAGCTCAGTTGGTAGAGCGGCGCGTTCGCATCGCGTAGGTAGTGGGTTCGAATCCCATCAGCTCCACCATATCCTTTGCCACGGATTAGCACGGATTACATTAACCATAATCTTTTGAAACAAGGAGATCGAAATGGCGCGCAAGGTCTTCAATTTCTCGGCCGGCCCGGGCATGCTACCCGAGGAAGTCCTCAAGAAGGCGGCGGAGGAGATGCTGAATTATCAAGGCACCGGCATGTCGGTGATGGAGATGAGCCATCGCTCCAAGACCTACCAATCGATCATCGATGGGGCGGAGAAGGCCATCCGAGAATTGATGAACATCCCGAACAACTACAAGGTGCTATTCCTGCAGGGCGGGGCCTCCACCCAGTTCGCCATGGCGCCCCTGAACTTCCTGGTCAAGACCAACAAGGCCGATTACGTCAACACCGGCGAGTGGTCCACCAAGGCCATCAAAGAGGCGTCTCGCTACGGCGACGTCAAGGTGGTGGCCAGCTCCGAGGACAAGGCCTTCAGCTACCTGCCGGAGCTAAAGCCTTCGGAATTCCGCCCCGACGCCGACTACTTCCACATCACCAGCAACAACACCATCTTCGGCACCTCCTGGAAATCTTTTCCCGACACCAAGGGTGTGCCCCTGGTGTGCGACATGTCGTCCGACATTCTGTCAAAGCCAGTGGACGTCTCCCAGTTCGCCCTGATCTACGCCGGTGCCCAGAAGAACATGGGTCCGGCCGGGGTGACCGTGGTCATCATCCGCGACGACATGATCGAACGCTGCCGGCCGGAGACGCCGACCATGCTCAAGTACAAGACCCATGCTGACAACGGCTCCATGTTCAACACCCCGCCCTGCTACGCGGTTTACATTGTCAAGCTAGTATGCGAAGATCTGCTGGCCAAGGGCGGCCTGCCCTATATCCAAAAGATTAATGAGCGGAAGGCGGCCATGCTCTACGAGTGCCTGGACGCCTCCAAGATGTTCAAGTGCCACGTGCCGAAGAAGGAGGACCGGTCGATCATGAATGTCCCCTTCCGCACCGAATCCGAGGAGCTGGACAAGAAATTTTTGGCCGAGGCCGCCAAGGAGGGCTTGGTCACTTTAAGCGGCCACCGCAAGACCGGCGGCATGCGGGCCAGCATCTACAACGCCATGCCCCTGGAGGGGGTTGAGAAACTGGTGGAATTCATCAAGAGGTTCGAGAAGGCCAATTCGTAGCCCATTAGCCAACTACAGGGAAACCGCCGCAACCATGCGGCGGTTTTCCATTGACTTTGGCCGTGGGCTTTGATATCATTTCATAATATCGATTGTTATTAAACAACATTAACATACAAGGAGTGAATCATGCCGAAGAAGGTGTTGCTGGCGACCGAAAAGCCTTTCGCCAAGGTGGCGGTGGACGGGATCGCCAAGATATTCGCCGAGGCCGGCTACGAGCTGACCAAGCTGGAGAAGTACACCGAAAAGAAGGAGCTGCTGGCTGCGGTGGCCGACGCCGACGCCATGATCATCCGCTCGGACAAGGCCGACGCCGAGGTCATCGGCGCTGCCAAGAACCTGAAGGTTATCGTCCGGGCCGGGGCCGGCTACGACAACATCGACCTGGCGGCGGCGACGGATAAGGGGATTTGCGCCATGAACACGCCCGGACAGAACTCCAACGCCGTGGCCGAGCTGGCCATAGGACTGATGCTCTACCTGGCCCGCAACAAGTTCACCCAGGGCAACGGCTCTGAGCTCAAAGGCAAGAAGCTGGGCATCCACGCCTACGGCAACGTGGGTAGGCTGGTAGCCGCTTTGGGCAAGGGCTTCGGCATGGAGGTCTGGGCTTTCGATCCGTTCGTGGATAAGGCCAAGATGGAGGTCGAGGGGGTAAAGGTCTGCGACAAGATCGAGGAACTCTACGCCAACTGCGACTACGTCTCCCTGCACATCCCGGCCAACGACCAGACCAAGAGGTCCATCGGCTACGACCTGCTCTCCAAGATGAAGAAGGGCGCCGCCCTGATCAACACCGCCCGCAAGGAGGTCATCGACGAGGAGGGCCTGAAGAAGGCCATGGCCGAGCGGGAGGACCTGAAATACGCCACCGACGTCGCCCCGGACTGCCATTTGGAGGTCGCCGATAAGTGGGGCCTGCGTTACCACGCCACCACCAAGAAGATGGGGGCCGAGACCTCGGAGGCCAATATCAACGCCGGCCTGGCGGCGGCCCGACAGATAGTGGCCTTCCTGGAGAAGGGCGACCGGACCTTCCAGGTCAATAAATAGTATCTCGCTATGCGAATCAAGGCCCGGCCTATGGACCGGGCCTTGTTATTATTTTTTAGAAAACTATTGAAATTTATCCTTATTTAAACTAAAATAATCTATCAGTTTAAGTTCATTTTGAAAGGATAAAACCATGTGGCGACGGATATCCACCCTGTTAAAGGGTTTTTTCAGCTTGTTTATCTCCGGCATCGAGAGGGAGAATCCGCGGGTGCTGATCGAGGCCGAGAAGGAGAACCTCCGCAAGCAGATCGCCCGCTTCAACGACAACCTGGCCACCCATGCCGGATTCGTGGAGAGGCTGATGCGGCAGATCAAGAGCCTGGAGGCCAAGGAGAAGGAGCTGACGGCCCGCATCGCTGCCAACATCAAGGTGGGCAACCGGGCTATTGCCGGCCAGATGGCCCTGGAGCTGCAAACGGTCAAGCAGCAGCTGGAGGAGAACCGCCAGCAGCTGGTGGAGTCCGAGACCACCTTCAAGAAGCTGGTCAAGACCCGCGACGTGGCGGTGCAGGAGGCCCAGGCCAAGATCGAGAAGCTCAAGCGGCTGCTGTCCGAGACCGAAATGATGGAGGCCCAGGCCGAGCTTCAGGAGATGGCCAAGGGGATGATCACCCAGATCGGCGGCTCGGGCGACACCATGAATCGGGTGGAGGAATACCTGAACGAGCGGCGCGACAAGGCGGCCGGAAGGGCAAGGGTGGCCTCCACCAGCATCGACATCAAGGAGATGGAGCTTAAGGAGGAGGAGCAGAAGGCCCTGGCCGAGCAGGCCCTGATGGAGTTCGAGGCCGCCTATGGCTTCGCCGCCCCGGCCGCCGAGGGCCCGTCGCCGGCGCCGCAGAAGGAGATGGGGCCCCAGGGATCCTGAGCAAGGAGTCCGGCAAAATTCAAAATTCGAAATCCCAAATCCGAGGACGGAATCTACGGAGCATTCCGGCATAAGAATGGCGATCGCTTCAAAAGCCGACACTCGACTTTCGAAGTTAAATACAAAGCGAGGAAAGAGAGATGGCTGACCAGACTCAAAAAGTGGGCCCGACCTTCCTGGGCAAGCTGGTGATCTTCCTGTTCATTGCTGCCTGCATCGTCGGAGCCGGCTACCTTTTCCGGCACACCCTGTTTCCCAGCGCGGGCAAGAAGGGCACCGGCCTGGGCAAGCTGATCGAGAACGCGGTGGAGGCGGTTGACCCCAAGGGAATCACCACCGTCTCCGAGTACAAGTACGTGCCGGCCGAGCGGCTGCCGCCGGTCAAAGGCACCAGCAGCTACAAGTGGGACAAGAAGGAGAAGACGGTCCAATTCCCCATCAACGTCTGGATCGGCTGGCTGCCCATCGTGGCCGCCAACCACGGGTTCGCCCCCAACGAGGAGAGCGTTTTCTTCAAGAAGTACGGCTTCAAGGTCAACCTCAAGCTGATCGACGATCCGGTGACCGCCCGCGACGCCTACGCCTCGGGCGAGAGCCACATCCTCTGGGGCACCCTGGACATGATGGTGCTCTTCGCTCCCGAGCTGATGAAGGACTCGCGCACCGCTCCCCGCATCTACCAGCAGATCGACTGGTCCAACGGCGGCGACGGCATCGTGGTCCGCTCCTCCATCCAGAGCGTCCAGCAGCTTAGGGGCAAGACGGTGGTCTACGCCCAGAACAGCCCCTCGCAGTACTTCCTCAATAACCTGCTGCTGAACGCCGGCGTCCAGCCGGGCGAGGTCAACCACAAATACACCGCCACCGCCTTCGAGGCCGCCGCCGCCTTCGTGGCCGACCCCAAGATCGACGCCTGCGTCTCCTGGGCCCCGGACATCTACAACATTCCGGAGAAGGTCAAGAACACCAGGATCCTGACCACCACCGCCGAGGCCAACATGCTGATCGCCGACGTCTGGGCGGCCCGGGCCGACTTCGCCAAGGACCACCCGGAGATCATTGAAGGTCTGGTGGCCGGCATCTTCGAGGGCATGCGCCAGCTGAAGGACGAAACCTTCAAGGCCCAAGCCTTCAAGTGGATGGCCGACGGTTATGGCATGTCGGTGGAGGAGGTCAAGGGCATGGCCCTAGACGCCCACGCCACCAATTTCGCCGAGAACAAGGAGTTCTTTCTCAACGCCAACAGCCCGGCCAACTTCGAGCGCACCTGGAAGAACGTCACCTTTGTCTACAAGGAGCTGGGGCTGATCGACTCGCCGGTGCGCTTCGACGAGGTGATGGATTTCTCGGTCATCAAAAAGCTCGATGCCAAGGGCACCTTCGCCGACATGAAGAACGAATACGCCACCGTCTTCACCCCGTCCTCGTTCTCTAAGGTCTCGGCCGAAAAGCCCATCCTCACCCAGACCATCCGCATCAACTTCTATCCCAACTCGGCCAACATCTTCGAGCCGGAGCACGACGAGTTCGGCAATGCCATCCCCAACACCCGCTACGACCCCTCGGCCGACGCCACCCTGGAGAAGGTGGGCCGGCTCTCCGGCCAGTACGCCCGGGCGGTCATCTCCATCGTCGGCCACACCGATAACTCCATGAAGGGAAAGATCCCCCGCGACGAGGTCTACAAGCTGTCGCTGGACCGGGCCAACGCCGTCAAGCAGGCCCTGATTAAGAAATACAAGTTCGACCCCAACAAGTTTGCCATCGACGGCAAGGCCTGGGACGAGCCGGCCGACCCGGCCAACCCCTACAACCAAGCGCTGAACCGGAGGGTGGAGATCTCGGTCTATCCGCCGGAGCAGTGAGCCGAACCGCCCCAAGAGCTTGATGTTTTTCCGGGAGGGCTCCTTGCTTTTGACGAACCTGGGCCGGAATCTTCGGCAATAAAGCAGGGGGCCGCATTCAGAACGACGTCATTGACCACTAGATAGATAAATCGGCTGCAGGGAAATGGCCTTTATCGACCTTTTCTTCCACCGTCAGAGGGAGGAAGCGCCGGCCATAAGGGAGGAGAAGCCGCCGACCCGGGGCGGGGGCGGGGAGACGGCCCAGGATGCGGCCCCGGTGAAAAGAAACCGGCGCCAGTTCCAGGGCTGGCTCAAGGTGCGCGAGCCGGTGGGGATCCGGCTGCGGATCCTGCTGGGGGCGGTGCCGGTGATTCTAATCCTAGCGGCCTGGACCTGGCTTACCTGGGGAGAGGCCGAGGCCCGGGTGATATCCCCACTGATACTGCCGTCGCCGCTGGAGGTGGTGCGCTCCTTCCACTCGCTGTGGTTCGATGCCGAGCTGTCCCGCAGCATTCTGGCCAGCTTCAGCCGGGTGGTGGTGGGCTTCGCCATCGGGCTGCTGGTGGCCTTCCCCCTGAGTCTGTTCATGGGCTCCTTCTCCAAGGCCAGGGCCGCCTTCGAGCCGACCACGGTCTTCCTCTCCTACCTGCCGATACCAGCCCTGGTGCCCCTGACCATGAGCCTGTTCGGCATCGGCGAGACCCAGAAGGCCATGTTCCTGGCCCTGGCCTTCGTCATCTATCTGTTGCCGCTGTTCGTCAAAGCGGTGGAGGAGGTAGACAACGTCTACCTGCAGACGGCCTATACCATGGGGGCCAGTCGCCGCAAGCTGATCACCAAGGTGCTGCTGCCGGTGGCCCTGCCCCAGATCGTCCACGCCATGCGGCTGGGCTTCGGGGTGGGCTGGACCTACATCATCCTGGCCGAGATGGTGGCCGCCGACCGCGGCCTGGGGCAGATCATCATCATCGCCCAGCGTCGGGGCCCGCGGGAAAACATCTACCTGGTGCTGGTGGTGATCGTGCTCATCGCCTATCTGACCGACAAGCTTTGGGAGCGGCTGCACCATTCGCTGTTCCCCTACCTGAGGGCCAAATGAGAGCTATTCCCCACGAAACACACGAAAGGCGCGAAAATGGGGAAGATACTGTATGCTGATGAAAGCTACAAAATCATAGGGGCTTGTTTTAAAGTATACAAGGAAATGGGTTGCGGCTTTCTGGAATCGGTATATCAAGAATGCCTGGCTATCGAGTTCACGAGCCAAGGGATTCCCTTCAAGGCGCAACAGGGATTGACCCTCCATTATTGCGGATAACAATTGAAGCAAAGGTTCATTCCCGATTTCATATGTTTTGAGAAGATTATACTCGAATTAAAAGCGGTTTCGTGCATCATAGATGAGCATCGGGCGCAGGTTATTAATTATCTGAACGCTACGAAAAAAGAACTAGGAATCCTGGTCAACTTTGGACATTATCCAAAATTGGAATATCAAAGGCTGCTGTGCAATACTCCACCCGGTAAAAGTAAATTTCGAGTGGTTAGTGTTTTTCGTGGGGAAAAGCATGGCCGAGTGTAATAAGCATGTTCCGCCGGTCATCGAGTTCCGGGACGTATCCAAGGTTTGGAACCCGGGGACCAGGCGGGCCTTCATCGCCCTCAAGGAACTGAGCTTCTGCATCGACGACATCCCCGGCAAGGGGGAGTTCCGGGCCATCCTGGGACCGTCCGGCTGCGGCAAGTCGACCATGCTCAACCTGGTGGCCGGGTTCCAGGAGTCGCTGCCGCCGACCACCGGCGAGGTGTTAGTGCGCGGGGAGCCGGTGGTCGGCCCGGGAATCGACCGGGGCATGGTCTTCCAGAAGTATAGCTCCTATCCCATGTACACCGTCTTCCAGAACGTCAAGTTCGGGCTGGAGATGAACCGAAAGGAGCTGGGCCTGGGCCAGAGCGAGATCGACGCCCTGGCCATGGAATGGATCGAGAAGGTGGGGCTGGGCGGCCATGAACATAAATACCCCCACCAGCTGTCCGGCGGCCAGCAACAGCGGGTGGCCCTGGCCCGAACCTTGGTCCTCAAACCTCGGATCATACTGATGGACGAGCCATTTTCCGCCCTGGACGAGCCCACCCGGCTGGAGATGCAGAGGCTTCTGGTGGACCTGTGGACCGAGGTCAAAGCCACCGTCCTTATCGTCACCCACTCCATCACCGAGGCGGTCTATATCGGCGACCGGGTTTGGATCTTCTCCCCGGCGCCGGGGAAAATAGCGGCCGAGTTTCGTGACCTGCCGGTGCCCGAGCCTCATGTGCATCCCCTGGAGATCCAGCGCACCGCGGAGTTCCTGGAGAGGGTGGAGGAGGTCTCCGAGGCCTTCCGGCGCATCGAAAACGGCAGGGAGCCATCGACCGCCGAGCGCTGACCCCGCGTCAGGTGCCCATCCGAACTAACACTATAATATTATAGCATGACCAAGTCCGAGCTGGGCTTTTTAGACTATGTCAAGGCCGCCTTCTCCTGGCGCTACCGGGTGCCGGGCATGGGGCATATGCCCCTTAATGTTCTGGCCCTGATCGGCTTCGGCATCCTGGGCCTGGGCCACCCGGCCTTCTGGCTGCTGGGAATGGCCTTCGAGGCCGGCTACCTGGCTTTGATGTCCGGCGATGCCCGCTTCCAGCGCATGGTCCAGGGCCAGAAGCTGATGGCCGAGCGCCAGCTGTGGCAGGCCAAGCAGAGCAATCTTTTCGACAGCTTGGACCGCGAATCCCAAGCTCGCTACCGGAGCCTGGCCGACAACTGCCAGCAGATACTCAGGAGCACTCAGGCTCTGTCGGCCGGGGCGGCCATGGACGATCTACGCACCAGCAACCTCAGCCAGATGGCCTGGATGTTTCTCAAGCTCCTTTTTACCAAAATAAGGACCAGGTCCATCACCGAGAATGTAAAGGAAGAGGATCTGAAATCAGAGATCAAACGGATCTCGGAACAGTTGTCCCGGGAGACCGAGGGGTCGGCCATCCACCGCTCCCTCCAGGGGACGCTGGAGATACAGAGGCGAAGGCTGGAGAACCTAAACAAGGCCAAGGAGAGCCTCAAGGTGATGGAGGCTGAGCTCAATCGGATCGAGCACCAGGTGCGCCTGCTCAACGAGGAGGCCTCCATGGCCAGCGATCCCGAGTCCCTGACCATACGCCTAGACGGGGTGATGCAGTCGTTGGACGGCACCAATAAGTGGATGTCGGAGCACGGCGAGCTATTCGGCGGGCTGGAGGAGGCCACCATGCCGCAGAATCTCCTGGACATGCCTCCCCGGCAGACGGAGGGATGATGGCGACCGTCGCTCTTACATCCTGGGCCGAGGAGATGAGGCGGGTGTTCCGCTCGGATACCGTCAGCCAATTCGTCATCTTTGGCAATATCAAGGACCTGGTGCCATCCCCAGAAGGGGTCAGACCGCGTTTCCTGCCCCTGCAGGAATATCTGGTCCGGGTGATGTTCGAACCCTTCGAGGTGGTGCTCTCTTACGACCGGGGCCGGGGTTTCCGTTTCCACAAGGGCGCCGAGCACTTTTTCACCTACCTCCAGGTGTTCGACAAGTTCCACGGCACCAGCTTTGCCTCCGATGGCGGCGCCGCTGGATCGTCGAACAGGGCCTTGGAATCCCCGGGCCTGCTGCCGCGCCAACCCTCGCTGGCCCTGGAGCTCATCGACCGCTTTTTAGGGAGTGTGGCCGCCAAACAGCGAAACCCAAAAATGCCGGGGGCCAAGTCGGCCGCAGTCATCCTGGACCACGCCCACCTCCTGGCGCCGCGGGGCGAGTCCCTCTACCTGGCCGGGGAGGCCGGCACCAACCTCATCCGCATTCTAAACTGGGCCGAAGACCCATCTCTGGCCGGGGCCAACCTGACTACGGTACTTTTGTCCGAGAGTCTAAACGACCTTCACGAGCAGGCGGTCAACAGCCCCTACAGCGCCAAGGTCCAGATAAAGCTGCCCGACCAGGCCGAGCTGTTGGATTTTCTGACCGACCTGGTGGCGCCGGAGAAAAATTTTACCGAGCTCTCCGAGGTCGACCTTCCCCTGCTGGCTGCCAAGATGGTGGGGCTATCCCGGGTGGCGGTGAGGAACATCGTGCTCCGGGCCCTCCGCAACCAGGAGAGGATAACCGCCGCGTATCTCTCCAAGCTTCGTAAGGAGACCATCGAAAAGGAGGCCATGGGCCGGCTGGAGTTCATGGAGAGCCGTCGCACCCTGGACGATGTGGCCGGACATGTCGAGGCCAAGAAGTGGCTGAGGCAGGACGCCCAGCTCATCCGCAAGGGGGCCCAAAGCGCCCTCCCCATGGGCTATCTGATCACCGGACGCATCGGCACCGGCAAAACCTATCTGGTGCAATGCTTCGCCGGCGAATGCGGCATTCCCTTCGTGGAGATGAAGAACTTCCGGGAGAAATGGGTGGGGGCCACCGAGGGAAACCTGGAAAAGATCTTCAGCATCCTCAAGGCTCTGGGCCAGGTGGTGGTCTTCGTGGACGAGGCCGACCAGGCCACCGGCAAGCGCGGCGGAGGGGAGGGGGACTCCGGGCTCTCGGGCCGGATCTACGGCATGCTGGCCCGGGAGATGGCCGAGACCGCCAATCGGGGTAAGATAATCTGGATCTTCGCCACCAGCCGTCCCGACCTGCTGGAGGTGGACCTTAAGCGCCAAGGGCGGCTGGACGTCCACATCCCTCTTTTCCCGCCGGTGGAGGAGGCCGAGGTCATGGAGCTGTTCGCGGCCATGGCCAGAAAGCTGGGCCTGGACGTCGGGCCCGAGGAGCTGCCAAAGCTGTCCTTCGGACAGCCGGTCAGCGGCAACGAGCTGGAGGGCATCATCGTCCGGGCGGTGAGGGAGCACGAGCTGCAAAAGGAGGGAAGGAAGCCGCTCAAGGATATCCTGGCTGAGGTGGCTGCCGAATTTCGGCCCTCGGCCCACACCAGGCGCCTGGAGCTGATGGATCTATTGGCGGTCAAGGAGTGCACCGACGCCCGATTCCTGCCCAAGCGTTTCGCCGAGCTCACCCCCGAGGAGGTGGACGCCCGGATAGTTAAACTTGGCGGGGCGGAGACCGGGGATGGATGAGCCCGGCCTTCCCCAGGCCAACCGGACGATACAACAGCCAGGTGATGCGCCCAGGAAGGCGCATTTTTTTCTTGACAAAGGCCTCCGGGTGTGTTAATATAAAAATACGCTATTATCGTAGAGATTAGATATAAAAATATAGGATTATAAGGCGAGAAAAATGGTAAGAGCATCCTGTTTTACGGCCGTTTTCTCCCTGGTCCTTTGGGCCTGGGCCGGCGCTCAGGAGTCGGGCCTTACGGTGGCGGTCATGCCTTTGGGGGCCGCTGGCCTCTCGGAGGCGGACGCCGAGTTCATGTCCGAGCGTCTTATGATCGAACTGTCGCGGACTGAGGGAATGAAGGTGATGGAGCGGAACCGGCGCGACGAGATCCTGAGGGAGCGCGAGTTCCAGCAGAGCGGCGCCTGCGAGGAGGTCTCCTGTCTGGTGGAGGCGGGCAGACTCCTGTCGGTACAGAGAATAATTGGCGGCTCGATAGGCCGGATAGGGCAGGTAACCTCTGTCCAAATCCGACTGATAAACCTGGAGACCGGCTCGGTGGAGAGATCGGTGGTCAGGGATTACAGCGGTGGGGCTGAGGTGCTCCTGACCAGGGGAATGCGGGAGGTGGCACTGGAGTTGACGGGGAAACTGGGAACACAGCCCCGGGACACTGTCAGGATAGCTCCGGCAACGCCCGAGGCCAAGCTGGCGCCGGCCGCAAAAAAATACGCTCGGGCTAAGCCGTCCTCGCGGCTTAAGGCTCCCCAGTTGACCTACGGGTCCTTGGCCCTGGCGGCCGGGTTCGGGATGCTGGCCCTGGTATGCAACCGCCAGGCGGACGGCTACCAGGTGGTCTCCAACAGCAGGCTGGCCGATGCCTACCGGGGCAAGGGCAGGGCTGCCTTGATCGCCGCCGCGGGCAGTGCCGCGGTCTGTCTGGTTACCTCTTTCCTCAGCCGGCCGGCCCCTGGGAAGGAAAAACCCTAGGCCGGCAACAAAGCCAAGACCGGATGGAGGCCGTCATGAGAGCAATAAGAACTATATCCCCCCTGTTGATCCTTCCGCTGGTTGTGGGCTGCAGCACCTACGGCAAGACCAACGTCAACTTCTATGATTTCGGGAGGACGGTCTCGGCCTCGGAGCAGGGGGATATCTCCACCCCCGAGGTGACCGACGGGAACAACGGACGGGAGATATGGGCCGGATACGGCTGGCTGCGCTACCAGGCGGACTCGGGTAGCACGGTGGAGTCGGCTTACCCCAGCTTCGGGTTCCGAGAGCGGCTGGCCGGGTGGTCGGACGTCGGATTGGCCTTCGCCTGGACCCAGAACAATCATTTCCTGGCACTCGATTTCAAGGCGATGCCCATTCAAGGCTACCTTTCGGCCGGCCTGGACCTCTCCGGGCAGTATTACCAGAGCAAGGACAAGGGAGAAGGAGCCTCCTTGGGTCTGGCCCTGCCGCTGAGCACGGCTCTGGCCCCAGGGCGGCTCTCTTTATACGTGACCCCACGAGCCTCGCGATCCCAGAACCTGGTGTATATGATCGAGGACATCACCTATTCTGGGCTGAGCTCCGACAAGAACCAGCAAAAGACCTACGCCTACACCAACATCCTGGGGGTCTCGGCCGGCCTGGTTTGGACCCTGACGCTGGGCGGCACCAGGCTCAAGGTCAGGCCGGAGATAACATATTCGGCGGGAAGGGAGACACATTATAACAACATAATATTTGAGATGGTGATCCCGAGCCTGAAACTGCATCTGGTGTATTAAACGGGAGCCGGCCGGAGGAAAAGCCCAAGCGCAAGCTTGGGCTTTTCCATTGCAATTTCCCCTTAAATGTATTAAAATCTAAGGTAATGCATGGTGATTTCGGACCAAATATGATATATTTTTTGAATGAAAAT
>CAZFJC010000024.1:0-38791 GCA_964518765.1 uncultured bacterium
GCAGCCCTAAGTGTAACATATCACCGTGTCCGAAAAACAGGGTCCATTATAGTTTTTATCAATTTACCTTCTTCATTATATTTCTC
Source organism: uncultured bacterium (assembly GCA_964518765.1). Taxonomy (GTDB): domain Bacteria; phylum Edwardsbacteria; class AC1; order AC1; family EtOH8; genus CAZPNX01. The sequence goes on from CAZFJC010000024.1 coordinate 87, forward strand.
CACCACGGTACCGCGATTCGATGCCACATATATATTGCTTGAGTAGCCAACTTTAACCTTTACTTCCTCGCTAGCCGGGCTAGCAATACCGTAAGCCCATGCATATATACGTACTTTATAAATTCCCATCGGCAGGCTATCCGTGTCCCAGCAATTCTCTTGCACGTTGCCCAGCCCGCCGGGGTTTGCGTTCGGCCCGCAGTTGGTGACGATGTAGGTGTTGCGAAACCAGCCGTTTTCAGGAGGAAACTGGCTTTGATATTTCAAATATATTTTATCATAGGGACCAACCGGACCGAAGTCTACTTTCCCTGTGAACTCGGCTAAAACTCTGAACGGCACATCATCAGAACTTGATGACGGATCGGGCCCTTCTATTTCGTAGCCTATCTTATACACCCCGGCATACTTCCCGTTCCATCCGCCTTGAATGTCTGTGTATGCACGGACCGCAATGTCCACCTTGCCGGAAACGATGACCATGCCCGCAGCATTCGGTTTAAAGCGATTCTTGAGATTGTGCGACTTGTCGGGCAGGAAGAAAATGCTGTCTCGTTTGATGTGCACCGATTGGGTGGGCTGTGGCGTCAGGTATTCTAGGGGGTTGGCATATCCGGTGCGATCATCAGTATTTGGATTCGGTGTAATAAACTTATCACTCGCCCATTGAAAATGCAAATGATTAAAACCAAATAGGGGACTCGAAGGCAAGTAACCAAATTTTGCCACACATCCCAAGTACTCACCTTTTTGTATATATGTGCCCACCTTGAACCAGCTGGGCACATTACTTAAATGACCATAATACCAACCTTTAGTTGAAGTCGTTGATGGAGTTATTACTATTAAGGTACGTGCTGGATCATTAATGCATGCAATATAACCACTGTCTATCGCATTTACAAATTCACCATCATTAGAGGGTATATCAACACCCACATGCATGCATTCACTTTCTCCCGCCCAGTCACCATAAGAGAAAGCGATTGGATGGCACGTTATACTCGGATATACCGGCCAACTTACATTACCACTAGGATTTTGGCAATATAAACTAGTATTAATAAGTAATGCTATAAAAACTGCGAACAATGGAATCCGTTTCATGATCACTTTCTAACGAACTTGAAAACTCATGATTTGGTTTCGCCATACTACAATGGCATTTTCACCACTATCTGTAGCCTTTATAATATTTATTTCTGACGTTCCAAATTTATTTCTTTTTATACCAGGCAATAAATAATTGTATAACAATGCGCCGTCGTACGTAAATATTTCTAACCAACACATGCTATTTGGATCTTTCTCGCTTTCATCCCGTAGTGCAATAATATTGTTTTCTGTTGCTTCTATTATTGGATAATATCCCGTTTCTGAAGAGTGCTGCCATAGAATATTACCATTACCAGCGTCAATAAAATACAATTCATTTGACGAAATAGCGCAGAAATACCTACTGTCGGGAGTAAAGGAAATAAAATCGAAACGCTTATCATTTATTTTAATGAGACTTCCATTGACATTAAACAACAAGCCACAGCCTACAAGGTTAGCCTGAATGCGTTGGCCATCAGGGGATATATAAACATGTTTCCCCCCTACGGCTGGGTTTGGCCTATATTTAAAACTGTCTGATGCATTAAATACTGTAGACCACAGTTTTTGATATGTATTATCGTATCCTTCAGCTAATGTGCTCCAACAAATTACATACAAATCGCCATTTGATGAATATGCCCCCTGTGTAGTCATTGAATTCATTGATGTAAATTCAGCGATAGAACCATTATTCCTAAAGACTAAGCGAGAAGGCCCCATCACCCTGGAATAATAGTCCAGGCTGTGCTTGCCGTCGTTTGAAACATGCGATCTTCTTGTTGATTTATCATAGCTTGAAATGAGATTCCCATATAAATCAACAATACGCGAATAACAAACGAACGGCTCAAGATCATCTATACCCATCGAATCGTAATACACTGGGTTAGGCTTTTTAATGTCAATGTACCTCCCATTTGGTGATATTCCACCAATGAATTCATCATTGGTCATCGGTATCGTAGATACGATATTGCCACTCGCATTAAAAATGGATATACCGGCGTTATCTTTTACAAAGAACATAGTGTCCGGATTAATCCCGCCATTAATATAACTAAAAGGCCCCAGCGTTGTATTTGTAGGGTACTCCTTCTCCCACACCAACTGCATCCCGCTGGACTTGCCATATACACCCACCGTAATAAATCCTTGCGGCGCAGCTTTAAGCGTAATAGTCATCCGGTTGCTACCCCGGCACTGAATCGGCTTCACTATCGAGTCCACCTGCTGGTTGAACTCGTTCTCCTTTACTACCTCAACACCGTTCACCACTATACTGGCGCTGGAAATCTTATTCTGCCCGTTCTGGCCGTTGTACACCTTCAGCGTGCATGGTTGGGTGGTGTCCGTCACCGTCAAGGTCTCGTTGTAAACGTTGGGCTTGCCGGAGGTGCGTACGAACTTCTTGGGTCCGAACAGCGGAGTGACGGCGAAAGCCGGCATGGCTATTGCTGCCAAAGCAACAAAGAGAATACTATTTTTTCTGCACATAACTTAGCAAACTTTAATGCGTTTCTTTTCCCACATTTTATACATTTTTATCCTTTAGAACCTTCGGCTATTTGACTATCACCGTCAGGTAGAGCACTATCAGCACGAAGCCCCCCACCGCCCAGGCCAGGTAGTTGGCGTAGACCCCGTTGTGATAGGCCCGCAGCACCTTGATGGACGCCCCGCCCACGAAGGTGACCAGCTTCTCGTAGATCGCGTCGATCCCCCGGTCGATGAGCGCGAAGACGGCCACCGCAAAGCCCTTCAGCAGCCCTCCCACCAGCCACTCGTAGAGGTCGAAAACCCGGGCCTCCCCCCAGTTGTACAGGGTACGGGCCACCGGAAGGTTGTGCACCGGCTCCGAGGCCAGGTAGGCCTTGCCGTGCCCCTTGGCCACCCCGTAGCGGTGCAATAGGAAGGCGATAACCAGGCAGGCCATGGAGACCCAGGCTATCCAGGAGGTCAGGGCGAAGCCGTGGCTGTGGTGCCACAGGTCGTCCACGGGGGAATGGACGGGGGGCGCTGGCTCTGGTTTGACGGGTTCGGGAGAGATTGTTGCAGAAGTTTGAGTAGTTGGAGACGTTTCGTGTCCGGCCGTTGCCGGTTGAGCCGTAGTTGTTTCGTGAATTTGGCGTATTTCGGTGGAGGGTCCCCCGTGCCCGCCGTGGAGGGAGGCCTCCTCCACCATCCTCTCCTGGACGATGGGCTGGATGAAGCTTTTGAGCGGCAGCTTGGCGTAGACCCCGAACAGCACGCAGCCGGCGGCGATGACGATCATCGGTATGGCCATGGCCCAGTTCGGGTCCTTGGCCTTCTGGTTGGGCGTCTCCAGGTTGCGCTTGCCCAGGTAGGTGGAGTGCCCCAGCTTGAGGAACGAAGCGAAGGTGAAGATGGCCCCGATCCAGGCGGCGATGGGGAATATCAGGTAGCCGGTCTCGTAGGCCCCGTGGAAAACCATCTCCTTGGAGACGAAGCCGTTGAACGGCGGCACCCCGGAGATGGAGAAGGCCGCTATCCAGAAACAGACCGCGGTGATGGGCATAGCCGAAAAGAGCCCGCCCAGCTTCTTGAGGTCAGTGGTGCCGGCCTGTTTCTCGACCGAGCCGCCGGTCAAAAACAGGGTGCACTTGTACATGGCGTGGTTCAGCATGTGGAAGATGCCCCCGGCAATCCCTATGGCCGTCCCGGTGCCGATGCCCAGCACCATATAGCCCACCTGGCTGATGGCGTGGAACGAGAGCAGTTTCTTATAGTCCTTCTGTATCAGCGCCATCCAGACGGCGAAGCAGATGGTAGCCGCCCCCACGGTCATCAGGAAGATGGACATGGGGCTGTTCATGGTGATGGGGAACATCTCCAGGCTGATCCGGGCCAGCAGGTAGATGCCCAGCAGCTTCTCCAGCGCGGCCGGCAGGAAGGCCATGAACGGCAGGGGCGAGTCCACGGCCGCGTCCGGGATCCAGGTGTGGAACGGCATGGCCCCGGCCTTGGCCATGGCCCCAATGCCGATGAGGACGAAAGCGGCCGCGCCCAGCCCGGCGGCCTGCATGTGCATCTGGGACATGGTCAGGGTGCCGGTCAGCCTCCAGGCGAAGACCACGCCCAAGATCATGGCGAAGTCGGCGATGCCGGAGACGATGACCGCCTTGGTCGAGGTGCGCACCGCCTCCCGGTTGCCGATGGAGATCATGCCGTAGAGGGTGACCAGCAACGCCTCCCAGAAGAACAGCAGCACCACGAAGTTGTTGGCCAGGACGGCCCCGTTGGTCAGCCCGGCGGTGAACAGGAAGTAGGCGAAGTACTCCTTGGAACGCCACTTCTCCTGCATGAACGAGGCCGAGTACAGGGCCAGCAGCACCTCGAAGCCGGCCGCCGCCAGCAGGATGAACCGCGGCAGGTGGTAGGCATAGAGGTCGAAATGGATGCCGAAGCTGGTCCAGGGCACGAAAAGGCGGATGCCTTCGCCTCCGACTCTAAAGATTGTCCAGGCGAAGTAGAGCACCAGGGCCGAGGCCGCCACCGCCAGGGCCTCGCGGACCCACTTGACGCCCTTGGGCACCAGCAGAGCCAGCACCCCGGCCAGGACGGGCGCCAGTATCGGCCACAGAAGGATGTTCGGATTCATATCGGCAAGGCTATTTGGATTTCGATATTTGGATTTCGGATTTCGTCTAGTGTATCATCCCCATTATGTCCCGGATGGCCGGGTTGCCCAGCACGTCGCGGACGGCGATGTTGACCGCGTCCATGGGGTACTGCACCAGGATGCCGGCCGCCAGGCCGAGCACCGCCAGGGCGGCCACCGTCCACACCATCACCGGATAGCCCTCGCGGTGGGCGTGGATCGAGGCGTCTCGCGGAGAGCCCAAGAACACGAGCGTGAACAGTCTCAATAGATAGACCACGGTCAGCACCGCGGTGGCGATGGCCAGGGCGCCGATGGCGATCTGGCCTGACTGGACCACCCCCATGATGACCATCAGCTTGGAGAAGAAGCCGCCGAAGGGCGGGATGCCGACGATGGAGAAGACGCACAGCAGGAAGGCCACCGCCGTCACCGGCATCAGCGGCAGCAACCCGCCCATCTTGGTGATGTCCTTGGTGCCGGTGCCGTGCTCGATGACCCCGGCCGCCAGGAAGAGCCCGGCCTTGGAAAGCCCGTGCATCAGGATGAAGAGGATGGCCCCGGCGATGCCGATAGAGTTCATGGCCGCCAGGCCCATGAAGATGTAGCCGATCTGGCTGACGGTGGAGTAGGCCAGGATGCGCTTGATGTTGGTCTCCACCAGGGCGGCGCAGGCCGAGACCATGGCCGAGAGCAGGCCGGCCAGCATCAGGTAGAACTGCCAGTCGGCCGGAATGGCGAAGGTGAAGTTGAAGATGCGGGCGAAGGCGTAGACCCCGATCTTGACCAGCACCGCGGCATGGAGCAGGGCGGTGACCGGGGTCGGGGCCACCCCGGCGTCGGGCAGCCAGGTGTGGAACGGCAGGGTGGCGCTCTTGGCGAAGATGCCCATGGTGATCAGGGCCACCGCCAGGCCGGAGATGGGCATGCCCCGCATGGCCAGCATGTCGAAGGTGCCGCTCTGGGCGTAGACCACGGCGAAGCCCAAGAGCATGAAGACCGCGCCCCCGAAGGTGGTCAGGAAGGTCTTGTCGGCCTTGACGATCACCTCCCGGTCTCGGAAGAAGCCCACCAGCCGCCAGGAGCAGATGCCGGTGATCTCCCAGAAGACATACATCAGTATCAGGTTGGAGGAGAAGACCAGGCCCATCATCCCCCCCAGAAAGAGGACCACCATCAGGTAGTACTCCTGCTGGTAGCCGAAGTCCTTGATGTAGCCCAGGGAGTAGACGATGATCAGGGTGCTGATGAAGGAGGATACGATGGCCATGAACACCGACAGCCCGTCGACCACGAAGGCCGCCTCCACCCCCAGCCCGATGGCCCGGCTGAAGACGTGCGTCTCGCCGGAGAAGGCCGCCGGCAGCAGGGTCAGGGCAAAGAAAAAGGTGCCGGCCCCGATGGCCACCGCCCAGGCATTACGGGCCGGCTTGGAGAGCAAGCCCACCAGCGGGACGGTGAAGGAGCCCAGCACCGGCAGGAGCACCGTGGCCAGCACGGAGAATTCCCAACCCATAGTATATCCTCTCAAGGTGATTGGACTGGAGGAGTACCGTGGAAAAAGATTGTATATTTTACACCATTATAATAAAGCATGTCAAGTATCTAGACCAATCCAAGTTGGGGTTCCGATTGCCACCAACTTGCCATCCAACAGTCGCCGTTTGCCATGCGATCCCATCCGGGGAAAAGGGCCGCTTCACGGCTTCTATGTCTTCTGGGCCTAACCTTACCTACTTTCCCCCGAACAGCGCCCGGACGATGGCCGGCAGGGCCTCCTGGTCCGGCAGGAACATGAAGTACCCCTTGAAGGCCGAGCCCTGGTCGGTGAACTTGAACTGGTTGGCGATGCAGAAGACGTACTTCTTACCCCTCAGGTCCAGCCCGAAGTCCTCCATCACCTTGCCGGCCGGGGCCACAGCCATCCCGGCCGGGCTGGGCACCACCACCATCCCCAGGAGGTTGGCGATGGCCTCGACGTAGGCCGTGGTCAGCCGGTTGGCCGCCTCGCCGAAGAACATCTCCTGCATCAGATCCAGTTTGACTGGTTGGCCGGCCTGGTCCTTCGAGTCGTGGACCATGGTGGAGTGCGGCACCAGAAAGACGATCTTGCCGGTGATGTCGCCCATGACGTTCACCAACGCCCCGGCCACCTGCTCCCCGCTCCCCAGCATCGGGCCCAGCGCCTGCTGCAGCCTGGTGACCGAGACCTGCGGGGTGTCCACCATCACCTCCTGCTTGGCGATGTTGGCCAGCTCGGTGGCGGCGTGCCCGGCCCCGATGTTGGCCGCCTCCTTGATGGCGTCCAGCTGGAGCGGGTCTAGGAAGTACATCTGCGTCAGCGTTTCCGGCATAATCTTAGTTCAAGATCATTACCCACGAAACACGCTAATCACGCAAAACCAGGTTGGATGTTTCGCGTTTTTCGTGTATTTCGTGGGCAGATAAGGTGCTACGGCTCCTTGAGCAGCTCCTCGATGTTCCTCGAGACGAGTTGGTCCAGGTTATCCCGGTAACCGATGTGCCTGAAGCGGATGATCCCCTTCTTGTCGATGACCAGGGTGGTGGGGATGCCGGTGACCTGGTAACTCTGGTCCAGCCCCGAGCCCATCCTGCCTCCCAACAGCATGGGGAACTCCAGCCCCTGCTCGGCCACAAGCTTTTTAGCCGCTTCCATCCGGCCGGCCTCGTCCAGGTTGACCCCAAGAATCTCAACGCCGCTACCCCGGTACATTTGGTGCGCCTTCTGCAGCAGAGGCATGGACTTCCGGCAGGGCCCGCACCAGGAGGCCCAAAAATCGAGCACCACCACCTTACCGCGAAGGTCAGCTAGCGAATGCTTGGCGCCCTCGAAGTCTTGGAGCGTGAAATCAGGAGCGGGCGTTCCCACCAGCTTGCCGGCCTCGGCCGCCATAGCCCTAGTCCGGCTTTCGGCCAGCTGCTCCCTAGCCTCGGCCACCAGCTTGTCCAAGCCCTTGAGGCTCTTGAACCGCTCCAGGTAGATGCGCTCCAGGTCCGTGCGGACCGCGGAGGAATCCTCGATGCCGGCCGCCAGCGCATACGCCAGCCGGGGCAGTGCCGAGTCGGGCTGGCCGCTACGATAAAGGGCCATCCCGTAGTGGTACCCAACCGTCGGGTCCGGGGCCAGCTCGGCCGCCTGCCTTAGAGCCGACAACGCCTGGGCCGCCCGACCCCTCTGGAACAGGGCCCAGCCGTAGGTATCCAGGTACATGCCCTGAATAAACCGCACCGTCTCCCCCCACTCCTCGTCCCCGGCGCCCAAAGGTTTCTTTGAGGGCAGCTTCTCCCGGGAGATGGCCACCGCCCTGGCGGCATAGGCCTCGGCCGAATCCAGGTTGGTCCCCCGCCTGGCCCATTCGTAGGCCAGGTTGTTGAGGGCCTCGTGGTTCTGGGGGTCGCCGGCGATGGCCTCCAGGTAGGTCCTCTCCATCTCGGCGGCCTGCCCGGCCTGCCCGTGGGCCATCGCCTTCATCATCAGCACCGCCGACCTCTGCTCCCGGGGCAGCCAGCGGTATTTACTGAGGATGTTTTCGGCCAGCGATATCCTCTGGGCGGGGTCGGTGGCCTCGGCCAGCTTCTGGGAAACCTCAACCAGGTCGGACTGCCGCTTGGACCACAGATAGACTATCACCGAAAGCACCACCAATGACGACAGTATCGCTACCCTGAGTACGGGATTGATTTTTCTCATTTTCGCTCCCTAATCCAGATTAAGCGTAATGAACCATCTTCGTGGGTAGTCATTAGCCTCCTTTACAGTTAGCCTGTTGCCTAGCCTCCCGGACGAAGTCGCGGAACAGCGGGTGCGGCCGCATGGGTCGTGATTTGAATTCCGGGTGGAACTGGCAACCCAGGAACCAGGGATGGCCCGGCAGCTCGGCCATCTCCACTAACGAGCCGTCGGGGGATGTCCCGGAAAAGATCATCCCCTTGGCCGCCAGCCTCTCCCGGTATTCGTTGTTGACCTCGTATCGGTGGCGATGGCGCTCCGAGACCTCGTCGGCCCCGTAGGCCGCCCGGGCCAGGCTGCCCTTGGCCAGCAGGCAGGGATAGGCCCCCAGGCGCATGGTCCCCCCCATGTTCTCGACCCCGCGCTGGTCCGGCAGGAAGTCGATGACCGGGTGGGGCGTCTTGCCGTCGAACTCGGTGGAGTGGGCCCCCTTCAGGCCGCAGACGTTGCGGGCGAACTCGATGATGGCGATCTGCATCCCCAGGCAGATGCCGAAGTAGGGGACGCCGTTCTCCCGAGCGTACTGGGCGGCCAGCACCTTGCCCTCCGCCCCCCGCTCGCCAAAGCCCGGACAGACCAGGATCCCATGACATCCGCCCAGCCTTTGTCCCAGGTTGCCCCGATCCAAAAGCTCGGTGTCCACCCAGTCCAGCTCCACCCGCACCCGGTTGGCGGCACCGGCGTGGACGAAGGCCTCGATGATGCTCTTGTAGGCGTCGTGCAGCCCCACGTACTTGCCGCAGATGGCAATTTTGACCGTCCCCTCGGGATGCTGGAGGCGGGAGACCATCTCGCGCCAGGCCGCCAGGTCGGGCTTGTGAAAGCCCACCCCCAGGATATGGGTCACCATCTCGTCCAACCCGTCGTTGTGGAAACGCAGAGGGATCTCGTAGATGCTCTCCACGTCCACCGCCTCCACCACCGCCTCCGAGGAGACGTTGCAGAACAGACCGATCTTCTCTTTTAGCTCCCGGCCCAAGGGCTTTTCGGAGCGGCAGATGATGATGTCGGGCTGGACCCCGATCTCCCGGAGCTTGTTGACCGAGTGCTGGGTGGGCTTGGTCTTCAGCTCGCCCGAGGCGCTGATGTACGGCACCAGGGTCAGGTGGATGTAGCAACAGTTCTCCCGGCCCACGTCCAGCCGGAACTGCCGCACCGCCTCCAGGAACGGCAGGCCCTCGATGTCCCCCACCGTCCCCCCGATCTCGGTGATGATGACGTCGGCATCGCCGGCCGCGGCCAGCTGATGGATGCGGGCCTTGATCTGATCGGTGACGTGGGGCACCACCTGCACCGTTTTGCCCAGGTAGTCGCCCTTCCTCTCTCGTGAGATGATGGCCTCGTAGATCTGGCCGGCGGTCAGGTTGTTCTCCCGCTTCAGGGATCGGTCGATGAAGCGCTCGTAATGACCCAGGTCCAAGTCGGCCTCGGCCCCATCGTCGGTGACGAAGACCTCGCCGTGCTGGAAGGGGCTCATGGTGCCCGGATCCACGTTGAGATAAGGGTCGAATTTTTGGATGTTGACCCGCAACCCCCGCGCCTTGAGAAGGTAGCCCAACGAGGCCGAGGCGATGCCTTTTCCCAACGAGCTAACCACCCCGCCGGTGACGAACACGTACTTGGTTTTCTGCTTCATATCACTCTTAAGATAAACCAGCATTTAGTTTACCGCAAAAGTAAGGGGAAGTCAAATGGAAATAATCGGACTAGATCCCCCGGCACGCCCGACCCGTAGAAGTAAGCCATTGACATCTATCCTCAATAAAGTTTATAATGACGTTTTATAAATTATCCAACGAAAGGATCCCCTATGAACCGAAAAACATCCCTCCTGTCCCTGGCAGTGCTGGCCATGGCCTGCTGCCCCCTGCTGGCGGCGGGCGCGGCCCAGACGCCGGCCTCCCCCATAGAGGTGGCCGACGCCGGCCAGTACCAGCCCGAGGCCTTGGGCGGCGCCAACCTGGTGCTGTTCTCCAACGGCATCGTCATCGACACCGACCGGCCCGAGCCAGAGCTGCCCCAGGCTCTGACCATCAGCGGCTACCAGGATGGGCAGCCCGGCTACTACATCATTCAATTCTCCGGGCCCATCCAGGAGGCCTGGAAGCGCGACCTGGCTAACCGGGGCATCAAGTTCCTCTGGTACCTGCCCAACTACGCCTTTGTGGTCAGGATGGATCCGTCTTTAGAGAACCAAGCCAGACTCCACCCGGCGGTGAAGTGGCTGGGGCTCTACCAGCCGGCCTATAAGATCTCGGGCCAGCCCGAGCTCAAGGCTAGGGAGGGCAGTCTGACGACCGTCATCCTGGTCCACTACGACGAGGACCTCAACCAGGTCCTGGACGGCCTTAAGGCATACGGCGCCGAGATCCTGGAGTCGACCGTCTCCGAGTTCAATAAGATGATAAAGGCCGACCTGCCGCTGGAGGCGCTGGAGGCCGTGGCCGGGATGAAGGCCGTCTCCTGGATCGAGCCCTGGCACCCCATCCATTTGATGAACGACCGCTGCCAGTGGGTGGTCCAGACCAACTCCAACGGCAACCGCGCCATCTGGAGCCACGGGATCCGAGGCGAGGGCCAGGTGCTCTCCTCCAGCGACTCCGGGGTCAGGGTGGCCCACAACGCCTTCTACGACGCCGGAGTCTCCCTCACCAACTGGGGCGACTACCCCACCCACCGCAAGGTGGTCGCTTACAAGCAGATCGGATCGGCCACCTTCGGCGACGAGAGCGCCAACTACTACCACGGCTCGCATACCGGGGGCACCCTGTGCGGCGACGACTCCATAAACGGCGGCACCAGCGCCTATGACGGCATGGCCTACAAGGCCAGGCTGTATTTCATGGACTGCGGCGGCTCCAGCGGCGGGCTCTACATGTACAACGACCTGGCCTACCTGTTCGGCCCGCCGCACAGCGGCGTCGCCGGCTATCCGGAGACCCGTTCCTATATCATGTCCAACAGCTGGGGCTCCCAGCAGAGCTCCGGCCCCATGCCCTACGACGCCCAATGCATGAGCCTGGACCAGTACACCTGGGCCAACAAGGACTTCCTGCCGTTCTTCTCCCAGGGCAACACCGACGGAGGGCCATACATCGGCGCCCCGGCCGTCTCCAAGAACTGCGTCTCGGTGGGCGCCAGCCTCAACGGCACCGCCGCCGCCACCACGGCCAGTTTCACCGTGGTAGGCCCCACCCAGGACGGCCGCAAGAAGCCCCTGGTGGCGGCCCCAGGCGACGGCCAGACCCTTTACTCCGGGCTGATGTCGGTCAACGGCTCGAGCAACACCGGCTACACCGGCATGTCGGGCACCAGCATGTCCTGCCCGGCCGCGGCCGGCGCCACCGTCCTCATGCGGCAGTATTTCACCGAGGGCTGGTACCCCTCCGGCGTCCAGACCCCGGCCGACGCCTTCGCGCCCTCGGCCGCCCTGCTGAAGTCGGTGCTGCTGGCCGGCGCCGACAAGGGCACCCCGGCCATCCCCGACACCCGCTACGGCTGGGGCCGCGTCAACCTGGATAGTTCCCTTTACTTCAGCGGCGACGCCCGCAAGCTGGCGGTGGTCGACGATTCGGTCGGCCTGCAGACCGGCATGTACAAGGAATACACCTTCACCGTGGCCGACAGCCTGGGCCAGTTCCGGGCCGCCCTCTGCTGGACCGATTATCCGGGCTCGCCCGGCGCCGGCCGCCAGTTAGTGAATGACCTCGACCTGACGCTGATCGACCCCTACGGCACCACCTACAGAGGCAATGTCTTCTCCTCCAGCCAATCGACTACCGGCGGCAGCTATGACACCCTGAATGTCGAAGAGAACTTCCGCCGCAACTACGGGGCCTATCGTCCCGGCACCTGGAAGCTGAAGGTCTCGGCCCGCAACACCCCTCAGGGGCCGCAGCCCTACGCCGTGGCCGTTACTGGAAAACTATCGGGTGTTCTCAACTGGAACCCGGCGCCGCTGATCGGCATCCAGTCCACCACGGTGCTTGACGCCGGCCAGGCCAGGCCCAACGGCCGGCTCGACCCCTCCGAGACCGACACCATCCGCATCGTGCTGGTGAACAGCGGGCCGGTGGATGCCGCCAGCGTCACCGCCAAGCTGCGCACCACCTCGGGCTACGTCACCCGGGTCGATTCGACCTCAGACTACGGCACCATAGCCGCCGGCGGCGGCACCTCGGCCGGCGACGACTTTTTGGTGACCATGAGCGCCTCCACCCCCGAGGGCACCACCATCCCCTTCGTCCTCCACTGGGTGAGCACCACCGGCGACAGCGCCGACATCAACTTCAACCTGGTCTGCGGCATCGCCCGCTACGCCTGGGCCGACCACAACGTCAGCAACATGAGCCTATCGGTCACCAAATGGGGCTCCATCGGCTACGTTTTGGTGAACACCACCGGCAACGGCCTGAAGTTCCCGCTGTCGTCGTCCTCCTGGCTGTACCACGCCTCGTTCGTGGCCGGGAACGCCAACAACTACGTGCTCGACCGCTTCTACCCCAACACCGGGCACAGCGGGGCGGACAGCGCCAACACCGACTGGAAGTGCTACACCCGGCCCGACTCCGGCGTCACCATGCTGGGCTCCATCACCTCGAACCAGGACAGCTGGGCCGAGTTCAACGACTCCAGCGCCTACTACGGCGGCGCCGTCCGGACCCAGGGCCTGCAGGTCACCCAGATGGGCTACGCCTGGATCGCGCCCTACGACTTCGTGGTGCTGCGCTACAAGCTCAAGAACGGCGGGGCCTCGGCCCTGAACAACATGTACGCCGGCATCGTAGCCGACCTCGACATGGGGGCCTCGGCCGCCACCAACCTGGGCGAGGCCGACACCCTGGTGCGCCACGCCGTCTACATGAGGCAGCGGACCACCCAGAACCCCTGCATCGGCCTCAAGCTGCTGGAGGGCACCTACCGCAACGCCGCCCTGATGCGGAACAACCACGTCAACGCCTCCTATCCGGGCTACGTCTACAACAATACCACCAACCTGTGGAACGACTCCACCGCCCTCAAGTTCCTCAACGGCACCCTGAAGAAGGCCAGCGCCATGGCCACGGCCGATACCGCCGACTACTCGCTTTGGATATCGGCCGGCCCGTTCAGCCTCAGCCCGGGCGACTCCACCATGGTGGCCTTCGCCTTCGTGGCCGGCGACACCTCGTCCGACTTCTGGGCCACCTGCGATTCGGCCCAGGCCGTCTACGACCGCACCTTCCTCACCGGGGTGGCCGGAGGGCCGCTCCAGCCCCTGGCCCCGGGATCGGTCGCTCTCTATCAGAATCATCCCAACCCCTTCCGCTCAGCCACCGCCCTGGCCTTCCAGCTGCCGTCCCGGCAGCATGTCAGGGTCAGCGTCTACAACGTGGCCGGACAGAGGGTGAGGACCCTGGTGGACGGCGTCCAGGAGGCCGGGAGGCACTCGGTGGCCTGGGACGGCAGGGACGAAGCCGGCAGGCACGTCTCGGCCGGCGTCTACTTCAGCGCCCTGGAGGCCGAGGGCGGTACCCTCGCCAGGAAGATGATCCTGGTCAAATAGCCCAAACCGCTGGCAATAAGAAAGCCCCCCGAGAGATCGGGGGGCTTTGCTTGTATTACTGATTATCAAAACCACCCCTAAGTCCCCTCCTTGTCTAAGGAGGGGATAGGGGTGGTCGGTTTACGGCTTCGGGATGGCTTTTGTCGTGCGGCCGTCCTGATAGTGCCCGTGGCGGTGGTGGATGTCCGGCGCGTGGGGGTGGGCGTGGACCAGCTCCGGATGGATATGCCGGTGCGAGTGGACGGCCGCGGCCTCCCCCTCCGGATGCCCGTGTCCGTGATGCCCGTCGTCATGGGTGTGCCGGTGGGAATGCTCCAGAACGCCATGGACGTGCTGGTGCTCGTGCCTCTCGCCGAACAACAGCCAGACCCCGGCCGCGGCCAGCGGCAGGGCGAGCATGAAGGCCCTTCCCGGCGCCTGGCGGAAGATGGCCATGGACAGCCCGGCCCCTATGAAGGGCGCGGTGGCGAAGCAGGCGCTGGTGCGGGCCGTCCCCAGGCCCCGCAGGGCCAGGATGAAGAGGACGATGCTCAGCCGGTAGATGCCCCCGGACCTGAGCGCGGTTTGGCCGGTGGGCAGGCCCCGCCGGGTGTCTTTGCCCAGGTCGACAAGGCTGGCGGTGGCGGCGGCCAGGCCGGCCAGGAAAACGGCGCAGGAGAGCCAGGCCAGCCAGGGGAAGGGATTGCCGGGGAGATGGACCAGGCGCAGGAACTTGAGGGCGAAGAGGGCCCAGGTGGCGTAGCCGGCCGCCTTGCCGGTGTAGAAGAGCAGCGGGTGGATGGATGGTTTGCCGATCAGTTCCATGAGAGGATTGTAGCATCGCAGAAAGAGGTTTGCAAGAAAAGAAAACCGGCCTGTAGGCCGGAAATTTATTTATTGCTTGAATGCGCTTATTTTATTTATGCGATCCAATTTACTTTTTATGTACGATTCTAACACTTCTTGTTTTGTACGATAGTCCATAGGAAAGTGAGTATTACTTTCATAGATTGGTATTTCAATTTCAATATCTGTTTTATCATCATAAGAAAATATATTTACCCAATCAACAATGTTCTTTTGATTTGGATCATCCTCTGGATCAAGCTCAAGTACAAAACCGAATGGTGGGCTTGATAACTCACTAACAATTCTTTGTCTACTATTAAATGTATTTAGTATTCCACAAAGCCCAAGGTAACGACAAATACTGCCACGCAATACATAAACATAAAGAGCGTAATTATTTGATATACCCTTTTTCCTTTTATTAAGAATAATTTCCCTGAGATCTGAATTAGCCTTTGCGAAACCATCGCTGTTGATAGAACAAAACATTGTTAAAACCTGTTTTAATATTCGATTTGGGTAAATACCGACAAAATGAAATTTAAATATTTTCTCACTACGTAACTCTGATAATTGTTTGTAACCTTGATAAATGAAATCGACAAAAGCACCACCATACCAGCCACCGGTATTGTTATTGCAATAATTACATAGAGTATAAAAACCTATACCCCTTTGTTTTTGCACTCTTCTCGTATTGCTTAAATCCCAAGGAAATTTATCTGAGCCTACATGTTTTATAAGTTCTTTGCCATAAACGATAAATTGCTTATGTGAATTAAAAGCTTTTTGAGGTGGTACATGCTCATAAGTTAATACACCATATTTACCGCAAATATGGCAAATACCACATTCATGCCTTATCCTAGACATGGAATTTTTCATTTCTTATATTTATACCCGATACTACTATTTAAACAAATTTTTTCAGGCTATTAACAATGTTGAATGATGCAAGCCACAAGATTAACGTTAAAATAAATGCAAAGAAAATAGATGCAAAGAATTTAAGGTTTTCTGATTTAACATGTTTTACACTAATTGTATATAACCTAAAACTATAGCTTTGAAAATAAATTAATATGACTAAAAACGAAAATTGAAAAATTATATTTAGTATTATATTGCCTGTTTTTTCAACAACTAATTTTATTACACTTAAAATTATTAACCATTCAAGAATATCGAACTATTTTGGTGCTATCTTTTCAATTATTATATAATGCGGTGGTAATTTTATATTTTTTATCTTATCGTTCTTTTCCATTATTTTTTCCCTTATAAAAGAAATCGTTTATTAACTTAACTCCCTCCCTGCTCACGCATGGAGGGAGTCTGATTATCAGTTACTTTGTGGCCTGCTTTTTTGCTTCCCTCGTGGCCCTGGCCCTGGCTGGCGCCTGCCTCTGCTTCTTGGTCTTCCCGGACCTTGCCAGCACCCCGATCTTCTCCAGCAGCTCCCGGTTGCCGGAGAGGGCCACCTTGGCTATCTTGACGTACCGGGCGGTCCACTCGTTGAGCGCCTTCAGCGACCTGTCCTGGATCCGGGCCGCGTCCTGGGCCTCGCCCTTGGCCGCCTCCTGGGCCTGGTCGGCGATCTCGCAGGCCTCTATCTTCTTGCGCTCGGATGCCAGCTTGGCCTTGGTATATCCGTAATCGGCTAAGCTGTTGGCGGCATCGGCGTCGGTGGCCGCGTTGTCGAACAGCTTGTAGGCCGCGTTGAGAAATCCGGCGGTGGTGGCCGGCATCTTGCCCGTAAGCCCCAGCGCGGCCAGCCTGGGCTTGTCGTGCAGCCAGATGGCCCGGGCCACCTTGGCCAAAGACTGGTAGGCGGCCTTGGCGGCCTTGAAGGCCTTGTCGAAGGCGGCGGTGTTATCCTGCTGGGCGCCGGAGCGCGAGGCCTTGGCGTTCACCACCAGCCGGGCGGCCTCGTAGAGCTTCTGGCCCTCCTTGAGCCTTGCGGCGTTGTAGCCGTACTCGGACACCAATTTGAGTATCTTCTTGTCGGAAAGGGAGTTGGAGATGGCAACCTGGGCGGAGACCAGTTGGCGGGCGATGGTTTTGGTAGGCTTGGTGGGCATGGTGCCTCCTAACAATAAGTAAGTTAAGGTTTTGGGTGTGTACCAGGGCAGTTTGCCGGGGATGGGATAGCCACCTTAAGGGGCGGTCAATATTGATTCAACCTGCCAAGAGTGGGCAGAACACCGGGTTAAAGGTTTTGGAGCGGGTGAATATTGGGTTGCTCCGGTTGTAAGTGGCTTGTAGGCGGTAAGATTAGCTTCCTTGGCGTCTTTGCGTGCCTCCTTAAAGGTTGAATGTCTGTCCTTGTCGGTGATGGATGATCCCTTGAAGGTGATGAGAGGTTCCTTACCGAGGATGAGTGATTCCTTAATGGTAAAGAACGCTTCCTTAAAGGTGATGAGAGATTCCTTAGAGGATATGGACGTTTCCTTAAAGGCTAAGAACGCTTGCTTAAGGGTTGTGGACGTATGCTTGGGGCGTTGGGTGGTTGATTATGGGTTATAGGCGTTGCCTTAAAGGTATAATATGTTTTAAAAGGTAACGCTAACGACCAAGCTCACCGGCGGCAATGGAGCGCAGCGGAATTGCCGTCCGGTGGAGCGCCTTGTTAGCTGCTTCTTGCAATTCGCGCTGAACACACTGCTTGCACATGGTTAGAAAGTTCTGTTTCGGTTTCCATGTCGAGGAACCCCTTGTCACGAGAACCTGCACGGTTCCTGTGTGCAGTTCTTGAGATTCCGGCGATAGCAGTACAATGCTTGTCTCTCCCGTCATAAAGTGGCACGTTCATGAACTCAAATACGGTCGTGCCGATTTGCTTTCCGAGCATAAAGCCGCCCAGCCATGTCCGCACAGGCATGGAGTTAAGGAAACCGCAGACATAATGGGCCTCTTCTTCGGATGCGAACGACGCGAAGTAGAGCTTGTGGTCTGGAACAATCAGAGCGTTGGGAAGAAGTGCGCTGGGATCAGTCGAAACGACTGCTGCACGGAAGACGCCGGGGTCCTGTTGCTCCATCCAGACAACCTTGAAAGGGCTGAAAGAATAATCTCCGACACAGTAGATCACGTAGAACGGAAGATGTCGTTGGTAGCGTTTGAATGAGGAACGCTTGCTGAGGATGTCTTCATAGTTCTTGAGGTAAGAATATGTGAGCGGATAGCTGTCCGCGAAATCTTCCTCTGACACGACGTTTTCGTAGTGGGCGTTGGGAATGAGTTGATGCCACCCTTCCGTCGATGTGCAGTATCGCCCGAGGTTTCTCCCCCGGATGAGGGGATAAAGAAGATCAGCCTCAATCCACACGCCGTCAACCGGATCAACTGCTCTTGCTCCCGGGAGTTCATCCTCTGTGAGCGTTCTAATGAGAGCGCGCCCGGTCGCTTCTGAGTACTTAAGTACTTTGACCCAATAAACGCGGGCACAATCGGAAACGGTGCCTCGGTGCGCAGATGCGAGATAGTCGCTCTTTCCTCGTAGGAAAGCAGATTGCCGATAGTGGGAGATGTCACCAGTAAAGAGGGGTGTCCCCCACTCCCGAACCGGACAGGCCGCACCATCACGTATTTCACACCATTCGTAGACCTCGCTGAGTGGCGTCGATGTCGGGATGCGAGACTTGCCGCGCTTAGGTACCCATATCTTGCAATCCGTCTGGTTGAATTGTGCCTTTACGGCTGGATGCACTCTCTTCGCAACGTAAACTGCGGTTTCGTTAGTTGCGTCCGGGAATGGTTGAAGGCGGGTAAGGTCCTCAATGGTCGTAATTTGAAGCCCTGCATCGTCCGGCAACTCGGACAGTCGGAATCCACGTGCGGACCCGGACTTGAACACTGTCCAAGTGATGAGGAATGCAATAGTCCCCCCGTCCCGAAGCCAGTTGTCAGCCGCGCTGAATGTGATGACTGTAGAGATGTCACTCTCGATGCCGCCGGAATAGCCTCGGCCGGAGACAAGGCCATAGTAATTGCAGAAACCTTTTACGCGATTTCGATACGTTTCGGGCAAGCGACTCCATCGAACCCACGGTGGGTTTCCGACTATGAGGTCAAACGGCGCAAACCCGCGTGGACTGAAATTGTTCTTAATGATCCGACACCAAATCTTGTCCCAATCCCGCGCTTCGAGCGACGCGATAACTTCATAGAATCGAGCGAGGCGGCCGACCACTGGGTCGGAAAGGTGCGGCGCAACCTCCGCAATCGACTGAATCGACCGCAAAAACCGATCAAAGGGCTTGCCCTGGGAAATCGCGTCCTCACAAGCCAAGAGCACATGTCCCATCACTTGCGCATGAACGAGTTCCCACGGAAGTTCAAGAACAAAGCCCTCCAGTTCTGTGTCCAAAAAATACTCGAGATACTTGTGTCCGGCATCATCCTCTTTCTCGACGGGAACGTTAATGGAGTCGGCGAGATAGACCGGCAGTTCAATATCGTGGCCGAGATCGAAAACGAGGTCGTGGATTGAAAGAATGTAATTAGCGCGAGCAGAGATAACAGCCAGTGGGTTTAGGTCAAGCCCCTTGACGTTTGCAAGGATTGTGGAAAGGGTTTCAAGCGGAGATAGCCCCGCCTTCGCGCACCCTTGTTTCAACCTAATGATTGCTTCCACAAGGAACGTTCCGGAACCGCAGGCGGGATCTAATACTTTGCGAGCGGGCTCCCCGTGGTAGCCTGCTCGGTCAAGGAGATGTTGGGCCAACCAGTCGGGCGTATAGTATTCCCCGAGGTCATGCCGGATTTGTTCGTCCACGAGCGACGAGTAGAATTCCTTGAGGAGATCCTGCTTGGCCTCTGGAAGAAGAATCGCGCTGGCAGGCTCGAACTCAAGAAACTTGCGAGCAACGGCGCGAACTGCGTCTGCCAAGGAGCGCGAACGTTCGTTCATGTACCAACTAAAGAAATCCCCTTCCAAGAAGTTACTGATACGATAGCGCCGGTAGTACTCGCCATTCTCGATACGGGTCATTACCGCATGGAGATCGTCTATCGTGGTAGTTGCTGTAACTTCATCACACACTGAGAAGGTGCTGTGTGTTGAGATTGACAGCAGTTCGGACGTGACGATTTTGACGACAAGGCTATAGTAACTGTGCATGGCGAACAGGATGTGCGAGGCATCTTTCGTCGCGATACCGTTGTCCGTAGCCCACTTCTTCAATGATGGAAGTTGGTCTAGACCATATGTAGAGACCTGCTCGAAAAGACGCTTCCATTCTCGGAAAAGCATGTTAGTCTTGTGCCTTGGCTTGGATAGGTGAGAGCACATGACGCGTATGAGTTCACGGGCAACATCGGATTCTTTGCCGAAGGCTTCGCTTAGGAGCGAAGCGGTCAAGGGTCTACGTTTCAGAGAGCGGAAGGCATGGACAAGAAAATGAAGTGTGCTCTCTGTGAGCGGAAGAGAGCGGGACCACTGCCAGGAGCGACGGTTTGATCTACAGTAGACAAGCGTTCTGCCGTCGGTGACATAACCGAACCACGATGCGCATGCGTCGGGTGAGTCTACATGCCCACCTGTAATCCGATCCAAATACCGCTCAATTTGATTCTTGGCTTCTTTAAGGCCCTTCGCGGATGACAGCACACCAGGTGCCTTGTAGTCGTAAACAATATGCCCGAATACGCCGTCCGGCCGATCCGAATCAACTTGCGAGAGACCCATGCTTTTCAGGGTTTCGTTAACGTGTGGATCAAATGGGATTCCAAACTCGTGCAGGCATTCCTTTAGGATCTGGTTGAACTCGCCTTCGAGTTTGGACTCCGATTTTGCCTTACGTGCTAGTTCAGTGATACGGGAAATGTAATCTGAAAGGGGCATGGATATCGCGTTTCCTTTTCTTTTATGCAGCTAACAGTTTATTTATTCTTATTATATATAACCTACTTATTTTTACTATTACACGTATTAAAGCATAATTCTTTTTTCATTGTACAATATATCACCAACTGCCTCCCCTTCCTCCCCCTCACATTCTCCACCGCAGGCTCTTCAGGTTGTCGCCGTAGTAGAGGCGGTTTTCCATGTCTTTCGGCTGTTATGCTGGCCTAACCCTGCAATTCCCCGGTGGTGAAGGGTCGGGGGATGTGTCCGCCCAATCCCCATACGTTATCCTGCCATTTCCTTATAGCCGCAATATAGCATAATGGCAATCGGGCTGTCAATAGTAATACCAAAGCCCCTCCCGCTTCCGGGAGGGGCTCTGCGCCGTCAGGCCTTCAGCCTATATCCGCTTTAAGCATAACCTCCAACTTGCTCCTGACCTCTGGCTTTATCCCCTCCCCCGCCATCCCCAGCATGGCCAGGCCCAGGGCCCGATAGGCGGCCAGGGCGTTCTCGTCCGCGCCCCCCAGCGCCTTGAGGTGCGCCGCCACCACCTCGGCCTGCCCCCGCGCCAGCGGCCCGGTGAGGACGCCGGGCACGTCGCCGTGGGCCAGGTTCTCCACCACGCTCGAGGCCAGCGAGCGCACCATGGCCAGGCTGTCGTCCGACAGCCCTTGTTCGTCGAAGCCCCTCTGGGCCAGGCCCAGAAGGGCGGCCACCATGCCGGTGGCCATGGCGCAGGCGGCGTGGTACCCGGCCTTTTTTTCCGCCGGCACTTTGACCGGGATGCCGCCCAAGCTGTCCACCAGCTCCATGGCTTTTTTGACCCCCTCGGCGTCGCCCTCCAGCCCGTAGCATATCGGCGTCCGGGCCAAAAGCGGGGTGAACGGCGCGGCGAAGCTCATCATGGGGTGCATCGAGGCCAGATGGCAGCCGCAGGCCCTGGCCGCCGACATTTCGGACGAGGGCACAAAGCCCGAGGTGTGGCACAGCGCCTGGCCCCTTCTGAGCAAGCCGGACGCGGCCAGCTCTTCCGCCAGCGGCGCGATCTGTCCGTCGGGCACGGCGACGAGTATGATCCCGGCCCTACCCAGGTCGGCCACCGGTCTTTCGGCCACCTCGCCCGCGCCCACGGCCCGCGAGACCCCCAGCGCCCTCCCCCTGTCCGGATCTACCACCACCGGCACCGGGTGCCCGGCCCGGGCCAGGGCCAGGGCCAGCGAGCTGCCCACCCTCCCGGCGCCCATCAGGGCGACAGATGTCTTGTCCATATCAGATTTAGATCATGTCAGTTTGACAGCTAACGAAAGCTCGATGCCCCGCCGCCCTTTCACCCCAGGCCAGCCCCGACCCTGTCGCGTAAAAATCATCCCGCCGCCCCTGGCACCGCCATCACCATCCCGCCCCCGGCCCGGTCGTGCTTGCGGAACATCAGATAATAGGAAACGGCAGATATCGCGTAGCAGCCGGCGGTCAGATAATAGGGTACGGCGTATCCGTACCGCTGCATCATCCAGCCCGAGGCCGCGGCCGAAACGGACCACGACAGGTTCCAGGCGATCATGGTCCAGCTGTTGGCCAGCGCCCGCATCCCCTCGGGCACCATCTCCATGGTGAAGCTGTTGGAGATGGGCGAGGCCATCTGCATCAGGCTGGCCCGCATCCAGAAGGCGGCCACCGCCAGCCACAGGTGACGTTCCGCCCCCAGGGTCACCAGGAACGGCAGGGACAGGATCTCCATCAGGGCCACCGTCCGTACCTTGCCCAGCCGGCGGGCCACCGCCGGTCCGGCCATGACCGCGACCAGGGTGATCACCTGGGAGACGGAGAAATAGAGGCCGATCTGGGCGCTCGAGGCCCCGAACCGCTTGGAGAAG
This sequence comes from uncultured bacterium, assembly GCA_964518765.1. Taxonomy (GTDB): domain Bacteria; phylum Edwardsbacteria; class AC1; order AC1; family EtOH8; genus CAZPNX01. The sequence goes on from CAZFJC010000024.1 coordinate 22,656, forward strand.
TAGAGGTTGAAGAACGGGATGACCAGCCCGGCCCCCAGCCCGATCCACCAGTTGCACCAGGCGAACTTGGCGATCTGGGCCAGGCCCTGGCGGTTCCTTCCGGTCCCGGCCTCACTTTCCACAGGACGCGGCCCGGGAGCCTCGGTGATCCTGAAAAGCGGCCAGAGCGCCGAGAAGGAGAGCAAAGCCCCGGCCAGCAGGGTCAGCCGGTAGCGCAGGAAGACCGAAGACTGGGGCAAGATCCATCCGAAAAGCCAGGGCAGCTTCCCGGCCGCTAGGTTGCCCAGAATGCCGGCCGCCAGCATCACGGCGAAGGACATGGAGAAGAGCTGTGTCCTATCATGAGGGCGGCTGTTGTCCATCATGAAAGGGGCGGCCGAGATGGTGTAGATCGTCCCCGAAATACCTCCCAGGAATCCCAAGGCGATGAGGGCTGTCCTGTCCACGGTTAGGGCCCTCATCAAAACGATCAGGCTGCCGGCACCTACCCCCCAGAGCATGGTCCGCCTCCGCCCCCAGCGGTCCGAGGCCATTCCGGCCGGGACCGCGGCCAGCACCAGAGCCAGGCCCGACAGCGCCAGGATGCTGCCGATGAACCCCTCCTGGAGCCCGGCTTCGGACAGGTAGAGGTTGAATATCACGCTGGAGAAGGCGAAGCTCAGGCCCACCAGGAAATTGGCCGCCAGGTAGAGCCTGGCGTTGCGGGAGAAGGACCCGACCGATGAAACGAAGCCCAAGATCAGGCCCGCCAGCCTCTTCATCGGGCCCATCCTACCCTTTCCAAGCGCGCGGCCAGGGCCGCCTCCAGGTCCCTCCGGCCCTGCCTGGTCAGGGCCGAGACGAAGCAGGATTCGGGGTCACGATGCCTCAGCTCCTCCAGCAGGCGGTCCTCGGCCAGATCAATTTTATTGTAGACGATTATCTCCTCGGCGGTGACCCCTATCTGGTGCAGCACCTGGCGCACCGCCTGCATCTGCTGGTCCCGAGCCGGGTGGGCGCAATCCACCACGTGGAGCACCAGGTCGGCCTCCACCGCCTCCTCCAATGTGGAGCGGAAGGAGGCCACCAACTGGTGCGGCAGCCGCCTGATGAAGCCGACGGTGTCTGTCAGCAGGTACCTTTGGCCCGTTGGCAGGGCCGCCACCCTGGTGGTCGGGTCCAGGGTGGCGAACAGCCGGTCGGCCACCTTGGCCCCGGATCTGGCCAGCAGATTCATCAAACTGGACTTGCCGGCATTGGTGTAGCCGGCCAGGGCCGCCCGAAACATGCCGGATCGGGCCTGGCGCTGGGTACGGCGCTGGGTCTCGATCTTTTTAAGGTCCTGCCTCAGCCGCGCCAGGCGGTGCCGGATCTTGCGGCGGTCCAGCTCCAGCTGCTTCTCGCCAGGCCCCCGGGTTCCGATGCCGGCGCCGGGGTCGGTCATCTCCAGGCCGGCCCCCACCAGGCGGGAGAAGCGGTACTGCAGCTGGGCCAACTCCACTTGGATGCGGGCCTCGGCCGAGCGGGCGTGCAGGGCGAAGATGTCCATGATGAGCTCGGCCCGGTCCAGCACCCGGCAGCCCAGGATTTTGGTCAGGTTGTGGGCCTGGCTGGGCGAGAGGTTGTGGTCGAATACCACCAGCCCGGCGCCTGCTTTAGACGCGCCCTCGGCCAGCTCCTGGGCCTTGCCCCGGCCGATGAAGAAGGCCGGATCCGGCTTGGCCCGCCTCTGCAGCACCACGTCGATGACGCGGGCCCCGGCAGTGTCCGCCAACCGCCCCAGCTCCTCTAGCGACTCCTCCTCGGCCCTCAGCTCCCTGGAGTCGCGGCAGAGCCCGACCAGTATGGCCCGGTTGTTGGTCCTCAATGCGCCCTCGCTTTTTTTGTCAAGATAACGGAGATAACTATATCAGATACCGCATTTAAAAACAAGTTCGTACGCCTTCCCTGTCCGCGAGGCCGCATATCCGAATACGACCAGGCCCCCGACGAAGCGGGGGCCTGGGTTCCTGCCTGGGTCAAAGCGGTTTGACCGGGATGCAGATGTCGCACTCCCAGGAGCCGTCGGGATGGCATTGGTGTTCGTCGGTGTAGAGCTCGAAGCAGGGCCGGTCGTCGCACTGGAACCCGCTCTCCGGGAGCCAGTCACGGTAGATCGAGTTCCAGGCCTCGCCGATCTGCCTGTCCGTCCCGCGGAACCGAAGCACGGCGTACTTTCCTCCCGGGATGTCGGCCAGGTTGACGCCGGCCTCGGCCCTGAAGCCCGGAGGCACGGCGACGCAGGCGTCGTAGCGGCACTTGTCGGGCGGGGTGATGCTGGGGTCGTCGTGGCTGATGCCCAGGGCCGCCGAGCCGGGACCCACCAGGCCCCGGGCCCGCCTCCACTTGCGGAATGCCTCCCAGTGTTTGGACACGCCGGGGCCGTAGGGACCGATGTGCCGCGAGTAGGCCACGCGATAGCCAGGCAGCTCCTTGATCTCGACTTTCATGATCCGCCTCCTTCTCCGTTTTGTTGTGCTGTTGACGGAGGCATTATACACAAAAAGAAGGCCGGATGCTTTTCCCGGCTTGCGCTCTGCTTTGCCTCTCTTGCTTTCTGCTTTGCCCATATTGCTCCAGGAGAGGTGGCCTCCCCCACGCCAGCGGCTGGGGCTCATGCCGAACCGCTCCCGGAAGGCCCGGGCGAAGGCGGCCGGTGACTGGAAGCCGCAGCCCAGGGCGATCCCGGTCACCGGCTCCTCCGGCCGGTCGCGCAGCAGGATGGCGGACGCCTCCAGGCGGCGGCGGCGGATGTGGCCGCCCAGGGTCTCGCCGGTCAGGGCGGCGAAGATGCGGTGGAAGTGGAAGGGCGAGAAGCAGGCCACCCGGGCCAGGTCCTCGAGCCTCAGCTCCCGGCCCAGGTTGGCGCCGATGTGGTCCATGGCCCGGTTGATTCGGGCCTGGTAGTCCTGGCTCTGTTTCCTTTTTAGGTCCATGTTTTAAGTATAAGCGATTTATCATGCAAATTGCAACGCTTTATATATCGTATTGCAATGCATTATTGTCCAGGGGATTGCATGTTACTGTTAAACTATTGCTTCGGTCCGCTGCCTACATGTCCATGATTGTAACATTTTCTCACTCAAGACGTATTCTGGTAAGAAATCACAAACGGGAGGATATTTCAATGGAGGTAAGAACTGTTGGCGGTTTCGTCACCGGGCTAAGGAACGTCTTCGGGGTGGTGGCCAGGCCGGGGACCTACGGCAACATGCTCTACCTGCTGCTGGCCTTTCCTTTGGGGCTAGTCTATTTCATCCTTCTGGCCACGGGGATCTCGCTGGGGATAGGGCTGTACCTGGTGGTGGTCGGCCTGCCCCTTCTGGTTTTGGTGCTCATGCTCTGGCGGCAGCTGGTCAAGCTGGAGCAGCTCCAGGCAAAATGGCTGCTGGGACAGGAAGTAAGGCCGGAGCCCATCCTCCGCTGGGCCGAGGCCAAGAGAGCCTGGCCGTGGTTCCGCGCCAGGCTCTCCAGCGGCCTTACCTGGAAGGGGCTGGGGTTCCTGTTCCTCAAGTTTCCCCTAGGCCTGGGCGCCTTCGTCCTGATGGTGGTCATGCTCTCGGCCTCACTGGCGCTGGTGGCCGCCCCTGTACTGCACAAACACGGCCTGGTCAACGTGGACGACGTCTCCCTGCTGGTGATAAACGGACCTCTTCACGGCGCCGGGCTCGTTCTCTTCGGCCTGCTGCTGTTGATCCTCAGCCTGCACCTGTTCAACGGCTACGCCCGGGTTTTCCGCTGGCTGTCAGGCAAGCTGATCTGTTGATGCAAAGCTTATAAAACACCGGCCCCGAAGCCATCGACTTCGGGGCTTTTCGTCTATGTTCGGCTGTCTAAAATGCAAACAACAAGCCCAAATGGCTGGCAAATGCCCAGGAACTAAAATCGGCCGGTGTTTGCGATATGCCGTAGGAATTTGGCAGACCCTCAATAACCTCGAGATTGTATCTAAAGGAGAAGGTAAAGGCAGTCCCTGAGGAAAGCCAAAGGTTGCCGCCCATCCCTATCTGGTAGTTTTTATAGGGCAGATCGGAATAGACCTGATGTATAAATGTCGATTGCGGGCCGACATACTCGATCTCCTCCTCGGCGCTTGCCTTCAGAAGCCATCCCATTCGCAGCTCGGCATAGGGTTCGAACCTGCCCAGCGGAGCATAGAAAGCCGCCCCGACCATAATCGATGGCAGCTTGAATTCTGCCGAATACTCCCGGTGGTAGGTGTTTACAGCGTCCCCTCCCTCGTTGGTGGCCCAGGCAGTATGGTATTGGTATCCCGCCTTGAGCGCGGCATACCGGCTGAATCTATAACCCAATGCCGCTTCGAAAAGATTTTCTATTGCACCGCCAGTCCCGTTTATCCAGGGTACCGATTCATAGGTCACGCTGCCGGTGGCCCCCTGGGCGATGGCGCCCGCACCGAGTTCGAGCACTAGCTTGGGTCGAGCGAGCTTTTCGTCGATCTTGAACACCCCGGCATCCACCGCCACCAAACGGCTCCTCTCCTTGAATCCCGGCTTCCGCAGCTTCAGGTTGTAATTGCCTTTCTTAAGATTATCGATCCGCAAACCCGGCTTTTCGGCCTTGCCCCTATACTCTCCGTTGAGATACACCTTGGCCCCCCAAGGCGCGGAGGATATCAATAGGGTCCCCTCCGGCCGCACCAAGGAGATGTTCAGGGTATCCACGCTGCCGGGCCTCACCGCCACCCCCTCGGAATAGAGATTGTACCCCTCCATGATGGCCACCACCTGATGCATCCCGGGATCCAAAGGATAGGCATAGGTCGGAGCATGGCCGTATTCTTTGCCGTCGATGGATAACTTGGCCCCCTCCGGATTCGAGATGATGACCAGCCCCCCCCTCTGGCCTTCCTGCTCCTGGCCCGGGCGCCATCGGGAGAAGGTTTCGGCCGCCTGCTTCATGGCCCCTAAAAGCGTGGAGACATCCCCAGTATAGTTCTTGGAGAAGGTAAGGTCCACCCTCCCGGTCTGGATATCTATCATCCGCAGCTCCACCGCATAGACATTCCCCAACTTGCCGATGGTGCCGCCGATCATCTTCTGGGCGCCCAGCAGCTGGCCCACCTCCACCAGGCAGGAGGCGTCGCTGCAGGCCCCGGTAAGCTGGAAGCCCTGCTCCCGCAGGATCTCGTCCCGCTTGGAGCGCTCCACCACCTCGAAGTTGCGGAAATCGACCAGGCTGTTGAGCAGTTTGTCGGTCAATAGTTTCTGTTCGTCGGCCGAAAGGCCTGAGGTGACGTTCAAATCCATCACCGACACCGTGGTTCTGGCCTGTGCCGAGCCTGGCCGAGGCGCCTGGGCCAGGCTGAGGCCGGTTGTCAGGAGAAGAAAAAATGCCAGCGATAAAGCTCTCTTCATGTTTTCCTCCCTTTTATTATTAATACGCTATCTCCGCCATGACCTCGAACCTGGCGCCCTCGACCTTCCTCTCGACTGTCTCCGCCTCCGTGGCCCCCACCGTCCCCAAAAGGTCGGCCCATACTGCCCTCAGGGCCTCGAGGTCGCCGGCCGCCCCCCAGATCGAAAGGCTCTTGAGCGGCGTCTTGACGCTGACCTTGGCCTCGGATTTAATCTTTCTTACTGCGGCCATCACCTCCACCGCGGCGCCGAAGGCGTCATCGGCCTCTGGCTGAGCTAGCCCGGAAAAATCATTATCGGAGGGCCAGGCCGAGGTGTGCACCGAACGCTCCCTCCCCTGGCCGGAGAACAGCCAGCCCCAGGCCTCCTCGGCGAAGAAGGGGATGAACGGCGCAAACAGCCTTAGAAGGACCGAGAGCGACAGCTTGAGCGAGGCCAAAGCCGAGAGCTTTCCCGGCGATATCTGGCCATGGTAGGCCCGGGCTTTGACCAGCTCCAGATAGTTGTCGCAGAAGCTCTCCCAGAAGAATGATTCTATCTCCTGCAGGGCATCGGCGTAGCCGAAGCTTTCGAAGTGTTTTCCCGCCTTCTCCACCGTCCTCGATAGGTGCTCCAGGAAGCTCTTGTCCAGCTCATCACAAACCTTGTCGGGGGTCAGCGACGACAGGTCATGTTCAAACAAATGTGAAGCGACGAACTTTGAGGCGTTGTAGAGTTTGGTGACCAGCCTTTTGCCGTTCTGGAACATGGCCTCGTCGTAGGCGGTGTCCACCCCCAGCCGGGCCTTGGCCGCCCAGTAGCGCACCCCGTCGGAAGAGTATTTTTGGAGAAGGTGCTCCGGGGTGACTACGTTGCCGTGGCTCTTGGACATCTTCTTGCGGTCCGGGTCCAGGATCCAGCCGTTGATCAGCACGTTGCTCCAGGGGATGGAGCCGTCGTGCAGCCGGGCCTTGACGATGGTGTAGAAGGCCCAGGTACGGATGATCTCCGGCCCCTGCGGCCTGATATCCATGGGATAGACCTTGGCGTGCCGGCCGTCGTCCAGCGCCCAGTGGCTGGCTATCTGCGGGGTCAGCGAGCTGGTGGCCCAGGTGTCCATGACGTCCGGGTCGCCGCAGAAGCCGCCGGGCTGGTCCCGCTGCGTCTCATCGAAGCCAGGGGCCGGCTTGGACTGGGGATCGATGGGCAGGGAATCCTCATCGGCTAGGATGGGATTTTCGTAATCCGGCTTGCCCTCGCCGTCCAATTTGTACCACAGGGGGAAGGGAACGCCGAAATAGCGCTGGCGGCTAATGCACCAATCCTGGTTGAGTCCCCTGACCCAGTCCTCGTAGCGCACCCTCATGTGCTCCGGGTGCCATTTTATCTTCCGGCCCTGCTCCAGCAAATCATCCTTCTTGTCCATGATCCTGACGTACCACTGCCGGGTGGGGATTATCTCCAGGGGCCGCTCCCCCTTCTCGTACATCTTCACCGGGTGCTCGATGGGCTTGGGCTCGTCCACCAGGGGCGCCCCCAGCCCAGGCATGGCCTCGCCGGCGGCATGCTTCAATAGATCGACAATCGCCGCCTGTGCCTGCTTTACAGTCTTGCCGGCTATTTGACTGTAGAAATGGTTGGCCTTATCAAGGTTCAGGCTGTCGCCGAAAAAGTCCCGATGACCTCTGAAACCTTCTTGAGACGACATCCTGAAAGGCAAAGGCCTCTCCAGGATCATCATCCGGCCGTCTCTTCCTATGGTCTGCTTCAAGGGAAGATTGTACTTGCGCCACCACTCCACGTCCATGACGTCGCCGAAGGTGCAGACCATCAGGATGCCGGTCCCCTTCTGGGGATCGGCCCCCTCGTCGGCTATTATCGGGACCGGCACCCGAAAGAGCGGAGTCACCGCCTTTTTGCCGAACAGCCTCCGGTAGCGCTCGTCGTCCGGGTGGGCGATGACGGCCACGCAGGAGGCCAAGAGCTCGGGCCGGGTGGTGGCGATGACAAAGGAGTCCGGCCCTTCGCCGGGGTCGGCCACCCCGAAGCGGATATGGTGGAAATGCCCGGGGATGTTGCGGTCCTCCACCTCGGCCTGGGAGACCGCGGTCTGGAAGTCCACGTCCCAAAGGTGCGGGGCGAAGGCCGAGTAAACATGGCCGTCGCGGTAAAGTCTCAGGAATGAAAGCTGCGATGTCCTTCGGCAGTGGTCGTCGATGGTGGCGTACTCCAGCCCCCAGTCCACCGAAAGCCCCAGATGCTGCCACAAAGCCTTGAAGGCCTTCTCGTCCTCGCCGGTCACCCGGTGGCAGAGCTCGATGAAGTTGTCCCGGTTGACCTCCTGGGGCGGCCCCTTCCTGTCGTTCCTGGGCTGGAAGCCCTCGATGTAGGGCAGCCTGGCGACGCAGCGCACGTTGTAGTAGTTCTGCACCCTCCGCTCGGTGGGCAGGCCGTTGTCGTCCCAGCCCATGGGGTAGAATATGTTCCTCCCCAGCATGCGCCGCTGGCGGACGATGACGTCCTGCTGGATGTAGCCGAAGGCCGATCCCACGTGCAGGGAGCCGGAGACGGTGGGCGGGGGTGTGTCCACCGCGAAGGTCTGGTCCCGGCCCCGGTCCGGGTCCCACCGGTGGATGCCCCATGCCTCCCAGTCCGCCATCCTTTGCCGTTCCGAAGCGGCGAAATCGTACTTATCCGGTATCCTGGCCTTTTCCACTCTCTTATCCTGCGTATTATTGACGAATTGGGTAATTTTACGACAACCTTTACGCTTAGTCAATAGACAATGGCCAGCCGCATCAAAGGCTTGAAACCGACCGGGCAAAATGATATCTTTAATGATGAGCGAAAACTTCGGGGAAAGGGCATGAAGAAAACGATCATCGGCATCGATCTCGGCGGCACCAACATCAAGTCGGTGCTGCTGGACGCGGCCACGCGCGGGATCCTGGGCCAGGCGTCGCGCCCCACCCAGGCGGAGGCCGGCGTGGCCCGGGTGGTGGAGAACATCGCCCGGGTGGTCGAGGGACATCTCTCGGAGGCCAGGCGGATTGGCCGTAGGGTTATCGGCGCCGGCGTGGGCTCGGCCGGACTGGTGGACCGGGGCGTGGTGCGCAATTCGCCCAACCTGCCGGGCTGGCAGGGCGCGGTGCCCCTGCGAAGGCTATTGGATAAAAGGCTGTCCCAGCACCGTCTGCCCATCGTCATCGAGAACGACGTCAACGCCTTCGTGCTGGCCGAACAAAGGCTGGGAGCCGCCAGGGACTTGGAGAACGTCATCGGACTCACTTTGGGCACCGGCGTCGGCGGCGGCATCATCATAGATGGCAAATTGTACCGAGGGACGACCGGGGGGGCCGGGGAACTGGGGCACATGGTGATAAAGCACGACGGGCCCCGCTGCAAGTGCGGGAACACTGGATGCCTGGAGTCTCTGGTCGGCTCCCAGGCCATAGTCAACAGGTACAACGACCTCAGGTTCAGGGCGCACCAGAGGCTGTCGAATGACATTACCGTGGCCGAGATAGCTGCAAATGCTCGTAGACGTGACGCTTTGGCCGTCCAGGCCCTGGCCGAGACAGGCAGGCTTTTGGGGATAGGACTGGCCAATCTGGTCAATATCTTCAATCCCCAGGCCATAGTCATTGGCGGAGGCGTGGCCCAGGCAGGCAGGCTTATACTGATGCCAGCCATAGCTGAAATGAGAACCAGGGCAATGCCTTATAATGCGAGGGGCGTCAAGGTATTAAAAGCCAAGCTTGGAGAATTGGCAGGAGCGATAGGAGCCTCATTATGTTTATAACCCGTTGATCAAAATAAAGTTAGCTCAAAACAGCCGAAAGGCTGTTTTTTCTTGAAAAAAGTTTAAAATATTATTAAATATTTTAATATATCACTTGACATTCTTTAATTTTTATGGTATAATAATAATGAAACAAGCAAGATATTCAAAACGTATTAAATAGCAGTTGAGGTGATAATCATGGAAACATCAGTTTCGAGAATACTGGAATCCTCTTCCCTAAATAAGGGGGGAGTCGACGGCAACGCGCTCCAGATCAGCATCTGGACAACGCTGGCGGAACAGCTGCTGAATCTAGGCTATAAAAACCAATAAACGAGGTCTTGCCATGTCTTTGTTCCAAACCCCATCAAGCCCTCAGGCCGTAGGCATACTCGACCCCGGCTCAAGGGACCAGTTCAACGTCCTGCTGTGGACGACGCTCGCCTCCAGGATCTTGGGCCTGCCGTCCCCGGCCCAGACGGCCTGAGGAGAAACGCCGATGCCAAAGCAGATGCCTTATGCCTGCCCCTCCTGCGGAGGCCGGATCCTGGTCTCCGAGCTCAAGTGCGCCAGCTGCGACACCGTGATCCGCGGCGAGTTCTCCCCCACCCCGTTGGGCAGCCTCTCCGAGGAGCAGCTGGCGTTCATCAGGACCTTCGTCCTCTCCCGCGGCAGCATCAGGGAGATGGAGAAAAGGCTGCAGGTCTCCTACCCCACTGTCAGGGCCAGGCTGGACGAGGTCATCTCCGCCCTCTCGCGGATGGACGCCTCCGGCCGCACCCGGGAGGAGATCCTCAAGGATCTCGAGGAGGGCCGGTTGACTGCCGCCCAGGCCATCGAGGAGCTGAACAAGCTCAAAAGCTAGCCTTGCCGACAGAGACCAACCATCATAATAAGGAGACCGCCATGAAGCGCATGACCTGGCTGAGGCAGGTGGACCTGGGGGGCCTGATCCCCTTGGGCGTCATCTCCTCGTTGTTCCTGATGCTGTTCATCTAGGCAGGGACGCCTGTAAAATTCGGAAGGAGGAATCGCACAATGTCCGACGAAACACTGCGGATACTGAAACTGCTGGAGGCCGGCAAAATCAACTCACAGGAGGCCGAAGGGCTGCTGGCCGCCATCAAGGAGCCCGATGCCCCGCCGTCCGATGGGGATGGCGAGCATTTGTACCACGGGGCCAACCCGGCCCGCATAGTGGCCCGGGTCCTCGATGAGGTGAACCCGGCCTCGATAGCCGCCGAGGCCATGGCGCGCGCCCGGGATAAGATGGAACTGGCCCGGGAAAGGATGGAACGGCACCGGGAGCGTCATGTGGTCATCCGGGTGCCCAAGATCCCGAAAATGCCCAAGATGCCCCGGATGCCAGAGATGCCGGACTGCTGCTTCGGCTCGCACAGCGCCGAGGACGAGCAGGTGGTGACCGTTCCGGCCGAGGGCGTGAAGGCCCTGTCGCTGAACCAGCCCCGGAGCGGGATCAAGGTGGCCGGAGGAAATTCCGACCAGGTGGTGATCAAAGCCAACCTCCAGGTCTGGGGCGACGACGAGGACGAGGCCAGGGAGAGGCTTAAGTCACTCAAGGTGGCCGCCGAGAACGACAACGGCACCCTGCGGGTGAAGCTGGACGGCCCTCCTTGGACCAAGAAGCGCCGGGCCCAGGTGGACTTCGATCTCGAAGTGCCCAAAAACCTCTTCCTGGAATTGGGGACCGCCTCGGGCCAGATCGAGGTGGCCGGAGTTTCCGGCGGGGCCAGGCTGAATTCCGCATCGGGCGAGGTATCGCTCGACGGCTGCTCCGGCGCCATCGAGATCTCCACCGCATCGGGCGACATCGAGCTGACCAAATGCGCCGAGGCTTCGGTCAAGATCCAGACGGCCAGCGGCGACATCGAGGCGACCGATCTCTCCGGCGAGCTGGCCGCCCAGTCAGTAAGCGGCGACCTGTCTCTGAAGCTGGACCGCGGACGGGCGGAGGTGAGCACCGTCTCCGGGGACCTGGAGTTGGAGGCGGAAACGCTCGAGAACCTGACGGCCTCCACTACCTCCGGCGATATATCGATAGAAGTCAGGTCGGCCCCGGGCGGGGAGATCCGCCTGGCCAGCGTCAGCGGCGACGTGGAGCTGGAGGTCCCGGACGACTCGGACATATCGCTGGAGGCCTCCACCGCCAGCGGGGACATCGACTGCGGGCTGGAGCTGGCGGAGCGCAGCCAGACCAGCCGGAGGCTCACGGGCAGGATGGGCCAAGGGCGGGTGCCGGTGGCCATCAAGACCACCAGCGGCGACATCAACGTCGAATAGGAAAGCGCCATGGCCATCATGCCGGATGCCGAAGGCTACCTCTACCTCACCCCCCACGCCGAGGCATCATGGGGCGGAACGCCGACAAGGACGGCCGAAGAAGGCCAGGACGGCACGCCCGGCCAGAAGCATGACGGGGACCGGGAGGCGGCCGGAGGGTCAGCGTCGACAGGGTCGGGCCGCCCCCTCTTGGGGATCAGACATTAATATAAGGAGATCATATGAGACACATCAAACGCCTCATCAGCCAGGCCGTCTGGGGTTTGGTCTTCATGGCCTCTGGGTTACTGATCCTGTTGTCGAACCACGGCATCATCGACGTCCGGTTCTCCTTCCGCCAGGATTGGCCGGTTATCCTGGTCCTCATCGGCCTTTCGGAGCTTTTGGACAGCATTGGTTAAAACCTATCACTTTCAAACTCTGAACATCAAACTAGAGGTAATGAAATGTTCTGGTTCTCATTCAGCCGCCCCCGCAAGATAATGTGGGGCCTATTCTGGATCCTGCTGGGCGTGTTCCTGCTGCTTTCCAACCACGGCCTGCTGGGCTACGACTTCTCCTTCAGCCGCGACTGGCCCATCCTGCTCATCGCCTGGGGCCTGATGAAGATCATCGACCTGCTGGCCTGGAGGGACTCCCGCCCCTCCCATAAATTCAGGATCATCCGGGAGCATTGCTGCGGCGATGACGAGCCTGGTGACGAGCGGGGTAAGCCGGCCGAAGAAGGCCGCTCTGAGATCATCAAGGCGGTCGAGGAGGGCCGGATGACGGCCGACGAGGCCGCCCAACGCCTGAAAAACCTGTAGGACACGCCCTGCCGTGCCCTGATATCGAAAGGAGAAAAACCAATGTCCGAAGAACGCATCCGCATCCTCCGCATGGTCGAAGAGAAGAAGATCACCGCCGAGGAGGGCGCCAAGCTGCTGGCGGCGGTCGAGTCTCCCGGCTCGGGCCTGCAGAACGGCCGGGCCCACTGGCTCAAGGTCCGGGTGTTCGACAAGGGCTCGGAGAAGCCCAAGGTCCGGGTGACCGTGCCCATCTCCCTCCTAAAGATCGCCGGCAAGCTGGGCGGCAAGTTCCACATGATGATGCCCGAGGAGGCTAAGGCCAAGATGGAGGCCAAGGGCATCAGGCTTGACGCCGAAAGCTTCGAGGACATCGAGAGCCTGTTCGAACAGTTCGCCGTCAACGGCCGCTACCAGCTGGTGGACGTCGAGGACGACGAGTCCGGCGACCGGGTCGAGGTTTACGTTGAGTAGCAACCGGCCCCAAGCGAAGAGAGCGCCAGCATCTAATGGCGCTCTCTTATCCCCATCCCCTTACCTCAGCCTTCATTAAGAAGCCCTCCCTGGCCGACCCGCGTTTGAAGGGTTGGGAGCAGGTTTCAGCTCAGTATGATTTCTTCAAACCGGTCCACCACCTGGTTCGCACCCTCCAGCCTCTCCCGGCCGAAGGTGGTGGTCAGGGCGGCGCAGCGCATGCCGGCCCGTCTGGCCGCCTCGATGCCGTTGGGCGAGTCCTCTATCACCAGACAGGCGGCCGGCTCGGCCCCCAGTTTCTTGGCCGCGTGCAGGAAGATATCGGGGTTGGGCTTGGGCACGTAGCCGATCTCGGCTATGGAGTAGATGTGGCCGCCGAAATATTTCCTAAGGTCGAGCTTCTCCACCACCAGGTTCAACAGCCCCTGCTCCATGGCCGTGGCCACGGCCGTCAGGTAACGGTTTTTGACCTTGGCGAAGAAGTCAAGGAATCCGGGGACCAGCGGTATGCCGTTGCCTTGGTACTGCTCCCGGACGATGGCCAGCCTCTCCTCGGACATAACCTCCGGGTCGCCGGAAAATCCGTACATCTGCTGCAGGGCCCGGACGGCCCCCACCGGCGAATTGGCGGTGCAGACCAGCTTGACCCGTTCCCTCTCGTAGTCTATACCCCGCCGCCGCAGGAACTCCTCCTGGGCCAGGTCCCAGATCTTCTCCGAGTCTATGATGACGCCGTCGGCATCGAAGATGACGGCTCTGATTTTTTCCCGGCCACGGATGTCCACTGATCTGTCCCTCTTGTCAGAATATCTGCGTTGATCCGCGAAAATCCGCGGTATAAAGAGCCTACAATCCCAGCTCCCCCCGCACCACCGCCAGTATCGAGCCGTAGGGCACTATCAGCAGCTTCTTGCCGTCGAACTCGATCTCGAAGGCGGCATCGCGTAGGAACAGGGCGTAGTCCCCCTCGTAGATCTGCAGGGGGATGTAGCGCAGGTCGCCGGTGCGCTTGGTGGACCAGGGCTCCTCGCTGCGGTTGGGATCCTGGAAGGGGTAGCCGGGGCCGACCCTGATCACCGAGCCGCCCTGCACCTTGTCCTTCTCCTTGACGGTGGGCGGCAGGTAGAGCCCTGTCTGGGTGCGGTCCGTGCCGATCTCCGGATCGATGAGGACCCGGTCGCCGATCATGATTATCTGTTTCTTGCCCTTCATAGTTCCCCCGTTGGGACATGGCGCGCCATGCCCCTACAGCGTTAATCTATAGAAGATCCGAGGCCAGCTCGGCCAGGTGGCTGCGTTCGCCCTTGACCAGGTTGACGTGGGCGAACAGCCTTTGCCCCTTCATCCGGTCGATGAGGTAGGTCAAGCCGTTGGACTGGGCGTCCAGGTAGGGGGAGTCTATCTGGTAGACGTCTCCGGTGAATACGATCTTGGCCCCCTCGCCGGCCCGGGTAATGATGGTCTTCACCTCCAGCGGGGTCAGGTTCTGGGCCTCGTCCACGATGAAGCAGATGTTAGACAGGCTGCGCCCCCGGATGAAGGCCAGGGCGGTGATGATCAGCTTCTCGTTCTGCACCAGCTCGTTTATCTTGGCGTGCTCCTTGCTCTCCGGAGCGAAGCGGTGCTTGATGACCGAGAGGTTGTCCCACAGTGGCTCCATGTAGGGATCGATCTTGGATTTGATATCCCCGGGCAGGAAGCCGATATCCCGGTTGGCCAGAGGCACCACCGGCCGGGCCAGGTAGATCTGATGGAAGCTCCGCCGCTGCTCCAGGGCGGCCGACAGGGCCAGCAGGGTCTTGCCGGTGCCGGCCTTGCCGGTGAGGGCCACCAGCTGGACCTCAGGCCGCAACAGGGCGTCCAGGGAAAATATCTGTTCGGCGTTGCGTGGTTCGATGCCATAGGCCGGCCTCTTGACCACTCTCTCCAGAGCGTTCTGCTCGACGCTGTAATGTGCCAGCACGCTGGAACTGTTGCTCCTGAGTATAAAGTACTGGTTGGGCAGGGGCGCCTTGACCTCCGGCAGCTCGGCCAGGGATACCCGATAGGGTTCCTCGTAGAATTTGGAGATGGCCGCCTTGTCCAGGTCCTCCAGCACCGGGATCTGGCCGTAGAGCTTGTCCACGTGCTGGATTTTGCCGGTCTCGTAGTCCTCGGCCTGCAGCCCCAGGCTCTTGGCCTTCATCCTCAGGTTGATGTCCTTGCTGACGATGATTACCCGCCGTTCCTTCAGCTTGGCCGAAAGCTGCTCGGCCAGAGCCAAGATGCGGTGGTCAGACCTATTGGCCGAGAAGGAGTGGTAGATGACCTCGGAGTGCGGGTCCTCCACCTTGACGTAGAGCCTACCCCGCCCCTTGCCCAAGGCCACCCCGCGGGTGAAGAGCTGATCGCCGGCCAGCCGGTCCAGCTCGCGGACGAACTCCCTGGCCTCGTAGTTGATGAGGTCACCGCCCTTCTTGAACTTGTCCAGCTCCTCCAGCACCACGATGGGCACCACCACGTCGTGCTCCTGGAAGTTGTAGAGGCAGCTGTGGTCGTAGAGGATGACGTTGGTGTCCAGGATGAAGAGCTTCTTCTTCTCGCGTCCGGCCATGCTGGGCGCTCCTTGTCGATTAATTTTGCTGTAATTTTAACCCAAAGCCGGGTTGTTTACAAGCGGAGCGGAGAAAAAAGGCCGGGGCGTCAACGCCCCGGTCCTTTTCATTCTGTCACCCTGAGTACTGCACCTTGCTCTACAAGTCGAAGGGTGACGCTGTCGTCTTTTCATCCATCAAACAGCAAGTCACGGAGCCTTCTCAGGATTACATGCCGGTCGCCTTGCTATCTGACCAGCGTCAGCCGCTGGCTGCTGGAAACGCCCCCGGCCGTCATCCGCACCAGGTACACCCCGTTGGCCAGCCTCCGGCCCTGGCCGTCGCGGCCGTCCCAGCGGACGCCGTAGCGGCCCGGCAGCTGGGTACGGTCGACCAGTGTCCGCACCAGCTGTCCGGCCACGTTGTAGACCGCCAGGCGCACCGGCCCGCCCGCTGCCAACTGGTAATTGATGGTTGTTGTCTGGTTGAAAGGATTGGGTCTCCCGTGCTCCATCAGGGTGGCGGAGGGCACCCCGAAGGCACCGGCCAGCGCCGCGCGGATATATTCCTCGCCGCCCACCACCAGCTTCAGGCGTCGCGATGTCTCGCCCGGCTCTGGCGCATACTGGTAGACAAAGCCCTCGGTTATCGGGAACGACGACTGCCTCACCGGGTCCAACAGCCAGATCCCGGCCTCGGGCGGGATGCCCGGGGACAGCCCGAACTCCAGCGATACCTGCCCTGCGGACGCCAGCTCGTACTCCCAGGCCTGGCCCTGGCCCAGCTCGGGCCGGAGGTCGGTGGCGTATCTCTCATCGCCGATCCGAAAATACCCGGCCGCCGG
>CAZFJC010000025.1:0-36130 GCA_964518765.1 uncultured bacterium
GTTTCAATCCACGCGCCCACGCGGGGCGCGACTGTTCGCCTTCACGCCGCCTGACAGCTCGGAGAAGTTTCAATCCACGCGCCCACGCGGGGCGCGACCCGAGCCCGAGGATATGGCGCTACGATTGGATACGTTTCAATCCACGCGCCCACGCGGGGCGCGACGGTGATGTTGACCGCCGAGACGGGCAACGAGTCGGTGTTTCAATCCACGCGCCCACGCGGGGCGCGACTACCGGCCAGACGGGAATGCCCTGGACTTCGGGTAGGTTTCAATCCACGCGCCCACGCGGGGCGCGACTGACCGACGAGCCGGTGGATACTGGGATCTCGACGTTTCAATCCACGCGCCCACGCGGGGCGCGACTCTAATATTATAACCTTTTATTGTGCAAATACCTTCTAGACGTTTTGAGCGAATCCCTTTTATATAAGCATTTAAAAAATGCCTCTCCATTATTTCTTTTAATAACTTCATAAAATACAAATACTTGCTTTTCTGGCGAATCGCCTTAATAGCTGATGTTAGCTTCAGATTCGCAGATTATATTATTTGAGGTTCTTCAACATCAATAGCCGGCTTGGCGCCAAAATGTTCTATCCTGTTCTTGTAATTCCTTCCTAAAAAATAAAAGCGTAAACTATCCTCCTCTGGCTTGTATATGGAAAAAAGCCTGTTTTTTAATACCGTCCACTGTGCCGGATCGACATTACACTCGAACACAGAATATTGAACCCTGATACCGTAATCCTTACAGGCTTTGGCCACCTGACGAAGACGCTTCTTCCCCTCTCTGGTGGTTGTTACGACATCATAGCTGACCAGCACCATCATACCTTTACCTCCAAATGAACGGTGGATATGCCTCGATGTCCCCTCTGAGATGTCGCGATAAAAGCAACGCCTGCAGATGTAGCAGCAGCCCGATGGGGGCCTTTTCCTTGAGGTAGGGATGCATCACCTCCTCCTGTTTTCTCTTCTGATAGGCCACCAAAACTGTCTTGCGCGTCTCCTCGTCCATCACCACTGCCCCTGATTCCGTCTTCCTGAAGCCCTTTCCGTCCACCTGCCTCAAGTTTATCAGCGACAGCGCCAGGCGGTCGGCAATAGCCGACCGGAACTCCTCGATCAAATCCAACGCCAGGCTGGGACGTCCCGGCCGTTCCGCGTGAAGAAAACCCACCTGAGGATCCAAACCCACCCCCTCGCAGGCTCCCACGGCATCGTGGGTCAGAAGGGTATATATGAAAGACAGCAGCGCATTGAGATTGTCCAGCGGCGGACGGCGGCTTCTCTCACGCATGAAAAAAGACTTCCGGTCAGCCGTTATCATCCTGTCGAAAAGCGAAAAATAGAGTTTGGAGGTGTCCCCCTCCACCCCTCTAAGCTTGTCCATCTCGTCTATTGCTTCCAGCCCCGCCAATTGTCTATCCAGCCTCAACAAAGCCTGGCCCATCTGACCGTCTTCATCGCATTCGGGATGATCCCTGGTAGCCCGCCGCAATATGTTCCGCATGTTGGCAATCTTGCCGGTTATCATGTTGCGGGCGATCCTGATCGCCTCAAGGGGTTCCCGGACCCGCCGGTACTGCTCCTTGCGTAAAAGCACATTGCCGCTGATGCCGCCCTGGATGCGGAAACTGAATCTACCGTGCTCTGTCAGAAAAGCCACGTTCACCCCCCGCTCGCCGCACATACCCAATAGGAAAGGGCTGCAGATGACATTCCCGAAGCAGATGATGCTCTCCAGGGTGTGGATCGGCAGCTTAAGCCTTGTCTCTCCCTCCACCGCCACCTCGACCGTCTCGCCATCCTTATGCAGGTATGCACCCTGTGTGGTTACATAAAGGGTATTAAGCAGCTTCTTCATCGGGAGCGCGTACCATCTCGCTGATATACTGTGAGACGCTTTTCCGCTGCTTAAGCTGAGGCCGGCAGATATCGATCAGTGAGCAACGATCGCATTTCTTCGGCTCATAGACCGGAGGCGGGGTGGCGCCCCGGGAAATCATCTCGTGCAGTCTCTCCGCCGTTCTCTCCGTTAGTTGTCGCAGTTCGACGGAAAATGGAACGACGATTCTGCGGCGTGTTGCCCCGTAAAACAACGATCCCTCGGGTATGGCAACCCCATGCATTTCCTCGAGACAGATCGCCTGGGCGCATAATTGTACTTCGTCCGCCTGGTGTTGCTTGGGCCTGCCGCGTTTGTATTCCACAGGATAGGGTCGCCATCCGCCGCTTACCCCGGGCAGGGCCACGGCCGTCGCCGGGCCGTGGCCATTGCTATCCCCGGCCGTCTTATGATACTCGACGATATCGGCCTGGCCCGTCAAACCCAGTCGTCTAGAAACCAAGCGCACCCCCGTGGCTATGCGGACGTCGCATCGGCTTTGCGTGCCGTCCTGGTGCGCCCGGTCGTGCCATACCCGCCCCTCGGCAGTGAACAGGTTCTCGGACCAGACTTGCTCCAAGTATATAAGCGCGCACTGCCGGGGGCAGAATATGAGATGCTGCAGGGCGGAGAGGGGCAGAAGGTCGTCGGTGGTGTATTCGGTCATTACACGCCGTCAATTTCCTCACACCTCAAACCATCCAATTTGGCCAGGGTGATGTTGTAATCTTCGACGCTCTTGGGCTCATCTTTGTTCGGTTTCACATCGAGTAGACGGTGAACTTTGGCGGAAGAATACTGCCCATTCTTGCTGTTGTGTTCCCACCAATAGACCTTGTGAACTACCATGCTCCCCGCAGGGCGGGCAGAGGATTCGTCATTGACGAACAGGGTCTGCAAGGCCTTCTTGATGTCTTCGGCGTCTTCATCGGAGAAGCCTGTCTTGCTCGCCAGTTGTGGGTTCATGCTGCCATAGAAGACGTAGACGCCGTGATCCACGCGGTGCTTCATTCCCATCGTGTCGGAGCCACGTTTTTCGCCAGGTTCGCCGCTCACACTCTTAGTGATTTGAATGCTCGAAGAACGGTCAAGAACAGGAGCGACAGAGAAAGCAGGATGAATGGATACCGGACCTCTTACAGGAATGGACACGCCTTCGCCGCTATCTTCACCTTCGCTCTTTTTGCCCTTCTTGGCTTTGAATGCGAACACCTGTCCAAAGGCGCGCACGTCCAGCCAGGCTTTACAGGCGGCTTCTTGGAACTTTTTCTTCTCGCTCATGTCCACGTCTTTGAGGGTTTCCTCCGCGCGTTCGCGCAGGCTGCTGTAATTGTCGACGCGGTTGTCGTCAGATTGCACAAAAATCGACTTGCCCATTTCCATCAAGCGGTTGCGAATCTTACGCTTAATGGCAACATCTGATATTTCCCCATAGCCTTCGTAGGTGACTCGCGGGCGGTTGCCGTTGAGTGGGTCGCCGTTAGGGTTGGCGTGCTGGACAGTAAGGATGACAGCAAAATCAATTTTCTTCGAGAGAGTAGTCATGGCAAGTCTCCTTTTGATGATGAATTGGTTGGGTTATTTGTTTGAGTTGGCATTGTCATTATCTTGATTCGCGCTGTCGTCTTTCTGGAGTCTTTCTTTTCGATCATCAATCAGTTTTTGACGCTGGCAGTAATAACCGAGTAGATATTCGCCGCTCAGCGGTTTATTTCCTTCAAGGGCTTCAGGGTTGACATTGATAACCTGCGCAAACAGGTTCTTATAGAAATGCGCTCCGCCAAGACGTATCATGTACGGTGTAAGGGATTCGTGAATCTGTTTCCATGTTTGGTAAGGACGCTGAGAGAATTGCTGCATGTAGCGCGCCGCGTTGGTTGCACGGTTCTCTTTGGCTTTGTAAAGCGCAATTTCTTCAAGGTCATCTGCAATGGCGAGCAACCTTCCATACAGATAATCCCGCGTTGTTCTGGTTTCGTCGAGTGACATTTCAAACTTCTCCTCTCTTTCTTTGTGTTTTCGGAATAATGCACAGGCAATGCTCAAGGCCTTGTTCCATTCTCGTTCAAATTTGTCTTTTGGTTCTTTCAGCCCGATTCTGTTCGACGCCCGCCTGACCACCGAATCGACCAAATCACGCGGGATGGGCTGACCATCCACAATGCAGGGGAGCAGGCGCTTGATGGTGGCTTTCTTCAGTTTCTCGTCCAGGCGGCTGCCGTAGGCGGCTTCGGCAATATCGGCAGGGGCGGGCGCGCCGTAGAAGGGGATGTAGATTTTTTTCGTCTTTCCGTTCTCGTCCTTCACTTCAACGGGATGATAAGTGTGCCGCCAGGCGCAGGTCTCGTGCCAGTTTTCAATTCGTTCCAGAAACTCGGAGCCTTTCAAGGCGCGGTAATAGACAATGGACAACCGCCCTGGCGTGGCTGAATCCACTGCCATCACAACCACATCTTCACGCTCGCCGATTTCCTGACGATAGCCTGCAATTTTCTTTTTCAGGCGGACACCGACATCCTGTGCAGTATCGACAGGGAGTTGGTCTTCTTCGGCATCTAAACCTTTGTAGAGTGCGTCGTAGGTATCTTCGGTTAGTTGGGGCACTTTTGAGCCTGAAACCGCCCAGGCGACAACACCCAAATCGCCTTTGACATATCCTTGACGGTTCATTAACCAGCGAAGCGCAGAGTGGGCTTTTTGTGTAACAATATAACCCACAGTTGCACACTCCTCAGGTTTTATAAATCTACCCCTATAGGTAAAATTAGAAGAGTCGTTTGAGGATATTAATTTTGCTTTATCGCCATCATTCCTGATTTTAGCGGGATGTTGGTCAGCCAAAAAACTCTCCACGCCCGTAACGTAACACAGGGCTTTTGTTTGCTTTGTTGATGAATAGTAGTCGATCCAAGATTGAATTACCTCAGGGTCTTTCCAGACTTCTGCTATCTCATTGTCACTTTCGACTCTCCAGCGCACAAAAGCTTCAGATTGCCAACTTTCAAGTTTCCCATTTTTAGCATTGACTCGCCCTGAAAGTAAATCAAATATATCTAGTTGGGCATTTTTGCTCTTTTCGAAAGGTCGTCTAAAGAAAAATTTGCCATATTTGTCAACAAACAAGATACGATTGGCTATTAAATCGGCAACAACCTGACCCTTTTGGACATATTGGTAAACTATTTGCACTTTTTTGGGAGCACCACTCCTCACCCATGCAGACAGTAAATTCTTATATAGATTAAAATTTGAGCATCGGTTTTCAATGCTTTTCTTATAATCAAGATTTTCATTCTGCAGGTTGTTAGATACAAGCCATTGATTCCATTCATTTGCATTTGGTAAATGCTTTTCATAATCTGCCGCAAGGTATTGCAATTTATCGCAAAGGGGATGAGCCGCCTCTCCGCTTGTACGTCCTGCCGATTTCTCAGTACACGGAATGATGGTTCGTGCCTCGTTTTTGCCAACGACACGGGCGCGTCTGAAATTGCCTTTTGAGTCAAGCGTGATTTCTATTTGCGCCTTTTGTGTGGTATGGCAAATAGGCAAGAGCGGCACCTGTTCCTGGCCCTCTTTGTATTCTTCGATAACGCCAATCATGTTCTGGCACTTCTCATACGTCTCATACAGGCTTTGAAACCAGTTCATATCACATCACCTCCTCGCAGCCTTCGAGCAAACCCTCTTCTGCGAGCCCAATCGTAGCAAGCGGGTTTGCTTTCATTGGACGCACAAACTTGCGGACAATTTCTTTCGGATCGTCAGGCTTGGGAAATTCGATGACGCCGTCAATCATCTTTGCCCGCCAGAACCGCGCCCAAAACTCGCCAGGCTGGTTTTCATCTGGATAATCGAACCCGTGGAACATCAGTCCGAAAGCCATTTCGCCATAGTTGTCGTAAAAACCATTACCT
Source organism: uncultured bacterium (assembly GCA_964518765.1). Taxonomy (GTDB): domain Bacteria; phylum Edwardsbacteria; class AC1; order AC1; family EtOH8; genus CAZPNX01. The sequence goes on from CAZFJC010000025.1 coordinate 5,809, forward strand.
TCGCCAAATTCACAGGGTTCAACGTAGCCCTGACATTCGCGCGTGCCGAGAAACACGTCCCGTCTGCCGCCGCGTTCGATCATTCGCTTGGCAACGCAATAATGCTTGTTTTCATTACGGTCGTGTTCCAGGTCGGGACGGTTGTAATTCCAATCGAAATGCGCCTGCACCCGATACTCGACATCGGCGAGATAGGTGTAAATGGACAGGTCATTTCCGCCCGATTGATACTTGATGGGCTTTGCCCCGCGCGGCTGTGTGCGGATGCGATTCATCACCCGCACTTTGTCTATAACCCATACGATGGTCGGTTTCCAATATACTGAGCTCAGAATTCCCTTTAACGCCTCGTAAGTGGGAATTTGATAAGAGTATTTTTCACCGCCAATGCGGGTCAGCGGATCAGTGAACAGAGCATACTTGCCCCTCACCTTGAATGTCACGTTATTTTGATATTGCATCAGTACCTCCTTACTTTATGAGTATTTTCATACCATTGACTGGTTGATTGCTCCAGCCAAATTCTTCACTGTAGTATTGTTCGTTGAGATAGAATATTCCTGCTTCGGGTTGCACCTCCTGAATGGTTCCTGTTCTCAGTAACTCTTCAAAATCATGGTCATACAGATTGACCGAATACCGCTGCGCCTGCTTGAGCAACTTGCTTTGCTTTTCCAGCTCAAACGCGCTGCACAACTCCACGATGATTTTCTCTCCCTCCTTGTATGGAACGATAACGCCGCGCGTGGGCGAATCTATCACGCGAAATTCTTTATTGGCGGTGCGGAAGGACTGGCGCAAGAGAATATCGGGCGGGGCATCCTGATGGCTTTTTTTGTAGGCTTCTACCGAGAGTTTGTTCACTGAAAGCAAGTTGAACAGCTCGTCATTTCGCCCCACGGAAGAACTTGCGTCCACGGGATAATCCATTTTGCCGCTTTGTGATTGATAGTAGAAATTGTAGTATGCGGAAATGACATCTAAGCCGATTCGTTCGTTTGCAAAAGTGTCAGGCGCATCTTTGAAATCATCAAGAACGCGTTGGGCATGTCCGCGTCCGACTTGGATGTCTTTCAGTTTGTCAAGGTTTTCTTCCTGTGGATTGACAACCCATACACTCCCGCCATCCTCGCGCTCACCGTGGCGGTTACAGCGCCCCGCGGATTGCGCAATGGAATCCAGCCCCGCCAATGCGCGGATGACCGCGCCGAAGTCAATATCCACGCCCGCTTCGATGAGCTGCGTGCTAACGCAAATCACAGGCTCGTTGGCTTTCAATTTGCGTTTGATGTGCCTTTCTAAAACAGCCATGCGGTGTGCGGGACACATGTTGGTACTCAAATGATACAACGCCGCGCCTGTATTACGTTCTTTAATTGCCCGATATATCGCCAGCGCCGAAGGGCGGGTATTGACCACAATCAGCACGCTGCCTTTTTCCTGCAAGGCGCGCTCGGCTAAATCGGCAATTTCGGTGTTGGTCCAGCCGCCTAGTTTGCGCTCGTCATGGACTTCCACGCGCTTTAGTTTCTGGAACAATTCTGCTTCGTTCTGGATGATTTTATATTCTGGCTCAATGGTCAGTTTTCGATACTCATTAGGCAATTTGTCCAGCGGCGGCTGGGTTGCTGTGCAAAGCACGACCGTCGCGCCGCAATCGTGGGTCAAAAAGCGCAGGGCGGCATTGAACATGTGTGTAATCTTCAGGGGAACGTTTTGCACTTCATCGAAAATGATGACCGAGTTCGCCAGTTGGTGCATTCGGCGGGCATCGCGCGTGCCGTAGCCGAACAACGCTTCCAGAAATTGAACCTGCGTGGTGAACACGATGGGCGCATCCCAGTTTTCCGCCAGCAGGTTGTGGCGGTAGCGGGTATCGTCTTCAGGCACAAAATTGGAGTGATGTTCGAGAACGACCTTGCCGCGCTCGTCTGCCCGCTCCAGAATATCCCGTATTTTGTCCGCGTTTTGGTCAATGATGGTGATGTAGGGGACGATATAGATGACCCTGTCCATCTGATGCGCTTTGGCGTGATGCAGGGCGAAACGCAGGCTGGCTTCGGTTTTTCCACCTCCCGTCGGGACGGTCAACTGGTAAATGCCTCTGGGCTTTTTTGCCGCCTCCAGGCAGGCTTGCGCCACCTGCGCCCGCAGTTGATTCACCTCCAACGCCCGCCCAGGCTTCATTTGCGCCGTTTTTTGGGCATACTCAGCGTATTTTGCTTCCAGGCGTTCGATGAGCGTATCCCACGCAATGTAGTTTCCGTAATTCCGAATCTCTTCATTTTCTGGATGCTCAAAATTGGCGGTATTCAGGCGGTCGGCTTCCAGCAGGCAACTGAGCAGGAAACGCGCCAACAAGCCTTGTTTGAACACCAATGTTTCCTTGGAATCCTTTGCGTCAGTATCCTGTCTCAATTCGCTGAAAATCTTTGCAAAGAATTGCTTCTCAATCGGTTGGGCGAGAATTTCGTCCAACTGCCTTTCGATAACAGGTAGCTTGCTCCTGGCTTCGGCAAGATGCGTGCTTTTATCGTCTTTCTTGATTCGCCGTTCGAACTCATTAAAACCATCAGGTTTCAGGCAGTCAATCAATCCTGAATGATGCGAGGCGATTACCAGCGACAAAAACTGCGCTAGATTTTTGCCCTTCGGGCTTTTATTGGCTAGTTTCTCATATACCAATTGTGCTCCGGCGGTCGAATGATCGACATCTCCTCTGTTGATTAGATTGTCGTCGCTTTTAATATATTTTTGATATTCACTACTGGCTTTGCCGATATCATGCAATATACCCAAGATATATCCTATTTTACCTAATCCAATTTTATCCGCAAACGTTTCTGAATAATTGGCTGTAGCTTCTAAATGACTTTTTAGAAGCTGTGGTTCTTTGTCTTTTTTTCTTATATGTGCGTATAACTTTTCCATCTTTTAACTTATACCATAAAGGAATGACAAAAAACCAGGCGCATCTATATTTGCCTGCGGTCTAATGCTTTATGTTTCGATGATAAACACCTGTCGAATAGATATTATCCGCAAATATATTGCCATAAATTTGCCGTTTTTGTCAACATGAAAAATAGCCGACAGCCCTGTCTTGATTCACGATTGCTCCGCATCTTTTAACTGTACCCTCCGGTTCTGCTTTTCACGTTCATTGCCCTTGCCAAAAAAATCGGTTTATGGTATATTATGAAATGATCTCTGCCTGATACTCAAACCCAGAAACATTGATGAACAACAAAACCGAGGAATCCACCGAACGCATCTCCCTGGCCGGCATTGACCCGGTCAGCCTGCTGGGCGTCCAGGACGCCAACCTCAAGCTCATACAGAATTCCTTCCGGGCCAAGGTCTTCGCCCGCGGGGACGAGATCGTGGTCCGGGGCCAGCCCGAGGAGCTGGCGGCCGTCACCAGCCTGATACTGAAACTGAGGGAGAGGGCCGAGTCCGGGCAGGCCCTCTCGGAGCGCGATATCGGCTATGCTATCTCCGAGTTGCAGAACGGCCCGCGCCCCCAGCCCTCTGTCGAGAGGGGCGGCCGGCCGCTGGCCTTGAGCCGCCTGGTGCGGCCCAAGTCGCCGGGGCAGGCCGAGTACCTCCAGGCCATCCGGGACCACGACCTGGTGATCGCCATCGGCCCGGCTGGCACCGGCAAGACTTACCTGGCGGTGGCCGCGGCCGTGGCCTCGCTCAACGAGAAGCAGGTGGAGCGGGTCATCCTCTGCCGCCCGGCGGTCGAGGCCGGGGAGTCGCTGGGCTTCCTGCCCGGGGACTTCCGCGACAAGATCGATCCCTATATGCGGCCCCTCTACGACGCCCTCTACGACATGATGTCGCCGGAGAAGGTCCACCGCTACCTGGCCAACGATATCATCGAGGTGGTGCCCCTGGCCTATATGCGCGGCCGCACCCTGAACAACGCCTTCGTCATTCTGGACGAGGCTCAGAACGCCACCGGCATGCAGATGAAGATGTTCCTCACCAGGCTGGGCTTCGGCTCCAAGGCGGTGGTCACCGGGGACATCACCCAGATCGACCTGGCCAAGAACGTGGGCTCCGGCCTGATTGAGGTGCAGCGGGTGCTGCGCCAGGTGCCCGGCATCAGGTTCATCGAACTCTCCGAGGGCGATGTGGTCAGGCACAACCTGGTGCAACGGATCATCAACGCCTACCAGTCACAAGAGGACGGGGGCGTCGGTTGATAGAAATCGCTGACCTCGCGGAAACACTGATAGGGGCGGCCACGGAGCATTTGAAAAGATACCGTGCCCTAAACGGAAGGGCTAGATGGACATCTTACTGAAGAAGGCGCCCGAAAGGCTGCGGGCCCTGGGCAAGTGGCTGTGGCCGCTGGACCCGGATTCCCGCCGGTCCCAGCTCTACTGGGCCAAGCGCCTGCTGATAGCCGCCGTCCTGCTCCTGGCGCTGGCCAACATTTTCCCCCCCCTGCGCTACGACGACATCGACCTCAGGCCGGGCACCTTGGCCACCCGGGACATAATCGCTCCCTTCGATTTCCCGGTCCTGCTCCCCCCGGACTCGCTGCAGGCCCTTCAGGACAGCGCCGCCTCCAAGGTACTGGCCATCGGCTACCGAGATGCGGCCCTGGAGAAGAGGATGCGTGAGGACCTGGACCGGTTCCTAGTGCGGCTGGCCGAGCTGCGTGAGTCCGAGGAATTCCTCTCGGTCAAGAGAGGCGCCATGCTCTCCTGGGGCTTGGGCCTGTCGGAGAGGACCGCCTCATACCTGCTGACCGCCGGCAGCATCTACCCCTTCCAGTCAGCGCTGAAGGCTGTCAGCGAGCAGCTTATCCAGGCCGGCATCCTTCCCCTGGACGAGCGGGAATCCGCCCTTCTGGGCGACGAGATGCTTATCCACCAGCAGGACCAGATGGTGCGCCGTAAGGTCCCCTCGCTGGTGCCCCGGGTCTCCCTCCGCCTGGCCGCCCGCATCAAGGCCCAGAGCCTGGCGCCCAATTCCGAGGATCTGGCCGAGGCCGTCTCCGAGGTGGCCTCCGCCATCCTGGTCAGCAACATCTACGTCGACCTGGCCGAGGTGGAGGCCGCCCGCCTCAAGGCCCGCTCCTCGGTCTCCGCCTCGAGCCAGACGGTGCACAAGGGCGATCGCATCGTCTCCGCCTACCAGCTGGTGGATCCGGAGGTGCACCGCAAGCTCTACTCCCTCAGGGCCAGGCTCCAGGAGATGGAGCTGGCGTCGCGCGGCGGGCGCTGGTGGCGTTATCTGCTGACCGTGCTCTCCAGGCTTTTAGCGTTAGGCTTTTTCATCGGGATATTGGTCTTCTACCTGAGGCATTTCAGGCCGGAGATCTTCTCCAGCTTGGCGTCCCTGGCCCTGCTGGCCGTAATCATACTTCTGACCATGCTGGGCAGCTGGCTGGTGCTCTCGTACCCCGAGCTCTCCCCCTATCTGGTCCCGGCCGCGGTGGGGCCCCTTCTGGCCACCCTATTGTTCGACATCACCCTGGGGGCGGTGATGGCGGTGACCGTCGGCCTGCTCCTGGGGGTGGCCACCTCCCTCAGCTTCCCGGTGACGGTGGTGGCCCTGGCCTCGGGCTCGGTGGCCGCCCTGGTGGCCAAGGGCATCCGGAGCCGGATGCAGTTCATCGCCACCAGCTTCGCCGCCATCGCCCTCACCAACATCCTGGCCATCGCCGCCGTGGAATACCTGCGGCTCTCCCCCTTTGCCCAGATCAAGCAGGCGGTGGTTATGGGGCCGGTGGGCGCCCTGTTTTCGGTGATCCTGTCCCTGGTACTGCTGCCGCTGCTGGAGGGGTTGTTCCGGACCACCACCGATTTCTCCCTGCTGGAGCTGGCCGACCCCGACCAGCACCTGCTGAAAAGGCTGTCCATCGAGGCTCCGGGCACCTTCCAGCACAGCATGCTGGTGGGCAACCTGGCCGAGGCCGCCGCCAAGGCCATCGGGGCCAACAGCCTCCAGGCGCGGATCATGGGCTACTACCACGACATCGGCAAGCTGGCCAAGCCCGAGTACTTCATCGAGAACCAGTCGGGCGACCAGAACCGCCACGACAGCCTGGCCCCCAAGATGAGCTGCCTGATCCTCTTCTCCCACGTCAAGGAGGGTCTGGCCCTGGCCAGGGCCCACCGCCTTCCCCAGCCGCTGCAGGATGCCATCGCCCAGCACCACGGGACGGCCCTCTGCCGTTTCTTCTACCAAAAGGCCATCCGGCAGGCCCAGGGAACGGTGCCCCCGCAGGCCGACTTCCGCTATCCCGGCCCCAAGCCCCGCTCCCGGGAGACCGGGATCCTGATGCTGGCCGACGCGGTCGAGGCCACCGTCCGCTCCCTGCGCGACCGCACCCCGGCCCGCATCCGGCGGGCGGTCAAGGCCACCATCATCGACCGGGCCAACGACCTGGAGCTTGACGAGACCAATCTCACCCTGCACGACCTCAACCTGGCGGGCGAGGCTTTCGTCCCGGTCCTGCTGGCCGTCTTCCACCCCAGGATCGACTATCCCTCCGGAGAGAAGGTCTCCTTATAGACAGGCTGCCCGATCTTTATTCAAATTATGAGAATGCCGGGAATCGATGGAAGCCCCGCCGAGGTGGAGCCTGCTATCGGCTGGACAGGCATTCCTCCATTCAAGGCCTCCTTATAGAAAAAACAAATGCGAATCTTTGTCGAACGATTGGTGCCCGACCCCATATTGCCCGAACCCCGCTGTTTGGGCATCATCTCTCGGGTTCTCAGGGAAGAGGGTTTCTCGGGGTACGATCTCACCCTGGTTTTGGCCGACAGCCGCCTGCTGCGCCGCCTCAACCGCCGCTTCCGTGGTATCGACCGGCCCACCGACGTCATCTCCTTCGCCCTGCTCGAGGGCGTTTCGTCTCCCGCCCCCTGCCGGGAGCTGGGCGACGTCTACATCTCGGTGCCCCGGGCCCGGCGCCAGGCCCGCCAGTACCGGGTGTCCCCGCAGGAGGAGCTGGCCCGCCTGATGATACACGGCGTCCTCCACCTTTTAGGCTACGACCATATCAAGCCGGCCCAGGCCAGGGCCATGCGGCGGCGGGAGGAAAGGCACCTGGGCGCCTGCCGCCATCTTTTCGGCATAAAAGGCAGCTGAAAGGAAACCTCCATGGATAGCACCTGGTGGGCTGAGATAATCTTTATCGCTATCCTCATACTTCTCAATGGCTTTTTCGCCGCCACCGAGATCGCCATCATCTCCGTCCGCCGCTCCCGCCTGAAGGAGCTGGCCCACAACGGCAACCGCCATGCCCGCATAATCCTGAAACTGCTGGAGGACCCCAGCCAGCTTTTCGCCTCCATCCAGATCGGCGTCACCTTCGTCGGCTTCCTGGCCTCGGCCGTGGCCGCCGTCAGCACCTACCGCGTCCTGGCCGGCTGGCTCAACCGTATCCCCGTCGCATTCGTCCGCGAGAACAGCCTGGCCATCTCCATTACCCTGGTCACGGTCATCATCTCCCTTTTCACCCTGGTCCTGGGAGAGCTCACCCCCAAGAACATCGCCCTAAGATATGCCGAGCCCCTCTCACTGGGGGTGGCCCGTTTCATGCAGATCCTGTCGACGGCCGCCAAGCCTCTGATCTGGGGACTGGCCAAATCCAGCGACCTGCTGCTGGCGGTGCTGGGCATCCGCAAGGTCGCCCATTCCGAACACGTCACCGAGGACGAGATCCGCTCCCTGCTGCGAGCCGGACACGAGCAGGGCCTGCTGGACCGTTCCGAGACCGACATGATACACGGCATCTTCGAGCTGGGCGACAAGACGGTGCGCGAGGTGATGGTGCCCCGGGTGGATATGGTGGCGGTGGAGGAAGCCCTGGCCCTGCCCAAGGTGGCTCGTCTGATGGAGAGGGCCGGCCACTCCCGGGTCCCGGTCTACCGGGAAACCATCGACAACATCATCGGCATCGCCTATGCCACCGATGTCAATCGAGCCCTGCGTCGCGGCGCCAAGAAGACGGCCGTGGGCGAGCTGGTCAGGGAGGCGCATTTCGTTCCGGAGTCGAAGAAGCTCGATGGCCTGTTGAAGGAATTCAAGGCATGGAAGACCCACCTGGCGGTGGTGGTCGACGAGTACGGGGGCACCGCCGGCATGGTCACCCTGGAGGACGTGCTGGAGGAGATCGTGGGCGACATCCGCGACGAGTTCGACACCGAGGAGCCGCTCTACCGCCGGCTGGACGACCGCGCCTACCGCATAGACTGCCGCATAAACATCGACGAGATCAACGAGGCCCTGGGCACCTCCTTCCCCACCGACGGCTATGAGACCTTCGGCGGCTTCATCTACGACCTGGCCGGCAAGGTGCCGGCCTCGGGCGACAGGCTGCGTTGGCCGGAAGCCGATCCTCAATGGGAGTTCACGGTAGAGTCGGTCCGAAAACGCCGGATAATGACGGTCCGGGCCAGGCGCCTTCCCCGGTCGACGCCCCGGGATCAAAAAAGCCAGCTCCCTAATGAGCTGGATCCGAGCCGCGAGCTGCCGCCCGCCTGAAACATGCTGCCGTCTCCTGGTTACCATCCCCGATGATCGAACGCACCGAGGCTGCGGTCCTCAGGTCCCAGAACTGGGCCGAGACCAGCCGCATCGTCCATGTCTTCTCCCGGGAGCACGGGCTGCTGAAGCTGGTGGCCAAGGGCGCCCGTCGGCCCAAGAGCCGGTTCGGAGCCTCCTTCGAGACGGGCAACGTCGTCCAGGCCGTCTTCTACCGCAGCCGCTCATCCGACCTGCATACCGTCTCCGAGGCCTCCATCGCCTGGCGGCCGTCCGGCCGTCAGCAAGGGCCGGAGCGGGCCCGGATGTTGGCTGCCGGGTTGGAGATTCCGCTAAAGGCGGCCGCCCCGGAGACCCCCATCATGGCGCTCTACGGGAACCTCCGCCGTTTCCTCCATAATATTGACACCGCCCCCGAGAAGGACCATCCCGGCCTACTATTGGACTTCTCCCTTCACTCCCTGAAAAATCTGGGCTACCATCCGGTGTTAGACCGTTGCCTTTCGTGCCGCCGGCAGCTTAAGGGGCGAGCCGCCGGCTTCTCCTTGGGCGGCGGAGGCCTGGTGTGCCATGGCTGCGGATCAAGGTTTCGCGACCTGGCGGCAGCCAGCAGCGGACAGGTCAGATGGCTGTCCGGCTGGCCCGGGGATGAGCCGTGCCCCCTGCACCGGGCCGAGGCCATCCGGCTGATCGAAATCCTTCTGTCGTTTCTCAATCACCAGCTGTCTGACCGGGCCAAACTGAAGTGTTTCCGGCTTATCTCATAAAGAGGCGCCCCGCTTAATAAGCGGGGCGCCTCTTTCATTCGGGTATCGACTCACTCGAACCAGTAGGTGTAGTCCACCGAGGTGGCGAAGTATCGGCCGAAGATGTTAAGGACCCTGGTCCAGCTGTCCGGATTCCTGTTGGCCAGATATCTCGTCAGATCGAAACCCACCGTGGCCCCGTACAAGTTCTCCTCAAGCCCACGTCCCTTTTGGTCGCTTTTAAGCGATACGGCCCCGCCGAAATAAAGATAGCCCCTGGGCCGGACGATGACCTCGGTTTTGAGCATGGCGTAATCGTCCATATGGCTGAAGGCTTGGTCCGCCCTGTCCCGGGGAAAGTGGGCCAGCCGGTCGAACAGCTCCCCGGCCCTCCCCCACTGTCGGATCCCCACCCTGACCTCCAGGGGAATACGATCCGGCCATCGATGCTTGGCGTACCACAGCATTATCCCGGCGGCGCCGGCCGCCTCGTCCAGCACCGAGAGCTTCCAGAAGCCGTCGCGGTTGGAGGCGTCGAACAGCTCGATCGAGGTCAAAACCAGGAATGACAGGCCCATGGCCGGCCACGGGGATCTTTGCCCCCAACCCCTGCTCAGCGTCCAGTGATGGAAGTCCGTCAGATTCTCCCCGTTCCAAAGGTGCCAAAGCTTGTCCTCGACATAGGGCTCATCCTCACCGATGTTCGCCAAGGGATTTTTGCCCACTCCGCTATTCCACCAGTAATGCGAGGCGTAGGCCGCCCCGGCTATATAGCCAGCACCCAGCACCGCCCTGGCCGCCCAGGCTGGGGCGCCGTTCTCCTGTAACCGCTCCCAGGAGAAAGCCGGTTCCCCCGCCGCTAGAAAGGCCGCCAATGCCAAAAGCTTTTTGGCCATGCATCAACTATACCTCCGAATCCCCCGCCTGTCAATATAGGTGCTATTCGTATAGTAACCGGCGGGGCCGGGTATTGACTTTACCGGCCGTTATGTAATATAATGAAAATATCTTGGGTGCCTCCGCCTCCGGGTGGAGGATAATCGGGAATTCCGTTGAAAGCGGAAGCTGCCCCGCAACTGTAAGCCCTCTCCGTCTCCCTTGTCGGAAGACGGAGTTTGCCACAGTCCACTGTCCGCCGCCGGCGGACGGGAAGGAGGCAGGAAGGGCGAGCCAGGAGACCGGCCCATAGATATGGCGTGATCCACCTTCGCGGGAAGGGCGGGTTGGGAGCTTTGTCAGCCCTGTCCTTTTACCGGGACAGGGCTTTTATCATTAGGATAGTACAACAAATGCACTGCCCTCTTAAATCGATCCTGTTGGTCTTGGCCACCATCGTGGCCGGATGCGGACAGCACCAGGAAAAAGGCCCGGGCCTTTTCACCTTCAGGGACGGCGTTGGCCGGCAGCTCTCCCTGGGGCATGCCCCTCAGCGAGTAATCTCCTTCGCCCCCAGCCTCACCGAGATGGTTTATACCATCGGAGGGGACGACAAACTGGTGGGCGTCACCGCCTGGTGCGACTGGCCGCCGTCTGCCAGATCCAAGCCGACGGTGGGCGACTACGCCAACCCTAACTGGGAACGACTAACCGCCCTGAAGCCTGACCTGGTTCTGTTGATCGGCTCGGCCGATTCCCCGATGCTGGCCAGGCTGGAAAACCTGGGGATCCCCACTGCGGTCTTTCGCTCCGAATCATTTGAGGATATCTACGGCGACCTGGTTATACTTGGGGCCATCTTCGGCCGCCAGGCCCAGGCTCAGGCACTGGCGGACTCGTTGCACCGCCTGGCCGACTCCTTGGCGTCGGCGGTCGAGGCCCTGCCGGCTTCAAGAAAACCGAAGGTCTTCGCCGAGATCGCCGACCGACCTTTAATGACTGGAAACGACCACAGTTTTTTAGGCCGGCTGATCGCCCTGGCCGGAGGAGTGAACATCGCCGGCGACATGCATCAGGATTACGCCGTCATAAACCCGGAGGAGGTCATCGCCCAAAAGCCCGATATCATCTTGGTGCTGCACCCCGGCACCAAGGCCGAGGAGTTGCGAAACCGCATCGGCTGGTCCTCCATCCCTGCGGTCAAGCAGGGCCGCATCGTGGACGGGCTTGACCTGAATCTTCTGATGCGGCCCGGCCCTAGATTCCCCCAGGCCGCCAGGATCTTGTTCGAAGCCTTTCATGGCCAAAAGTAGATTGATTTGGATAGCACCCCTGGCCCTGGCCGCCTCGGCCGCCGTTGGCTTGTCGGCCGGACCAGGGGGCATGGGATTCGGAGTGGGGGCGGAGATTCTGTCCCTGCGCCTGGCCCGTTTAGCCCTGGCCCTCCTGGCAGGCGTGGGCCTGGCCAGCTCAGGGGCCGCCCTACAGGCGGTGCTGGGGAACCCGCTGGCCGAGCCCTACCTGCTGGGTGTGGCCGGGGGCGCGGCCCTGGGCGCGGCCGTCTCTATCCTGCTGGGTTTGCAGCGGACCTTCCTCGGCTCTCTGGCAACGCCGCTGATGGCCATGGGCTGCGATCTGGCCGTCATCTATTTCGTCTACCGCTTGGCCCGGGTGCGGGGCCGGATGATGTCCGAGGCTGTGATCCTGGCCGGCATGGTGGCCAATGCCTTCCTCTCCGGATCGATCATGCTGGCCATGGTCATGGCCGGCCGCCAGTTGTCGGAGATACTCTGGCTTCTTATGGGCAGCCTCTCCCTGGCTATGACCTCTGGCTTTATCTGGCTGCTAGCTGTCTCCTCGGTCCTGATTTTATTATGCAGCTTGGCATTATGGCGCTGGGGCCGGAGCCTGAATCTGCTTTCATTGGGCGAGGCCCAGGCCCAGAGCCTGGGTCTGCCGGTCGAGTCCTTCAAGCGCCGGGTGTTTCTGGCGGTGGCCCTGTCGGTGGCGGCGGTGGTTTCGCTGTGCGGGGTCATTGGCTTCGTGGGCCTGATGATGCCCCACCTGGCCCGGATGCTGGCCGGCCCGGACAACCGCCGCCTCATTCCGGCGTCCGCCGCCCTGGGGGCCAGCCTCCTGATGTTGGCCGACGCGGCCGCCCGCACCCTGGCCCCGCAGGAGCTGCCCCTGGGCGTGGTGATGGCCATGCTGGGCGGCCCGTTCTTCGTCTATCTTCTCTGGCAACGCAAGAGATCCTCGGCATGATCTGGATCGAAGAGGTTTCCTACAGCTACGGCCCCATCAAGGCTCTGGACAGAGTGAGCCTTGAGGTCAAGCCCTCTGAATTACTGGGTATCATCGGCCCCAACGGCTCCGGCAAGAGCACCCTGCTCTCTGTCCTGGCCGGCATCATCCCTCCGAAATCGGGAAAAGTCTTTCTAGAGTCTCGGCCCCTAAATTCATGGCGGGCCCGAGAGCGCGCTAAAGTTCTGGCCCTGGTGCTTCAGGATAATTTCTTCCCCTTCGACTTCTCCGCCCTGGAGGTGGTGTTGATGGGACGCAGCCCGCACTTGGGGGAGCTGGAGCCCGAGGGCCCGCGCGACCTGGAGATAGCCCGAGGGGCCATGGAGGTTTGCGACTGCTGGGACCTGCGAGACCGGAGCATCCGGGATCTCTCCGGCGGCGAGCGCCAGCGGGTGGTGCTGGCTCGGGCCCTGGCCCAGCAGCCGAGATTTCTGCTGTTGGACGAGCCGGCCAACCACCTGGACCTCAGCCACCAGTCCAAAATATTGGGCTATGTGTCCGGTCTTTGCCGAGAAAGATCTTTGGGAGCGGTCGCGGTCTTTCACGATCTTAACCTGGCCTCACGTTTCTGCGACCGGCTGGCGCTTCTGGATCAAGGAAGTCTGGTGCAACAGGGATCGCTGCCTCAGGTGTTGGATCCGGATCTCATCCGCCGGGTTTATCGCTCCGAGGTATTGCTTTTAAAACACCCCGCCACTGGCCGGCCGGTGGTGGTGCATTATTAATTAGGGAGTAAGTATATGCTGTCCCTTTTCATCGCCTGCCTGCTGGCAGTATCAGCGCCCGAGTCTGCCTCCGATGCCGACAGCGCCGCGGCCCCCAACACCATCACCCAGGTTGAAACTCTCTCCGTAAAAAAGGACTCGCTCCGCCTGTATCGGGTTGAGGGGGTAACCGTCATCGCCACCAGGATGCCCCTGCCACGGCCGCTGACCCCGGCCAGCGTCTCGGTGCTGGAGCCGGACCCGGCCTCGCCAGCCTCTACCCCAGTCGACTTGGTCAGCGAGTCTCCCGGCCTCTCCACCGGGGCCTACGGTGGTTTGGGCAGCATCATCTCGTTTTCCCTGCGCGGCTCGTCGTCGACCGATGTCCTCTATCTGCTAGACGGCGTCCCCCAGAACTCCTCGCGCGACGGGACATTCGACCTCAACCGCCTGCCGGCCGAGGTCAGCCGCATCGAGGTGTTGCGCGGCCCCGGGGCCGCCCTCTATGGGGCCAACGCCGCGGCCGGAGCGGTGAATTTTATCACCACTCAGCCGATGCGCCAACGTCCCTACTCCAAAATCAGGTTCCAGCACGGCAGCTCGGCCCAGAAGACATTGGAGGCTTTTCTGGCCCGCAGCCTGTCGAAAGCAATGGCCCTGGAGCTGGGGGCCTCCTGGGACAGGACCGGAGGACAGCGCCCCAACTCCGACTATGACGGCCTGCGCTACTCGCTTAAGCTAAAGGCTTCTCCCTGGAACAGGTTTTCCGGCAGCATCGGCTGGCGCCGTTACCAATCCGAGAACGGCAACCCGGGAAGCCTTTCCTGGCCCACCTATAACGAAAGGCAGAAGGACGAGCAGGATGACCTCAGCTTATCGGCCTGCTATGGCCGTTTCGAGCTGGCGGCCTCTCAGAGCGTTTCCCGCCGCTGGATCGACGCCGATTACGGCCGCACCGAGGACAAGACCACCCGCCGTCGGGCCGAGCTCTCGATGTCGGAGATCATTTTGGGATGGCTGAACCTTCTGGTCGGCGTCTCCCACCAGGAGGACCGCGACCAGAGCAGCGCTTCCGGCGACCACAGCCTTGACCAGTCATCGGCCTTCATAAGCCAACAGGCTGACCTCCCGTATGGATGTCTCCTGGCCGCTAGTCTGCGATACGACCGCACTCAAGCCTACCCTTCCCAACTCTCGCCCAACCTCTCCATGGGATGGAGCCCGGACAAACGGCTGTCGGTCCATGCCAGCTACGGGCGCTCCTACCGCTCCCCCACCCTGGTCGATCTCTACTGGCCGGCCGAGGTCTATCCGCCATACTACGGCTTCGTCTATAAGATCTCAGGCAACCCAGACCTCAGGCCCGAGGAGACCAGACAATTTGAGTTCGGAGCCAAGTGGAGCCAGCCGTTCCTGGAGGCCTCGGCCGCCGTTTTCCAAAGGAAGGCCCGAGACCTCATCGACTGGAACCATATCTCCTTCCTGCCGCCCGACACCACCTACAACTTCCCGGACAATGTGGGTCGGGTCGCTGCCCGCGGCTTCGAGGCGACGGCCTTACTCCGGCCGCTGGGATGGATGAGGTTCGAGGCCAGCCTCACCCATTGCCGGACAGCCGAGGATTCCTCGGGCGGCCGGGTGCTGCCCTACAAGCCCCTGAACCTGGCCTCGGCCAAGCTGGCCCTGGGAGATTTCAGGCTGGCCGGCGCGCTCTCGTTGAGCTGGAGCCTGTCGTTCAGATATTCGGACCGGCAGGTGGTTAAGCATAAAACGGAGTGGAGCGACGGCCTGGAGCTGCCCCGTTATATAGTGGCTGACCAGACCCTTTCGCTCAAGCTGCGCGACGCCAGGCTCTATTACACCGTGGAGAACCTGGGCAATGCGCTATATCAGACCCGCCACGACTACCCCATGCCCCGCCGCAGCTACCTCTTCGGCATCGCCGTGGAGCTGTGGGACTGAGCAGCCCGAGTTGACTTTTGGCCCGGATGATATTACAATCATTCCGGGCCATTTAGCCTTGAACAGGTATCGAATGATTATCCGCAAAAATCCATGGCAGAGATATTAAACCTGGCCTGCCTGGCCTCGGGATCGGGCACCAACCTCCAGGCCATAATCAACAACATCGAGGCCGGTAAACTGCCAGCCAGGATCGTAGCCGTCATCTCCAACGAGCCTGGCGCCCAAGCTTTGGCCAGAGCCGAACGCCATGGCCTCCCGGCGTTCCTGGTGGACCACCGGAGATTCAAGGGCCGTCCAGAGTTCGAACAGGCCCTGGCCGAGATCATCGACCGGCAGGGCACGGATCTGATCTGCCTCTGCGGATTCATGAGGATACTGACCCCCTTCTTTATCGACCGTTACCAGGGCCGCATCCTCAACATCCATCCCGCCCTTCTTCCCAAGTACGGCGGCCGGGGCTTTTATGGTCTAAAGGTGCACCAGGCGGTGCTGGCGGCCGGAGAGAGGGAATCCGGCTGCACTGTCCACTTCGTGGACGCCCAGGTGGACCACGGTCCCATCATCCTCCAGCGCCGGGTGCCGGTGCTGCCGGGCGACACCGCCGAGACCCTGGCCCAGCGGGTTTTGGTCGAGGAGCACATCGCCTATTCCCAGGCCATCGCCATGCTGGCCGAGGGCAAGGTGCCGGATAGCGCCAATAATCCCTCTTGACGTTTCAGCATGCACCGTTCAGAATATTACGCTGGCTCGAAGTATCCCGGCAAGCAGCCTCAAGCCGCTTCATTGCCGCTGCCCGGCAAAATTTGAACGCTCGTCTGGGCGCTATCCTCCCTCAAGCAGCATGAAACTTCTCGAACTCCCGAAACCGGACATCAGGAAAATCTCGCTGGCCATCCTGAGCGGCGCCTTGCTGTTCCTGGCCTTCCCCCCGGCCTCTATTTTTCCCCTGGCTTTTGTCGCCTTCGCCCCTCTGCTCTGGTCTCTTGAAGGACGCACCCTAAAACAATCATTCCTGCTGGGCTGGGCCTCGGGCGCGTTCTTCTATATCCTCCTGCTTCATTGGATCGTGTTCAATCCCGCGGTCGAGCCGTGGGTCAGGCCGCTCCTCTATTCTGGCCTTATACTCATTGGGCTTTTCCAAGGCCTATTCTGGGCCGCCCCGGCCGCAGCGGCGCGCTGGCTTTCGAACAGATCCAGGCTGCCGATATGGATCTCATTTCCCTCCATCTTTGTTATTTTCGATTGGCTGCGTGGCCAGGGCCTGCTGGGCTTTACCTGGGGGAGCCCGGGCTATGCCCTGGCCCGCTGGACCGAGGCTATCCAGATGGCCTCGGTCGGAGGACTGTACTTGGTCACCTGGTGGACGGTCCTTGCAAGCGGTCTTACCTTCTGGGCCGTCATATCGATTATAAGCAAGTCCTCCGGTAACGCCTGTATCAAAAGGCGGATCGGGCTGATGAGGATATCGATCCTGTTGGCCGTTCTGATCCTGCCGCCTTCGATCGGCCTCCCGGTGAAAAGAAACATCGAACGCCTGGAGGCCTTGGCCCCCAAGTTCACCGCGGCCCTCATCCAAGGGAACATCGAGCAGGGGCTGCGCTGGGATCGGGAATTTCAGCAATACAACTGGGATCTTTACCGGAGGCTGACGCTGGAGGCCGCCGGCCGAAGCCCGGACCTGGCGGTCTGGCCCGAAACCGCCATGCCCTTCTACCTGCGTTACGAGGACCGTTTTTTCTCGGAGATGCTCAATTTGGTAAACGGAGCCGGCGTCCCGGTGCTCACCGGAGTCCCGGACGTCAAGACCGACTATAAGACGGGCCGGCAGGATTACCACAACTCGGCCTTCCTCTTCCTGCCCGGCCGCGGTTTGACGGCCGATTATGCCAAAGCCCACTTGGTTCCCTTCGGCGAGCGCTTCCCTCTCAAAGATAAGATACCTGGGCTTCGCCATGTCAATTTCGGCGAGGGCGAATGGACCCCGGGCGCCGACACCGTGATTTTGGACCACCCCCGGGCCAGGATCTCCTGCCTGATCTGCTTCGAGTCCATCTTCCCGGCCATCGCCCGGCGCCAGGCCGCCAGGGGCTCGAAGCTCTTCGTCAACATCACCAACGACGGCTGGTTCGGGCGCTCCGGGGCGGCCCGCCAGCACGCCGAGATGTCGGTTTTCCGGGCGGTGGAACAGAGGCGCTCGGTGGCCCGCTGTGCCAATTCGGGCGTCTCCATGTTCGTCACCCCCTCGGGCCGCATCCACCAGCCAACCGCTCTCTACGTTCAAGCCACCATCATTCAGAGCCTGCCGCTTCTGGATGTCCGCACCCTCTACGGCCGGCTGGGCGACAGGGTGGTGGCGCTGATCCTGGCCGTCTTGGCGCCGTTTCTCGCCATGGCCCTGGTTCGAAGGCCCAAGTAGAGGCATGGCATAGGCTTAAAAACGTCCTTCCCAGACGGGAAGGGCGTTTTGTTCGTTTGGAATAATCCCCGGCTCTGCAGAGTATATTTGTCAGAAACATCTGAAAGGATTTGTGCCATGTATCGCCTATTCGCCATCCTCATTGCCGCCCTGGCTGCATTGCCGGCTGCTGATGCTCCAGCCCAGAAAGTCGTCCTCGGCTACCTGGGCGGACTCAAGGTGGAATCGCCCGTCACTCACAGGAATCTGACCATCTTTCCCCTGACCACTGATCGTTATGAGAGATCCTTCGACGCCCTGACCCTGGACCAGGCCCTGCGACAGAACGCCATCAGAATAACCGAGCTGGGCTCCGGCAACGTCAACCGGGTGCTGGTGGAGAACACCTCGCGCCGTTATGTCTTTCTGATGGCCGGGGAGCTTCTGGCCGGTTGCAAGCAGGACCGGATGGTGGCCAACGACTGTTTGCTCGAGCCGAAAAGCGGCAAGGTGCAGCTCTCGGTCTACTGCACCGAGCAGGGACGATGGTCGAGCCAGACCGGCGATTTCAAGAGCCTGGAGGCCTCGGCCCATGTCAGGATGCGCCAGGTGGCCAAAGAGTCGGGCAGCCAGCAGCAGGTCTGGAACGAGGTGCGCTCCAAGGCGGCTGGCCTGTCGGTGGCCCCGGCCCCGACCGAGGCTCTGCAATCGGTGCTGGGCGATAAGGAGGTGGCCAGCCGCTGCGCGCCGTATCAGAAGCACTTCAACCGGATACCATCGTTGGGCACCAACGTGGTGGGCGTGGCCGTGGCCAACGGAAGTGAGATCATCTGCCTGGATGTTTTCGCCTCGCCGGCCCTGTTCCGCGCCCTGTGGCCCAAGCTGCTCCAGTCCTACGTGCTGGACGTCATAGACCGGCCCGACGAGACCGGCCGGGTCAGCCGACGCGATGTGGAGCGCGTTTTGGACCGTGTCCCCGACGCGGACTTCAGCGTCGGGACAACCGACGGCTCCGGAAATGCTTGGGCCATCAGCGGGCGGGGGTTATCCGGTTCGGCCTTGGTAAGCCGCGGCTCGGTGGTCCACTGCGATCTCTTCCCCAGCCGTCCCGTAGGCGCGGACGATGGCGAAACACCGAAACTGGATTACCGTAGGCAAAGGACAAGATAGATTCGGAAAGGAGGGGAAAGCCATGTCGCCGCATATCCATATCCTGCTGCCGCTGGGCGGCACCCTGCTGGGGCTGGGCCTGGCCCTGGCCCTGGTGAGGATAAGGGCCCTCTCGCTGGCCGGGTACAGCCGCCAGAGCTACCGGGCCATAGAGGGATTCGATCTGAAGACCGGCCTGCTGCTGACCATGGTGGTCCTGCTCCTGATGGCCTCGGCCCCGCTGGTGGCCAAATTGCTGCAACCACGTACGCCGACTACCGACATCATCGATATCCCCATAGACACCTACAAGGGGCCCATCAATCTCCCGCCGCCGCCGCCCATCGACCCGGACAAGGCCAGGGATTTCGCCGACCTGCCAGCCGTGACCAAAGCGCCCACCATCGGCATTCCCAAGCCCGTGCCCGACGCCCAGGCAAGCCCCGAGGACGACATCACCCCTGATGACGCCGTCAACCTTTACGCCCGAAACGCCACCCCGGACAGCGTCATCAGGCAGATGGCTCAGGCAGGTAAAGAGGAGCTGCCTGGGCTGGGGACCTACGTGGCCTACGACCACGAGCCCAAGGCCATCCACATAGCACGGCCGGTCTATCCTGATATCTGCCTTCGGGCCGGGGCCGAGGGAACGGTTTACGTCCAGATACTGCTGAACAGGAAGGGAGAGGTAGTCAGGGTCATAGTCCAGAGGTCCTCGGGAAACGCTGCCTTGGACGAGGCGGCCCTGGAGGCGGCCAGGCTGTCACGCTTCACCCCGGCCATGCAGGGCGACAACCCGGTCAGCGTCTGGATCAGTATGCCCTTCGCCTTCCGGCTGAGCCGATGAAAAACCGGTTTATCTGTCACCCAGGGGTTAGCTCCATGGCCTGGCAGGCTGAAGGGCGACGGCTAAAAAGAAAAGCGGATGCTTTTTAGCATCCGCTTTACCTGTCCACCTCTGGCGCGCCAGGCGAAGCTCCGGCATATCAGGAGCGCAGTCTGGCGGAGGGGTGGGGATTCGAACCCCAGATACGGCTTATGACCGTATAACGGTTTAGCAAACCGCCGCCTTCGGCCACTCGGCCACCCCTCCAAAGCAGATAGATTTTACACCATAAGCCACGAATTAGTCAACTATCGTCAAGAGAAACTGCCGGGGTTCGCTGACGGGGGCGGTGTCAGCCACAAAAAACCTGGCTTTCCAAGGTACATCATCCATTCATCTCACCGACCCACTGCCGCCCGCAGAGCACCTTGTAGGGACAACCGGCGCACTGGTGCTGGGGGTTCCCGGTGGGCCCGAACGCCAGATTCGGGTTTCGAATCTCTCCTATCAGGATGGCGATGGCCTTCCGGTAGGCCTGGTACGCGGCCTGACGGTCGTCCTCAGGTGCGAACAGGGCATGTTGCTCGATATTGGGCTCCCCCAATTTCATCAGCTCGCAGTTGACCCCCTCAGGGCCGAGCTCCTGGTGTTCCTCCAGGTATAGCATCATATAAAAAGGCAGCTGCACCGAGATCAATTTGTTGGCCCAATCCTCCCTTGGCGCCTGGACGAAGGACGAATACTTCGGCACCTCGCCGCCGCCGGTTTTATAGTCCAGGATCACCACCTGAGCGCCCCGCTGGTCCACCCGGTCCATGGTGCCGTTCACCGGGACCGGACCCAGACCTGGCAGATCGATGTTCATACTCCTCTTGAGCTCGCAGCCCAGAACCTTCGTCTCCTTAAGATTTACCTGGTGGTATTGCAGCAGCTTCCTCATCCTGGCCTTGACCTGCGATTTTATCAGGTAGATGTTGCCGCCCTGATCCGGCCCGTAATTCTCTTCGAATACCTCATCCACCAGACCGTCCATCTCCCCTGGGTCGGCCTTCGAATAGGATAAAATCTTGCCCTCTCTCCTCTCGAAGTATTTGTGCAGCACCCGATGCACCAGCCCCCCCAGATCACAGGCCTCGACGTCCAGCGACACCTCGTCCTTCTCCCTGATGCGCAACAGGAAGCTGTAGCAGAAGCGCAGCCCGCATCTTAGATAACAGTCGAGCATGGTGGGGCTGTAGGACAGACCGGCTATGGCCTCCATCATATTCGAGGTCTTGGCGATGGGCGGTGGCTGGCCCTGGCAGAAGCTTGCCCCGAAGTGCGCCAGAGACTGTCTTGCGGCTCCGACGGTTCCCCGGCGTTGCTCCTCCTCCCAGATCAGTTGCTCGACGAATCGGCTGCGCTGCTCGCCGCCGGTCTGGCTGTAGCACAGCACCGCCTCCTCGGCCCCGGCCACCAGGTTGTGGAAATGATAGCTGTCCATCATCTCCCGCTCTCGGTAGGTGGGCAATCCCAGCTCCCGCCTCAGGGCCTGGGGCAGGATGGTGTCCACGCTGTCGACCTTGGGCAGGATGCCCTCATTGACGTCCAGCATGACCACCTTCTTGAATCTGAGGTTCCGGGTCTCCAGAAATCCCAGGATCTGCAATCCGCGGAACGAGGTGCCCGGGAAGGGCACCCGGACCTGAGCGGCGTAATGCTGCATCAGGCCGAAGTAGGCCCGGGTTGTCTCCAGGCGATGCCCGGCCATCAGCGATCCCTTCAGCTCCAGCAGGGTTCTGGTCATCTCCAGGAAGAAGCGATTGGCGTAGGGGTGGCGGTCGGCCTGGCTGCGTTCGGCTACGGCCGAGACCACTTCCAGCATCCTCTCGGCGAACTCGGCCACCGAATCGATATTTTCGAAAGGCCTCAGTACCAGGCTGTGGATCTGGTTGAGATGGGCGAACAGTTCGCTGATGTCGAATCCCTGCTCGGACAATCCGGCCATCCTTTTGGAGACCCTCAGCCTGAGCTGCGGATCGGATTCGATGAAGTCCAGTTCCACCATCCGCCGACCCTGGCGGGTGAGCTCCTCCTCGATAGCGTGAAGCAGGATCCTGGTGGGATAGCTGCCCCTGGCGGTCCTCAGGTTCTTGACATAGGGATGGAGCATCAGCTGCAGATAATATGGCAGGAAATAGCCCTGTCGGCTCCGGCCCTCCTGGGCTTGGGCGATGGCCTTGGCCAGGCCCCAAAGCGGCGTCCGCATCAGGGGGTAGCCCATGGAGATGTTCCATTCATCGCCCAGCCTGGGCAGCAGGTGATGGATAACCGGAAACACCGTCTCCTGCTTGGCAAGCACCAGCACCGTCTCCGAAAGTTCCGGTCCCGGGACGATCTCCCCGGCCATCGCCGCCACCTGGCCGTGGCTGTCGCTGGCCCGGAGATAGCGGACATGGGGCAGGATACCTCTCTCCGTCGGCCGGTAGTCGAGGCCCAGTTGCTCGAAGGTGCGGTCCATCCCCGGCCCGTCGCGGAAGATCGCCAGCGCATTGGGTCGATCCAAGAGGGATCCGATGATGGAGCGCTCGGCAACGGTCAGGGCATTGAACCCGGCTACGATCACCTGGGCGAAGCTCGAGGTGTCGATTTGGGACGCCCGGGAGGCCAGCCAATCGTAGGCGCTGGCCCTGGTGGCCAGACCCTCCTCCTCCAGCCTGCGGTAGAACCCGTCATACCAGACAGAGAGGTGCTCCAGCTGTCGGCCGAAGGCCCCAGGGACCGGCTCCTGAGCCAAGGCGCGGACCGATTCCAATGTCTTGGGGCTGACGCCCTCTATCCTGAGCTCCTCGAAGTCTGAGAACAAAGTGAACCCCCAAGCCAGAAATTCTTCCAGGGACATCCTGGATCCGCCGCCGGGAAGCTGGCAGTCGGGGTGCATCTGGTAGATCAGGGCGGCCCCGTCCTCGGCCCCGATCCATTGGCGGCCCAGGCCCAGGCCGGAGCAGGTTTTCTCCACCCATTGATCTATGGAGAAAAAGCTCGGAGCCCTGAGGGCGCCCCCCTTGCTTTCAGCCAGGCGCTTGGCCAGGTCGAAGAATGGTCGTCGGCTGGGCATGAGCATCAGGTTCCTCTCCGGACCGACGCCCGAGCCATCGATAAACTCGCAGAGGCGGCCCACCAGGTCGGATCCGGCCGGCAGAAGAATCGCCTTCCTCACGGCCTCACCTCCACCACCGTCCTGTCCAGGTAGACGATGACACCGAAGGCCGCAATGCCTGAATAGGCCTCGGTGAGCAGGTTTAGGTACTCGCGTACCTGGGCCTGGTGCTTCTCCTTAAACATCGCCTCCTGCGATCCGGTTTTGAACTCGATGACCGTCGTCCGCCCTGGATCGAGCACCAACCGATCCATGCGGAACAGCCTCCCATCGCCGGAGATGAATTCCACCTCGCGCTCCACCTTCCTGCCTGGTCGTTCCTCGAACCAGCATCCCACCCGGGGATCTCCCAATAGGGCGCAGATATCTTCGGCCGCTCGAGACCTATCCGCCTCGGGCGCCAGCCGCTGGTGCCTGTCCAGCAGTGTCTGGACCAGCGGCAGAAAATCCCTGGGCAGGTATTCGATGTCCTCAAGCACCCGGTGCAGATAATTTCCCAGGCTGGCGTCGCTAAAACGAGACCGGTTCCAGGCCGACTCCGGCAGCCATTCTGAATGCTGGCGCACCCCGGGCGGGCTGACCACCAGGGGCCTGAGCTCCTCGGTCCGGCCGCCGCCCGCCTCCTTTCTGCCCCTGACCTGCGCCGGGAACAGGGCCTGATGGACAGGTATCCGGGGCGGTCTGTTGGCCGGCTTCCTAGCCAAGATCTTGGATGGCTTGCTTGCCTTAGGCGGATCCAGCACCACCAGGTTGTAGAGCTCGCTCCTGGGACGGGTGCAGGCAACGTAGAGACAGTTCAAGGCCTGGATCTCGGTGTCGGCGTCGCGCTCGTCCTTGAGCTCCCTCAGGCCTTCAGGATGTCCGGAGGCATTGTCGGCTATCTTCTCGTTAAGCTTATAGAGGGTGATGGCGCCATCCCGCTTGCGATAGTAATACCTGCTGCCCTTGCTCTTGGGGGGGGTTATCAGGTTGATGACCACAGGAAATCCCATGCCCTTGGCCTTGAAATAGGTCAAAAGCTGCACCGCCGGCATGCTCTCCGGCAGCTCCAGCCCGAACATATCCTCTGGCCCCTGATCGAAGGCCTCCAGCACCTCTCCCAGCCCGCCCCGGCCCTCGAACTCCAGAACGGCCACCGTCTCCAGCATCTTGAGCACGGCCGCATCCTCCTGCGGAAAGTTGGCGAAGACGCCCAGACGGTCTATCACCAGACAAAGCAGATCGTAAACCGGGTAGAAGCCAGACAGTTTATAGGGCTCCTCGAAGTATCGTTCCCACAAAGGCCGGAAGTCCTTCTCCTGTCGGCACTGGCCGTAGAGATAGCCTGAGGCGGCCGACCTCTGGCCGGCGGCCGTCAGCAGTTCCAGGGCCTGTCCCCTATCCCATTTGAGGCCGTCGGACCGGGCGGCCCTGGCCAGGACCTCGCCCAGCACCACCGCGGCCCAGGCCACTCCATCTATGGGCGATTGCAGCCACCGCAGCAGTTCCACCAGCTCGGCCACCACCCGCCTCCTCCTGATGTCCATCCCCGAAGAGCTGTTGGCCGCTATCCCCTCCTGAGTCAGCCAATCGATGGCCTGCTCCAGCTCCCAGTTGGTGCCGGCCAGAATAGCGATATCCTGGCGGCTGTAGCCGCGGCCCAGGACGTCTTTGACTATCTCCAGGATGGCCGACCGTAGCGGCCCCTTGCCTTGATCCGGATCGCCTATCTCCCGGGGCAGCTTCTGGATGTGGCGCACTTCGACATAGCCTCGGCCCTGGTTCTCCCTACCGGCCTCCTGTCTGTAGTCGGTCAGACTGCTGAGATCAGCTTTGAAGCTCCCCTGGGCGATGAGGTCAGGCAGGATCCTCTGGAACGTTTCCTCGACGTAGTCCACGATGACCTGGCCGCTACGGTAGTTGAACCTCAGGCTATCCACTTGCGACCTATCGGCCACGCTGGCCGGCAACCAACGATGGGGTGTCCGGCTCTCGATCTCCAGCTTGAGCCCCCTCATAATCCGGTAGTCGGCCTGGCGGAACATATAGATTGCCTGCTTGAGGTCGCCCACCAGGAAGGCCGAGCCGTCGCTGGCCAGGGCCTCGGCCAGCAGCGGGGTCAGGCTGCGCCACTGGGCCGAGTCGGTGTCCTGGAACTCGTCTATCAGATAGTGGCTGAGCCTGGTCCCTAACTTGAGGTAGATCTCAGGCACCATCTCCCGGCTCAGCGACTCGGCCAGCCGTTTGGCGATGTCTCCTATGTGGTGCTGGCCCCGGCGCCGCTTGGCGGTCTCCAGATGCGCCTTGAAACGGCCGTAGGGCAGGCTGAAGGCGGCGTATCCGGCAATGGCATGGGCCACCGCCAGATCGGCCACCACCTTCTCGGTTTTAGCCCAGATCTCCTTGGATCCATCAACCAGATCCCTTTTGTCCGGGTCCTGATCTTTCTTGACGATCGGTGTGTTTTTACCACTGTAGGACGTCCAGCCCAGGATAGCGCCCGCATCCCGGTTGGCCAGGGCTTCGGCCAGCTTCGGGTGACCGTCGAACACCAGCCCGTGCCTTTGGGCATAATCCCTCATCTCATCAAGGATGGCGGCTAGCCTCTGCAGGCTATTTTCCTTGGCCTGGCGTTGGTCGGAGAAGACGAAATGACCGGTCTCCTTGGCTTCGATCTCCAGCAGTTCGGCGAAGCTCTTCCTCATGGCGGCCATCGGATCCCAAGGGTACCTGCCGCCCGTCGCCTCCAACAGCTCCAAGAATTCGTCCATGACAGCGGTCAGCTCCGGATCGCGGCCCGGTCCGATGTCCGCGGCCATGAGCGTCAGGGCATAATCGATAAGCTCGCGGTGGCTGGTGGTGATCTCGAACTCGGGCCTAAAACCCAGCTCCCGGGCCGAGGCCCTGGCCAACCGGTTGGTGAAGCTGTCGATGGTCTGCACCTGGAAGTCGCTATAGTGCTCCAGCACCGCGGCCACCATGGACCTGGCTGCCGCGCCGATGGCCTTCCTGTCCCGACCCAACCGTGGCTGGATCTCGTCCATCAGGCTGCCCTGTGGTTCCAGCGCCAGCCTCTTGAGCCACTCCAGTATCCGCTCCTTCATCTCCCGGGCCGCGTTCTTGGTGAAGGTGACGGCCAGCAGGTTGGACAGCCGGTTGTGCGGCACGTCGTCACTTAGCAGGAACCATACAAAGCGGCGGGACAGGGCATGGGTCTTGCCCGAGCCGGCCGAGGCCTCCAGCAACAGCAGGTGGGGAAAGGTTTCCCGTGATGATGAAGAGCTTTGGGAGGACATGTTCTTATAATAAGGATATCTTAGGTTCTATTGATGATATCGCAAAGGGATGACAATTTGATAGCTTGGCATAACGTCTGCCAAAGGCGCTTGAAGTCTCATGGGAAAATACCGAGCCCTAAAGCGCCTCTTCGACAATCCGGATTTTTTCTGCCGAGATCAGTGCGTCCTTCCTCTGGTGATGCGTCCCCAACCGCAGGCTCCGGCCCTAACCTGTCGTCAAGATGCCTTACCGCTAGAGCCATGCCGTTCCTCTGGCTGTCCTGGGGCTTGATCACTATCCATTCACGGCACCTGAGCCGGCCTTCAAGTTTGCTGGATTCATCGCCATCGGCCGATGACGATAAATCGGGGCATCTCTGCCCCGATTTATCTTTGTCATTGCCAGGTTCCGGCCTTGGGCACCTTTACTTGCCGGCCTTGACCTGGAGGTTGTTCTCCTTGATGTATGCCCAGAGCCCCTTGGTGAGCTCCATCCCGGTGATGGTGTCGCCCTCCTTTTTCTTGAAAACCTTGGCCAGGGTTGCGTCGAGCTTGATGGTTCCGCCGGCTGCCATTCCGTCCTCCTTATGTTTGGGTTTGGGGTGAATTATTTATTTCGAATTAATATACTGACGAGCCAGACGAAGCCCGCCTACAGCGGACGTATCTCTCTGGCGGAAGCGAGAGGATTCGAACCCCTGGTGCCTTGCGGCACTGCGGTTTTCAAGACCGCCGCCTTCAACCACTCGGCCACGCTTCCGCTTGGGTTTATCCTTATCGTATCCAATGAGTTGGATGATTTCCCCATTTTGGCCGTTTGGCCCCAAAAGGGCCTTGGTGTCCATTTGGTGTCCACTTTCCGGCCCGATCTTGGCCGCCATCACCGACACCGCCTTCCTCTTGTGCTCCGGCGCCGAGTGGGCGTAACGGGAGGTCATGACGATGGTCGAGTGCCCCAGGATCTCCTTGACCGTCATCAGGTCGACCCCGGCCGCCACCAGGTAGGAGGCGAAGGTGTGCCTCAGGTCGTGGAACCGGCAGCGGCCGATCCCGGACCTCTGAAGGGCGTTCAGCCAGGCCGTCCGGAACACCACCACCGGCTTCTTGGTCTTGTAGTAGGTGAACACGTACTCGGAGTCGGCCTTGCGCAGCATGGCCGAGAACATGCCCATCAGGGCCTCGTTGATGGGTATCCGCCTGATCTTGCCGTTCTTGGTATGGAACACCGTTATCAGGCCGTTCTCCAGGTCCACCTGGTCCCACTTGAGGCTCAGGATCTCGTTCAGCCGCATCCCGGTGTGCAGGGCGGTAAGGACGATGGGCCTGGAGTACCTCTCGGTGCAGGCCGCCAGCAGCCTCTCGATCTCGTCCGGGGCTAGGACCCGGTACTGGAACTCCTCCTCCCTGAGCAGCCGGACGTCCCGCATGGGGTTCCTGTCGGCCTTGTCCCAGCGGATGGCCATGTTGAACATGTGCTTTAGAAGGGCTATCTCCCGGTTGACCGTGGCCGGCTTGACCCTGGCCGCCCTTTTCTGCTTGTGGGCCTCGATCAGGAACGGGGTGATCTCGTCCAGGTTGCGGTGGCCGAAGCTGGGCATCAGGTTGTTGATCAGCGTCTGGTCCCGCTCCCAGGACCGCTTGTTGACCCGGGCGTACTGGAGGTAGATCTCCGCGAAGTCCTTGAACCTGGTGTACTCCTTCTTGCGGATCTGGTAGCGGTCCTGGACGATCTCGGCCTGGCGCACCGCCAGGGCCTTCTCGGCCATGCGGCGGCTGGCTCCCACGCACTCCCGCTTCCTCCGGCCCTTGACCCGGTAGTCGATGAAGTACTTGCCGTTCTTGAGGTAGATGCCCATGGTAGCGTTCCTAATCCTGCCCTAGCTCACCAGGGACCTGACTTCCACCTTGAGGGCCTTGGCTATCTTCTGCAGGGTGGACAGCCTGGGATCCACCTCCCCGTCCTCTATCCGAATCAGCGTGCTGCGTGGCAGGCCGCACTGCCCGGACAGCCCCGACCGGCTCAGCTTTTGCCCGGTCCGTATGGCCCTTATCCGTTCCCCCACCTTCATGCCTATATTGTAGCATACGTGCGACAGGTTTGTCAAGCCCTTTTTTCTCCCTGACCCCGGCCCCCTCGGCCGCGCCCGGCCTGACCTTGCACCCCTCGAGCCATTGCCCTATCTCCGTGGGCTCGAAGAGGACCCGCCGGCCCACCTTGGCGTGGGGGATCCGCCTCTGGTGCACCCAGGCGTAGATGGTGTGGCGTGAAAGCCCGGTCCGCAGGGCCGTCTCCTGGACGCTCAACATGCCCTTGGCACTGGTTGGTACCGGTTCGTTCTGTTCCATGTCGTTGATCTCCTAAATAGTGGTTTATCTTGCCGCCCCCGGCCCTGCAATGCCGTGATTTTCACGGCACCGCTTTTTCAATAGAAATAGCCCCGCCTCCTCCATTCCTGGAGAAGACGGGGCGGCTCGTCGGGACCCTTAGATGCACTCGCGCCCTATTCCCTAAACACAGCCATGGATGCAGCTGTTATCGGGAGTGCAGGTTTTGGTGCTATATTGCCTGCTTACTTGAAATATAACGATTTATTTTAAAATTGTCAAGGTCTTTTGTCAGCTCCGAGATGGAACCGGAACCTCTCCCTATCACGCCTGCCCGCCCATGCTTTTGAGGGATGGCAAGTTGCGAAGGACCGGTTTCAGGATTCGGATGCGACAAGAAAATTTTCAGGTGCTTCAAAATTCAGTTTAGGAATTTTGGCCTGCCTCTGGAAAGCCGCCTCACCGCCCGCCGATCACCTCAGCAAGGCTCATCCCGCAGGGGGTAGAAACTGCCTGGCTGGTGATCCTCTGAAGCCCGCCACGGGCAGCTGCGTTTTACAATCTCCCGAACGCCCTGGCCCGTGCTGGGTGCAATGGGCCGGTCCGTGGGGGCCAGATCCCTGACGAGAAAGCCCTTCGGGGCTGTCTCCCGAAAGGCTTTCGTATGGATTGGTATGGATTATACTCTAACCGTGATTAATTATTTTCCGAATATTTTCCAATTAATTATTTTCGAATTTCCATGGGCTCTATAACCTCGGTGTTTTTCCGTTGAAATTCCTTTGTATATTCGTTTTATTTCATGTAAATGTCCGTTATTTTTGATTGGAAAAACAAGGAAAACCAGGTATTTACCATCTCGGGCGCGCCGCCGGGCACCTCTCCTCGAACCTATTTAGTACCTCAAGCAGGTCGGGCGTCAGCCTCTTTCTGGCCTCCGAGACGATATAAGGAGCGATTTTCCCGTAAAATGCCTGGGCCATCCCCCCGGTTATACAGGCCAGGGTGTCGGCATCCCCGCCCAGAGACAGGGCCTTTCTGATGGCGTCCTCGTAGTCTGACGATTCCAGGAAAACGGTGATGGCCTCGGGCACCGTGCCCTGGCAGGTGACGTCGTAGGTGTAGTTCTTGCAGATCTGCCCCAGGCTGCGGCTTAGGTCGTAGCCGAAGGTCTTGGCCACGTATTCGCGGATCTCCTTCTTGGCAGCCCCGGTCCGGCCCAGGAACACAACGGCCGCCGTGGTCTGGGCCCCCTTGATCCCCTCGGGGTGGTTGTGGGTCACCTCGGCGCTCTCCCGGGCGGCTTTTAGGACTTCCTTGAGGTCGTTAAAGAAGTACCCTATGGGGCTGGCCCGCATGGCCGAGCCGTTGCCGTAGGAGTTATATGGCTTTGGATCAGGGTCTATGGCCCAGGACGAAAAGTACTCGCCGTAGCCGCGGTCCGGGTGGCGGCGGGCGTATTCCTGGAAGGTGCGGGTATAGTCCCTGTGGTTCAGCAGGCAGTCGGCCACGGCCACGGTCAGGACGGTGTCGTCGGTGAAGAAGGATTTGGGGGCGAACAGTGGGACGTCGGGTTGTTTTGACCCGACATACTCGTAAATCGAGCCGATGATGTCACCTGCGATGGAGCCGATCATTTTGTCATATACTTCCTGTATTTAACCTCTATGTTGCTAGTGTTGCAGTTCGTGGTTGAAATCAGGATTCAAATAAATGGCCCTTTGGCAGAAAACAAAGGGAATAGCATGTAAATTCTAATGTAGCATAACTACTTCTTCATTCGAACCTAGGTGTAATATAGTAAGTCTTGAAGTAATTGATTCAATTATATCTGCGTTAACCTGTTTAACTTTAAATGGAAAGAAGCATGGGCTATCTATCAGTTCTTTCAATAGTGCTGTTTTTTTTATACTAGCGTGCAGGGATGCCTCTACCATCCAAGCGATTAATCGTTCATCTACAACGGCAAGTAGTTCTCCAGAGTTGTAGACACCCTTTACCCCAATCTCCTTAAGCACGCCCCAGTCCAAGTACGAACGCAGCACACGGCGGGCTGCTCGAGAAACAGTCTCCCGCTCGCCGTATTGCTCGCGGACCCGGCGCTGGACATGAGCCGCGGCAG
>CAZFJC010000026.1:0-34454 GCA_964518765.1 uncultured bacterium
ATCTTTACTTATTTTAAATGGATTTATTTTTTTTAGAACATCATTTTCCCAAAAAAATGGTGATAAAAAAGCATACAATTCACTTTTACTATTAGTTTCGTAGATGGGAAATGAACCATTAATATTTTTATATGATTCTAATGAATGCCCGATTGATGTAGCAATGATATTTAGTATTCTGTTCCCGTTTTCCTTTTTGTATCTTGTTGCTTCTTCTTTTAAATATTGTATATTTTGAATGTTATTATATTTCTCTTCGTATTCTGGGTCTTCAAAAAAATTCATATATATATAGCCCTCTTCGTATTTTTCCCTCCACAGTGTGTATGCCCATATTCTTGTTTCTATATCGGGATAATATTTTTCTTCTTCACTTTCAGCTTGTCTTGAAATCATAAATAATGCTATTATTATAAATTTACTTTTAGGATAACGTTTTACTAACTCTACATAAGGTTTAATATACTTGCCATCCCTTTCGTCAAGAAACCCCGCATACGTCATACCAATATATGCCAACATTTTATCAGCATACGGGCTTCCAGGATAGTCGTCAGCTAACCGCAATGCATACCTCATACTTTCATTATAATGATCTTTATACCTTGGATTAGGTTTGGCTGGCAAAGGACCGTCTATAGTGTCTTTATTCGGTTTTAACATTAGATGAATTGTTATTAACCTCGAAAGAATAAGGTCGCCTATTTTCGAACAGCTATATCTCTCATCTAACGTTTTTAATGAGTTAAATAGTTCCGCCTTACTTTTACCAGAAATATTTAACTTGTCCAACTGTGATCGATCACCCTTCACCGCCTCCCACGGATCATATATCGCCATCAGCGAGTCGAACTCGGCCTTCGCCCTCAACTCTTGCTCCGGGGTGAGCCGGGAGACCGCTTTCGCCCTCCCCTGCTCCGGCCGTTTCCCCATGGCCTGGGCGATGCCATGCCAGGATATGAGCAGAAGCGCCGGCAGTACGACCGAAATCAGCCTGTTGTCCTTACGCATGTTTTTTAACTCCTACACCTTTTTTATTCACTTATTTTTTGAAAAACGGATAATAATACCCATAAATAACTACCTTTGTCAATATAAAAAATAGTGGTGGTTAAGTTATTGTAGCTCAACGATATGATTTTTTATTTCCTTGCCTATTCGGGGCTGCCTCTCCCGATTTCACCCCGGGCCCGGACCCCAAGATTACGGCCTTAAACCCTTTCACCCGCCCCCTCACCCCGCCGCCTGGTGGCAGGGCCAGCAGAGGATCTCGCAGGCGGGGCATCCATCATTCTCCCCGTCCCCCGCGCCGCTGAAGCGATGTGCCTCCCAGGCGCCAGGGCCGCGGCCCCGGCCCCTCGCCTCCCAGTACAGCTCGCGGCCGCACGCCTCCTGGTGCCCGTGAACGCCCCGCCGGCACTGGCACCTGCCGCCGGCCCTGGCCCAGGCCATCAGGACATCGTCTTCGGTAAGGTTCATACGGTCTCTCATTATTTAATTCGGTTTTTATCGAGATCTCACGAGACCATCGTTCCCGGCCCGTCGGTTCGGGCGGCATGGACGGGCTATTGTGGCACGTCGTTCAGCGCTGGCCGGTACTCCTTGACCAGCATCCTCACCCAGGCATCCCGGTCCTCCCGCTTCCGGATCGGCGTCGCCAGGACCACCGAGGCGCCCAGGGCCCGGGCCGGCCCCCATTTCGGGTGCCCCGCCGGACAGGCGCCCTTGCCCTCGGCCTGGCCCACGCAGACCGGCAGGTAGCCTCCGTCCGGCCCCTTTACGCAGAACAGGAACAGCCCCGTCGCCTCGCCCCAGGGGCTGTCGTGGCCTCGGACCTCCAGGCTTATCGCCAGGCCCGCCCTGACGATCCAGACGACCTTCTCCGGCATCCCACCGGCCTCCCTCGCCGCCCCCTCCCGGCCGTCACTGCACCGTCTGTCAGGTGATGGTGTAGTCGTACCTCCAGCCCTCGCCCAACCTCAGGTTGCCACCCACGTACCCCGGCAGTTTTAGCATGGCCTTCTCCCAGAACCTGGCATCGCTCTTTTTGTCGAACGACCTCTCCTGCCAGTCGTGCGGAAATCCGTGCAGACGGCGATGCACCAGCGGGTAGTTGGTCGGGCTCACGTACTTTGTCGTTGTGGATATGGCTTTCGGGGGTGATTATTCAGGCCTATTCGGCGGAGTTTATCCCGATAAAAAGAGTGGCTCAGGTCAAGCCCCTTCGGTAGGGCTCAGGGCAGCCCTCAGGCCACGCTCCGGGACCGGCGCCCGATGTCCTCGGCCGCCTCCACCAGTTGGTCCAATAGCACCGTGCCGATGGCGTCCACCAGGTTCTCCAGCCTGATCTTCATGACCAGGCTGCGGCCCTCGGCCGAGGCCACCAGCCGGTCCCTGGCGTCCTCCAGCAGGAGCGATGCCCGGGACTTGTGGATGAGCCCCATAGCCAGGCCTGACAGGCAGTCGTCCACGGCCGAGCGAAAGGAGGCGCCTCCTTCGGGGTCGCAGCTCTCGATGCGGTCCATGACCTCGGCCAGGCACTGATACTCGGGCAGGGCTTTGACGGTTTCGGAGGGGCTCATGGAAACCTCTTGTGCTGTTGCGTTGCGTACATCCCCGGTGTCGCCTCCCGTGGTTCCCCGCCATCAACCCCGCCACGGCGGGGTGGGCGTTTTGACTTCACTTCGTCAGCCAAGCATGGGGGTATTCTCAGCGCATGCTTTGGTTACTTTCGAAGCCCGCCCTGAGCAATGCATCATCGCCTTACTATCGAAGGGTCACAAGAAAGTAACGTTAAGATTAATTATGAATGGTTCACCACCCCTCGCTCCCCTCCTTACTTGTCGAAGTGTAAGGAGGGGACTTAGGTGAGGTCCCCCCGAACAGCGCCCCCAGTATCACCGGCAGCGACTCCACCCCGGGCAGGAACAGGAAGTGCCCCTGCAGGCTACGGCCGCTGGCGGCCAGCATGAACCGGCTGTCGATGCAGAAGGCGAAGCGGCTGCCCAGATCCAGGGCAGCGGCCAGTCCGGCCTCCAGCTCGGCGGCGTCGTGGAACCCGGGCACGCCGGGCTCCACCGCCAATACCAGTCCCAGCATGCCGCCCAGCCGCTCCAGATAGGAGGCGATGACCAGGTCGGCCGCCTGGCGGAAGGCTCCAGGCTCCAGGCCCTCGGCCTTGGTGAAGCCGGCCTCGTTCACCCCCTCATCCTGCGGCATGATGAAAACCACCTGGCCGGTGAGATCGCCCATAATCGTGTCCACCACGGCCGCCGCCCTGGAGCCCGGCGCGGCCAGGGACTTGGCCAGCTCGGCCACAGGTTTGATCGCCACCTGCGGCGGCTCCACCCCGACCCTAAGCCCGGTCAGTTCCGACAGGGCCGAGGCCGCGTTGCAGGCGCCGACATTGGCCGCCTCGCGGACGGCGTCCAGCTGGAGCGGGTCTAGAAACAGGCAGCCGAAGGGCAGAGCGCCGCTGCCAAGCGAATGCGGGGATTGGAACTCGATCTGCATGTGCATGAGTCGGAAGATCGTTGGTTGAATCCGGTCGCGGCTGCCCTTGGAGCGTTTGCCCGAGGTCGGATAGCGGCCGATCGATTAGACCGCCGGGACTCGAGGCTTTGATTCCCTCAGCACTAGTAAGCCCGCCGGTGGTCGAGTAGCCGCCATCTCGAAATGTCCGCGTAGGTCGAGTAGCCGAAGGCCATATCGAAACCAGCGGACTACTCGGCTGAAGGAAGCCTGGCTCTGGCCAGCCGGCCGTGTATCAGCGCCACCTCGGGCTTGGTCTCGCCCGCCTGGAATCTGTCCGGGTCGAACTCCCAGGGAAGGCGCGAGCCCTTATGGTAGGAGCAGGCCGGACAGGAGGCCACCCAGTTGAAGATCTGGTCGGTACCGCCTTTCTCGATGGGGATGAACCTGTCCACCACCCAGGAGCCCCTTTGCCCGAAGGCCAGATAGGCGTGGAACGAGATCTCGGACCCGCAGTAGACGCAGACCCCCTCGCTTCGGTTGAACACCCACAGCAGCTCGCTGTCGGTGTAGTGCTTGCCCAGATACTCCTGTTTCATGGCGATGGTCGGAATTTGCGGTTGCCGGTTGGGAGGATAAGTAGCGGCACGGGCCAAGCCGAAATACCGGCCGGCCCCTCATGCCCGCGTTTGTTTTGCGGACGTGGCGGCCGGTCGGTACGGTTTCCATAGGGTTTTTAGGGCCGGTTATCGCCTCCGATATTTGTCGGGCGGCTTTTTATCTGGCACTGGACGGAAGTTCGGCCACCGGCTCGGTCATGGCAATGGCCTGCTTGAAGATCATCACCCGGTTGAAGGGCGCCGGGCTGTCGGCCGTGCTGACCACGATCTTGTTCTCGTCCCAGGCCAGGACCCGCCCGAAAACCTCCTGGCCGGTGGTCAGGACAAAATGATATTTTAAAAATCTGCTGAAGATCATGCTTCTCCTCATTGCCCGCAACTTGGCGGCAATACTTTTTATTTAGGCGGCGGAGGCGGCGGTACTGGCGGATCTGTATCCTGGGTGGAGCTGGTGCCGGTGCCCGGGCCGGTGGCCGCAGCCCAACTGAGGCTGCTGGTAGCAACCGCCAGTGCCAATAAGGCGAAGATCAAAAGTTTTACCGGATTCTTCATGGCTGTACCTCTTTATTGTTCATTTCTTAATTAAAGCAACCGGCGTGCCAATAAACGCGCGCCGTGATCATCCGATATCCAACCCCTTGTGTTGCATTCCGATGCCATGCTGTTTATTTTTAGTCCTCGACGCTTGCGTTCCAGCGGAAAAGAAAAAGCCCCCTTTTCGGGGGCCCGAATGTCGCCGACATGTCGCTTTTGTTTCAATAAATATTTGCCATTCTTTGTGTTACCAAAGCGACATTGATCGTGTCGTTGGTGTCGTTCATGTCGCCAGGCGGAAACTCTTTATAAGCCTTTGTACGTGCCGCTGGCTGACACCCAGTTTTTTGGCAGCCTTCGCCGTGTCGTTGCCGGTATCCCTTAAAGCGGCCGATAGCATCTGGCGGGTGACCCCCTTTTTCCTTCTGTCGCCGCTTTCTTGGACCTGCATAGCCACCGCCGGCAGCTCCAAGTCCTGCTCGGTAATCGGCCCCTGGCCGGCCATGATCACCGCCTTCTGCACCGCGTTCTCCATCTCCCTGATGTTGCCTGGCCAGGGATATAAGGCCATGGCCTTTTTGGCGCCTGAGCTGAATTCCAGGCCCCTCTTGCCATGGCGGCGTTGGTGTTTGGCCTTGAAATGCTCGGCTAGGATCAAAATATCCCGGCCCCGGTCCCTCAAGGGCGGAATGGCTATATGGAACTCGTTGAGCCGGTAATAGAGGTCGGGCTTGAACCGGCCCTCGCCCATCTCGAACTCCATATCCTTGTTGGCGGCGCAGATCAATCTGACATCAACCTTGCGCACCCTGGTGTCTCCCACCCGCCTTATCTCTCCCTCTTCGATGACCCGGAGCAGCCTGGCTTGGACCGAGAGGCTGGCGCTGGTTATCTCGTCCAGAAACATGGTGCCGCCGTCGGCCGCCTCGAACAGCCCGGGCTTGTCGGCATAAGCCCCGGTGAAGGCACCCTTGACGTACCCGAACAGCTCGGCCTCCAGGAGGGTCTCCGGCAGAGAGCCGCAGTCCAGGGCGATGAACGGCTTGTGGCGGCGGTCCGAAAGCTCGTGCACCGCCCGGGCCGCCAGCTCCTTGCCGGTGCCTGTCTCCCCCTCGATGAGCACGTTGACCCCGGCGCCGGCCGCCTTCCTGATCCGCTGCTTCATCTCCGCCACCGGGGCCGAGGCGCCGATCATCCGCCGCAGCACCGCCTGGTGCTCTCCGCCCTGGCGCAGCTCCTCCATCAGCCGGCTGCTCTCCAGCATCGCCCCCACCACCGCGGCCAGGGCCTTGAGAAACTGGCGCCTCCCGGCCGAGAAGATGCCGGGCTTGAGGCGCGAGTCCAGGTAAAGGGCGCCTCCGGCCCCCTCCCTGAATTGAAGCGGCAGGCAGGCCAGGGAGCGGATGGCGTTCCTTCTGACGCTTTCACGGGATCTGAAGTCGTCTTCGGCCTGGGCATCGTTGGAAACCACCTCGGCCCCCTCGCGGCCGGCCTGCCCCAGGGCCTTGGCTGAGAACTCGCAGGCGTCCTGAATGGTGGTCTGGTCCAGGTTCGCCCCGGCCACCAACTCCGGCTTGCCGTCCTCGTCCATGAGGAACAGGCCGCCACGCTCGGCCTCGGTCAGCTTGACCGCCTGCTCCAGGGCCGCCTGGCCCACCTGCCCCGGGCCGGCCCCTGACTTCAGCAGGAAGGCCAGCTGGTAGAAGGCATCCAGCATTCCCTGGCCGGCGGCCGCCCCCTGTCCGGCGACCAGCTCTCTAGCCGTTCGGACGACGGCCAGCCTGGCCCGGTCGCGCATGCCTATGTCCCCCAGCCGGCCGAACTCGGCCTCGGCCTCGAGCAAGGCGGCCAGCAGGCCCATGGGGTTTTCCGAGTTCTGTCCCACGGCCGACTCGGCTGCCGTCAGCGCCATGAGGGCGGCCTCCCGGGACCGGCCCTGCTCGCGCATCCGGCCCACGGCCTCTAGTGCTTTGCCCAGGCCGTCCTTTTCCTCATACGACATGATCATGCCTTTCATGTATTCGATCCAGATCTCCTGCGGACGGTTTTTCGCCAGCTTCGAGGCCTGGTCCAGTCTCTTTGCGGCCAAGACTGTCTCTCCCGTCATAACGTGGGTAAGCCCGGTGAACAACTCCGCCTCGAAATTCAGCGGCATTCCGGCGGCTTCGGCGGATTTTCTGCTCTCTTGGAACAGCTCCAGGGCCCGGCCCCAGCGCCTTTCCTCGAACTCGGCCAGGCCCAGGTTCTTGCTGGCCAAGATACGGACATTCTCCAGACCGCTCTTCCGCGACGCCTCCAGACACTCCTGGAGGATGCCGAAAGCTTCTGCTGACTGGCCCAAAGCCTTTTTCTTGACCCCGTAGTTGCCCAGGCTGACGAGGGCGTTGCCCAGATCGCCGGATTCCCGGTATAGCCTGTAAGCTTCTAAGTGCTTCTCGGCCTCTGCCCGGTGCTGGTTCCTAGCGCCCAGGACGATCGCCAGATTGGAAACGATGAAGGCTTGAAGATTTATATCGTCCTTCCCCCCGGCATTCTGCTCCGCCTCTATGAAGCACCGGTAGGCAAGGTCCCAATTCGCCAATCTAATGTTGGCCTCGCCCCTGGCGGCCTGTATGGACCGCAGATCGGACGAAGGTATTTTATTCTCGCAGGCCTCAAGAAATGCGGCCAGCCTTTCCTCAGCCTCGGCCGCCCTGTTCAACCTTACCAGAGCGTTTCCCAACATACCGATAAGGTTGGAGGACCCTTCAGGCGGTATTTTCCCCATGGTCAACCTCAGTCCGGCCCCGGCATGCTCGACAACCGAGTTCCAGTCTCCAGCCAGATGGGCCAGCATCGCCAAGAACTCTCTGGCCTGGCGTTGCAGGCCAGTCAATCCTAATTCGGCGGCCTGGCTTTCGATGGCGGCGATCAATGGTTCCCCCTTGTCCCGCCCGCCGGCCATGCCCTCGGCCAGCCCCTCGAAAAGTCCGGCCTCCAGGCTTTTGGTTTTATCCTTGGCCCATCTTTCGGCTGCCTGCCGGGCTGAATCGCTGGCCTTCCCAAGCTCGCCGGCCCCAAGCTGAAGCACTATGCGGGCCCGTTCCAGGCTCCAATCAGGCTTCAAGCTGGCTTCGAATCCGGCCAGCAGCTCCAGCCCCTGCCGGTACCGGCCCAACGCCCGGCAGGACATAGCCGTCTCCGCCAAAACCCAGGCCAGGTCATGGTCATCAAGCCTCCCTGAGCCTGCCAGCATCCTTCCGTAAAACAGGACCGACTCGAAGTCTCCCGAATCGCGGGCCTGCCGGAAACGCTCCAGGCCCAACTTCCGCCAGGCATCCCATTGCCCGGCCCTGGCCAGGGTTTTGAGCACCGGACCGGCCTGCACCGCTTTGCCGGTTATCCGATCCCCGTCTTCAGCCTTTCCGCACTCCTCGGCCGAGCATCTGTCGAGCACGAAACCCCGCACCGCCTGACCGATAAAGCGATAACTGCCCCGCTCCTTTCTAAGCCACTCGCCCAGTTCGGCAGCTTCCCCCTCCTCTTGGGAGCTTGGGGACCAGCTGCCCGACAACGCCGTCCGCTTGAGCAGCATCTTCTGCCCGTCGTCGAGCCGCCGCCATGTCCCCTCCCAGCGGCCGTCCAGTGCTTTGGCTTCATCCAAGCCCAGCACGCTCTGCCAGTCGATTTTCCACCGCTGCTTTTCCCGCCCCAGCCATCCGGCCGAGATGATTGCATCGAGCAGTATTCGGAATGACGCGACATGGCCGCCAACCTGATCGTGCATCCATCCAGCCAGGCGTTGAAGGTCGCGGCCCGGGAGGCCGGGAAACATGCCCCCTAGGATCCTCTGGTAGCTTAATGGCCCCAGGTCCGTCAGCCTGACGACTGCCTGGCCGGATTCGGTGGCCGCATCGATAACGGCTATCGAGCGTCCGTGTTGGTTGTCCCCGGCCTCCGGCGCACCTGAAGTTTCAGAATCATAGAGCCTCCAACAATCTGAAGCCGCCCCGGGCGGCAACCTGCCATCCTGCCCCATTAGACAAGCCTCATGGCCCTCGATCTGCAGCAGATGCTTCAGTTCGCCCAGGAACCGGGTGGCGCCGGTGCCCGGAAGAGCTTGGATAAATATCCTTCGGGCTCCGCCCCTCACGGCCCTCATGGCCCGGAGCAGATCGTGACACCTGCCGGCCAGAGGCATCGTGGCCCTGAGACCCGGATTCCGGTAAAAGCCGGACATGGCCATGGCCCAGGCCAGCTGGATTCCATCCCCGATGCGGTCCAGCCGGCGGTATCTGAGCATGCCCCTGACGATGTCAGCCGCCCTGTCTGGCAGGCTCGCCGGCATTTTCTCCAGCCAGGCTTCGGATGGATCGAGCTTCTCGGCCGGCGCCGGCAGGGCGCCACCGGCCGACTCCCACAGCACCAGTCCCAGGCTATAGATGTCGCCGGGCGGGGCCATGGACCAGCCTTCAAGCGCCTCCGGGGAGGCGTAGGCCGGCGTTCCGACGAAGGGCTTATCCGCTCCGGCCGGGGCCCGGCCGGAGAAGCCTAGATCCATTAGTTTGAACCTGTCCCCGGCCCTCCCCATGTTCTCCGGTTTGATGTCCCCGTGGGCCAGTCCCTTAGAATGCAGGTGCCCGAGGACCGAGGCCATCTGTGACCAGAAACGAAGCCAGGTTTCGAAATCACCGGGCTCCGGGCAGGCCCCACCAACCTCCAGCAGCTCTAAAGACAGCAGGGCTTGGTCATCGGTACGGATAAAGTCATAGGCCTGGATCAGCCCGGGGTGCCGCAGGCGGTGCAGCCTTCTGAACTCCATCCGCAGGATTTCCCCCAGCTCGGCAGGGGCGACCTTGAGGGCCACCTCCCCTCCCGTGGCCAGGTCCAGGGCCCGATGCACCGTGGAGGTCCCGCCCTCGCCCAGCTTTTCGGTTATTTTATAGCGCCAATGTATAGGGATCATCGCGTTGCTATGATGATTCCGGTTCTGTCTCCTGCGCCCCAAGAAAGTTTTATGTTATTACAAAGCCGTCATATTGTCAATATGAATGTGCTTCGTTTGGCGATATAAAAAACGGGCCGGTTTGAAAGCCGGCCCGCTCGTCGGGGGAACTATGGCTTTTTATCCCTGGTTGTCTTTCTCCCCGGTTATCCGCCCTGGGGACGCAGGGGATACGATACCTTCATCTCTCGTTTGAGCCTTTCCTCGAAAATTATGTATAGGGTGGGCACGAACACCAGCGTCAGGATGGTGGACACCAAAAGGCCGGAGATGACGGCGATGGCCAGCGGCGAATAGGTCTCTGAGCTTTCACCTATCCCCAGGGCCATGGGAAGCATGCCCACCATGGTGGTCAGCGAGGTCATCAGGATGGGCCTCAGCCTCACCCGGCCCGCCTCGGCCACCGCCTGGTAAAGCTCCATCCCCCGGCGCCTGAGCACGTTGGCGTAGTCCACCAGCAGGATGGCGTTGGATACCACGATGCCCACCAGCATGATCACCCCTATGAAGGCTATCACCGAGAAGTTGACCCCGGTCAGGAAAAGCCCCCAGATGACGCCCACCAGGCCCAGCGGAACCGAGAACATGATGACGAAGGGGTCGAGCAGGGACTCGAACTGCGAAGCCAGCACCATGTAGACCAGAAGAATGGCCAGCAGGGTGGCGTAAAACAGGCTCTTGAAGCTCTCGGCCATCTCCCTGGCCGAGCCGCTGACCTCGACGGTGAAGCCCTCGGGGATGCGCATGTCCCTGATCCTCTTCTCCAGCTCGGCGTTGACCGACCCGATGGCCCGTCCGCTGACGCCGCAGGAAACGGTGATGATGCGCTGTCGGTTCTTTCGCTGGATGTCCACCGGCCCGGTGGCCTTCTCCAGCCTGGCGACGTTGGACAGGGCCACCGGCTGTCCCAGGGGCGACATCACCGAGAAGCGAGACAGGTCCTCGAAGCTGAGGCGGTCTTTCTCCCTTAGCTTGACCACCACGTCGTATTCCTTGCCGAACTTGGGGTCGCGGAATCTGGTGGCGGCCGTACCCTTGAAGGCTGTCTCTACCGCCCCGGCTATCTGGTAGACCGAGAGCCCCAGGGCCCCGGCCTTGTCCCGGTCGACCACCACCCGCAGCTCGCGCAGGCCCTCCTTGCGGCTGATGTTCACGTCCTTGGCGCCCTTGATCCCCTCCATCATGGCCCTGACCTCCTCGGCCAGACGCTTGGAGATCTCCAGGTCGTGCCCCTGGATGTCGACCGCCACCCCGCCGGTGGAGCCGAAGGTCAGCATCATGGCCAGCAGGCCGCCGGTCTGGTAGACCACCTTGGCGTCGGGAATCCGTTCTATCTTTGGCCGCAGGGACTCCACTATCTGATCGACGCCGCGGCGACGCTCGGAGCGCGGGGTCAGCCGGACGCCGATCTCGCCGTAATTGGCCCCGGCGTTGCCGATGGCCTTGCGCATCCCCTCGCCCTCGCCGTAGACGGTATAGACGTTGACCGCCTCCGGCACCTCGGCTCTTATCATGTCCTCGATTCGGCGCACTATGCCCCCGGTATACTCGAAAGGCGTTCCCACCGGCATGGTAAGCTGGATCTCGAAATAGCCCTCGTCGCTCTGGGGGATGAACTCGGTGTCCACCAGCTTCAGCGGCCAGAGCAGCGCCAGGGTGATCAGGACTATGGCCCCGGTGGCCAGCACCACCTGGCGCTTGAGCTTGAGCGCCCTGGTGATGATGCCGGTGTAGACCCCGTCCAGGTGGTCGATGATGTCCCCTACCCGGGCCAGCAGCCTGCGGTGCCATGTCTGACACTCCTGCTGTCGGCACTCGACCTTCAGGAACCTGCTGGTCAGAAGCGGCAGCAGCATCATGGAGACGAAGTACGACCCGATCAGGGCGAATGAAACGGTATAGGCCATGGGGCGGAAGAGGACGCCGGCAATGCCGCTGACGTAAGCCACCGGCAGGAAGACCACGATGGTGGTGATGGTGGCCGCCAGCACCGCCATGGACACCTGGTTCGAGCCCTCCAGCGATGCCCGAATCGGGTCCTGGCCCTGCTCCCGATGCCGGTAAATGTTCTCCAACACCACGATGGAGTCATCCACCAGCCTCCCGATGCCCAGCGCCAGCCCCCCCAGGGTGATGATGTTCAAGGTCATGTTCTTGAAGTACATCATGATGAAGGTGGCCACCACCGAGAAGGGGATGGCGATGGAGATGATCAGGGTGCTGGAGAGATTGCGC
Organism: uncultured bacterium; assembly: GCA_964518765.1. Lineage (GTDB taxonomy): Bacteria > Edwardsbacteria > AC1 > AC1 > EtOH8 > CAZPNX01. The sequence continues at coordinate 11,845 of CAZFJC010000026.1, forward strand.
AGAAAGACGGCGATGATGATCAGAGCCAGCAGGGCGCCGAAAACCGCTTCGAATTGAAGGGTTTTTATAGATCGGCGGATGAAGTCGGCCGAGTCGAAACCCATGGAGAATTTGATGTCGGACGGCAAGTCGCGCGAGATCTCGTCCAGCTTCTTCCGGATGCGGTCCGACACCTGGACGGTGTTCGAGCCCGACTGCTTCTGCAGCACCATCACCGTAGAGCGCTGGCCGTTGAGCCGAGTCTCGCTCTCGAACTCGGAATAGGCGTCGGCCACCTCGGCTATATCCGACAGCCTGATAGGGATGCCTCCCTTGTTGCCCACCACCGTGGCGCCTACCTCAGCCACCGATTTGAACTCACCGGGGATGCGTATCAGGTAGTCTACTCTTCCCACCTTGAGGTGGCCGCCGGGCAGATTGAGGTTGGAGGCAGCCAGGGCCATTCGCACCTGGTCCAGGGATATGCCCACCGCCTCCATTCGGCTGCGGTCTATCCTCGCCTGGATCTCCCTTTCCTGTCCGCCCTCCACCGCCACCGCCGCCACCCCCGGGATCCGGGCCAGGCGGTCCTTGATATTGTCTTCGGCGTACTGTCTGAGTTCGGGCAGGCTGCGGGGGCTGGAGATGCCCACTACCATGATGGGCATCAGGGCGGGATCGAACTTAACGATCACCGGATTCTGGACGCCGCTGGGCAGGTGGTCCTTCACCAGGTCCAGCTTCTCCCGAACGTCGATGGCGGCGGCGTCGACATCGGTGCCCCAGTCCAGCTCCACCATCACCAGGGAGGCGCCCTCCTTGGACACCGAATGCACGTTCTTGACGTTGCGCACCATGCTCACCACCGACTCGAAGGGCTTGGTCACCATGGACTCCACCTCGGACGGGCCCACCCCGGGATAGTCGGTCATGACGGCCACGATGGGGTAGGTCATGTCTGGAAACAGGTCGATGTTGAGGTTCAGCAGGGAGACCAGGCCGATGACGGTTACCCCGATGAAGATCATCAGAACGGTGGTGGGCCGCCTGATGCCGAATTCCGAAAGTATCATCTCACCTAACCCCCACTATCTCCACCCTGGAGCTGTCGCTGACGCTGTGATGTCCGGCCACGATCAGGCTTTCGCCAGCTGTGATCCCGCTGGAAATCACCGTTCGGTCACCTAGGTCCAAAGCCGTCTCCACCGCCCGCGACCAGGCCTGCCCTCCGTCAACCACGAACACCTTCTGGCCGTCGTCCCGCTCCAGGATGGACGAAGAGGGAACGATGATGGCTCGGGGAAGCCTCTTTACCTTGACCTCGGCTCGGCCGTACATGCCCGGCCTCAGCTTGAGTCCGTTGTTGGCCAGGGCGATCTCTGCCTTGACGGTGCGCGACAGATAGTCGACCGTGGGCGAGACCCGTTTAACGCTGCCAGGGAAAGTCTGGTCCGGCCAGGCATCGATAGTGACGGTGGCCGATGCCCCAGGCCTGACCTTGGAGATGTCCGACTCGGGCACCGAGGCCTCGAGGTTCACCCGTCGGTAGTCGGCCAGCTGGAACAGGGGCATGCCCGGGGCCACGTGGGCCCCGGTGTCATGATAGCGCTTGGTCAGCCATCCCGATATCGGCGCCTCGATAACCGCCTGCTGGAACTCGACGCCGACCTCGTCCCGGTCAACCGTCACCACGGTGGATCCCTTTTCCACCCAGGCCCCCTCCTGGTAGAGGTAGGAGATTATCTTCCCCGGGACCTTGGCCGGCACGTCGGTCTGGTTATCAGCCGCCACCGTGCCGGTTAGGTTTATGGTCTGGTCGAAGTCCTCCGCCTTCACCACCATTACCTCCACTGGGACCAGGTTCTTTTTCGCGGACTTGGCCCCACGCCGGGAGATGGTCCTCCATGCCTGATATGCCGCCAGGGCCGCGACGGCCGCAGCGACGATAATCACGATTGTCTTAAACCTTCTCATCTATCTCTGTCCGTATTGTATGTTATTGATAAATAGTTCCGCCATAACCAGGCCCGGTCACTCCAACGGCCTGCCGGTGGCCCTCTCCAGCGCCGCCAGGCTCACCAGGTAATCGTGCACCGCCTGGATGCGGTTGGTCTGGGCCTGGGATAGGGCCAGCTGGGCGTCCAGCACGTCCAGGTTGGTGGCCTGGCCGGTCTCGTAGCGGGCCTGGGCCATCTTCAGGGCCTCGGCCGCCTGCTCCACCGCCTTCTCCTGAGAGGCTATGGCCCGCTCCCCGGCCCTGGCCGCCAGGATGCCGGCGGTCACCTCCATTTTGATGTAGTCCTCGACCTGCCGTCGGGCCAGCAACACCCGATGGGCGTTGCTCCGGGCCTCCTTGATTTTTCCCAGGGTCGATCCGCCGTCGAACAGGGTCCAGCTGGCGGCCACCCCCAGATCCCAGTTCTTCTGCCATTCGCTGGCGTCGAACCCCTGCCCCTTGCTGTAGGTGTAGTCGGCCATGAGAACGACGCTGGGCTGAAGCCCAGAGTAGGAGACCAGAGCCGCACGATCGGCGATCTTCCTGGCTATCTCCATCTGGGCCAGCTCCGGGCGGCTCTCTAGGGCATGGCGGACCAGGAAGGCGCTGTCCAGCTCCACCGGGCGGTAGGCCAGGCTGTCGGTCGGTGTCACCGGCTCGTCCAGGCCGCGGTCCAGCGCCAGGTTCAGCCGGTAGCGGGCCAGCTCCACTGCGTTCTGCATTTTGATGACCTGGGGCTGGAGGTTGGACTGCTGGACCTCGGCCCGCAGGAGGTCGAGCTTCGAGACCAGCCCCTTGCGGTACATGGCCCGCACCCGCTCTACGTGACGGCCAATGGTCGAGTCCGACTCGCGGACCACCTCCAAGGCGCGCCTGGCCAGCAGCAGGCCGTAGTAGGCCTGCTTGACCGAGAGCACGATGCCGGCCCTGGTGGTGTCCAGCTCCCGCCGGGCCGACTCCACCGAAAGCCGGCTTATCTGGTAACCCTGCCACACCCTTCCCCCGGTGTAAATGGGCCATTGGGCCGATAGCTTGCCGGCGTAGGTATTGCCCACGCTGTCGGTGGCGATGTCGAACCCAGCCATAGGCACCACCTCCCCGGTGGGGATGTAGCTGTCGCCGGAGAGAACCGGCAGGTAGTAGGTGTCGCCCGCCCCCATGCTCATCAGGCTATTGAGCCTCATAGCCGTGCCCGAGGCCGTCACCTGAGGCACCATGGCGCCCCGGGCCGTCTGGGACTGCCCCTCGGCCGCCCTCACCTTAAGCTCGGCCGAGCGCAAGCTCGGGTTCCGCTTGAGGGCCAGGTCAATGGCCTGCTGCAGGGTAAGCTCGTCGGCCTGCAGGGCGGCGGCCGCCGCCAGGGATAGGGTCATGAGAACGATTCTCTTCATCATCTGGCGTCTATCTTCTCTTCTGGTTTACCGATGGTTGGCGGGCCGAGATGCCCTCCAGGATTAGGTCCGTCAGGAACCTGATCTCCTCCGGCCCGCCGATCCTCTTTTTGTTCAGATAGGAGCTCATGGCGCTGCCGTGGCACAGGTTGAAGATGGCGGTGGCGGCCCGGTCCGCATCCATCCTCCTGAAGGACCCCTGCTCCATGCCCCTTCGCACCTGCGAGGCCACCAGCTGGTTGAGCTCGAGGAAGCGGGGCAAAAAGCGCTTCATCATCAGGTCGCCCTGGCAGGTGGACAGGGCCGAGCGCTCCTGGGTTAAAAGACGCATCAGGTCCATGTTCTCGCCGAAGCTCCGCATCATGGATCCTACCAGCCTGGCCACGGTCTCGGCCGGAGGCAGATCCCGCGACATCTCGGCCTTGAGGGACTGGCTGAAGCGCTCCAGCTCGTCCTCCAGCATCGAGAGGAAAAGGTCGTCCTTGCTCTTGAAGTAGCAGTAGAGAGTCCCCTTGGCGAACTCGGCCTTCTCGGCGATCTCGTCCAGGGTGGCGGCGTGCAGGCCGCGCTCGGCGAAGACCCGGCGGGCCGCCCTCAGGATCTCCTGCCGCTTGGCCAGCCTCTCCCGCTCCTTGCGTGATACCTTGGTCATCAAGGGCCCTTTCCATAGTACATGGGTTTCTCTTAAACCATGCCGGTCAGAAGACGCTGATGCTAAGATATTTTTTGGGGTTCTTCTTGATGTCCTCTATCAGCGCCTTGAGCTCCTGCGACGACTCTTTGAGGTTCTTATACATCTCCTCGTCTTTGGAGAGCCTGCCCAATGTCCCCTGTCCCCTCTCCATCCTCCCCAGGACTTCGTCCAGCCGGCGCGAGGTGCTGTCCAGGGTGCGATAGAGACCGGGCTCGCGCATCATCCGCCCTAAGCTGCCCTGCCCGCGGCGCAGGCTGTCGGTGACCTCGTTGATGTTGGCCATGGTCCGGTTGGCGTTGTGGTAGAGCGAGGGGTCGGAGAGCAGCAGGCCCACCGTGCCCTTGTTGGAGTTGAGCTTCTTCACCAGCTGGTTGGTCAACATCAGCAGTGAGTCCAGGTTCATGTAGAGCCGGGGGTCGTCGATGATCTTGCCCAAGCTGCCCGACCCCTTCTCGATCTTCTTCATGATGACGTTCAGGGAGCGGGCGGTGGAGTTGAGGGTGTCGGCTATCTCCGAGGCCCGAGCCAGGATCTCCTCGGGGGACATGACGGTGATGGTGGCCAGCCGGTCGCCCTCATTGTGGATGGCGCTGTCCTTGGATGAAGGCGTTATCTCCACCAGTTTATCGCCCAAAAGGCCCAGGCTGCTGATGCGGGCCACCGAGCCCCGGCGGATCCAGGTCTGGGCGCCGCGCTCCACCTTGAGCAGCACCTCGATCCGGGTGCTGTCGCCGACGGCCACCAGCCGGATGTCGTCCACCACCCCCACCTGGTAGCCGGCCACCCGCACCTGGGCCCCGTTCTGTAAGCCGCCGACGTCGGTGAACTGGGCCCTCAAGCGGTAACGCTGCTTGAGCAGGCCTTGGCGCTCTCCCACCGACAGGATGGTGACCAGGGCAATGGCCAGGCCGACGGTGATCAGCGCCCCGACCTTGAGCTCGTGCGACAGGTTAATTCTTGCCATCGGCGATAGTCCCTCCCTTGATGAAGTCCTGGACGAATTTGATCTCGGACTTCCTGATCTCCTCGGCCGTGCCCGAGGCCAGTATCAGCCCGTCCTTCATAACCACGAAGCGGTCGGCCACCTGGAAGGCGTTGGCGATCTCGTGGGTGACCACGATCGAGGAGACTCTCCTCTCCTCCTTAAGGCGGCGGATGAGCTGGTTGATCTTCTTCGAGGTCAGCGGGTCCAGGCCGGTGGTGGGCTCGTCGTAGAACATGTAGGCCGGCCCCAAAGCGATGGCCCGGGCCAGGGCCACCCGCTTCTTCATGCCGCCGGAGAGCTCGGCGGGCATCAGGTGCTGGGTGCCGTTCATCTCCACGAAATCCAGGCACTCGGCCACCTTGTCCTCTATCTGGGCCTCGTCCATCCCGGTGTGCTCCCGCAGGGCGTAGGCCACGTTCTCCCGCACCGTCAGGGAGTCGAACAGGGCCGAGCCCTGGAACAGCATCCCCATGCGCTTGCGCACCGGCATCATCCTGTCTTCGGAGTAGCGGGTGGTGTCCGCCCCATCGATCAACACCCGGCCGGCATCCGGCCGCATCAGGCGCAGGATTATCTTGAGGGTGACGCTTTTGCCGCATCCCGAACGCCCCAGCACCACCAGGGTCTCGCCGTCTCGCAGCTCCATGCTCACCCCCCGGAGCACCTCCTTGTCCTCGAAGGTCTTCTTTATGTCTATCAGCTCTATCATCTATCTTTTAGCGAAAACACCCATCATGCCTCCCCGAGCTCCTCATCCCTGTCCTTTGTCACCTGTGGTTTGCCCCACGCCCCGCTGGGCGCTCTTGTCAACCTGAGAAGACATCCTGCCCAACAAGCTGAAGGATGACACAAACAAGCTCCTTCTTTAGTCATCCCTCAGCCAGCCGGACGGAGTAAACCCTTCGATAGACTCGGGACATATCCCAGGATGACATTTGTTTCCCATTTCACAAACCCGCCATGTAGAGGATCTTGGTGATGACCGCGTCCAGCAGGAAGATAAGCACCGATGAGACCACCACCGTCCGGGTGACCGCCTCGCCGACGCCCTTAGTGCCTCCCTGGGTGTTCATTCCGAAGTAGCAGGCCACCGATGAGATCATGGCCCCGAAGACCACCGGCTTGACGATCCCAGAGAACAGGTCGTTGAAGACCAGGGAGTTGACCACCGAGCTCCGGTAGAAGGCGGCCGTCAGGCCCAGGTTCATCACCCCCACCAGCAGCCCCCCCAGGATGCCGATGAGATCGCCTACGATCACCAGAACCGGCAGCATCAGGGTGGCGGCCGCCACCCGTGTCAGCACCAGCTTGCGCATGGGGTCGGTGGCCAGGGCCCTCATGGCGTCTATCTGCTCCGAGACCTGCATTGAGCCCAGCTCTGCGGTGATCCCTGCCCCCACTCGGCCGGCGAAGACCATGGCGATCAGCACCGGGCCCAGCTCCCGCACCAAAGAGACGGCCACGATGCCGCCCACGTAGAGCTTGGCCCCGAAGCGCATCAGGGCGTAGCCTATTTGAAAGGCCAGCACGAAGCCGGTGAAGAAGGCCACCAGGATGACGATGGACAGCGACTCCACCCCGATGCGGTCCATCTGCTCCCAGACGGACCTGGGGTAGTACGGCGGCCGGTAGAGGCGCTTGACGATCTCCCAGTGGAAGTCGAAAAACCGATAGACCTCGGTGCTGACCGACTTGGCGATCTTGATGAAGGGTTGGTGCATTCCAGGTTAAATTGATGAAGACGTCACCCTGAGCCATGGGGCTTATATGACGGCGACGTCCGGAGGGTGACGGCGTTACCGTTGATACGGGATTTATCCCGACAAAATAATTGACTGACTGGTCGGTCAATTATAATACTTGATAGTCATTTTGTCAAGAGCAGTTATTCGAAAGGGGGCTCATAAGAGCCCCCTTTCGGTAGTTGTCAAAACCGTCTGACTACCGACACTTTTCGAGAGCCGGGTGCCAATCAACTAAACGAAATTTACACAAGGGTATTGACCGGCTCGCTAATTGTGTGTCTTATTGATTTTTCCAATCCTTTTACGACAAAACCCCATCCTACTTTCCGCCAGGCACCAGCCCTTTGAGCATGCCGCCCATACCCTTGTTCTGGGATTTGGCCTTGGCCGCCGAAAACAGGTCGTCCGGTAGATTCTTGTTGTACTCCACCGACTTTATGACCGCGGTGCTCACCAGCTTTCCGTCCACCAAGGTCTCGGTCTTATGCGGCATCTCCATCTTGCCGATGGCCGGCTTGATGTCGGAATAAACGATGACCGCCTTTTTCTTCTTCTCGTAGGGAATCTCGGCCTTCAGCTGGACCAGGAGATCCTTGGCCAGCCACAGCTTGGAGAATCCGGGGCGGGCCTTGTCGTCGCTTTTGGCCTCGGCTTCAGGGAATTCGATCACCCAACAGTCGTGGCCGCCGAACTTCTCGGACCCGGTCACTCGGCCGCCCTCGGTCAGTAAGCTCCACCACCTCCAGCTTCTCTCCCGCTGGTACTTCATCTGGTCCTTGTCGGCCAGCTTCTGGGTCCCCATCATGGAGACCATCCACATCTCGGCTCCGTCGAAGATGACCGAGGTGGTCATGGCCCCGCCCTGTCCCATGTTCATCTTGGAGTCCATGCGGAACTTGGGCTCCTTGTAGTATATGACGTTCTCCGAGACCATGGTGTTCTTGCCATCCCGGACGGTGACCTCCATGTTCATGGTCAGGTCCTTGACCAGCATTTCGTACTTGCCGTACTTAGCCTTGAGCTTGGCCGCGACAACGCCGATGTCGTCGGCCTGCGCCGGCCATCCCAGGGCGGCGGCCGCCAGCAATACGATTGCGATCCTCCAGGTTATTCTCATGTGGCTTGGTCCTTTCGAAATAATTCTTACGGCTATTATAACCTAATGAACGCGAGGCCGTCAAGCCGCCGTCCCCTCATTCCCCAGCCTGCCCAGCTCCCGGGCGATCATGGCCGCGGTGACGGCCGCCGCCGTTAGGTCGGCGAAGGGGCCGGCCAGCCAGACGCCGTCGGTGCCCAGGAACCGGGGTAGGATGAGAAGCAGCGGGATGAGCACGATCACCTGGCGCAGCAGGTTCAGGAACATGGAGATCCTCGCCTTGCCGATGGCCTGGAAGAAATTGGAGCTGACCACTTGGAATCCCACCACCGGGAAGGCGGCCAACAGTATCCTCATGCCCCTGACGCCGATGGCCAACAATCGCGGATCGCTGCGGTTGAATAAGCCGATGATGGCTTGGGGGAACAACTCCACCGCCAGGAAGCCGGCGGTGGTGACCGCGGTGGCCGAAAAGGCGGCCAGCTTCAGGGCCCGCCTCACCCGCTGGAATTGCCGCGCCCCGTAATTGAAACCGACCACCGGCTGGGAGGCCATGTTGATGGCGATGACGCAGAAGACGATCATCATGGCCAGGCTGTTGATGATGCCCATGGCCCCGACGGCCAGGTCCCCGCCGTAGCGGATCAATTGGACGTTGAACAGGGCGTTGATAACGCTGCCGGCCAGCTGCATGGCGAACGGGGCCATGCCGATGGAGAAGATGCCGGTGACGATCCGTCTCTCCCAGCGCATGTTGGCCGTCCGCAGCCTCAGGCCGCCGCCCCGAAAGGTGAAATGGGCCAATACCCAGGTGCTGGTAATGGCCATCGAGATCACTGTGGCCACCGCCGCCCCGGCCACCCCCATTCCGAAGACGAAAATGAAAAGCGGATCCAGCAGGGCATTGGCGGCCGCCCCGATGATCATGGTGTACATGGCCGTCCGGGCGTTGCCCTCGGCCCGTATGAGGTTGTTCAGCCCGAAACCTGTCCCCTGGAAGACGTTCCCCAAAAGGATGATGGTGATATACTGCCGGGCGTACTCCAGAGTCTCGGGTCCAGCACCGAACAAGGCCAAGATCCGGTCCCTGGCCAAAAGGCCGCCGACAGTTATCCCTAAGGAGATAAGGATCAGAAGGGAAAAGGCGTTGCCCAAAATCCTTTCGGCCTCGGGGCGCTTGCCCTGACCCAGGCGGATGGAGACCAGGGCTGACGAGCCCATGCCCACCAGCATCCCGAAGGCCATGGCCACTATCATGATGGGGAAGGTGACGCTTATCCCGGACAGGGCCAAGGCCCCGACGCCGCGGCCGATGTAAATGCGGTCGACGATATTATAGAGGGTGTTGGCTGTCACCCCAACGATGGCTGGTACGAAATTTTTCCACAGAAGCCGGCCCACCGGCAACTGTCCCAGCTCCCGGGTATATTCCATGAAATCCTGTTATGCAATAATTATCATTGTTCTCGACGACCTCAGATCCCTCCCCAGCCCGCCAGCCGGGCGGACATCCACCAAAAGGCCCGGCCCTTGAGGATACAGTTCAGCTCCTGGGAGTGGGCGCATGAGCCGCAGGCGGCCGCCAGCCGCGCCAGCTCGTGGTTCGGGTTCCTGTTTAGCCACGATTGGGCCCAGTTTACGGTAGTGCCGCTGGAATCGTAATCGCAGTTGTCGTCGGCATAGAGCTCCATGTAGTTGACCAGGCCGTCGGGATCGTAGCTTTCGATGTCGGCGAAGTCGAACAGGACCTTGCGGTTGTTGCGGCACCATGCGCGGATCTGCTCGTTCCTCTGATTAAGATTTCCCGAGGCTCCGGTGCCATCCAGGTGTCCGGTCATGTAGACGAACACCACCCCCGGATACCTGGCCTCTAGCTGGGACATCCGGATGAGGTAGGTGTCGATCTCGGCCTCGGTGGCGCTGGAGACCTGGCCGCACCAGGACCACATCACCAGGTTGCGGCCGTGTGGAAAAACGGCGAACTGGCCGGCCAGGTTGCCCAGCAGGGTGTCGGTCAAGTAGCTCCAGGTGACCCGATCCGGGTTGCCCAAATCTCCCCCAGGCACATAGTCCCAGAAGGACAACACCGTGTCCGGCGCCTGGGGGTTGCCCCCGCCGTAGCGGTAGTGGTTGTAGTCGTTGAAGAATTGGAGGGCCGGGAAGGTGTCGGCCAGCGCCTGCATTCCGGTGACCACCTGGCTGCCGTGTGATGTATGCCCATAGGTGACACCCAGGCTGTCGCGGGCCTGAGCTATCCAGTATGAGGGCACCAGGGACAGGTCGGTGCATCGGTGATCGATGATAAGAGGACGGTTCAGCACCGCCGGGTTGCCGGTTCCTCCCGGGGTGGTCGGTGTCTTATCCTTGGAGCAGCCGGCTGCCCAGGCCGCGGCTAAGAAGACCATCAGCCATTTGTAATTTTTCATTGGATTTTCACTGTCGTTTTTGTTTTCTTTGATTTATCATCTCTCTATCCACTCCAGGGCCCGGCCCAGCTCGAAGGCCGGATCGCCCGGAAAGGCGTGTCCCACGCCCGAGTAGGCGTTGAGGCTGGCCGTCACCCCATGGTCCATCATTCTCTTAATGGCCTCCAGGTTCGACAGCCTTCTTCCCTCCGGCTCTAGTTCACCTATCAGAATATAGTATTTGATCCCCGCCTTGGAGGCGGTGTCCAGGCGTTGGTCCAACAGGGTGTCGTACCTTCCGGCAATGGGTATGGCCCCGCGGAAAAGCCCGGGGTGCTTCAGCCCCAGCAGGTAGGCCATGTATCCCCCCTGGGAGAAGCCGGCCAACACCATGCGGCTGGTGTCGATGTTGTAGCGGGACCGCATCAGGGCGATGGACTCCAGCACCCGTTTCTCCGCCAGGCCATCGCCCTCGCCCTCTCCCCAATTAAAAGCCGATTTGCCCATGACCACCGGGGCGTAGGGGCAGCATAGGATGTAGCCCCTGCTGCTGCAGGCTTTGGCGAATGCTTTCGAAAAATTCTGGGGCTCGCCCCCGAAGCCGTGCATGGCCACCAGCAGCGGGTAGGGCCGGATCGGGTCGTAGCCGTCGGGCAGAACCGTCACCGGATCGGACGTCCGGTCCTTGATGGCCGCCAGCAGCTTATCGGCCCTGGCCAGGATTTTCCTGTATCCCTTTTCACCCCTGATGTTGTCCATGTCCCGGTCGCCGTCGAAGCGGTACATCCCTAGGTCCACGGCCTTGGACAGCCATCTCAGCGCCTCTTTTTTATCACCCAACAGGCTGTAGTTACAGGCAATGTTGAAGACCGCGGTCGGATCCCCGGGCCTGAGGCGCAGGGCGTTTCGGTAGGCGGCTATCGAGCCGGCGTAATCCTTGATTGTATAAGCGGTGCCGGCCTGCTGGATGTAGAGGGCCACGGAGTCCTGGGGTTGGGCGGCGGCCCGCGCCCCAGTTATCATGAACACCAACAAAATCAATGCCAGGTGGAACATTTCGCTTCCTTCTTATATTATTAGATTTCCTTCATTCTTGGTTTTCGCAGGTTATAGCCGACTATTCCACCTCCTGAGCCGGAGCGAATTGGCCACCACGCTCACCGAGGAGAAGGCCATGGCAGCCGCGGCTATCATCGGATTCAGCGTTATCCCGAATAACGGATAGAGGGCGCCGGCCGCCACCGGTATCCCTACGGTATTATAGAAGAAGGCCCAGAACAGGTTCTGCTTTATTACCCGCAGGGTGGCCCGGGACAGCTCCAGGGCCTTCGGCACCAGGCCTAGGTCGTCGCCGACGATGACGATCCCGGCCGATTCCATGGCCACGTCGGTCCCCTTCCCCAGGGCGATACCGATGTCGGCCCTGGCCAGGGCCGGGGCGTCGTTTATCCCGTCCCCGACCACCGCTACCATCCTGCCCCCCGCCTGGAGCCTGCCCACAGCCAAGGCCTTTTCCTGGGGTAGAACCCCGGCCATGTGTTTCTCGATCCCCAACTGGGCGGCCACCGCTTTGGCGGCGGCCTCTTGGTCGCCGGTGAGCATGGCCGTGGAAATCCCCATGGCCCTTAGCTTGGCCACGGCCGGTCTAGCGCTTGGCCTGATGGTGTCGGCCGCCGCTGCTAAGCCGGCCAGCTTATCGTCCACTGCCGCCAGCAGAATTGCCTTGCCCTCCGCTTGCATGGCCTCCATCCGCTTGCGCCAGGCGCCGAAGTCAACCCCGCTTCCCTCCATCAGCCTGGCGCTGCCCACCAGCACCTGCCGTCCCTCGACCTCGGCCCTAACCCCGAACCCAGCCAGGGACTCGAATGACTTGGGCTCCGGCGCCCGGATGCCTATCAGCCCGGCATAATCAACCAGAGCCCGGCCGATGGGATGTTCGGAATGGCTTTCGGCGCCAGCGGCCAGCTTCAGAAGTTCCTCCTCGGTAAATCCCTCGCCCACCACCACGTTGGCCACTGAGAACCTCCCGGTGGTCAGGGTTCCGGTCTTGTCGAAGGCCACCGTGTTTATTCCCCTTGCCTTCTCCAGCACCTCGCCGCCGCGGATCAGTATCCCCAGCTCGGCCCCGCGGCCGGTGCCAGCCATGATAGCCGTCGGGGTGGCCAGGCCCAGGGCACAGGGACAGGCGATCACCAGCACTGAGACGGCGTTCAGCAGTCCCAGGTTGGGAAGGCCGAAGGCCAGCCATACTGCGAAAGTAAGGGACGCCGCCCCCAGAACAGCCGGCGCGAATACCGCGGCCACCCTGTCGGCCAGGTGCTGTACCGGGGCCTTGCTCCCCTGGGCCTCCTCCACCATCCTGATTATCTGGGCCAGCACCGTATCCCGCCCCACCCTGGTGGCGCGAAAGCTGAACGATCCGGCGCGGTTGATGGTGGCCCCTAAAACCTGGTCGCCCGGCTTTTTTTCAACCGGCAGGCTCTCGCCGGAGATCATGGACTCGTCCACGGTCGATTCCCCCTCCACCACCTCGCCGTCAGTGGCCACCTTCTCGCCGGGCCTCACCGAAATGACGTCGCCCGGCAATATCTCGCCTATCGGCACCTCGGACTCGGACTCGCCGCGCCTCACCCTGGCTGTCCTGGGCTGGAGCCCGGCCAGCTTCCTGATAGCTTCCGAGGTCCGTCCCCTGGCCCGGGCCTCCAGCAGCCTTCCCATCAGTATCAGGGTGATGATGGTGGCAGATGAATCGAAGTAGGTGGCCGGCTCCAGACCGGCCCCGCGGATGAAAGCCGGAAATAAAGCGACGACGGCGCTGTAAATGAAGGCGGCTGATGTCCCCAGGGACACCAGGGTGTCCATATCCGGGCTCCGCCGCCTTGCCGAGGCTAGAAGCCCGCGGTAGAACGGCCAACCGCTGTAGAACTGAACCGGGGCCGCCAGAGACATTAGGAGGAAAGGGTCCCCCAGCCAGTGGGGGAGGTGGGGCAGCATCATGCCCATGCTGCCGATGAAGACTGGAACGGTAAATATCAACGCTACGGTGAAGCGGCGCCTTATGTCCCTGTAGTAGGCCTCCCGGCTAGCCTCGAGCGATTCGGTGGTCGCTGCAGCGCCAAAGCCCGGCTCTTCTTTATTAGTCGGCTGGACCTGATAGCCTGCTCTGACGACAGCCTCCGCTATGACGGACGGTTCCGTCACCTTTGGGATGTAATCCACCGTCGCCTTCTCTGTGGCCAGGTTCACCGAGGCCTCCAAAACGCCCGGCAAGCTCCCGAGGGCCCGCTCCACGTTGGACACGCAGGAGGCGCAGTGCATGCCGGAAATCGACAACACGACTCTCTGAACGGGTACCCGGAATCCGGCCTGCTCCACCGCCCGCACGATATCCCGGGGTGCCAGCCTGGACGGATCGTATTCCACCGCCGCCCTCTCGGTCGCCAGGTCGATCGATGCCGCCGAGACACCGGAAAGTTTCAGCAGCTCCCTCTCTACGCCGACGGCGCAGGAGGCGCAGCGTATGCCGGATATCGGAATGCGTATTTTCACGGCCCTCAAAAATCCAAGTGATTTACCGGCATTCCCGCCAAGTGGCAGGTGTCATTGAAGGTCTCCATGGCGAATCTATCCCTGTCCCATTCGAATACCGACAGGCTGCAGGGCGACAGCTTCACCCTCCAAAATCCCTCCGGCCCCATGCCCAGCATCCGTAGTATCAAGAGCTTGAGGACAACACGGTGGGTGACCAGTGTCAGGGTGCCCGCCATACCACCACCCATCGCCGCCTGCAGCGCGGCCCAGGCCCTTTCACCCACCTCCTCCAGCGTGCTGCCTCCGGGTATCCGGACCCGCCAGGGCTCGGTCTTCCATAGGCGGTACTCGTCGGGAAACCTCACGGCTATCTCGGTGTGGGCCAGGCCCTCCCATAGGCCGAATCCCATGTCGTCCAGCCCGGGATCTATTATCACCTCTTTGGACAAGACATCGGCCAGGGCCTGGGCCGTCTGCCTGGCCCTTTTCAAAGGGCCTGACCGGATGGTATCTATCGTTTGACCCCGGAACCTCTTGGCTAAAAGCAGTGCCTGCTCCCGCCCTGTTTCGTCGAGTTCAACGTCAACGCTGCCACGGAAAATCTGCTCCCGGTTCCAGGCGGTCTGGCCGTGACGAATGAGGTAAATCTTCATGCTCCCGTTGGATTTTATTAAATTTACAGTATATCAACAAACGCTCCCATTGGCAAGCCTTCTCCGATGATTTCTCTTGACTTTCGGGCGGAAATAGGATAAATTAATGTTTTAGTAGGCGAGGGAAACCTCGCCTTTAATTGCCTCGATAAATAAGGAATATGACCCACCGACAGATAGAGATCCAGATGGACGGCCAGCGGCTCCCGGCCAAGGCCGGTGAGCAGGTGCTGTCCATATTCAAACGTTACCCGCCCAAGACCGAGCATAAGGTGGTGGCCGCCAAGATCAACCAGAACCTGGTGGGCCTTGACGCCCCGGTTCATTCCTCCTGTCGCCTTAAACCGGTTACCTACTCTGACCGCGAGGGCACCGCCGTCTATCGTCGCTCCGCCTGCCTCATTCTCTATGAGGCGGTCGAGGAGCTCTTCCCCCAGGCCCGGGTGGTGGTCGGCCAGTCACTGGCCAACGGCTACTATTTCGATTTCCATAACGATCGGGAGCTCGAGCCCGGGACCCTGGCGGCCATCGAGGAGCGAATGCGGCAGATAGTGTCCGAGGACCGGCCCTTCGTCAAGCAGTGGCTGTCGATCGAGGAGGCGGTGGAGTTCTTCCAGGCCGAGGGCTACCATGACAAAATCAAACTGTTGGCCACCACCCGGGTGACCGAGGTGCGGCTGGTGGGCTGCGGCGTCTACCGCGACATCCTCCACGGCCCGGTGGTCCCATCCACCGGCTACATCGACCGCTTCCAGCTGACCGCCTACCCGCCGGGCTTCGTACTCCGCTTCCCCCAGCCCAGCCGGCCGGACCGCATCCCCCAGCTGTCGCCCCAGAACAAGCTGTTCCAGATCTACAAGGAGACCGTGGACTGGAACCGCATCCTGGGGGTGACCAATGTCGGCCAGCTGAACGAACTGGCTCTGAGCGGCAGCATTGGCGAGTTGATCCGCATCGCCGAGGGTTTTCACGAGAAGCGCATCGCACAGCTGGCCGACGAGATCAACGGACGCCGCGGGCGCACCCGGCTGGTTCTCATCGCCGGACCATCGTCCTCGGGCAAAACCACCTTCAGCAAGCGTCTGATGATCCAGCTCCGAGTCAACGGCCTGAGGCCCATCGCCCTGTCGACCGACAACTACTTCCTGGGGCGTGACCAGACACCTCCGGGGGAGGACGGCAAGCCCGACTTCGAGGCCCTGTCGGCGGTGGACGTGTCCCTCTTCAACCGGCAGATGCTGGAGCTGCTGGACGGAAAGGAGGTCGATACCCCGATCTATGACTTCATCGCCGGCCAGCGCGACCGCAAGACCCAGTCCCTGCGACTGGGGCCGGACGACATCCTGCTGGTGGAGGGCATTCACGGGCTCAACCCCAGGCTGACCGCCTCGGTGCCGCCTGATCAGAAGATGAAGATCTACATCTCGGCCCTCACCCAGCTCTGTCTGGACGATCACAACCGCATCATGACCTCGGACGTCCGCCTCATCCGCCGTATCGTCCGCGATCGTCTGTTCCGGGGCTACCCGGCTGCCCACACCCTGTCGGTCTGGCCCGCGGTCCAGCGCGGCGAGGAGCGAAACATATTTCCCTACCAGGAGGAGGCCGATGCCATGTTCAATTCCTCCCTGCTCTACGAGACGGCGGTGCTCCGTACCTACGCCGAGCGCTTCCTGCTGGAGGTGCCCACCGACGACGAAAGCTTCGGCGAGGCCTACCGATTGCTGCACTTTCTTAGGATGTTCGTCCCGGTATTCGCCGACGAGGTGCCGCACAATTCGATACTGCGGGAGTTCATCGGAGGCAGCGGATTTGATTACTAAACATCCTCCAAACAGCAGAAACGGGAGCCGGCTCGGCTCCCGTTTCTTTTCACAGCCTTTGACTCATTTTATCTTCAGGGAATAATCCAGGCTGTCGGCGCTCCGCTGGTACTGTATGCCGCCGATCTCGGCCGGCGCGGCTACCTGTCCCAACGAATCCGGGTAAAACCCCTGACGGTACCTAAAGAGCTCCAACCTTTGCTCCATCTCCTCAAGGATCGCTGCCGCCTGGAAACCTCGGACCACATTCGGCGACCCTGGTCGCTCCCGAGGCGCCAGCCAGATCGCCAAAGCCACGGCCCCGGCCAGGGCCAGGGTTGCCCCGGCTCCATAGAGCACCTCCGACCCCAGCTTAAAACCCGACGCGGCGGTCTTGGCCGGGGCCGTTTTTAACACAGGCCTGGGCGCCTCCGCCTTCTTCAGCACCCCTTGCTGGAGCAGGACATGGGCCGCCGAATAGGTGCGAAACCTGCCCAGGCCCGACATCTCCACCAGCTCCGCCACCTTGTGCCTCTGCTGGAAGATCTGGAAAAGCTTGTAGGCGTCCGGCTCCACCTCGCCCGGCAGCTTCTCGGCCGCCCGTTCCAGCACGGTATCGTCAGAGGGAATGGAGCGGGTGATCATCGGCCACTCGTCCTTGCGGCGCATGGCCTCCATCAGCAGGGGTTCAGCGCTGATGGACACCCTGACCCGGCTGTGGGAATAGAGGTTGGCTTCGGAGTCGAACCGGTAGTGGGCGTCACGCCAGGTAAAGACGTCGTCGATCACCTCCTGGACCTTGGTGATGATGGCGTTCTCCACCTCCTCCCGGGTCATCAAGTACTCCTTGATTAGGATCTCGTCCACCGACAGACCGGTGTCGGTCTGGATCTGGAGAACCTTGCGCACCGTCTCCTGGTCCAGCATCTTGGCCCGGAACAGGAATTCATGGAGCTGGTCCTGCCTTCCCCCCTTGCGGTAGATGGCCCCGGTGATCTCCCCGTCCTTGAAAGAGATGGACACCTGCTCCTCGGCCCGGTCCAGGAAGATGACCCCGGACTTCTGGCTGGAGGCTATGAGCTGGATGACATCGGCCAGTCCGAATTCCTTGACGTCCCCTTCAAGCGCCATGGCGTTTCATCAGCCTTGTATTTTTCTATTATGCCATCGGTAAAATAGAGCTCAGGCTAATCCTTGCGCGTCACCACCGGCAGCCAGGAGGACAAATAGAGGATCACGGCCAGCGCCGCCAACGGCCACCATCCTATCCCCAACTGCTGCATAGCCCGGGCCGGATGCAGGCCCAACACCCAGCACCGCCAGGTGGCGTAGGTCAGCCCCCACAGGAGGGCCCACAGCCAGCCGGCCATCAGCCTGCCCTCCACCACCCAGACCGATCCGGGCACCAGAAGGTTCGACGCGGCCGCAACCATCATCCTCCGCCTGGCCCCCAGCGGGCGCAGGCTTTTGATCAGCTTTTCCTGAATGTCTGGAGACTGGGCGGCATAGATCTTGGCGGCGCACGGCGGGCAGAAGCGGCCGTCCTCTCCTCCGCACCTGGGACAGACCGGCGTCCCGCAGCTCTCGCAGCATCCGTCCGGCCTGGGCTTGCCCCACAGAAACAGCGCGGCGATGAACAGAGCGAACATCGCCAGCCCCCCGGCCGCAGGCAGCCAGGTCCTGGGCCCGGAGAGGGTTTCAACCTCGGCCCGGCTGAATCCCTCCAGTATATTCCATCCGGGCCAGACGTTCATCCACAGCAGCCGCTTGGTCAACAGGGCGTCCAGGACCACCCCGCCGCCGGATCGTGAGGCCCTGTCATCGACCTGGCCGGGATCCAGCGCCGAGGCCTTCTCCAGTTCCCTCTTTCCCTCGGGGAATCGCAGGGAGTGCATGTGTACCTGTCCCAGGTTGTAATGGGCCACTGCCAGGCTGGGGTCGGCCGCCAGGGCACCCTCATACAGGGCCCGGGCGCTGTCGTAGCGGGCCAGACGAAATTGGATGTTCCCCAGATTGTTTAGGGCGGGGGCGTTCCCGGGACGCGAGCCCAGGATCATCAGATAGCGCTGCGAGGCCAGCTGGTGCCTACCGCTCCTTCCCGCCAGCAGAGCCATGGCGAAGGCTGGCTTAAGATCTTGGGGCCGGCGCTCTTGGGACCTAGCCAGCTCGGCGTCGAGCCGCCGGCTCCAGGGCGAGTGGTTGGCCTGCTCCAGCAGGGTCAGGTAGCCGTCCCCGGCGGCCCACATCATCCGATGTCCCAGGCTCAATCCGACCGAAGCGGCCGCCACCATCAGAACCGAGGCCGCCAACAGCATCCTCTCCTTGGTGGCGGCGAAGGCGGCCGCCCAAGCGGCCAGCGCCATGGCCGCCAGGGGCAGGCTAAATGAGCCGGCCGCGATGATCAAAGCCAGCAAGAAGCATCCTGCGAATATCGCCCGAAGCTTGGGCGGAATCTGGGGGGATAAATATTCCGAAAGGAAATGGACAATCCGCGGAACCCGTCGCACAGCGGCATAGAAAAGGAAGATGGCTCCCCAGGCCCCCATCAGCAGAGAGGCCCATAGAGTGATGTGCCCGGCGGCCTTAAGCCATGGCCGGAAATGTTTCAGCGCCTGGCCGACCTGTTGCACCGCCTGTCCGGCGCCGACCCGACGATTCTTCAGAGGGCCGATGATATTGGCCAGGTTGGTCGGATTGGCCTCCAGGGCCAGGCCGGAAAATCTTTGGGCCAGCTCGGCTCGGCCTTGGCCCTCAAGCTCGTTGGCCTTGGCGGAAAGCTTTCTGGCGAAGGCCGGAAGATGTATGTCCAGAACCCTGGCCTTGGCGAGGCAGGACTCGGCCGAGACGGCTGCTTCGGCTAGGGAGTCGGACTCCATCTGGGTCAGGCATCGGGATAGCCAGCTTTCCCAGTCCAACAAACGCGAGAATTCGGCCCCGGCGGCTTCTGATCCATACCCGGCCGGGGTTATGCCCGAGGCGTAATCGGAGGGCGGCGCCACCCTGTCCTGGGCCAGTAAGGCCGGCCCCCAGACGGCCGCGGCCACGGCTAAAACAACCAGTCTTCTCATGGATATATGATATTGCAAAGGCCCGGAAAAATCAAGCTTTATCTGCCGTCATTTGACAAACCCTGCCCATGGCTGGTATCATTGGGGCATGGATCTGCTGCTGGCCACCAGAAACCGGGGCAAAGTCAGCGAGATGTCCCGCATCCTCCGGATGCCGGAAATCCGCCTGCTTTGCCTGGACGATTTTCCCGGCGCCCCCGAGGCCCAGGAGACCGGGGCCAGCTTCGGGGAGAACGCGCTCATCAAGGCCCGGACCGCCGCCCGACATTCAGGGCTGCCCTCTCTGGCTGATGATTCTGGTCTGATGGTCGATGCCCTGGGAGGACGCCCCGGGATATTATCGGCGCGCTATGCTGGTCCCGATGCCGACGACCGCGATAATATCGCCAAGCTCCTCAAGGAGCTGGCCGGCGTCCCGGCCGGTAAAATGACGGCCCGTTTCGTTTGCCACGCCGCCATGGTATTCGAGGGACGCGCCTACCAAGCCGAGGGGCGATTGGAGGGCCTGATAATAACAGAGCCGCGCGGGACCGGCGGATTCGGCTACGATCCTATCTTCCTGCTGCCGGAGCGGAACCTTACCCTGGCCGAGCTGGCCCCGGAGGAGAAGGACCGGATAAGCCATCGTTACCAGGCCCTTTCGAAGCTGAAGCCCCTATTGCTCCATCTGATGAAAAAAGCGGACGGAGTTTAAACTCCGTCCGCCGAATTCATTTTTTTGAATTTGGAATTATAAATTGGTATTTTTTCATTGTGGGGTGGATAAGGGGACTCGAACCCCCAACCTCCGGATCCACAGTCCAGCGCTCTAACCAATTGAGCTATATCCACCGTGTCCTGCCCAGCGAGATAATTATACGATATTCGGACCTTTATTTCAACTCCTTCAGATCCGGCCCCGCCAGGCAAAAGCCCTCCGCAAAGGGAGGGCTTTCTCGTAGAATAACCGATACCAGGTCCTACTTTTCGGCCAGCTTCTCCGCCAGCATACCTTGGATCTCGTTGCCTTTCTTGGTGACCTGCTCGGCCATGTTGACCGCGTCAATCAGCAAGCCCTTCTTGAAGGCGTCCTCGGCGGTCTTCCAGTTCTCCTCCATTTCCTTCACCCCGGCCCCGGCCTCTTCCTTGGCCGCCTTTTCCAATCCCTTGGCTTTGGCCAGCTGGGACTTGGTATCGGCTATCAGCTTGGGCACGGCCTTGGTCATCTCCTCCCAGACGCCCGGCAGTTCCGCCTTGCGGGCCTCTATGGCCGTCAGCAGGGCTTGGGCCTTGGCCGGCACCTCCTTGGCGATCTGGATGGCAACCTTGTAATCTCCCTTCTCCAGGGCCCCCTTGGCATCGTTCAACAACTTCTCCACCGACTGGTACTGCTCGGGGATGTACTTCATGGCTTCGACCTTGACCGCATTCAGGGCCTCTTCGCCGGCCTTGACGGCCGCCTGGGCCGGGACCTTCATGCTGCAGGACACAAACGCCAGCGACAGGCCGAGGCAACACAGGACCACCAGTTTCTTCATGGGGGCATCCCTTTCTATATAATGTGGTTCAACCTTGATATTATAGTGAAATCGTCGCTGTTTGTCAATGCTTCTCGTTGCCTGGAAGCCTTTGGTTTCTCAGCCCAGCCGATTCGGCTTCGGTCCAGCCAAAGATCGGGCCCAGGCCCCCGCCAGCCAGCAAAGCATGGCCAGCCCCGGCTTTCTTCCGGCCACCGCGCAACGGCAGTCGAGGCAGATACCGAACCAGCGGCCGCCTCTGCTAGGCGTCTTGGCTACGGCGCCTATGACATAGCTGGTGCCTCCGCACTTGGGGCAGATGGATACCAGACGACCCTTGGCCCAAGAGGCCGTCAGAGAGCCGACCGGTATCCCTAGCCTCCAACCCAGGGGCATGGCCAGAGCCGCGAAATGGGGCCTGCTCCGCCCCATGTTGTCGTTTAGGGCAACGGCCCCGCCGCCAGCCAACCCGCCGATCAACTCCACCAACCAGCGGCATTCCTCCTGGATACGGTCGAAGTCCAGTCCCGTCCCCCCGCTGGGGAACGTGGATTCTCTAGTCATGGCCGGATCCCGGGGGCCGAAGGCTGCATCCGGCTCTCCAAGGCCAGCGCCAAAGGTCGGTCGATCAGGTCCACAAAGCCGTGCCCGCAAACAGTGCACCTATATGCGGCCAGGGCCTGGAGATCCGCCTGGCCGTCCTCGCCCAGCTGGACGATTCCGTCGAAGGCCACCCCGCAGCCACACCGGCCGCAGCGCATAGCTGTTTCCCTGTACTTTTCCTTTAGCTTCATGGTCGCACCCCCTATCTGATGTTGTTGGCATTTTACGGCCGACCGGTGACAAAAATCCCCCCCGCCTTTGGCGGGGGGGTTATCATCGCTGAGGGCGAAGTTCTTTATTTGGCCTCGGCCGTGGCCGGGTTGCGCTGGTCCAGCTTGTTAAGCAGGGAGGCCAGCATCCTGATGATGCCGTTTAAAAGGTCCAGGCGCTGGTCGACCACCTCGCCAGGCAGGTACTTGAGCCGACCGACCTTGTGGTACCAGTCCTGGGTTTGGGCGGCATGGCCCTTGGCCGTCAGCAGCCGGGAGCGGAAGCCGGCCTGGCTGCCGTAGCCGCCGGCGATGCAGGCGCCGATGGCGCCGGCCGACCGCACCACCTGGCCAGCGGTCATGTAGGCGGCCCGCCCGTCCGGGAACTGCTCGGCGTCCTCGGCCGCCAGGGTGAAGAGCTCCACCGCCTTCTGCCAGACCAGCAGGTCGGTGAAGCTGCGGTATTTCTTGATTTCGTTGTTGGTGTTCTGGGTCGTTTCCATTTCGTTTCTCCTTTGCGTTTTCACTGTACGCTTTGATTGGTTTGTTGCCCTCAGGCGATGGTTGATATTATAGATGAATGGGGTGACATTTTTTCGTCTATCCACGAATGCTCGCGGATGAACTGTCCTTTTTTACGACGGGAGTGCCGGTTCGCCGCTTGTTGTTAGATATTGTATCTGGGACAGGTGACATATTCTGGTTGGTTGAGCGGATTGGCGTCATTCGCAGGATGAAAAAGCCCCCCGGTAAAACCGGAGGGCTGAATATCTGGCACGCCTGGCCCGATTCGAACGGGCGACCCTCTGCTTAGAAGGCAGATGCTCTATCCACCTGAGCTACAGGCGCCCTTGCCGCGATGTTGCGAACTGATGAAGTCGTGAAATTACGAAAAGCTGGCTTTAAAAGCGTCGCATCTTCCCGTTTTCGTAATCTCGCAACTTCTAAAAATGGTCG
>CAZFJC010000027.1:0-33850 GCA_964518765.1 uncultured bacterium
AACCTGTAACATTTATCACCCCATTTTCTGTCTTGACAATGGGGTCCACCTCATATGGTTGGTTCAAAACCAGGATCGTGATTTATCCATAAAATCGACAATATCAATGCAAATAGTATTAAAAATATTACCGTATACCAACATAGTATAAATAAGTTATACATCACCCTCCCCCCAGCTTCATCTGGTGCCTCCGGGCGAAGGCGGCCAGCCCCTTGGCGATGGCCTGGGCTATCTTGCGCCGGATGTCGCTCTTCTTGAGCAGCTTCTCCTCGTCCTTGTGCGAGATGAAGGCGCACTCTACCAGGATGGCCGGCATGTAGGCCCCGTTGAGCACGTAGAACCCGGCCTGATTCACCCCCCGGCTGGGGAATGGCAGGGACGAGCCCATCGCCTCCTGGACGTACTCGGCCAAATCGGCCGACTCGGTTAGGTACTGGTTCTGAACGATGTCCCAGAGGATGAACTGGACCTCGTCCATGTTCCTGGTCTTCCCGTCCGGCTGCTCGAACTGAATGGCCGCGTTCTCCAGGGCGGCCGCCGCCCTGGCGTCGTCGGTCTTGGCCAGGGAGAGGAAGTAGGTCTCGGATCCCTTCATGTTTTTCCTGGCCCGCTTCTTCCACGGCGCGGCATTGCAGTGGACGCTGATGAAGATATCGGCCGCCTCCCGGTTGGCCAGGGCGGTCCGGCCGGAGAGCGGCACGAAGGTATCGTCGTCCCGGGTCATGACAACCAGCAGGCCCATGTCCTCAAGAATCGCCTTAAGCCTGAGCCCGATCTCCAGGTTGACGTCCTTCTCCTTGAGTCCGGTCGGTCCCACCGCCCCCGGATCCTTGCCCCCATGTCCTGGATCAACCACTACCTTGCGGATGGCCCTTTGCTCCGCGGGCCCCGGAGGCTTGGCGGCCGCCTGCGGTGGCTGGGCCGAAGCCGGCAGCCCCCCCAGGCTCAGCCTTCTGGCCTTCTCGTCGTAGGAGACGGAGCGGCCCCACAATGGTATGAGGTATCGGCTGAACAGCTCCAAGGGGACCCACAGCTCGCCCTGGTACTGCCTCACCGGATAGTAGAGGTTGTAGGACTTTCCGTCTATCTGGCAGAAGGTGTTGTCGGCCGAGAGCGTCAGGCTGTGGCCCGGCATCTTGACCTCGGCCCGTCCCGTCAGCTCAGACCAGGTGCCGGTAGCCTCCCAGGGACCGGTCAGGCCGGAGAGCGGCAGGTAGGGATGGCCTTCGAACTGCAGAAGGTTGAGGGCCGTGATCCGCCCCTTGGCGTCCAATACCGTCACCTGTTCGCCGAAGGCTGTCCAGGCCGACAGGTGAGCGGCGGCAGCTATAAAAACGATTATTATAAAGATGCGGCCCGGCCTCATGATATCAGTTTGAGAAATGCTTCTTCGATCGCTTCCATGTTCCTCTGCCGGCAGCCCCTCTCCCTGACCAGAGTTAGGTTCCTCCGGGCGAATTCTTTGACATCCGCACGTCCGGCCATGATATCTAACAGCCTCTGCGCCAGGCCGTCATGATCCCCGGTCCTGAAGAGCAGGCCGTTGGCACCGTCCTCGATCCACTCACGGTTGCCCGGAATATCGCTAGCCACCAGCGCCAGGCCCCGGGCCATGGCCTCCAACAGCGACACCGAAGTGCTGTCCGAAAGGCTGGTGCTGACGTAGATGCCGGATCGGTCCAGCTCTGCCATTAGATCTTCGTGCTCCAGCCGGCCGACGAAGTTGATTTGTTTGGCAACCCCCAGCTCAAAGGCCAGCCGCTGCAAATCTGGCCCCTGTCTTCCGTCTCCCACGATGGTCAGCCTGAAGGGCCGGACCGCCTCCCTGGACACTTTGGGCATGGCTTTGATTATGGTCCCCACATCGTAAACCGGCTCCAGGCTTCGGGTGCTTATAATATTCGACTGCCTCAATCCCGCCAGGCTCGGCGGACGATCGAGGATGAGCTCCCGGTCCACCCCCAGTGGCAGGTTGATGATCCTTTTACTATCTACCCCGAGCCCGGCAATTTCGTCCTCGAGGTTCCGGCCGTCGCAGGTGGCCAGGTCAGCGCGGGCCAGCGCCAGCCGGGCGCGCATCCGGTGCAGCAAAGACCTTTTGGCCGAGACCAAAAGGTCCGAGCCCCAGGCCGAGACCGCCAGCGGCCGGAACCCGGCCAGCCTGCCCAACAGACCGTAGCTGGGCACATAGTGGGCGTTGACCAGGTCGGGCTTGAATTCCCTGATTATCTTTTTAAGCGGCGCCGCCGCGGCCAAATAATGGCGCCACCCTGTCCGCCCGGGAAGTTTCTGGAACGGGACCGTGATGCCCCGGGGCTCCTCCAGCGAGGCCAGCAGTACCTCATGTCCGCGGTCAGCGAACCACTCCGCCCAGCGTTTGGTATGCAGGCTGGAGGCATCGGAGAGCAGCAACAGCCTCAACGCCTAAACCCCGCCATAGCGCGGAACCACCAAGCCTGATTGGTATAGACCGGGTAGCTGCGCTCCTGTCCGCCCCAATTCTCCTTGAAGCGCACCAGGCCCTCAGCCCCGGGTGGCGAGCCCCCCAGGTTAAGCCAGCGGCAGCCTTTTCCCAGGCCCCAGTCGATCGTCGCCCTAATCAGGGCGTCCGCCGGCCTCAGATTACGGTATTCGGACTCGGTGGCCCCGTCCCAGTAGATGACCGTATCCCCAAAGGCCAGGTCGACGGTGAATCCGATGATACGGGAGTCGATGATGGCCAGCCCGATCCTAGCCCGTCCCAAGGGCGCCAAGTCTCGCCAAAGCTTTTGGAAAAAATCCAGCGGGTATTTGACCGCCTGTCCGAATCCGCGGTCGCGCTCCGCCAGCAGGCGGTGGCAATAGGCCAGGTCGGCTTCGTCGATTAGGTCCCTGACCACCACCCCCCGCTTCGACGACTGGACGGCGCCCCTTTTTGTCTTCTGTTTAGAGAGCCGCCGATGGGCCTCCAGGTCAACCAGGTGGGTCCTGGCTTGGCGAGAAACGCAGCCGTGCTTGGCTAGGAACGCATGCCGCCCCTCGAAGTCCACCACCTCTATCAGGCAGGGCTTGAGAGTCCGGAGGGCTCCCATCAGCCCGGCGAAACGGTCCTCTGTCCGCCCCTTCAAACCCGGCCGGGCCAGCAGGCCGCCGTAGGTTCCCATGGGCATCGAGTAGGCCCTGGCCAAGGGGAAGCGGCCGCGGATGACTGCCGGCATCCCGGCCAGGTAGCGGCCTGCCTGCAAGGCCACCGCGAAGACGGCCCGGTAAAACGGAAATGCCGCGGGCCAGAGCCCGGCCCACTCGGCGGTGTGGTATATCGAGGCCCCAGGGGATTCCTGAAGCAACGACTCCCATTCCCTACGATCGAGCGCCTCCAAGCCCAGCAGCCTGTACCTGACGCTGTCCGCGGCCTCGTCTCTCAGCAGGGTCGGAACTCCTCGAATTTCTCGCTCTTGGCCCGACAGATGGGACAGACGTGCGGCGGGCCGCTGCGGGCGCACAGATAGCCGCAGACGGTGCAACGCCAGGTCTTAACCGGTCCCTGCCCGGTATCCTTTTCCTCGGCCATCTTCTCCCCCTTTAGTGGTTTGGCCCTGGATGGCGGCCTCCTCTCCGGTATCGGATCCGGCGGCGAGCCGGCGTCGAGGTACCACTGGGTCACATAGAGGGCGCAATAGCAGCGCCCGTAGTCGCGTAGATCGGCGTCGCGGTATTCACAGGGGCAAATGATGTCAAGGTCCTGGGCCCGGTCGCCAGCCGATATGCGGCAGGGACAACGCCAGTAACCAAGCCTCTCTTCGTTGGCGGCGATGCCCTCGATTATTCCCAAGGTCACTTCCCGGTCCGGGTTCAGCCGGTATCCATCGGCCTTGGCCTGGAGCAGAATTTCGGCCTCGATCTCGGCGGCCGGCCTCATGCCAGGGCTTTCCTTATCTCGTCCTCCTTGAAGCCGGCGATGACCTGGCTTCCGTCGATGACCATGGTGGGAAAGGTGCAGGCCGGGTTGTACCTTTTCACCTCGTCCATAACCTCCTCCTCCTCACGGCCTATCAGCAGGTCTACGTCTATGAAATCGTAGGCCACGCCCAAGCTCTCCAACAGCCTTTTGGTTTTCTTGCACCAAACGCAGGTCGACAGCGTATAGAGCAGGACCTTCCTCCCGTTTTTCTTGCCGCCGACCGATGTCGACTTGGCCATATTTTTCACTCCGTTGTTTCCGGGCGGTCACTTCTCCAGGACTATGCTGCCCGATGATTTCTTGGTGTGCTTGGAGAGGCTGGCCTTGTTCTTGTGATAGGCCAGGATGAACTGGGCCGGGGAGTCCGGCGCCAGCCTTTTGCCGCCGGCGTATTGGAGCGGTATAGAGAACTCCAGGCATGTTTTGCCGCCCTCTTGCCAGGCGGCCTTGGAGGCAAGGTTCGGCTTGTCCACCCGGCTGTGTCGGAACAGGGACTTGCCCAGGTGCTGCTCCACCGTCCAGTTGCCTTGGGCGTCCTTGATGGCGATGGCCATCACCGCCCCGTTCATGCCGGATGAGCCCAGCCCGATGGCCAGCCAGCCCGAGCCCGGGCTCTTGAGGGCCACATACAGCCGGACGGTGTCGGCCGAGGCGAAGACTTCGATCCCGGTGGCCTGGTCCTTCCCCCTAAATCCATACTCCTCCTCGCCGATGGCCCCGTCGGCCGCGGCGGCTACCGCCGCCGATGTTGAAAGCTTGACCTGAAGCGGCTGGCCGAGAACGCTGGTCCACGCTAAAATGAAGGAAATGGCGAGAAATCCAGCTTTATGCATGGCTCACTCCTGGCTTTGGGGCTTTCCCTCGGCCTCGGCCTTTTCCGGCTTCCCCAGCAGCAGGGTGGCGGTGGCCTTCTTGGTGGGGCGGCCTTTAAAGGAGACCTTCTTGGCGTGATAGGCCAGCACGAAAGGCATGGGCTGGCCCGGAGCTATTACCTGGCCGTTGGAGAGCTCCAGGGGTATGACGAACTCCATGGCCGTCCCCTTGGGGCCTTGGGCAGTCTTGAAGTCTATCAGCCGGGGCCGGTCGATGGGTCGGTGGGTGGAGACCCAGGTCCCCTCATGCTCGTCGACCCGCCCCCCTTTGTCATCGTGATAGCCGATGAACATCGATGTCCCCCGCACCTTGTGGGCGCCGAAGCCGATGGCCACCCAGCCTTTGGCCGGGCTTTCCAGGGCCACGTAGAGTTTCTCGCCGTCCGAAACCCAGCTGACGGCGATGCCGGTCTGGGAGTTGACGAAGCGGGTGGGGTATTCCCCCTCCGAAGCCCTGCCGTCGATGATCACGTTGACTTGGCTGAGGTTGGGGATACCGTGGGGCTTGCCTTGGGGGGCGTCGGAGGTTTTGGGCTGGGCCGCCAGCGGGGCGGCGGCCAGGGCCGCCAGCAGTGCCATGGTGGTGATTCGCATTTGAGATCTCCTGTTATTGGTTATGAATGGCTTTTCCATTTCCCGGACGGTCAGAATCATTTCTTCCATCAAGAGCGCTGGCTTGAATCCAAGCTCGGCCTATCTAAATAGAGTGCGTCAAGGCTGTTCGGCCAGCCAGTCCTTGGCTCGCTCCATGTCGTCGAAGGGCACGATATTCCTCCCTGTCAGCCGAGTCACTGTCCGCAGTATCACCCGCTTGATGCCCCCTACCCCCAGCACCGCGCTGGCCTTGACGTACGGGGTTATGGCGCTGGAGTAGTTCTTGACCGCCTCCACCCCGTTGACGTCGTAGCGCAGCTCCCCGAAGTTGGTCAGAAGAAGCACCGACTTGGGGGCCTGGGTCTTGACCGTCTGCTCGCCCCTCTCCAGGATGGAGATCCCCTCGTCCTGGGTACGGCTCTGGGAAAGGTCTACTATCAGGATATCCTTGCCCTTGTGCCTTTCAAAACGAACCTGTTCCATGGTTTTCTCCTTCGTTTCTTCGGTTCAAGGGTCGCCTTTTCGGCATCAGGGACTTTTGCCGATGGCTTCTTTTGGCTCGGAGATAAGTGCGGCTCACTGTTCCGCCAGCCAGTCCAAGGCCTGCTCCACGGTGTCGAAGGTGGCGATGTGCCTCCCGGTCATCCTGACGATGGCCTGGTAGATGACCCGCTTGATGCCCGAGACACCCACCACCGCGCTGGCCTTGACTAAGTTTGTATTGGCTTTGGAATAGGCCTTCATGGCCTCGGCTCCTTTGGGGCCATAGTGGGCATTGGTGACGTTGGTCAGCAGCAGCACCGTTTTCGGGGCATGGACATCGATCAGCTCCCTGGCCTTTTCGAGGATGGAGATGCTCTCCTCCTCGCTTCTGGAGTCGGAGAGGTCAACTTGGATAATGTCCCGACCCTTGTGTTTTACATGCCTTACTCTTTCCATTCCCGCCCCTTCCGTTTAGGGTTACCTGCGTACCAGGACCCTGGTCACCTGACCTACGTACATTCGGTGGTAGTCCTTTTTCGGATAGCACTTCCCGATGGCGGGGTCCAGGAAAAGTTTGGGGTCCAGGTCCTGCTGGTAAATCTTGCGGCACTCCAGCACCAGCCTGGCCTGCTTGAAGAAGACCCCGCCGTTCCCCGCCCTGGCTGGGGTCAGCCCGGTCTCCTTGGCCTTGTCGCAGTCCCGGCCGGAATGGCTGCCGCAGAACTGCAGGGCCTTGCGGTATTTTTTAGCAAAGAAGCAGATGGTGAAAGCGTCGTTTTTATTGGCAAATCCAAAAGTGTGCCTGGTGGGCCGGACGAAGACGAAGACCGCCGGCCTGCTCCAGAGCACGCCCCAGGCCCCCCAGCCGCAGGTCATGGTGTTGTAGCTTTTCAGGCTCCCGGCCGTCAGCAGGAACCAGTCGCCCTCCATGGCCTTAAACGGATTGTCCTTGATGGCCTCTGGCCTGATGCGCCTGAAGACTACTTTAGGTTTCATCCCCAAGGAACGTTCACCCTTGGACATCTCACCTCTCCCTTTTCACTTATCTGAACTCCCCGATAAGCTCAGCCCTCTTCGCCAGGTCGATTTTATGATGGACCAGTGGCTCCTCGCCTATCTGCGGCAGCTGTGTCTCCAATGCCGGCCGGTCGTTCTGATATATGACCCCGATGGGTATCCTCTCCCCCCACTCCAGCGCCTTGGCGAAGGCCGCCTGGCGGTCGAACGGGTCGTAATCGTCCGACAGCCGGTAGACCCGCTCCTTGTACCACTGGTAGGTGTTGACCTTGTTGAAGGTGACGCAGGGCTGGAGGATGTCCACCAGGGCGAAGCCGGGGTGCTTGATGGCCTGGGCGATGAGCTCGGCCAGGTGCTCCCCGTCCCCGGCGAAGCCGCGGGCCACGAAGGAGCAGTCGCAGGCCACCGCCACCGCCAGGGGATGCTCCGGCGGCAGCACGGCGCCCCAGGGCGTGGTCGGGGTGACGAAGCCATGGTCAGAGGTGGGCGAGGCCTGGCCCTTGGTCAGCCCGTAGACCTGGTTGTCGTGCACCAGGTAGGTGATGTCCAGGTTGCGCCGCATGGCGTGGACGAAGTGGTTGCCGCCCTCGGCGTACCCGTCGCCGTCGCCGCCCTCGGCGATGACCGCCAGCTTGTGGTTGGCCAGCTTGATGCCCTGGGCCGCCGGCAGAGCCCGACCGTGCAGCCCGTTGAACAGGTTGCATTTCAGGTAGTGCGGCAGCTTGGGCGCCTGGCCGATGCCGGAGGAGAACATCGCCCGGTGGGGCGGGATCTCCAGTCGGGCCAGGGCCTGCTTGACCGCCTTGAGGATCCCGTGGTTGTAGCACCCCGGACACCAGGCTATCTCGTCGCGGCTGTCGTAAATGTCAGTGTTCAGCATATTGATCCACCTAACCCCTGCCCCTTCCCCACTGGGGAAGGGGCAGGGGTTAGGTTAAACGGTATTCAAGCTATCCACTATATACCCGGCCGTCAGCGGGCGGCCGTCGAAGCGGTGGATCTGGCCCCCCGCCTCCAGCCCCAGCTCCGCCCTGAGTAACTTAGCGAACTGGCCGGTGGCGTTCTGTTCGATCACTATCACCTTATGGTACTTGGACAGCAGCTCTCCACCGCTTTTGGACAACGGCCAAACCTGGGGAAAGTGGACGGCCGCCGCCTCCACCCCGTGCTCGCACAGCCACCCGGCCGCCTCCCGGATTGCGTGCTTGGTGGAGCCGAAGCCGACCAGGGCCAGCTCGGTCTCTGTACCCGAAACCTCCGGTTCCAGTGCTTCTTCCTTCATCCCTCGAAGCTTGGTCAGGCGCTTGGCCACCATCTGCCGTCTTATGGCCGCGCCCTCGGCGATGTGCCCCTCCTCGGTGTGCTCGTCGCTGTCCCAGTAGGACACCGCCCGTGGGGTTCCCGGGACCAGACGCGGCGACACCCCGTCGGCCGTGATCTGATAGCGCTTGTAGCCGCGCGGACCGTCAGGCCAGTCTTCCACCACCTTGCCCCGGTCGATGCAGTATTTCGAGGCGTCGATCCCGTTAAGCGTCCAATAGGAGTCGTTTAGATTCTGGTCGCCTAGGACGATTACGGGGGTTTGATGCTTATCAGCCAGGTTGAAGGCCAGAACCATGGCCTCGACCGTCTCCGCCGCGTCCCCGGGGGACAGTATGGCCCGGGCGAACTCGCCGTGCCCGCCGTGGAGCGCGAACATCAGGTCGCCCTGTTCGGTGCGGGTGGGAAAGCCGGTGGCCGGCCCCGGACGCTGGGCGATGAAGATGACCAGGGGCACCTCGGTCATCCCGGCCAGAGAAAGGCCTTCGACCATCAGGGCAAAGCCTCCGCCCGAGGTGCAGGTCATGCTTCTGGCGCCCGCCACGCTGGCTCCGATGGCCATGTTTATTGCGGCGATCTCGTCCTCGGCCTGCTCCACTATCAGGCCGTGCTCCCTCTGCCTGGCCGCCAGATACTCCATGATGGCCGTGGACGGCGACATGGGGTAGGCCGACAGGAACTGGACCCCGCCCAGCATGGCCCCCAGCCCCGCCGCCTCGCTCCCTGTCATCAGCAGCTTGCCTTTATCCCTTTCCCCTTTAACCTCCACCCTACAGAAGGGGCACGCCCCCTTGGGGAAGTTCCTCAGCGTATAGTCATACCCCGCCCGGGCCGCCCGGATGTTGGCCTCCACCGCTTGGTCCCCCTTGCGGGCGAAGATGTCCCCCAGGGTGTCGGCCAGGACGTCGATGTCGTACTCCATCAGGCCGAAGCAGGCGCCCGAGGCCACCGAGTTCACCATTAGCTTGTTCTTGCCGTGCTCCACCGCCAGTTCCTCCAGCGGCACCGGAAATAGTTTTAGCTTATTGGCGATTTGGTCGTCGAGCGGAGCCGAGACGACCGGCGATGAAAACTTGCTGTCGAGTATGACGACCCCGCCCTCCACCAGCTCCCCGGCGTGCAGCTCCACCGACTCCGCGTTCAGCGCCACCAGGATGTTGCTCTTCTCGGCCAGCGAGCCCACCGGCCGGTCCGATATCCGCAGGACGGCGAAGTTGTGCCCGCCCCGGATGCGCGACATCAGGTCCTGGTAGCAGTGGAGGTGGTAGCCCTGCCGGGCCAGCGCCTTGGCCACCGAGTAGGCGATGGTCTGCATGCCCTGGCCGGCGGCCCCGGCGATCTTGATGGTGAGGTCGATCACGGAAAGTGGTTCCATTTAAAGCGTCAGTATTGCGGAATTGCCCCCTTGAATGCCTTGGCGTGTGCCGTCAGCGGCCCCTTGGCGCCCATGACGAAGGCCACGTTGCTCCCGCGGATGGAAAGGAGATCGTCGCCCCTTTTCAGTGAAAAAGCGCTCATCGTTCCATAGCCAATGGACAATGCGCCGCCTTCCCTCACCTTCATCCAGCAATAAAGACGGCCCTTGTATCTGACGCATTCGCCCTCGGGCGTTTTGTACTTGCCCAGCGACAGGTTTCCCTCGAACAGGCCCTTCATTATGGAACGTTCCATCAACCCCTTCCGGCTGACGCAGAACCCTCCGGTGCTCTTGCTGCCGGAGACCAGTATGACTCTGTCCCCAGGCTCGATCCCATATTCCTTGAGAGCGTCCGGCGGCAACACCAATCTTCCATCACGCCCGATCCTTGACCATCCGAATACGTATTTTCCGCCTTTGGCGATCTGCGGCATACTCGACTTATCAATCTTCA
Organism: uncultured bacterium; assembly: GCA_964518765.1. Taxonomy (GTDB): domain Bacteria; phylum Edwardsbacteria; class AC1; order AC1; family EtOH8; genus CAZPNX01. The sequence goes on from CAZFJC010000027.1 coordinate 10,101, forward strand.
GCGATGCAAGTGTCGGACTTCCCCCAGCGCCGATTCTTCACCCACCAATTAAGTCGGGACCCTACAGCTCCAGCGTCTCCCCCTCCCTGGCCCCGGCCACCTCGATCTTCGTTTTCGTTTTAACTTCAGAGATTATCTCGTCCAGCTGCTTGTCGGTCCGCTCCGGGTCGTGGTGGGTGAATATCAGCCTCCTGACCCCGGCCTCCTCGGCCAGGGCCACCGTCTCCATGAAGGTGGAGTGGCCCCAGCCCCGGGTCCTCTTCATATCCTCCTCGGTATACTGGGCGTCGTGAACCAGGATGTCGGCGTCCCGGCAGAACCTCACGAACTCCGAATAGTCTGTCTGAGGTTTTTCCGACTTGAGCTCGTTGTCGGTTAGGAAGCAGAACCTCTTTCCGTTCTCGCTGGCCCGAATGCCGTAGGTGGGCACCGGATGGTTGTTGCGGATGGTGTCGATGTGGGCCCCGCCGAAGTCGAAGCCGTTTCGATCGATTATCTGGAACTTCACCTGGGACTGCACCTCCTGGAGGTCGGCCGGGAAGACGTAGCCGTCCATCTGCTCGTAGAGGGTGTTGTAGAGGCGATCGAAGCACTCGTTGTCGGCCACGAACATCAGCCTGAAGCGGGACAGGTAGATGGGTAGGAAGAAGGGCAGGCCCTGGATGTGGTCCCAGTGGACGTGGGTAACGAAAATGGGGATGGTGGGCACCTCCTTCTCCCCCATCATCCTCAGGCCCAGCTTGCGCATGCCGGTGCCGGCGTCGACGATCATCCGGTAGCCTCCGCCGGTGATTATCTCCAGGCAGGTGGTGTTGCCGCCGTATCCGGCCGTCTCCGGCCCCGGCGCCGCGATCGAGCCCCGCACTCCGTAGAAAGTGATCTTCATCGCTCTTTCCCGTATTAACGTTGAACGTTGGGCGTACTACGTTGAACGTCCAACGTTGCTACGTTTGTCAGATCTCCTTGTACCGGTCGTAGACTTCGGTCACCCGTCCCCAGCCCTTTTCGAAGGCGGCCACCACCTCCGGATCGAAGTGGGTCCCCGAGCCCTCGCGGATGATGGACATAGTGTCGTCCAGAGACATGGCCGGCTTGTACACTCTCTTGTTGGACAGGGCGTCGAAGACGTCGGCCAGGGCCACGATCCTCCCCTCCACCGGGATGTCCGATCCCTTGAGCCGGGTGGGATAGCCGGTGCCGTCCCACTTCTCATGGTGGGTGAAGGCGATGGTCTGGGAAAGCTTCATCAGCGGCACCTCCGAGCCTTTGAGGATCTCGGCCCCGATGAGGCAGTGGGACTCGATGATCCTGCGCTCCACCTCGTTCAGTCGGCCCGGCTTAAGCAGTACCGCGTCCGGAATGCCGACTTTTCCCACGTCGTGCATGGGGCTGGCCAACAGAATGATCTCCACCTGGTCGGCCGGAAGGCCCAATTCCTTTGCGATGATGGCCGAGTAGTGGCTCATGCGCCGGATGTGATTGCCGGTCTCCTTGTCCCGGTACTCGGCCGCCACCCCCAGCCGGACGATGGTGTCCAGGTGGGCCTGTTTGATGTCCCGATGCAGCTGGGCGTTTTTAACGGCCACCGCCGCCTGGGAGGCCACCGCCGACAGCAGCTCTTGGTCGTCTTGGGTAAAGGGAACGATGTCGCCCTTTTCATCCTTGGCATTGATGAGCTGCAACACTCCGATGATGGCGCCCTCGGTGTCCTTCATCGGCAGCTGGAGCATGGATTGGGTGCGGTAGTTGGTGCGCTGATCGAAGGAACGGTCGAAGGAGTAGGGGGCGGAATCGGGGATCTGATAGGCGTCGGGGATGTTGAGGGCCTGGCCGGAGAGGGCCACATAGCCGGAGAGCGACTTTTTTGAGAGCGGCACCGGGAACGGTTTGAACATCATCTCCTCGGCCCTTTTGCCCTCCCGGCGGGCCAGGGTGTCGTTCTGGCTGACCACAAAGTTGAGGTGGTCGCCCTCGACTATATAGAGGCTGCCGGCGTCGGCCCGGGCGAACTCCCTGGCCTGGCTGACGATCATCTCCAAAAGCTTCTCCAGGTCGCGCACCGCCGACAGAGCGATGCCTATCCTCACCAGCTTCTCCAGGGCGGTGTTGCACTGTTCCATGTTCCTTTCCCGTCAAAAGGTGATTATCGCTAGAAAAACGAGGAACGCCACCCAGATTGCGGCCAGCAGCAGAACCCCGGCCCGGGCTCCCAGCTTTTTTATCACCGTAAATCTGATTCCCAGCAGGCCGTGGCTGATGATCATCATCCCCAGAGCCGTTGCCGCCCAGGGGCCGGCGTGCAGGGCGCCGGCCAAGCCGCCGTCCTCGCCTCCCATCCTGCCCACGGCCCAAAGCCCGGTCAGCAGCTGGGCCGGAAGCAATAGGAGCATCGTCCATCCCAGGGCCCGGTGTATCCTGGTCAGCGCTGCCTGGATCTTCACTTTTCGTCCTTATCTTGTCGTAGATACTTCTCGGGATTGCGTTCGAATGCCTGCTTGCAGGCCTCGGCGCAGAAATAGTAGGTACGGCCGTTGTATTGGAAGACGGACGCCGCCTTCTGGCGGCTCACCTCCATGCCGCATACCGGATCCCGCTCCATATCGGCTCCTTTTTCCCGACCCGGGGCAGGCTTCCTACTGCTCCTCCTCCTCCACCATCTCGAACATGTCCTGGGAGGCTCCGCAGTCAGGGCACACCCAGTCCAGAGGCAGGTTGTCGAAATAGGTGCCGGGCCGGATGTCGCTGTCCGGGTCCCCCAGGTCGGGGTTGTAGATGTAGCCGCAGACTGTGCAGCGCCAGATCATGGCTGGTTCCTCCCTATCGGTGTGGGCTGGCTCATTTTCGCTCGATGGCCGACAGTATCTCCTCCCGGGATATCAGCCGGTCCAGACGCATTACAAAAATATCCCGGTCGCCCCCACGGTTGGAGTCGTATAGGATGCTTGACCCGTCCGGTGAAAAGCAGTAGCCGAACTCCTGGGTCGGGCTGAAGGTCAACCTGATGGGAACACCCCTCTCGATGTCGTAGAGGAAGACCTCGTCATTCCCCTCTCGGGAAGAGGTGAAAAGCATCTTCCTGCCGTCTGGCGAGAGCGCCGTCGGCAGGGCCGCCCTGAAGGAGGGGGCATTCAGCATGACCTTGGGGCCGCCGGCGGCCGCGGCGGTGAATAGCACCACCTGGTTCTCCCGCTCCTCCTGCACCAGCATCCGACCCTGGCAAAGCGAGAAATAGATCTTATTCAGCGGGTCGTCGAAGACAGGCCTGAGGCCTGACTCGCGCCCGGTGCCGGCCCCGGCGGCGTCGGCAGAGTATATCCGATATTTGTCCCCCCGATCCGAGATGAACAGCACCTGGCCGCCGTCCGGGGAAAAGGCCGGCAGAGCGTCCTGGCCTGGATGGTATGTCAGGCGGCGCGTCTTGAAGGTAGAAAGATCCAACAGGTAGATCTCATCGTTTCCGTCGCGGTCCGAGACGAAGGTCAACGTTCGTCCGTCCGGCGAGAACGATGGGGCGAAGTCGATGGACCGATTGTTGGTCAGCCGCCGCTGGCCGCTGCCGTCGGATCCCATTAAGTAAAGCTCGGTGTTTCCGTCGCGCTTGGAGCTAAAGGCTATCAGCTGGCCGTCGGCCGATAAGGCCGGGAAGGCATCGTTGCCCGGGGCCGTTGTCAGCCTGACCGAGGGGTAAGGTTCCTGCCCCAGGAATCCGGCTACCTTCTGCCTGAGAAACGGATCATCGGCCTTGGCCGGGCTCAGCCGGCAGAGCACCTGGTATTCACGAATAGCAGGCCCGGCCGAGTCGCAGCGGCAGTAGGCCGTTGCCAGCCCGAAGTGGGCTGCCGGATCGCGAGGAGTGGTGTTGACCGCCATCCCGAACTGCTGGATGGCCCTCTCCAGATCGCCCAGCTCTAAAAACTCCTGGCCCTTTCTCAAGTGCCCGTCCCGGCCGCAGGAGGCCAGGGCCGGCAGCAGCAGCCACCAGAGATTTCTCAACCTCATCTGCCGGATCTCTTGTTCCTTTTGGAGCTTGTCTTTTTTGCCGCCGTCTTCTTGGGCTCCGCCTTGGCCTGCTCCCAGGCAAACGGCTGCAACAGGTCGTCGGCGGCGACGTAGGTCAGAATCTTGCTATCCAGCACCATCTGGTTGTAGAGTCGCATCTCCCCAAGATTTTTCTTGCCCAGGGACTGGAGCTGGGGCTTGAGGGATTCGAGACGCCGGTAGGAACTGTTGGTGCTCTGGGCCAACTGGTCTAGCTCGGCCTGGTGCCTGATTCTGGCCAGGGTGTTGCCGCTGGTCTGTCTCTCTATGCGCTCCAACTCCGAACTGGCCCGGCTGTACTCGACCATGGCTTCCACCGCCTGAGCCTCGTACTGCAGGAACATAAGTTGGGTAACCAGGCTGGAGTCCATGGCGGCCAGCAGGTTCTGATGGCGGCGGATGTCCTTCATCTGACCCAGATCCAGGTGCATCTGCTGCCCACGCGTCATGATGTCGCGGTATTTGGGGAGCGTCTCGTCCAGCCTCCCCCCCGGCAGGCCTCTGACCTCGGACCTCAGCCGGGAGATCTCCTGCGTCAGCACGTAATAATTCAGGGCTGCCGGCATGATGCTCTGCGAAACCTCCCTCTCGGTTTTGGAGCATCCGGCCAGGGCCAACGTGGCCATGGCCAGCGCCACCGCCGTCCTCTTTCCGCTCATCGCCTATTTCCCCTTTTCGAATGCATTTTATTCGCAGCGGGTACAAAAGTCAATAGAAAAAACCGCTGTGGCCGGGAGGGCTTTACTTTATGCTGCCATTTGTTTTATAATGGTTAACAATAACATGATTGCCTGGTGATGTCAAGAACGTTGTATCTGGTTTCCGACGCCCATCTGGGGGCGGGCAACCCCAAGCTGGAGGCCTTGAAGCTTGAGCGGCTGGCCTCGCTCTTCCGCCGGGTGGCCGAGGAGCGGGCCGAACTGGCCATCCTGGGCGACCTGTTCGATTTCTGGTTCGAATACCGCACCGTGATCCAGCGCGAACATCTTGACATCATCCGCCTTTTAGAGGAACTGAGGGGCAAAGGATGCCCCATATATATGCTGGCCGGCAATCATGATTTCTGGCTGGGAGACTTCATCCGCCACCATCTGGGCATACAAGTGGGGATGGACTCGCTGAGCCTGGAGCGGGAGGACGGCCGCATATACCTGGCACACGGCGACGGCCTGGGTCCGGGCGACACCGGCTACAAGATGCTCAAAGCCCTTCTCCGCTTTCCGCCCAATATCTGGCTTTTCAGGCTTCTCCATCCCGACCTGGGCATCCCCCTGGCCAAGTGGTTCTCCAGGATCTCCCGCGACCACATCACCAAGGGCCGCTATCTGGAGAGGGACCCTCTGTGGCTGGTGGCCAAAGATAAGTTCCGCCAGGGCTACCGGGCAGTGGCCATGGGCCATGTCCACATACCCGCCCTTCGTCAGGAAGGGGGAGGCACCTATTGCAACCTAGGGGATTTCATCACCCACTTCACCTATGGGAAGCTGCAGGATGGGCGACTGACCTTAGAACAAATGAAGTAAAACATCCAGAACATCGGAGGTTGAAATGCCAACTATCAAGTCGCTGCGCGCTCGGGAGATATTGGATTCCCGGGGCAACCCCACCGTCGAAGTGGACTGCTTTCTGTCCGACGGCCATCTCGGCAGGGCGGCCGTGCCCTCCGGCGCCTCCACCGGGGTCCACGAAGCCCTGGAGATGCGAGACGGAGACAAGAAGCGGTTCGGCGGCAAGGGTGTTCTCCGGGCGGTGGATAACGTTAACCAGAGGATCGCTCCGGCGCTGGCCGGACGCGAGGCCTCGGATCAGAAGGCCTTGGACCAGGCCATGCTGGAGCTGGACGGCACCCCTAATAAATCCAAGCTGGGGGCCAACGCCATTCTGGGCGTCAGCCTGGCCGTGGCCCGGGCCGCGGCCGCCTCGGCCGGGCTGCCCCTCTATCGCTACCTGGGCGGATCTGAGGCTGTGGTCATGCCGGTGCCCATGTTCAACATCATGAACGGCGGCGCCCACGCCAACTGGCAGGGCACCGACCTTCAGGAGTTCATGATCGCCCCCCTGGGAGCTCCCAATTTCCGCGAGGCGGTGCGCTGGGGCAGCGAGGTCTACCATGCCCTCAAAGCGGTGCTCAAGGAGAAAGGCTATTCCACCGGGGTGGGCGACGAGGGGGGCTTCGCCCCGGCCCTGAAGACGAACGTCGAGGCGTTGGACCTCATCGTCCGGGCCATCGAACAGACGGGCTATAAGCCGGGGGAGCAGATCGCCCTGGCTCTGGATCCCGCCTCCAGCGGCTTCTATCAGGATGGCCAATACCACCTACGGACCGAGGGGCGCAGGATCTCCTCATCCCAGATGGTAGAGATGTACGAAGAGTGGTCGCGTAAATACCCCATCATCGTCCTGGAGGATGGGCTGGCCGAGGACGACTGGGAAGGCTGGAAGCTGCTCTACCAGCGGCTGGGTAAAAAGATGGAGCTGGTGGGGGACGACCTGTTCGTCACCAACGTGGAGCGCATCGCCAAAGGCATCGAGCTGAAGGTGGCCAACGCCGTGCTCATCAAGCTCAACCAGATCGGAACGCTGACCGAGACCATAGCCGCCATCGAGATGGCCTACAAGGCCGGCTGGGGGGCCATGGTTTCGCACCGCAGCGGCGAGACGGTGGACAGCTTCATCGCCGACTTCACCGTAGCCATGAGAACCGGCCATCTCAAGACCGGCGCCCCCTGCCGCGGCGAGCGGGTGGAGAAATACAATCAGCTGATGCGGATCGAGGAGGAGCTGGGGGCCGCCGCCAGGTACGCCGGAAGATCCGCCTTCAAGATCTGATGCCCAGCCACCATGTCGGCCAGCGAGTTTGATCCGGCTGATCGGGCCGGGGGGAACTGATGGCCAGCGGCGGTCGGTCGCGCACCCGCCGAAGAAGGATCGCGGCTGCCATCCTGCTGGGCGCCCTGTCCGCTCTTTTCTTCGTATTCGGCACCGGCCCCTACGGCTGGATAAACATGATCCGGACCAACCGCCGGCAGGCCAGGCTGAAAAGAGAGATCATCGTGATCATGGCACGGAACGAGCTGATACGGCGGGAGATCAAGAGGATCAGAGAGGACAGCCTCTATCTCGAGACCCTAGCCCGAGAGAGATACGGCTTGGTCAAGCCGGGCGACAGCTCGATCCGCTTCTACCCGGCCGATTCCCTCAAGTCCGACCGTTGAGGGCCCGCCCCCTTCCTGTTTACCTCAGGCCTATTGACATCCGATGCTGGCTATGTTATTATTAACTAAATTGGCGCGGGGTGGAGCAGCCTGGTAGCTCGTTGGGCCCATAACCCAAAGGTCGGAGGTTCAAATCCTCCCCCCGCTACCATGAAAAGCTAAAAGGGACGAGAAAAGGGATCAGGCCCTTTGCCATTCGTCTCTTTTTAATTATCAGATGCGCTGGTGCAGCAATTCGCCAAGCGCCTCAGCCTTTACTCCTGTCTCTTGCCCTTTTTAACGGCGGCGTAGCTCAGCTGGTTAGAGCAGCGGAATCATAATCCGCGTGTCCGGGGTTCAAGTCCCTGCGCCGCTACCAAAAAGATCGGCCGGCTTTTAGGCCGGCTTTTTTGTTCCGGAGGTCCACGCCGGCAGACAGGTTGAAGTCGAGACGACTTTTTGCCGGCCCCTTGATGTCATGCGCGCCTGCTGTTTTACGGCACCTCAGAGAAAATCTGATAATTGAAAACAGGCCGGAGCTATTGCTCTCCAGCCTGTTCGTTTTTGATTTATTTTTCGCTTTCCCCCTATATCCCGCCCATCCGATAGTCCCGGATCTTGGCCTGCCTCTGGATAGTCTCGAACCATCCCTGGATAGCCTCGGTCTGCTTTTTCTGCATTAGCTCGTCATGCAGCTTGGGGGCCTCCCGGGCGTACTGGTCCTGGTCGGCCGGCTGCCTTCGGTCGACCCTGATGATGTAGACGCCCTGGTCGGTAGCCACCGGCCGGCTGACCGTCCCCACCGGCAGGGAGAAGGCCTGGGCGAAGAATTCGTTCTTGGTGCCCACCTTGGCCACGTAGTCCTCCCTGGTGAAGTTGGCGGTATCCACCGCCAGGCCGGCCGACTTGGCCGCAGCCTCCAGGCCACCGGCCTGGTCGACCAATGCCCTCAGCTCCTCGGCCCTCTTCCTGGCCTGGGCCATGGCCCGCTTCCGCAACAGAATCATGGAGATGTTACGCTCCACGTCGGCCAAAGGCTGGATCCCCTCCTTGCGTCGCTCCGTCAGCTTGGCCACCACCAAGAACTGCCGGTTGTCCAGCACCGGGCTCAGCGAGCCCACGTCCTCCTCAAAGGCGAAGTTTACCACCTCGGAGGCCATGCCCAGGCCGGGCACGTATTGGCCGCGGCTAAAGAAGCTGGTGGGCACCGCGTTCAGCCCCTGGGCCTTGGCCGCGGCCTCGAAGCCCTGGTCCTTGGCCAGCTCGGCGAAGGCCTCGGCCCGGGTGCGCAGGTCGGCCAGCGTCTCCTCGGACGGCTTTGACTGGAGGAGGATGTGCCGCGCCTTGATCAGAGGCTTGCCCTGCTCGATCTTGGCCGAATCCACCCTGACGATGTGCCAGCCGAAATCGGTCTTGAACGGCCGGGACATCTGGCCCGGCCTGAGCGCGAAGGCCGCCGAGTCGAAGCTGGGCACCATCTGGCCCCGCCCGAACCAGCCCAAGTCGCCACCCTTGCCGGCCGAGCCCGGATCTTCGGAATAGTTCATGGCCAGGGTGTCGAAGGATGCGCCGGCCGTCGAGGCCTCCTGGTGTATCTCTCGGATGCGATCCTCAACCGCCTGCAGGTCATGCGGTGTGGCCTCCTTGGGGAAGAGGACATAGGTCACCTTGGCCCGCTCCGGGGCCCGGAAATCTTTCTGGTGTTCTTTATAGTATGCGGAGATCTCCTCGGCTGGCACCTGGGCCTGGGGATCGAAATAGGCCGCCGGATCGACGGCCAGGAAGCTAACCCTGGCCCTCTCGTTTCTTGCGGCGTACGCTTCCCTGATCTCGGCATCGGTGACCCTGACCCCGGACATAATCTGCAGGCGGAGCTTCTGCAGGGGCAGCTGGCGGCGGATCTCGCCCTCGTATTCCCGGAGCCAAGACAGGTTCTGGGGATGCCGGAGGATCGATTGGTACTTCTGGATGTCGAAGGCACCGTTGGTCATCAGATCGGGGTGGTTCTGCAGCTCGGCCGGGGGGTTGTGCCGGATGATGCCCACCACCTCTTCGTCGGAGATCTGGATTCCCAGCCTCCGGTACTGCTGGTTGAGCAGGATCTCGCTGACCAGGTTCTGCCAGGTCTCCTGCTCGATCTGCCGGGTGACGGCGTCGTCCGGGTCGCCGCCCCCGCTCCTCTGGCGGTAGGACTCTAGGTTGCGCAGCAGGTGCTCGCGGAACAAGCTGTAGCTCACCGCCTGCCCGTTGACCTCGCCCACTATCCCCCGGGCCAGTTTGTTCTGGCTCTTGCCCCCGCCGCCGGTTCCCATGAGGACATAGCCGAAGCCCACCACGAAGGCTACCACCACGATCCACAGAATGAGCTTCATCTGGCTGCGCATTGCTTTCATAACCATAGGCCGGAAATCCCCCATCTGTTTGGATGCAATATAAAACCGGCCAGCCAAGGCTCGGCCGGCTGACCGGTTAATTATAGCCTAATTCCGGGAAATCTGCAAGCGGTATATGCGTTATCCTCGGCGTTAGTCACTCCGCTGCCAGGAACGCCCGGTACCCAGCGTAGGCGGCGTACAGATCGGCCACCGAGACCAGCTCAAAGGGCGAATGCATGGACAGCAGGCCCGGCCCACAGTCGACTATCTCCATGCCATAGGCGGCCAGGAACTTGGCCACCGTCCCCCCGCCCCCCTCGTCCACCTTGCCCAGCTCGGCCGCCTGCCAGGGGACGCCGGCCCGGTTGAGGATCTGACGCACTTTTCCCATGAACTCGGCCGAGGCGTCGTTGGCGCCGCCCTTGCCGCCGTGCCCGGTGAACTTGGTCAGCACCAGCCCGTAGCCGGCCAGACAGGCGTTGTCCAGCTCGTGCACCTGCTTGAAGTTGGGCTCCACCGCGGCGTTGACGTCGGCTGAGACCCCCCAGGACCGGGACAGGCACTTGCGCAGGTCGGCCGCCCGGTAGCCGGGACGCCGCAGCTCCATCAGGTCGCCTATGAAGTCGATGAAGCAGGCAGACTGAACACTGGTGTTGCCCTCGGAGCCGATCTCCTCCTTGTCTACGCAGGCCACCACCGCGGTACGGCCCTGGTTTCCCAGATCGAACAGGGCCCGGGCCGAGGTGAAGGAGCATATCTTGTCGTCCTGCCCGTAGCCCCCCAGGAAGCTCTTGTCGAACCCCACGAAGCGGACAGGCGTCAGCGGCACCGCCTCCAGCTCGGCGCTTATCAGGTCCTCCTCCTCCAGCCCGTAGTCCCGGTGGAGCTGGTCCAGCACCGCCAGCTTCACCCTCTGCTTGGCATCGCCCTCAAGAGCCGGCACCCCCCCGCAGATGATGACCAGCTCCTCGCCCTTGACCACCTCCGGGGCCTTGCGCTCATACTGCTCCTTCTTGGCCAGGTGCGGCAGCAGGTCGGTGATGGCAAAGCAGGGGTCTTCTGGCTTGAGGCCGATGGCGATATCCATCTGGCTGCCGTCGCGCCGCACTATCCTGCCGAATAACCCCAAAGGCAGGTTGAGCCACTGGTACTTCTTGACGCCCCCGTAATAGTGGGTGCGCAACAAAGCCAGGTAGGTGTCCCGATCCTGGTAAAGCGGCCGCTGCTTCAGGTCCAGGCGCGGCGCATCCAGGTGGGAGGCGATCAGGTTGAATCCATTCTCCAAGCCGTCCTTTCCCAGCACCGCCAGGTAGATGCTCTTGCCACGGTTCTCGGCGTAGACCCTGGCCCCGGGCTTCCACTTCTTGAGCTTCTCGACCGGCATGAACCCAGCCTTCTCGGCCAGCGACCTAAGCTCGGCGCAGGCCAGACGCTCGGTCCGGGCCCGGCCCAGGAACGAGGAGTAGTCCCCGGCGAAGCGGAACCACTTCTGCCGCTCGGCCGGGGAGGCCCCGTCCCAGGCGGACTTAGGCTCGAAGGTCAGCTGTTTTTTAGTAGGCATAAAATCTACCTATTTCTGTGTTATTTTTATTCCGACGAAATTGCCAGCTCCTGCCGCATCAGGTCCGACCAGGAGAAGTCGGGGCTCTTGACAACGGCCTTTCTCCAGACATCGGCCGCCTCGGCCGCTCGGTTAAGATGGTACTTCAGCACCATGCCTTGTTGGTACGACGCCCGGCACGAGACCTGCTGATCGGAGGCGCTTTCGGCCAGCCGCCCCCAGGCTTCGGCCGCCTTTCGGTACGCCCCTTCCTCCTGCAGCATTTGGGCCAGCTCCAGGAGGGACTGGTCAGCCAGGGTGGTGCCCGGGTGTTCTTCGGCTGCCTGGGAAAAACTGCGGGCCGCCCCGGCAAAGTCATGCCTGGCCCTCTCGCCCAGTCCCCGGCCGAAGACGGCCAAGGCTTTCATTCTATCAGCTTTGTGCTCGGAAATCAATATCATTCGGAGCATGGCGTCGTTGCTGAGTTCGCCTTCCAGGCCCAATTGGACCGCCCGGCGGTAGCCTGCTAGGGCGCTGTCGACCTCGCCCGACATCAGCCCGAGCTCGGCCAGCAAGTAGAAAGCCTTCTGCCTGATCTCGCGCCCCACGGTCGAGTCGGCCGCTGTCTTCCGGTAGATCCCGGCCGCGGCCATCGCATCGCCGGACATCAGCCTGGCCTGGGCCTCCAAAAAACACGCCTCCCAGCGGAGGCTGTCCGGCCAAGGCTTCCCCTTATCTTTCTCGTCCAATAATCTGATCGTCCGGGCGTGGTCCCCCTGCCTGAGCGAAGCCCTGGCCATAAGCACCGTGGCCAACGGCCGATCCAGGGGAAGCATCCTGGAGAAAACCTCCAAAGCCTTCTGGAACTGGAGGGCTTCCATGTAATGCCAGCCCAGTTTCGCCAGCAGGTCCTGGTCCCTGCCTTCGCGGCGCGCTAGGAACTCCTCCAGCACCGGAATAAGATTGGCGCCGGGGAGCCCGGCGGCCAGCATCTGGTCCACCGCCCTCCTTTGCATGCCTATGTCCTTGATGCGGCGGAACGAACCCCAGGCCTGCCTGTCGTTCTTGGCTGCCAGATGCAGGCTGCCCACCACCAGCCAGCCGGGATCGCCTGCGTTCTTGATGTTGGCCTCGGCCAAGGCCGCCGCCTTTGGCAGCCCGATGTTCTGACCGATCTCAAGCATCCTCGCCTTCACCAGCTCGGCCTGGGAGGGCAGCAGCCTCATCCATTCGGCCGCCGCCAGATCGTACTTCTGCCGGGACTGGTAGATCCCGGCCAGCCTGTCGGCGAAGACCCGGGGCTGGTTGAGACGGGCCCTGCCCCAGAGATACAGCTCCTCGGCCTGCGCCACCGCCCCCTGGCGCTGCAGCAGCGACCCCGCCTGCACGAAAAGGTGTTGATCGGCATTATTTTCCAATGCCGTCTTAAATCCCTCCAGCGCCTCCTGGTAGCGCCCCTGCTGGGCCGCGCTCCAGGCCGCCTGCCAGCGCTTGGCCTCGTTGCCCCTGAGCGGCTGGGCCGAGACCGTAAAAACACCAATGCTTAAATAACATAGTATTGCCGTGGAGATACCCTTGACCATGGAGATCCCGGGCCGTGGATATTGATTTCTGCCCTCTGACTTCATGTTTTCAACTCCTCACCACCCCAGCGACCGAAAATACCTCTCGATGACCTCCTGGTATTCCAGCGGGTAGGGCTCCTTTCTCCATTCCCGATCGGGCGGTGGCGGGGGGATCCTGCCGGGTTCCTGGCGCTGGCCGGTCCAGGCCCTCCCCGAGAGCTTGCCCGGATCGGCCTTTCGCTGCTGGGAGAAATCCTGGTCCCTGAGAGAGCGCTGCGCCTGCAGCAGACGGTTGAGTATCCTCTCCTGTCTCTCTCGGGTCTGCTGGCCGACCTGTTGCTGCCTCAGGTCCTCGGCCACCTGCCTCATCTCCTCGACCAGATCATCCAGGCGTCCCGTCCGATCACGCCGATCGGCGTACTTGCGGTTGAATTCCTCCAGCCCCTGTCTGACCGCCTCCTGCTGGGCCGCCAACCTGGCCATCTGGCTGCGGACCTCCTGCGAGAGGGCCTCCTGCCCCCCGGCCGAGGGCATCAAGCCCAGCGTCTGCTGGTTTATCTCCGACTGCTGCCCCGACAGGCCCTCCATGTCCTGCATCATGTCCCCGCCGCCCTGGGAGCCTCCTCCCCGCGAAGCGGCCTCGAGCATGGATGCTGCCGCCTGGTTGAGGGCGGCCACCGCCTCCTGCCCCTGCTGGCGCGATTGGCCTATCCGGCCGCTCATGATCTCCTGGCCCATGCGCTCCATGGCCTGCAGCGCCCGCGTCAGGCTGCCGGCGGACTGTGGGGGGATCAACAAGCCCTGGCGTCCGTCCATCTGGTTCTGCAGCCTGGCCCCAGCCCGGGAGAGCGCCTGCTGCCTCTCGGCCAGATCGTTCTGGTCCATCCCCTGGCTCATCGCCCGGTTGAGGTCCTCCTGCTGTTGCGAGAGGGAAAGCACCTCTCTGGCTTTCTGTCTTAGAGCCTGGGCCCTGGCCCGGCTTCTGGCCGAGGCCATCGAAGAACTGGCGGATTCCAGGCCTTGGGAAAGCTCGGCCATGTCCTCCAGGGCCTTTTGCTGCAGGTCTTTGGCGCCCGGCCGGTTTCCCTGCAATAGTTTTTGGCCGGCTTGGCGCATCTTCGACGGCGTCCCCTTTGCCTTGATGATCTCGGCGGATTGCTTCAGGGCCTCTCCGGGTTCGGAGGCGGGCCCCATCTGCTCACCAAGTTGCCGCGCCCTCTCGGCCAAAGCCTCCAGGTCCTTGGCCGCTTGTTCCTGTCGCTGCGCCAGCTGGTCGGCGTCAGCCTGTCCGCCATCCCTGGCGCTGGCCTCTTTTATCTCCTTCTGCTCCCGCACCAGCCGCTCCAGATCCTCCCTCATCCTCTCTATCTGCCTTTGCTGCTGAAGCTCCTTCAGGGCGGCGATGGCCTGGTCCAGCTTCTGCTTGAGCTCCTCCGAGGACAGCCTCATGCTCTCCAGGGCCTTGGCCACCTCCTGCCTGTCCATGCCCTCCAGGGCCCGGGACAGCCTCTCCATGGCCCGCCTCATCTCCTCGGTGGCCACCTGGTCAAACAGCTGGTGGAGCTCCCTGAGCTTGGAGGCGGTCTCGGCATCAATCTCCACCCGTCGACCTTGCGGCCTCAGGTTTTCTAGGGCCTGGTCGGCGGCGCGCTCCAGACGGTCGAGGAGCTCCTGCTGGTCAGCCAGCGCCCTCTCCATGGCCGCCTGCTGCTGCCAGTCGATGCGGCGCGACTCCTTGATGGCCTGGGACAGGCGCTGCAGCTGCTCTCTGAGCTCGGTCTGCTCCGGCTGGACCCTGGCCACCTCGGCGGCCAGGGCCGAATCGCGCTCGTCCTCCAGCCGGTAGATGTCGGCCAGCGACGGCACCTTCAAGATCCGGGTGCGGCTCCGGCCGGTTTTGGGGCCGGAGACGGCGTCGTTATCCACCGCCTCCAGCCAGTAGACCAGAGAGTCGCCGGGCAGAAGCCCCAGGCCCGACGGGTCCCAGGCTAAGGCCACCGAGGTGTCGGCCACCAGTCCGCCTGTCACTATCCTCGGCCCGATGCCGCCCCGGCCGTGCAGCAGGTATGATATCCGCACCTGCGACAGGCCGAAATCATCGCTGGCCCGCCCTTCGACCGACAGCTTTACCCCCCCCTCAAGGTCCTCCAGCTCTTCCTCGCCGAAAAGCTCGGCCTGCGGCGGCAGGTCGGGCAGCGCCGTGATCTGATACTCGGTGGAAACGAAGGTATCGGCCCCGCCGGACGAGACGGCCATCAGGCGGTATCTTTCGTCATCGCGGACAGTCAGAGGGAAAGCGATGCTGCCTTCGCCTCCCGCACCGGGAATCACCTCATCGCCGCCCCGCAACAGCGCCGCCGATTCCACCCTCCGGCTGGGCTTGGCGGTGATCAGCGCCCGGCTGCCCCTGACCGCCTCGAAGCTCCCCTGGTTGTCAAGCACAGCCCGGGCCAGGCCGGTATAGGCCGGCGGCACTATCTTGACTCCGATCTCCTCCAGCGCCAGCGGCTGGTAGACCGACACATGATAGGTCCGGCTCTGTCTCCGGCCCGAGAATACGCGGTAGCAGAAATCGCTCCTGGCCGGCGGCAGATGCCCTCTCAGGACATCAGTGTCATCTCCTTCCCCGGGGGCCAAGGCCACCCTCGGCCCGGATACTATTTGTATATAGCTTTGCCGGGATCGGCAGGCGACGGCCACCTCCATAGTTTCGCCGGTTGGCATCCTGGCATCCCCAGGGATGACTTCGTCGTCAGACCAATCACCGACAACCCCCCAGGGCTGGGCCAGACGGACCAGGCTGGTCCCGACGGCCCCAGGCCAGGCCAAGACTATCGAGGCCAAAAAGAGGGCGGAAGCTGCGGCCGCAAGCATCCAGCGCCCCGCTGTCTTTCTAGGGCCGTCTATCGGCCTCAGTCCATCCAGCTTTTCCAAGGCCTGTCCGGCCAGGCATCCCAGCAGTTCCTGCGAGTATTCGCTCCGGCCGGCGCAGTTAATCACCGTCGAGATGTCCTGTCGAAGGACGCGGTGCCGCGATTCCAGCCAGGCGGCGGTAGTCGAAGCCCGTCTCTTGCGAAGAAGTGCAGCCAGCGCCCAGGCGCCGCCGACCGCGAAGGCAGCCGGAATGGCTGCCCTCAAGCAAAGCCTGACGGTTGGATGCAGAATGAAGGCCAGGTCGGCCAGGTGATAAACCAGGAGAAAGGCCGCCAGCGTCGCCACCAACGCCGACGTCCTGGCAGCCGCCATCCAGGCCACCCTTTGCCCGGCCAGGCCGGACAGGCGTGATATCAAGCGCTCCGCCCTATCATCCATATTCCCTATGGCCTGGTTAGGGCGTACCACAGGATGTTGATTCCCACCCGGAAGGCCAGCTCCCGAACCTCGGCCGAATCGCCGTGGACTGGCGTCCATCCATCCGAGATATTGGTGTTGAAGGTGTACAGCACCGCCAGCCGTCCCTGGTGAAAAATTCCCCAGGCCTCGGGACGGCCTGGCTGGTGCTCGTGTATCTTGGGCAGCCCACCGGAAAAATCGTAGTAACAGCGAAAGACCGGATGGTCGGCCGGCAGCCGGGCCATCTCATGCTCCGGGAACACCCTCCTCATCTGGCGACGGAACGAAGCGTCCATGCCGTAATCGTCGTCGGCATAGAGGAAGCCCCCTGCCTCCAGGTGCCGCCGCAGGCGGGCGGCCTCCTGGTCGGTGAAGCGTATCTCTCCGTGTCCGGTGACGAACAGAAAGGGGTGGGAGAAGATCTGTTCGTCCATCAGCGAGAGGGCCGTCTTCTCCGCCCTGACCTCGATCCCGGTACGGCGGTTCAACTCCGACAACAGGTTTATTTCGGCCTCCGGATCGTTGTACCAGTCTCCGCCCCCGCCATATTTCAGCCGGACGATGCCCACCCGGCCGGCCGGGGCCGCTTGGGCCGCCGCCAACAGGGCTATGGCCAAGATCCTTGCCAACATCTCAATTCAACCCCTTATCCACCATCTCAGGCTCAGAAGTTTGATGCCGGCCATGAAGGCCGTGGTCTGAACCATGCCCCAGGCCGGAATGAGCACCACCCCGGCCGCCAGTGCGGAAAAAAAGCCCCCGGCCAAGTCGAAAGAATAGAGCCGGCCGGCGACAGCCGACTCCATCGAACCGTGTTCGGCGGCCTTGTCGCTGACCAAGGCGGGAAACTCCAACCCCAGAATGGCCCCGGCCAGCGCGGAACATGGAAGATAGCCCCAGAAGGGGATTCTCAGCCAGGCCTGACCGGCCAAGAATGCCAGAGCCAAAAGGGCCGAGGCCGATTCCCAAAAGGCTATCTTTGCCGACTTGGCAGGCGGCCAGACCGTATGCAGCCAGGCCCCGAGCGCCGTTCCGGCCATGAATAGCGCGTTGCCCAAGCCTATCCACTGATAGAGCACCCCGCTCCCTATCTGTAGACCCCAAAGGCAGAGGGCCTGTAGCCCCATGGCGGCCGCACCGGCGGTGAAGGCCGCCCCCCCGTGGCGCAATCGGGGCCCAAAGAAAAGGACGGCCAGCAGTAACCATAGCCATCTGGCCTGCCTGGCTAAAAACCCGTAAGCCTCCGCCCAACCCGGGGAGAAGGTCTTTTGCCACAGAATGATGCCCGCGGCCAGGGCTTTGGGCCTGAGGTCCAGGTTAGGCTCACAGCCCCGCAGCCTATCCTCCACCCCCGCCCGCCTTAGCCTGATATCCTCCAGCCGTTGGCGGAGATGGTTCGGAGAGAAAATATTGAGGGCCGCTCCCCTCTCCTTCAGCCTCTTTGCCATCACCTTCTCGGGCACCGCCGTCCCGCTTTTTAGGCCCACCAGATAGACCGTCTCGCCGGGGATGACCTCGACCCGCGACGACGCCTGGGCCATAGCCGCCATCACCGTGCCGGCCAGCTCCGCCCGGATCCCCTCCATGGCCGCTTGGCTGCCGCAAAGCCCCAAAACAACGGCCCCGCCGGGCCTGAGCGCCCGATGGACGGTGGCAAAAAACTCCCTGGAGTAATATCGATTCAGCGACAAAGAGGCGGGCATAGGTAGCGAAATAATTATCAAGTCGTATCCGCCTGGACTGTTTTCGATACTGACGCGGCCATCGGTTTTTATCAGCTCTATCTCCGCCCGGCTGAAAAAAGATGTGCCGCTCGCTGAGGCCGCCTTATTGATGGCCTGGGCCAAAGCGGGGTCCTGTTGGGCATAGGCCACCCGAGCGGCTCCGGAGCCGAGCAGCAGGGGCAATGCGCCGGCCCCGCCCACCAGAAGCACATCGCCGATATGTTCGGCGTGCAGCAACCCCCAGGCGGCCAGCTCCTCATCATCCGGCGAAGGCAGCATCGGATAGTGGAACACCGGATATCCGTTGTGAAAGACGTCGCGCTGTCCTTGTCGGACCGCGGTCACCGTCTGGCCATACGGTGATGAAGCCGAAGATGCTAGATGATAGCCGGGAAAGGCCCAGGCTTGGATGGCGCGATCTATCCGTCTCTGGCCGAAGAGCAGAAGTGCAGACGCCATGACGGCCATCAAGAAAGCCATGGCTCGGGCCGTTTTCCACCTGAAAAGCAGGGCGGCGGCTCCCCAGCACGAAGCCGCCACCGCCAGCATGGCCCCGGCCCCGGTGAGCACAAAGGCCAGCAGAAAGGTGAAGGCACCCCCGGCCGCCAGGCATCCCGCCGCCTCGGCCCAGTAAGCTCTGCCGGCCGGCCGACGGCAACCCAGGTTTTCCAGATGGCGCACCCCGAAGACGTATGCGGCTCCGAAGGCCGATCCCAAAGGCGCCATGGCGATCAGGGCCATCAGCGCCAGATGGCTTACGGAGACTCCCTGCCCCGGCAGATAGCCGGCCAGCGACCCGAACCCCCTCAGAAATGCCAGGCTGGTCAGCGCCAGGATGGCAGCCACGGTGAAGCAGAGAGCCAGCCCTTGCGCCCCGCCGCCCCTTGGCCACAGATTTGAGGCCGCGGCGCTCCCGGCCGCGCCGCCCAGCACCCAGGCGGCTAGGCCGAAGCCCAGGGTCACCTCGGTGCCGTGGGCCATGGCCATCAGCTCGCGCAGCAGCACCGTCTGGGCCAGGATGGAGACGGCCCCGGCCGCGAACAGGGGCCAAAGAGGGGCGGTGGCCTTCAATGTTATTCGCCCAGCCACTTGATTAACCAACCGATATCTGTTATCCTAGACTCATGAGAAGAGGGAGATTTTGCCTTCCCGCCAAATCTGCTGGATCGGCGCTTTTGGCCATCGTTCCCCTGGCGATGGTATTTTTGACAGCGGGGCGGATTCCGGGCGATTCCGGACAGGTTCATCCCGCCCGGCATTGGCAGAAGATGGAGAATAATTCGGTCCAGTGCCTCCTCTGCCCGCGTCGTTGCGTCCTCAAGGAAGGACAGGTTGGATACTGCCGGGTTCGAAAGAATTTCGGGGGCCAGCTGGCATCCCTGGTTTACGGCCGGCCGGTGGCCGCCAATGTCGATCCGGTGGAGAAGAAGCCGCTCTACCATTTCCTTCCCGGCACCCGGACCTTTTCCCTCGCCACCGTAGGCTGCAGCATGCGCTGCCTCTTCTGCCAGAACTGGGACATCTCCCAGGCTGAGCCTTCCGATTTCAAGGCGGAGTATATTCCTCCGGATCGGATAGTCCAGTCGGCCTGGGAAAAGACCTGCCCCTCCATCTCCTACACCTACAGCGAGCCGGCGGTTTTTTTCGAGTACCTTTATGACATCTCGGCCTTGGCCCGTAAGTCCGCCCTCAGGAACGTCATGGTCACCTCGGGCCACATCAACCCCGGCCCCCTGGCCGAGCTCTGTTCAGTGCTGGACGCCGCCAACGTGGATCTCAAGGGCTTCAGCGACCTGTCCTACCGCCGCATGGCCAACACCCGGCTGGCCCCGATACTCGAGGCGGTCATGGTCTTGAGGCGCAAGGGCGTCTGGCTGGAGCTGGGCTACCTGGTGATACCTTCCATCAACGACAGCCGGGAGGAGATCTCGTCCCTGTGCCGCTGGGTGGCCGACAGCCTGGGCGCCGACGTCCCCCTGCACTTCCTGCGTTTCTTCCCCCAGCACAAGCTGTCCCACCTGCCGCCCACGCCCCCCGCATCTCTGGACACGGCCTACGCTCTGGCCCGCCGTCACGGCCTTAACTATGTTTATATAGGTAACATTCCCGGCCACCGGGCCAACCACA
The DNA here is from genome assembly GCA_964518765.1 of uncultured bacterium. Classification (GTDB taxonomy): domain Bacteria; phylum Edwardsbacteria; class AC1; order AC1; family EtOH8; genus CAZPNX01. Next base: position 29,997 of record CAZFJC010000027.1, read on the forward strand.
CCTACTGCCATAAATGCGGAAAACTTTTGATCGAACGCAGGGGATATTTCATCGAGCGCAACTTGATGCAGGACGGCCGCTGCCCCCACTGCGGCCAAAGGATCCCCGGCGTCTGGAGATGATCCCCGGCCTCATCCCCGGTTGTATCTTGATAGGAAATCGCTTCGCCAAACATCGAACCCTCCCTCCCCGATGGCCCTCCTCATCCCCTCCATCATCTTCAGATAGAACCTCAGGTTGTGGCCGGTGGCCAGCATGGCCCCGGTCATCTCGCCGGACATGAATAGGTGCCTGAGGTAGGCTCGGGAGAAACTGCGGCAGAGGTAGCAGTCGCATTCCTCGTCCACCGGAGCGCTGTCCTCGGCATACCTGGCGTTCTTAATCACCAGCTTGCCGCCTGAGGTGAACAAGGTGCCTGTCCGGGCGTTGCGGGTGGGCATGACGCAGTCGAACATGTCGATCCCCAGCGAAACCCCCTGGATGATGTCCTCGGGAAAGCCCACCCCCATCATGTATCTGGGCTTTTCGGCCGGCAACACCTCGGCCGCGGCCGCCACCGCCTCCCAGGTGGCCTCCTTTGGCTCCCCGATGGCCAACCCGCCCAGGGCATAGCCGTCGAAGTCCAGCTCGACCAGCTCTTGGGCGCTGCGCCTTCTGAGGTCCTGGAAAACGCCTCCCTGGATGATGCCGAAAAGGGCCTGACTTGTTGTCTCGCCCTTCCCTGCCCGTTCCCGAAAAGTACTCCGGCACCTTTTGGCCCAGCGGGCCGTCCGGGCGGTGGAATCTTCGGTGTACTGGTATGAGCTCGGGTAGGGGATACACTCGTCGAAACACATGATGATATCGGCCCCCAGCCCCAGCTGCAGCTCGGTGACGCTCTCCGGGGTGAAGGTGTGCCTCGACCCGTCGAGGTGCGACTGGAACTCGACACCCTCCTCGCGGATCCTCCTGAGCTCGGCCAGGCTGAAGACCTGGAAGCCGCCGGAGTCGGTCAGCATCGGCCGGTTCCAGCCGGTGAACCTCTGGAGCCCTCCCATGCGGCGCACCGTTTCCAGGCCCGGCCGAAGGTAGAGGTGGTAGGCGTTGCCCAGGATAATCTCGGCCCCCGCCTCCGACAGCCCCTGCGGCGTCATAGCCTTGACCGTGCCCTGGGTGCCCACCGGCATGAAGGCCGGCGTCTGCACACTGCCATGGGGGGTGTCGATTGCGCCCGCCCTAGCTAGGCCGGAAGTGTTCAGCAGTTTGAATCCGATTTTCTACCTTTCGCCAAAATTTGCCTGAGTTCTTCTCTGTGCCTCCGTGTCTCTGTGGCAGCAGATCAGGTTATCAGCATGGCGTCCCCATAGCTGTAAAACCGGTATCCTTCCTTGACGGCCTCGGCATACGCCTGCTTTATTAGATCTTCACCGGCGAAGGCGCTCACCAGCATCAGCAGGGTGGACCTGGGAAGGTGGAAGTTGGTCACCAGAGCGTCGGCCAGCCTGAACACATGCGGCGGATGGATGAAGATATCGGTCCACCCCTCGGTTTTACCGGTGGAGGCGAAGCTCTCCAGCGCCCTGACGGTGGTGGTCCCCACCGCCACGATCCTTCCTCCGCCCTCCCTGGCCGAGCGCAGCTCCTCCGCGACTTGTTCCTCTATCCGGTAATACTCCTCGTCCATCCGGTGTGACCGGATGTCCTCGGCCTCCACCGATTTGAAGGTCCCCCATCCCACGTGCAGCAGCAACTCGCATATCCGAGTTCCCTGGCTCTCGATCTTCTCCATCAACTCCGCGGTGAAATGCAGCCCGGCGGTAGGCGCGGCCACCGCCCCGGCTTCCCGGGCGTAGACGGTCTGATATCTCTGACGGTCCGCCTTATTATCTGGCCTGGAGATGTATGGAGGCAGGGGAACGCGCCCTATCTTCTCCAAGGTGCGGATGAGTTCCTCTTTGCCTATCGGTCTGCCGCTTAATTTAAATTCAACCACCCTTTGCCCCTTTTCCCGGGTTTCCCTGACCTCGGCCGAAAGGCCGCTTTCGAATTCCACCATCGACCCCGTCCTCAGCCGGCGACCCGGCCTGGCTAGGCACGACCAAAACCCTCCCTCCAATGAACGCAGAAGAAAAATCTCTGCCCTGGATCTAGAACCCACCTTCACCCCCATCAACCTGGCCGGAATGACCTTGGTGTTGTTGAGCACCAACAGGTCCTCCGGCCCGAGGTAGCCGGCGATATCCCTGAAGATCCGGTGTTCGATCCGGCCGGATCTCCGGTGGACCACCATCAACCGCGAGGAATCGCGCGGCTCGGCCGGATGCTGGGCGATGAGCTCCGGCGGCAGCTGGTATTCGAAATCGGACAGCTTCAATATCCCGTTATCCGACTACCGAATCTTGATCACCCTAAGGTTATCCACCCTGGCGTCGGCCTCTATCCTCAAGAGATAAATCCCGGCAGGGAGCATTGAGCCCTCATCTCCCCTGCCATCCCACTGGCAGACCTGCCAACCGGCTGATGGGCTTTCCTTGCGCATGGTCCTTAGCCTTCTTCCCGCTATGTCGTATATCGCCGTTATTATTTCTCCCGGCGCCTGCAGGAATGTTTCCACCAGCAACTTGCTCCCGAAAGGATTCGGGCGGGCAACGCTCGTTCTGGCGGGAGACAACGCTTCCTGCACGCTGTCCCTCGCAAAACCCTTTATGCAAAAATTAGCGGTGCTGTCGACGGAATAAAGATCGCTCCACACCCCAGCCTCACGGAAATAACTTTGCCCCGGCCGCGCCGAGGAGCGCACCAGGGCCCGGCTTTTCGAGCCGAGCAGCACCGGGACCTCGGAGGTACGGTCTAATGCCTGTCCTCCCCGGGACACCCACAGGGCTATGGCGAATTCATGACGGGGCCATAGGTCCACCGCCTTGTCCAGTTGTATCACCCGAAAGCCGCGATCGGGACAAAAGCCGGTTACGGAAGCCCTCAATCCGGACGGTCCTCCCTGGTCGAAATAATCGTAGACCGCTACGGTGTAGTTCACGCTGTCCACCGTGATATAGAAGCCTACGGCCTCTAAACGGCCCCTGGCTTCGGCCCGAAACAGGTTCAGGGCTTGGCTGCAACCTTCCCTGGCATCTCTCCAACCGTGGTAATCGTAGCTGTATACCCGGTCATAATTAAACTGTTTGATGCCACGGTATTGTACCGCGCCCATCTCCGAGTGCCTGGCACAGTGTTTGTCCTCGTAGGATATCCAGAAGTAGCCCTGGTTCCCCCAACCCGAGCCCCAGCTGTTTTTGCACAGCCAGGCGCCTGGCTGGGGCGCCTGGCTGGCCAGTTGATCATCCCAGCCGACGATGGCCACCGCATGGTTCGGCTCCATTTGGCTGGTGTCCGGCTGGTAATGTACATAGCCAGGGCCCATGAACTGCCAGTTGTAGGCCATGCAGGTACCGACCGCCCCGTGTTCCATGAGCGCCCGTTTTATCCTCTCCCGCCCCCGGAGGGCGGATTCTGTCGTCAGCCAAAGGGCTTGCTGGGGAAAATACCGGCGGTATCCTGGAAGCAGCAACGGGGCGGCCATGTTGTATGATTGACCGTCAATATCGCGGACGGCGCCGTCCCCTCTGGCTAGATAGGCGGTGGCCACCAGGTAGTCGCCCCCCTCATGGACCATCAGTCCGCAGTCGTAAGGCGGCACCAGGTCGGAGTTGTAGAACTGGTTGAAGCCGTTCCACCAGTCCAGGTGGTACTCGGCTAGGTTAGGCTCCCCGGTATCGCCCGCGGCTGCCCACCCGCCCGTTATCATCAGGTTGCTCTCCATGGCCGCCATGACGCCGTGGGTCCAGCAGGTGCCGCCGATCTGCGATTTCACCGAA
>CAZFJC010000028.1:0-3288 GCA_964518765.1 uncultured bacterium
ACAGAAGTCTCGAAAATCGCCATTTTTTAGTCCGAAACCTTAGGGTATTACCTAATATAAATTTTAAACCCTTAAGAACAGTAGCCGTATCGCGCCTTGAAGGAACTGCTGGCCCTGCGAAAATACGTAGCCCGCCACCAGTGGGTCATACTGGCCGGGCTTTTGGCTCTGGTGTCCATCGACCTGCTGCAGCTGGCCATCCCCTACATCCTGAAACAGGTAGTGGACGACCTGGCGGCGGAGGCGGCCACGCCCCAGAGGCTTTTGGGCTACAGCCTGTGGTTGGTGGCGGTGGCCCTGGGGATAGGGATTGGCCGGTTTTTCTGGCGCTATTGCATCATCGGCTCGGCCAGGAGGATAGAGAACCAGCTGAGGAGCGACCTGTTTGCCCATCTGACCACCTTGGACTTTTCCTACTACGACGAACACAAGACCGGCGACCTGATGGCCCACGCCACCAATGACATCAACGCGGTGCGGATGTCCCTGGGCTTCGGGCTGGTGATACTGACCGACATCGTGGTGCTGGGGATCTCGGCGCTGATCATGATGTTCCGCATCTCGCCGCGGCTGAGCCTACTGGCCCTGATCCCCCTGCCGCTGCTGTCGGTGGTGGTGGCCTTTTTCGGTCAGATGATCCGGCGGCTTTTCGAGCGGGTGCAGCGATCCTTTTCCGACATGACCGAGCTGGTGCGGGAGAACATCTCCGGCATCCGGGTAGTGAAGCTTTTCGTCCAGGAGGCGGCCGAGCGAGAGCGTTTCGGGCTGGCCAGCCAGGACTACCTGCGCAAAAACCTGGCCCTGGTGCGGCTGTGGGGTATGTTCTTCCCCCTGATAATGTTCATCGCCTCGCTGTCTCAGGGGATCGTCTTTCTGGCCGGGGGGCGGATGACGGTCTTCGGCGAGGTGTCGGTGGGCGACTTCGTGGCCTTCAGCTCCTACCTGGGGATTCTCATCTGGCCCATGATCGCCATAGGCCAGGCTATCAACATGTTCCAACGGGGGGCGGCCTCTCAGGGACGGCTCAACCGCATCTTCGAGACCAAGCCAGTAATCAGAGACTTGCCCGGGGCCCTGCCCAAGCCTCCGGCCGAGGTCGGGGCCATCGAATTTCAAGACGTTACCAGCTACTACAACGGCAAGTCGAGCCCGGCCTTGGAGGGCGTCTCCTTCCGCATCCTGCCCCGGCGGACGCTGGGGATCACCGGCAGCATCGGTTCGGGCAAGTCGACACTGGTCGGACTCCTTTTAAGGCTCTATGAGCCTTCACAGGGACGGGTGACTATCGACGGCCGTGCCGTGTCCGAGTATTCGCTGGGGGCCCTGCGCTCTATGATCTCCTTCGTTCCGCAGGACACCTTCCTCTTCTCGGATACCATCGCCGAGAACATCGCCTTCGGCCTGAAAGAGATGCCCGGCCAGGACGAGATCGAAAGGGCGGCCAAGCTGGCCTCGATCCACGACGAGATAACCTCCCTGCCCAATGGCTACCAGACCGTCATTGGCGAACGGGGGGTGACTCTCTCCGGCGGCCAGAAGCAGCGGTTGGCTCTGGCCCGAGCCCTGCTGGCCGACAAGCCCATTCTGATCATGGACGACGCCCTGTCGGCCGTGGACGCCGACACCGAGCGTAGGATACTGGACGCCCTTCGCACCGAGCTGAAGAAGCGGACCGCCATCGTTATCTCCCACCGCATCTTTGCCATCCAGAACGCCGACCTGATACTGGTCCTCGATCAGGGTCGGATAGTGGAGCGCGGCCGTCACCGAGAGCTGCTGTCCAGGAAGGGGCTGTACCACCAGATATACCAGCTGCAGCAGCTGGAAAGGGCCATAGACAAGAAATGAACGCAATACGAAGGCCCAAGGGCATAATGTTTTATCAAGTTCTTATAAAGGACGATCGACTATCCTAATATTTCAGGAAATAATGGACCGGCGGCTTTTCCGGCCATCGCGACTTCTCTCGAATATCGGAAAATCGCCCCCCGAGCAGCATTATCGAGCCTTGCCGCGATAGTCTGGAGTGTAGGAAATGGCTAACCTGAAAAGACAGGATAATCAAAAAGGGTAGTACAGTGCCTTGGTGTCTTTGTGGTGAAAGGAACCTGAACTGATGCACGGCGGACACGGCGGGGGACACGGAGGCGGCGGAGGGCACGACTTCCACGAGGAAGCGGCCCTGGGCAACATCTACGACGCCAGGTTGGTCAAGCGCCTGGTGGGGCTGCTGCGGCCCTATTGGGGGCTGCTGGCCCTGGCGGTGCTGGTGCTGCTTTCGGTCACCGCCTTCGAGTTGGTCCTGCCCTACCTCACCAAGGAGGTCATCGACCGCCATATAACTGTCTCCGGCCGCAAGACGGTCTCCGACCGTCCGATCGAGGGAGCCATACCGTTAGCCGGCGACACACTGCTGCTGGTCCAATCCCGGATGGTCCGGGAGCAACGGGAACTCTGGTCCTCGCTGGAGAGACAGGGCAGATTGGAGGCCGAGCGCTATTATTTCTTCAGGCCGGACAAGGCGGATGGCCAGGCCGGGGCGGTAGTGGCCTCGCATCCTGACCTGTTCCAGGTGTACGGGGGCACGGCTCTGATCCGCCTGCAGGACCTGAAGAAATTATCAAAGGCCGAGGTGGCCTTAATTCGGGGAGGCGACCTGGCCGGCATCTCCCACTTCGGGCTGTTGTTCCTGGGGCTGCTGGTCCTCAGCTTCGCCCTAAACTTCGCCCAGGTGTTCCTGGTCCAGCTGGTGGGTCAGCGTTTCATGCACCGTCTGCGGTTGATGGTTTTCTCCAAGCTGGAGGAGCTGGACATGGCCTATTTCGACCGCAACCCGGTGGGCCGGCTGGTGACCCGGGCCACCAACGACGTCGACGCCATCAACGAGGCCTTCGTCTCGGTGTTCGCCCAGCTGCTGCGGGATGTGGCCCTGATCGCCGCCCTGATGGTCATGATGATCAAGCTGGACGTCAATCTGTTTCTGATCACCTGCGCCGTGCTGCCGCTGATAGGCTTCTGGACGGTTTTCTTCCGCGTCAGGGCCAGGGACATCTACCGTCAGATCAGGGTGAAGCTGGCCCGGCTGAACGCCACCCTTCAGGAGAACATCTCCGGAATACGGGTGATCCAGATCTTCAGCCGCCAGACCGAGCAGATAAGACGCTTCGAGAACGTCAACCGGGACTATTTCCGCTCCTCCATGCAGGAGGTGCTGGTGATGTCGTTCTTTAGGCCGCTGGTGGAGATCATCTCGGCCACCGGCCTGGCCTTGGTCATCTACTACGGCGG
>CAZFJC010000028.1:3388-32255 GCA_964518765.1 uncultured bacterium
AAGGAGCGGGGGGTGACCCTCTCGGCCGGGGAGCGCCAGCTGCTGTCCTTCGCCCGGGCCCTGGCCTTCGATCCGCCGGTGCTGGTGCTGGACGAGGCTACCGCCAACATAGACTCGGCCACCGAGAAGCTGATCCAGGATGCCCTGGCGGTTCTGATGAAGGGCCGGACCTCGATCGTCATCGCCCATCGGCTTTCCACCATCAAGCACGTGGATCGGATCTACGTCATCCATAAGGGAGAAATACGGGAGACAGGCAGCCATCAGCAGCTGCTGAGGAAGAAAGGGCTCTACTACAAGCTCTACCAGCTGCAGCATGGTGTTGAAGACTGAGGTCGTCCCTGAAAAGAGGGCGTCTATTATGAGTAACTTAAGGAAAGAGATAATCGGTATCTGTCGCCGACTAGATTCGCTGGGGTACCTACCGGCCACCGACGGCAACGTCTCCGCCCGCTCCGGCCGCGGCCGGCTGCTGATAACGCCGTCGATGGCGCCCAAGGGGTCGCTTACATCCGGGCAGCTTCTGGAGGTCGAACTTTCCGGCCAGGTGCTGTCGGGCAGAGGTAATCCGTCCTCCGAAATGAAGATGCACCTGGAAGTCTACCGCCAGAGGCCAGAGGTGGGCGCTGTGGTCCATGCCCATCCCCCGGCGGCCACCGCCTTCGCCGCCTGCCGTAAGCCTTTGGACAGGCCGATCCTGCCGGAGGCGGTGTTGCTGCTGGGGCCGGTGCCCCTGGCCCGTTACGCCACTCCTTCGACGGACGAAGTACCAAAGTCCATCGCTCCTTTGGTAAGAAAGCACAATGCCCTTTTGCTCGCCAACCATGGTGTATTGGCATATGGTAAGAGCCTTCAGGAGGCTTTGGAGAGGATGGAACGAGTGGAGCATTTAGCCAAGGTGGCGCTCCTATCGCGGCTTTTGGGAGGGGCCAAAGAGTTGAGCTCCTTCCAAAGGACGGCATTGGAGCGGCTATTAGGATAAAACAGACCGGCTAAAAGCTAAGGGGTTTCCGAAAGGAAACCCCTTGGCTTGTTTCTCTAAATAACCCTTATGCTTTATAATACTATCTGAAAGATTACCGAGTTGAACTGCATCACCCATTAGGAGGGTGAAGCCTGGGGCTTACCTGATAGGTGCCCCCCCGAGACTTCGGCCCGAGCGGCACGACTGAGCTTGACGAAGCCTCAAGCCAAGGGCTCACCCAGGTCTTGGGTCATTCCTCAGGATGACGACAGGAGGAAAATTAAGTCAGCAGCCTCTGCTGGCCTTCAAGTTTTCTGATATCCTCCACGTCCTGGGTGCACTCCAGGCAGCCCAGGTACTTGCCCTCGAGATCACGCAGGGCGTAGAACTCGATCAGTATCTTGTGCGCCTCCTTCTCCGGCCCGACCGGGAGGTCTATCCAGAACCGGGCCTTGTCCCGCTTGCCCTCCCGCATCTCGTTAACGATGGCCTCGACCTTGTGCAGGCTTTCCTTGGGGTGGCACTGGCGGAAGTTGACCCCCATGCTGGAGATGGGTCGGTGGAATAGCCTCTTTTCGTGCTTGTTCCACCCGATGACCTCGTCGTGGTGGTCGATGACGGTGATCTCCTGAGGTATGGTCTCCAGGATGGCTCGGACCACGGCTTCGCTCATGCGGTCGATCATATCGTTACCCCTATTTAAGCTTCTTTTTCATGATCAGGGCCACCTCGCCGTCCTCGGCGTCTCGGTTGGTATAAAGCGACAGGTCCACGCAGTCGATCTCGTATCCGTTCTTTCGGTAGAAGCGTATGGCCGGGACATTGGTATTCTGCGCCTCCAGGGTGATGGCCCGTACCCCCCAGCTCCCGGGCGACCACCTCAGCCCTGGCCATCAGCATCCGGCCCACGCCCCGCCACCGCCAGTCCGGCATTACCTCCAGGTCCTCGACATGCAGGGTGTTGTTCCATGTCCGCCTCTCCATCACCAGAGCGCCCACCATCCTGTCTCCGGCGAAGGCGCCGTAGGAAAGACCCTTGGCGATTATCCCTCGGCGGCGCTGGGCATCGGAAGGGTCCCGGCCCCACTTCTTGACGTACGGGGCCTTCAACATGACGAGCTCCAAGCTTAGGAAGACCTTTTTCTCCTATTCGGACTTTTTTGCCTGGTAGCGTTCCCTTGATTCGTGACCGGTGAATTCAAAAGAACCCTTCTGCAGATCTTTGGCGTCAAACAACCGCCTGATTTCAATGCTGTCGCCGGCCATCTATGGCTTTCCAATGATCTCCGTTCCCAGATACTTCTGCAGCGCCTCCGGCACCGCCACCGTCCCGTCGGCCCTCTGGTAGTTCTCCAGCACCGCTATCAATGTGCGGGGCAGGGCCAGGCCGGAGCCGTTCAGCGTGTGCAGGTATTCGGGCCGGGCCTTGGGGTCGCGGCGGAATTTTATATTGGCCCGGCGGGCCTGGAAATCGCCGAAGTTCGAGCAGGAGGAAACCTCCAGCCATTCCTGGCATCCGGGCGACCAGACCTCGACGTCATAGGTCTTCATAGAGGCGAAGGTCAGGTCCCCGGTGCATAACCTGACCACCCGATAGCGCAGCCCCAGCTTCTTGGGGATGTCGCAGGCGTCCTCCACTAGCCTCTCCAGCTCCTCGTTGGATTTCTCTGGCAGGCAGAACTTGACCAGCTCCACCTTGTCGAACTGGTGCCCGCGTTTGATGCCTCGGGTGTCCTTGCCGGCCGACATCTTCTCCCGGCGGAAGCAGGGGGTGTAGGCCACGTGCCTGAGGGGGAGGTCCTTGGCCTCCAGAACCTCGTCGCGATACATGTTGGTCACCGGGACCTCGGCGGTGGGGATCAGCCAGAGGTCATCCTCGACGTCGTGGTAGAGGTTGTCGACGAACTTGGGCAGCTGGCCGGTACCTATCAGGCACTTTCCGGACACGATATAGGGAGGGTAGACCTCAGAATACCCATGCTCCCTGGTGTGGACGTCGAGCATCCACGTTATTAGCGCCCGCTGCAGGGCGGCCCCAGCGCCTCGCAGCATGTAGAAACGGGTGCCCGATATCTTGACTCCCCGCTCAAAATCAATTATTCCCAACTTCTCTCCCAGTTCCCAGTGGGGCTGGAGCGGGAAATCAAACCGTCTCTCCTCGCCAGCGGTCAGGTCCACCACGTTTCCGGACTGGTCGGGGCCTTCGGGCACGTCAGGGTCGGCCACATTGGGCACGGCCAGCAGTGCCTGCTCCAGCTTATCCTCGACGTCCCTAAGCTCGCCGTCCAGCTTTTTGATCTTTTCGCCGATCTCTCGGGTGATGAGCGCCTGGGAGAGATCGAGCTTGCTCTCCCGCTCCGGGCCGTCCTGAGCCTTGAGGCGGGCCACGTCCTTGGAGGCCTGGTTGCGGGCGGCCTTAAGCTGTTCCACCTCCTGGATGATACGGCGGCGCTCTTTGTCCATCTCCAGCAAGGCTTCGACGTCCACCGGAGACTTCTTGGCGGCGGCGACGGCCTTCACTTGTTCAGGGTTGTCGCGGATGAATCTGATATCAAGCATGTTTGCCTCGCAAGACTCTTAATATTTCAAACGACCTTCAGCCTGATCACCGCTCCCGAAAGCAGCTGGGCGGCAAACGTCAAAAGCTCCTGCTCCTCACGCCCGAAGAGGATATCCTGGTCATAGCTGCGGATGGCCAGCAACCCCAGCACCCGGTCGCCGCTTTTGAGGGGCACCCCCAGCCAGCCGACGAAGGGCGTGTCCACCGCGTCCATCCCCTCCTCCTGGATCATCTGTTCCAACGTCTCCTGGGAGGCGAAAAGGTACTCGCCGGTCTTTAATACCTCGGCCACCAAGCCCTTGCCCGGCGGGGCGGGGGCAGGCGGGGCACTGAACTCGTCGACATAGTAAATGTAGTCCAGGATGTTATCCCCGGGGCGGTGCAGGGCCACGAAGAAGTTGCGGGCGAAGATCAGGCCGCCCACGATGTTGTGGATGTCGCCGCACAACCGGCGGAAGTCGCTGGCCTGGCTGCAGCGATTGGATATCTTGTAGAGGGCCTCCTGGTAGGCGCGCTCCTGCTTTTCCCGGGTGATCTCCTCGCTGGTGGTGACTATGCCCAAGGCCTCCCCCTGGCCGTCGCGAATGACGTCTGAGGTCAGACGGACATGGAAGATGGAGCCGTCGCGGCGGACGTTGAGCCCATCGCGAGTGAGACGCTTGAAGGACCGCACCTGCTCCGGGGACATGGGGCGCCAATTGCCCCCGGGGACGAAGACGCTGACGTCCCGGCCCAGGAGCTCGTCCACCGAATAACCGTGCATCTGGGCCTCGGCCGGGTTGGTGTAGAGGATCTGGCCCTTGAGGTTGGTGATGGTCACCCCCAGCGGCAGGTTGCTTACCACTTGCTCCAGGGCCGAAAGCTTAAGGCGCAGGTGCCGCAGCTCGGACTCGGCCACCTCGGCCTCGGCCAGGCGGATGCGCAGGGCGTGCAACTCCTTGGCCAGATGTTCTTTGAATGTTGCGTCTTCCATCTTTCTCTCCCTTGCCTCGGGCGATAGCGGCTTATTATGATACAATATCGGGTGAAAAAAGTAAATCGGGAAAAGAGGCCCGGCTTGGCCGGTCAGAGCCTGAGCTCTAGCCCAATGGGACAGTGGTCCGAGCCCAGGACCTCGGGCATAATCCAGGCGCGGGCAACGTTACCCTCAAGGCTGCGGCTGACGTAGAAGTAGTCTATCCGCCAGCCCACGTTCCGTTCCCGGGCGCGGGAGATCTGATCCCACCAGGTATAGTGACCCGGGCCTTGCTGGAATATGCGGAAGGTATCGACGAATCCGGCCGCCAGGAAACGGTCAATCCATTCTCGCTCCTGGGGCAGGAATCCGGAGACTTTGGAGTTCTCCCTGGGCCGGGCCAGATCGATCTCCCGGTGGGCGGTATTGACGTCGCCGCAGATCACGACCTTTTTTTCTTTCTTGACAAGCTTCTTCATTGCGAAGAGAAAAGCTTCATAAAAATCCATCTTGTATTTAAGCCGTTCGGGCGAGGCCTTGCCGTTGGGAAAGTATATATTGAACAACAGGAAAGCACCGTAATCCGCTTGGAGGATGCGGCCCTCATGGTCGAACTTTGGAGCCCCGAAGGTTTGGGTGACCGACAGAGGCTCCTGCTTGGTGAACAGGGCCACCCCGCTGTAGCCGGGTTTAAGGGCCGAACTGAAGTAGTGCCGGTAGCCCGCCACGTTTTCGAGCTCTTTGGACAACTGTTCGGGGCGGACCTTAGTCTCCTGCAGGCAGAGGACGTCGGGAGAGGCTTTGGCCAGCCAGCCGGCGAATCCCTTACGAAAGACGGCCCTTAGGCCGTTGACGTTCCAGGAGTAGAGCGATATCTTGCTCATCTATTTTAGGAAAGCGGCACTACAATGGCCTTTTGCGCCGAGGCATTCAAGCGGGTCCAGGTACTTTGATTCCAAATCTTCTCGGGTGTAACATGTCAAGCCATATGTTAGGTAGCGGCATAGAGGCAGGCGAAGGTCGGGCCGGCGTGGGCGGGGAGGGACCTTCATTATCTCCAGGTGCAGGTGATCGAACTGCCAACCGTGACGGTCCAGTTCGGAGCGGTTCATGAAGCGGGCGATCGGCTCTGCCGGGGACACGGTGTCGCCCAGGGCGCAGCGTATGCCGGCTAGGTGCTCGTACACCGTCCAAAGCTTTGACTTATCTGGCAAGGTGTGCTCGACGATAAGCTGAGCGAAAGGGCCATCGTCGCGCAGGCTGACCACTACGCCGGCCGTGGCTGGGTAGACCGGTTCGTCCCGGTAGTTTCTCGAGGGCCGGGCCAGGTCCACCCCGGCGTGCAGATGGGCCGGTACTCCGGGCCGGGCCTTCCGCAGAAGGCCGAAGGCCCCTATGCTGGTCAGGCGAACAGAATCCAAGTGGCAGTCTACCGGCAAACGCCAAAGGAGGGTGGACTGGGCCGCCGCCAGCTCCGCCGCGAAGGCCAGGCCGAACAGCACGCCACTGGCAGTCCAGGAAAGCGGGAAAAAACATCCCGGGGAATTCGGTCTAGGCAAAGCGATTACCCTTCCGAGGCCTGGCCACCATCGATGACCACAGCTGGCTCCCTCCGGAATGGGTTCCTTCTTACCAGCAGGGAGTACATGAACGGATAGTCCTGTCGAAGGTGCTCGGCGTAGGACATCCATTCCTCCAGCAGCAGGGAGTAGACCCGCTTCAGGTCGCCGGAAAGGTGCTCCAGGTCGGAGTCCGGCAACCCCTGCAGGCTTCCCCTGAACTGCAGCTCCTCCGCCAGGTGGGTGATAGCCCACAAGAGATTGGTGAAGGAGGCATGCTCCAGGAGGTTCTGGTTCTCCAGCAGGCCCAGAATGAAGCCGCGCCTGGAGATAAGGGCGTCCCTGAGCGGCTCTAAGTCGGAACGCCTGGCGTCAAGGGCAGGACGGAACGATTTAAGGCGTTCCCTGGCCGCCCTAAAGTCAGCGCCGGACCAGCCGGCCGCCGGCCGGGCCGTCTCGCTTAGGGCGGCAAAACCGGGATCGAACTGCGACAGGGCTGAGATCAGCTCGCTGCCCACCTCCGAGAAGAAGGCTCCGATGACCATGTTCATCTTGTGGAGACGCTGGCGCCTTTCGCGCCTGGCCAGCAGCTCGTTGAGGATGAGGGTCACCAGCAGCACCTGGACAGGCAGGAAGGCCAGGTCCTGCATCAGGTAAAAGAAGGTGTCATGCGGCTTTCCGAAAACAAGTATCTGGACCACGTAGAAGGCGGCCGAGACGGCCGCCAGGACGGAGGCCAGGATCAGGGACCAGATGGAGAGCTTCATGTCACAAATATAGCACGAGACTAGGCGGCGGTCAAGACATACCCGGGGAGGAGGGTTGACATTTCGGCCGTCCGATGTTATTATACATATCAAGACATCTTGATATGAGGATATGATGGAAGAAGCCGCGCATTTCTTCAAGGCCCTGGGCGACCCCACCAGGCTGCGGATACTGAAGCTTCTGGAGCACGGCGAACTGTGTGTCTGCCACCTGACGGCGGTGCTGGGAATGGGCCAATCCCGCATCTCCCATCACCTGTCAATACTTAAGAAGGCCGGGCTGATAGCCGACAGACGGGAGGGCAAATGGGCGTATTACCGGTTGAGCGGCGGCGTGCAGGGCCGGTTGAGAGACCGCTACGGCGCCTTGGAAAAGGAGGAGACGGTGAAAAAGGACAGGGAAACAGTTATCCAGAACCGGCCGCAGGCGCTGTGCGCCATGCCACCCCGCAAGAAGACGAAGTAGGCCGATGATGACCGAGAAGCTGACCAAAAGGCTGTCCTTCTTGGACCGTTTTCTGACGGTCTGGATCTTCATCGCCATGGCCCTGGGGGTCTTCCTGGGCTGGCTGGCGCCCGGTGCAGTCCATTCGTTCAACCTCAAGTTCAGCGTGGGCACCACCAACATCCCCATCGCCATCGGCCTGATATTGATGATGTACCCTCCTCTGGCCAAGGTGCGCTATGAGGAACTGGGCACGGCCTTCGGCGACGTCAAGGTGCTGGGCCTGTCGCTGGTTCAGAACTGGCTGATCGGCCCGGCCGTGATGTTTCTGCTGGCGGTGCTGTTCCTGAGGGGCCGGCCCGACTACATGATGGGTCTGATCATGATCGGCCTGGCCCGCTGCATCGCCATGGTGATCGTTTGGAACGACCTGGCCAAGGGCGACTCAGAATACTGTGCCGGGTTGGTAGCCTTCAACTCCATTTTTCAGGTGTTCCTGTACTCGTTCTACGCCTACCTCTTCATCAAAGTGTTCCCACCGATGTTGGGGATCAACCTGGGCGATGTTGACCTTTCGAAGATCACCATCGGCAGTATCGCCGAGAGCGTGTTCATCTATCTCGGCATCCCGTTCATCGCTGGGATGCTGACGCGCCTGGCGCTGGTCAAGGCCAAGGGCAAGGAGTGGTACCATGGCAGGTTCATCCCGGTGATCAGCCCCATCACCCTGGTCGCCCTGCTCTTCACCATCGTGGTCATGTTCTCCATCAAGGGCCAGGAGATCGTGCAGCGGCCGCTGGACGTGGCGCTGATCGCCATTCCGCTGCTGATCTACTTTTTGGCGATGTTCCTGGCCAGTTTCTTCATGGGGAAAAAGGCCGGTGCCGGATACTCCAAGAGTACCACCCTGTCCTTCACCGCGGCCTCGAATAACTTCGAGCTGGCCATCGCGGTGGCGGTGGCGGTGTTCGGGCTGGGCTCGCGGGCGGCCTTCTCTGCGGTGATCGGACCGCTGATCGAGGTGCCGGTGATGATCGGGCTGGTGAACGTGGCGCTGTGGTTCCAAAAGAAATACTTCTAACCACCAAGACACAATGACACGAAGATCAATCCTATTGGAGACTTTGTGTCTTTGTGGTAAAAGAAAGGTTGCAGATGAAGATCCAGATACTGGGCACTGGCTGCCCCAAATGCAAGACGCTGGCGGCCAACACCGAGAAGGCGGTCAAGGAATTGGGCATCGCCGCCGAGATCGGCAAGGTGACCGACCTCAAGGAGATCATGGCCTTCGGCGTGATGATGACCCCGGCCCTGGTGGTGGACGGCGTGGTCAAGTCCTCCGGGCACCTGCTGTCGCCGGAGCAGATCAAGAAACTGATCAGCGCATAAGGAGATCCGCGTGAAACAAACCGCAACGTTCCTGTTGATCGCACTGCTGGGGCTGTCGGACATCGCCTGCGGCGCGGACTCCTCCGGAGTCAAGGCGGCCGCCAAGAAATCCAAATCCGCGAAAACGGCCGTCAAGAAGACATCGGCCAAGGCCGACACCCTCAAACCCACGGAGGTCAAGCTGCCCAAGCTGGTGGACCTGGGCGCCAAGAAATGTGTCCCCTGCAAGCTGATGGCCCCGATTCTGGAGGACCTGGACCGGGATTTCAAAGGCAAGCTGGACGTGGTGTTCATCGACGTCTGGAAGAATTCCGGCGCGGGGAGCCAGTACAAGATCCGGGTGATCCCCACGCAGATCTTCTTCGCGCCCGACGGCAAGGAGCTGTTCCGGCACGAGGGGTTCTTCTCCCGCGAGGTTATCCTCGCCAAGTGGAAGGAACTGGGCTACGAGCTGAAGTAGCCCCATGGAAACCCTGTTCATCAAACTGAGCCGGGCCGTCGCGGGCGCGCCGCTGGTCGCATTGGGCGCTTCGCTGTTGTGGGGCATCCTCAGCATCGTCCTCAGCCCCTGCCACCTGACATCGATCCCGCTGATCGTCGGCTTCATCGACGGGCAGGGCCGGATCTCGACCAAGCGGGCGTTCTCGATCTCCCTGCTGTTCGGGGTCGGCATCCTGGTCACCATCGGCGCCATCGGTGCCATCACCGCGGCCCTGGGGCGGATGATGGGCGACATCGGCCGCTGGGGCAACTATTTCGTGGCGGTTATCTTTTTTCTGGTGGGGCTGCATCTTGTCGGACTGATCCCCATGCCCTGGTCCGGGGCCAACGCCTCCGGCTATAAGCGCAAGGGGCTGCTGGCGGCTTTTGTTTTGGGCCTGGTATTCGGAATAGCCCTGGGCCCCTGCACCTTCGCCTATATGGCGCCGATGCTGGCGGTCACCTTCAGGGTCTCATCCACCAACCTGCCCTACGGGATCGCCCTGCTTCTGGCCTACGGCATCGGCCACTGCTCGGTGCTGGTGCTGGCCGGGACATTCACCGAGGTCATCCAGCACTACCTGAACTGGACGGAGAAGTCCAAGGGCACTGCCATCGTCAAGATCGTCTGCGGCGTGCTGGTGATCCTGGGCGGCGTCTATATGATCTACACGGCGCGATAGCAGAAAGGATCGACAGATGGCATGGAAAAAAGAATACAAGTATCTGCTGTGGATGGCGGGCGGCTTCCTGGCCTTCTTCTACCTGCCGGTGGGCTGGCCCAGGTTCGACAACGCCGTCACCGAGGGGCTGCAGCTGACCAAGTGGTACGCCCGGGAGCACGTGCTGCTGTGCTTGATCCCGGCCTTCTTCATCGCCGGGGCCATCTCGGTGTTCGTCAGCCAGGAATCGGTGCTGCGCTACCTGGGGCACAAGGCCAAACGGGTCCTGGCCTACGGGGTGGCCTCGGTCTCGGGGACCATCCTGGCGGTGTGCTCCTGCACCGTGCTGCCGCTGTTCGCCGGCATTTATTCCAAAGGGGCCGGCATCGGACCGGCCACCGCCTTCCTGTACTCGGGCCCGGCCATCAACGTACTGGCCATAATCCTGACCGCCAGGATACTGGGGATCGAAATGGGTCTGGCTCGGGCATTTGGGGCCATCATATTCTCGGTGATCATCGGGCTGTTGATGCACCTCTTTTTCCGGAAGGAAGAGGCCAGGCGACAGGAAAACGACGGCTTCGTGCAGTCGGAGGAAATTCATGGCGGCAGGCCCCTTTGGCAGACCGGAATCTACTTCGGACTGATGGTGGGAATACTGATCTTTGCCAACTGGGCGCCGGGGGGTAACGTGGCCTTTTGGAATGCGGTATTCTCAGCCAAATGGTACATCACTGGAGCACTTTTGCTTGGTTTGGCCCTGGTGCTGTGGAAGTGGTTCACCAAGGACGAGCTCGTACTATGGAAGGACAGCACCTGGGTATTCGCCAAGCAGATATTTCCCCTGCTTTTAGGCGGTGTGCTAGTGGCGGGATTTCTCTTGGGCCGACCCGGCCAGCAGGCGCTGATCCCCAATGATTGGGTGGCCAGGCTGGTGGGCGGAAACAGCCTGGGAGCGAATTTCTTTGCCGCGATCGCCGGGGCCTTCATGTACTTCGCCACGCTGACCGAGGTGCCCATCCTCCAGGGGCTCATGGGGTCGGGCATGGGCAAGGGCCCGGCTTTGGCCCTGCTGCTGGCCGGGCCGGCGCTGAGCCTGCCCTCGATGCTGGTGATAAGAAGCATCATGGGGACCAAGAAGACTTTGGTCTACATCGCCCTGGTGGTGATAATGTCCATGGTCACCGGTATGCTGTACGGCTGGCTGTTCTAAGAGTTATAGATATGAAGACAGTCCTCTTCGTCTGCATCCAGAACTCCTGCCGCAGCCAGATGGCCGAGGGTTTCGCCAGGAAATTGGGGGGCGGGGTGATAGAAGCCTACAGCGCAGGGTCAAAGCCTTCCGGGCAGGTGAATCCGGATGCCGCGGCGGTCATGCAGGAGAAGGGAATAGATATTACGGCCCAGAGGTCCAAAGGCTTTGACGATCTCCCCATAAAAAGGGTCGACTATTTAGTGACCATGGGATGTCATGATGTCTGTCCAATTTACCCTGCGATAAACCAACTTGACTGGAACTTAGATGACCCGGCCGGAAAGTCAATCGAGGAATTCCGCAGAGTACGGGACGAGATCGAGCTCAAGGTGGTCGAGCTCATCGACTCCGCTAAATCCGGAAAGGGGCCGGGGCAAAGTTTCGATCTTCACTTGTAGAAGATGAATGAGATAAGCGGATTCTTCGAAGGAAAAGGTTTGAAGATCAACGGATTAGTGCACATCGCCGGGCAGGAGGCGTTGGAGGCGGCGAAAGACGGGGCATTGTTCGTCGATCTGCGGCTGCCTATCGAGGTCGACTATAAGAAGTTCGCGGTGCCCGAGGTGCTCTACATCGCTGAGGAGGAACTTGAGGCACGGGCCGGAGAGATCCCGCGGGACAGGCCGGTGATCGTGGCCGACTCGGTGGGACTGCGCAGTAAGGGTGCGGTGAAATACCTTTTGAAACAGGGTTACACAAATATCGTCAATCTGAACGGCGGCATTCTGGACTGGGAGCGTGACGGACTGCCCCTTATCGTGGACCAGAGCAAGCAGCTGTCCGGCTCCTGCACCTGCCGTCTGAGGCCGAGGAAATAAGATAGAAAGGATCCACAATGAAACGTAGCCCCCTAATCGATCATGAACTCTGCACCGGCTGCGGCCTTTGCATCGAGGCCTGCTGCAAAAAGGTCTACGACCTGGCCTCCGGCAAGGCCCTGGCCGCCCGCCCCGGCGACTGCTGCGGCTCGGGCCACGACCTCTGCGCTAGGAAATGCCCGGCCGGGGCCATTTCATTCGAAGGCGAGCCCTTCGGCGAGTGCCGCTCCTGCGGCTGCGGGCCGGGCAGTGGTTGCTGCGGATAAAATACGGACCACCCCTTAATACCCTCCTTGTCAAAGAGGGGAATAAAGGATGTAATATAACATGACACACCACGGACGCGGCCACGATCACCGGGCCGGAAGCCGGAGGGCCCTGGGATGGACCCTGTCGCTGACCGCCGCCTTTATGGTCGTCGAGTTCGCCGGCGGCTGGCTTTCGGGCTCGCTGGCGCTGATATCGGACGCCGGCCACATGCTGACCGACGTGCTGGCCATGGCGCTGTCGCTGGCGGCCATCAAATTCGCATCCACCCCGGCCAACGGCAGGAAGACCTACGGCTTCTATCGGCTGGAGATACTGGCGGCCCTGGCCAACGGGGTGATCCTGATACTGCTGGCGGGCTACATCTTCTACGAGGCCTGGCAACGGTTCCGCTCTCCGGCCGAGATAAAAAGCGGGATGATGATCGCGGTGGCCCTGGCCGGACTGGCCGTCAACGTCGCCGGCTTCTTCATCCTGCGGTCCTCCAGCCGCCACAGCCTCAACGTGCGGGGGGCCTTCCTCCACGTGGTGGGCGACCTGCTCTCCTCGGCGGCGGTGGTGGCCGGGGGGCTGGTCATCCACTTCACCGGATGGAGCTTCATCGATCCGTCTCTGAGCGCGCTCATCAGCCTGGTGATACTCAAGGGCGCCTACGACCTGGTGCGGGAGTCGGTCGACGTCCTGCTGGAGGCGGCCCCGGTAGGCATAGAATCCCGGGAGGTGGAGCAGGCCATGCTGGCGGTCTCCGGCGTCAGGGCGGTGCACCACCTGCACCTCTGGTCGCTGAGCTCGGGGATCAACGCCCTCTCCGCCCATGTCCAGATAGAGGACCAGCTGACCAGCCAGAGCGATGCGCTACTCGGCCGAATGAACGACCTGCTGGAGGAGAGATTCGGCATCGCCCACAGCGCCATACAACTGGAGTGCGAGGTTTGTCCGGGATGCGTCTGCCGGCTGGATGCGGGTGACAAAAGACACGGAGGCCAAGAGCACGACCATCATTGACCGAAAGGCGTCGAGGCCAATTAAGAAGCCCCTCCTTGAGGAGGGGCTTCTTAATTGTAGATAGGCTATCGTACCTTCAAGGGGAGGGTCTGCAGTTTGAAGGGTATGCCCCGCTTCTTGAAATCCTCCATGAACATCTCGGGATTGATGGCCAGCTCCAGGGGCACGGCCCCGGCCGGGGCCAGCCGCCGCACCAAATGGTGGGCCACGATGGCCGCCGGGAAGCCGGTGGTTCGTTCCATGGCGGTGAAGCCGGTCCTCGGATCTTGATAGTCTATCATCTCGAAGCGGACCTCCACCTTCCTCCCTTTGAGCCTGCCAAAGGCCGAGACCCGGAGCACGGCCAGGTCGGGATCCTTGGGGAAGTCGATGCGGCGGCTTATCAGCAGGTTGCTTAGCTTCCGGGGGATGACAGGCTTTCCATCGACCATGACCGGCTCCTGGCCGAAGAAGCCCAGGTCCAGGAGGGCCTTGATGTATTCGTAGTGTCCGGGATAGCGGATGGTCTTGTAGTCGTAATCCTTCACCCGGCCGGCCAGTGTCCAGGGGCAGGTGGAGGTGCCTCCCGAGGTGACGAAGGCCTGGCAGCGGCCCAGCGGCTTGGGAAGATCGATCTCCTCCAATTCCGAAAAGGTGGGGATGCCCACGGCCTTCCCCTGGCGGATGACATAGGCGGTGCCGAAGTACTCGTTTATCAAACCCTCCACCGAGAACACCAGCTTGTAGTTCAGGGGCGGCCTGGGCTTTTGGGGCAGCCCGCCGCAGCGGATGCGGACCGCATCCACCCTTTCCAGACGATCCATCAGCCAAACAGCGATGGTATTGCCCATGCCCGGCATCAACCCGGTGTCGGGGACCAGCGATACACCGGCCCGACGGGCCCGGTCATAGAGCTCCAACTCCCGAAACACTACTCCGGTATTGCCCCCTAGATCGCAGAAGTGCGCTTTGGAGGCGATAGCCGCCCGGGCGGCGCCCAGGTTGAAGTAGTAGGGCACGGCGCTGACCACGCAGTCCGCCCCCCCAAAAAGCCGACGCAGCTCCGACTCCCGGGAGGCGTCGGCCCGGGCCGGTAGGCAGAGCTTTTTCTTTAGTAGGTGGTTGACGCGAAGGGCGCCGCGGCGGGCCAGGCCGGCGTCGCGGTCGGCCAGGACGATCCTGGACGCCTGGCAGAATCTCCCCAGGTCGTAGGCGATGGCCAGGCCCTGGCGGCCGGCGCCGAGGACGACGTAGCGGTACATTTATCGAAGCTCCTTGTTAAGCGGGTTGTTGAAACGGCGCCGGCCGCGGCTCAGAACAGGTATACCAACCAGGTGATGATGCCCACCAACAGCAGGACGGCCTGCCCGGCGGTCCAATCAAAGTATTCCGGCTTGGGCTGGCGACCGTCGTTGTGGCGATTGACATGCAGCTGCACCGGCAGGAAGCAGAGGTACTTCAGAAGAAAGAGATTCAGCCCCACCAGGCGTACCGCTTCGTTGTTGTAGATCATCATACCCACCGACACCGCCAGCAGCAGAATCCAGAAAGTTGCCAGCCAGCCGGGGGAGAAGCCGGGCTCTTGGGAGCTCCTTAGCTCCGGATCCCGTTGGATGGCCTTGAACAGGTGGTAGACATAGTAGAATCCGAGGATGGTGCGCCAGAACGGGCTGAAGGTTTTATTTCCCTGCCTTCGCAGCTCCCGCCAGTTGAGGTACATCCAGTAGAACTCGAACCAGCCGGTGGCGATGACGTCCATGATGATCAGCCGCTCGATGGGTATGTAGAGAAACCTCGGTTGGGGCGGCGCCTCGGCTGCCCTCGGCGCAGATGCCTCTGGCTTCTTGGCGGTTTCGTTCTCCATTTCCTTTCCTCCCTTTGGGTGGTCGGGTCTGAGGGCTTCTTCTCAGATCTTGGTTTTAGCTTTAAGGCGCTGGGTGAGGCCGGCGATCTGGTCCCGGACGCCGTCCTCGATGAAGGCCTTTTCCAGCCAGCGGTCGATAGCGTTGAAGGACCAACCGACATAGGAGACCCGTGACAGAATGCGCTCGAAGCAGAGATCGCTCTCCCGGCTGTCAAGCTTCAGCATTCGCAGGGCGATAGACCGCAGATAGTGCAGCACCAGCCGGTCGCCCTCGTCTCCCAGGCGGGGGTCGGCCAGGTCCAGACAGGCCAGCAACTCCTGATAGCGGTCGTTGACCAAAAACAGCTCGGCCAGGTTCAGGTGGTTGGCGCTCTCCTCAGGCTTCAGGGAGATGGCCTGGTTGTAGTCGGCCACCGCCTCCGGTATGCGGCCCAGGTCCGAAAGAATGATGGCCCGGTTGGTGTAGGAGGCGGCGTGGCGCGGATCCAGCTCGATGGCCCGGGTGAAATCCTCCAGGGCTTCCTGGAGTTTTCCCATCTCGGTGTATATGATGCCGCGATTGTTAAGGGCCTCGGGGTGTTCCAGGTCGAGCTCGATGGCTCGGCTGTAGTCGTTCAGGGCCAGTTGGTACTGCTTGAGATCGGCGTAAACGTTGCCCCGATTGTTGAAGGCGTAGGTGTGCTCCGGATCTATCTCCAGGGCCCGGGCGAAATCGGCCAGAGCCCGGTCGTATTCTTTGAGGTCGCGGTAGAGGTTGCCCCGGTTATTGAGGGCCTGAACGTATCGGGGGTTGATCTCCAGCGCCCGGTTGTAATACTCCAGCGCCCGATCATGTTCCCCCCTCTCCCAAAGCTCGTTGGCCAGGTTATTGTAGGCCTGGGTGTTCAGAGGATCTAGCTCGACGGCCCGATTCAGGTCCAGCATCGAAGCCGAGTTGTTTCCTAACAGGTTGTGGACGATGCCTCGCCCGGTGAGAGCGGCCGAAGAGCGCGGGTCCAATTTGACGGCCTGGTCGAAGGCGGCCAGGGCACCGGGATAGTCGTGCAGGAAGCGGCGGGCGGTGCCCAG
This sequence comes from uncultured bacterium, assembly GCA_964518765.1. Classification (GTDB taxonomy): domain Bacteria; phylum Edwardsbacteria; class AC1; order AC1; family EtOH8; genus CAZPNX01. The sequence continues at coordinate 19,426 of CAZFJC010000028.1, forward strand.
CCCACGCCAGGCGGCCGCCATGGACGGCTCCAGCTCCACGGCCCTTTGGAAATCGTCGGCCGCCAGCCGATGCTGCTTGGCCTCGGCCAGCAACAGGCCCCGGCCGAAGAAGGCGGCGGCCAGGCCCGGGTCCGACTCCAGAGAATCGGTCAGCAGGTCCCTGGCCCGGTCATCCGGTTTTTGGCAACAGGCGGAGGCGAAGAGTCCGGCGGCGCGGCATCGGCCCAGAAAGACTTCGAGCATGGCCTGACGCAGTGAGGAGACGTTTTCCGAAGCGGCATAGGAGGCCATAGCCTGCTCCAGCGAGTTGGCCAGGGACTGGTGGCGACGGAGAGCCTTTTCCCAGGACTGGCGGAAGGGGTTGCCCTGGTTGGCCGGGGCCAGGCAGTCCTGAGCGATGCGGGAGGCGAAGGCCTTCAGCTCCTCCAGGTACCTGCCGGCCTGGGGCAGGGGGGTGCGGCTGATGGCCGACAGCTCGGTTACCAGCCGGCGGCATCGGGCGGCCAGAAGGCGCTCGGCCTCAAGGCGCGATTCCAGCCGGGAGGAGGAGTCCACGCTGTCGGCCACCCGCTCCTGCAGAAGGCCGGCCAGCTCCTCCATTGATACCTGGCGCAGGCGCTCGGTGTCGAGCAATATGTCGGATGACGGGTTCTCGGCCATAAACAGATTGTGGTAGATGATCGGAAAATGCGGGTCGGGGCAGCCTTAATAGCCGTACTCTACCCCAACCGAGAGGTCGAAGCTGCTGAAGTCGGCCTTGAAGCCGGCGAAATCCCCGGTGAAGTGCATGCCGTCAGCGTAGCGGGCACGGGCCTTGACCACTCCGGTCAGTCGCTTCCATGCAGGGAAGGACAGCCCGAAGGACCCGAAAAAACCGTAGCCGAAGCCGCTTTTAGTCTCTTGAACCAGGGGCATGGAATCGCTCCAGCACCGGCTTCCCACGGCGCTGTAAAGAAGAGAACCGCCTACCTGATAGAACGGGACAATACTACTGCTTTTTAAACAGACTCTTTTTTCATAACCCAAGGATACAGGAACCGAATACAGGTCCAGCAGCCAATGATAGCCAGAAATACCGTATCCACCAGAGTAATAATACCAATGCATTAGGGAATCGTAGGAAATCGATGTCCGAAGGTATTCGATCTCTGCAAAAACATATGACTCCCAGGTTATCTTCCGAATAAAAGCCAAGCCGGCGTAAGGATTGCATGCATCTTTCTTGATTTTGACATCGAAGGGATCGGAAAAACGAGCCTTGAAATCGTGCAGCGGGTAATTGGCCAAGCCTCCGGTAAGCCGATATGAGAAGAAATGCTGGGCATTAACGGCCAAAGGAAAAAGGCAGATGGCGATACCAACTAAAAACGATTTTGACATGCGCACTCCATGCGAACATGAGCCGTTCTCTGACATCAACAAAACGCCCGGCTCACGTGTTCGACTTGCTGTCCAGACACATCACCTCGGCCTGGCGATTGTAGATGGGGCAGCCGCCGCCGCACAGCGACAGCCGGTCGCAGGCCCGGCATTTCGACGGGACCCTTTTCCGCTTCCTCAGGTCGCGGGCCAGGTCGGCGTTCCAGATCCTCTCCCAGGGGTCGCGCAGGATGTTGCCCAGGGGCTCGAACCAGCTTTGGCAGGGGATGACCGATCCGTCGGGCTCGAGGCACATGTTGTACTTGGCGGCGGTGCAGGCCTTGACTCCCAACTCCAGCTTGACCGGGTCCAGCTGGCAGTACTGGGTGGGGGTGTACCAGATGAGTTTTAGGCCCAGCTTGCCGGCCGCCTCCCGGGCCTTCTCCAGCACCGGAATCAGCTCTCTTTCGGCGTACCCGAGGCCGCACTCGGCCCCCTTGCCCGAATAGATCAGCCCGTTGCAGGCCACGGCCTCGATGCCCAGCGATTTAATGAACTTGAGGGTTTGGGGCAACCCTTTGGCGTTAAGCCTGGTGATGGTGGTGTTGGTGATGGTGTAGACCGGGGTGGCCACGGCGTTCCTGATGCCGGCCACGGTCTGGGCCCAGGCGCCCCTCTTGCCCACCATCCTGTCGTGTATTTTGGAATCATGGGACTCCAAGGTGACCTGAAAATGGTCGATCCCGGCCTCAACCATGGCGGCCACCAGCTTCTTGTCCCTCATACGCCGGCCGTTGGTCAGCAGGCCGGCCACCAGGCCGGTCTCCTCGGCGAAGGCTATCAGGTCCACCAGGTCCGGCCGCAGGGTGGCCTCGCCACCGGTGAAGCAGACGTGGGGTATACCGATCTCCCAGAGCTTCGATATCACCTTTTTCCATTGAGCAGTGTCCATCTCGGCCGGCATCCGGCCCCTGGGCAGATAACAATGGCCGCAGGCGTTGTCGCATTTGTAGGTCAGGGCCAGGTCCATGCGGTAGGGGGCGGAGACCGGGGTGGAGAAGGGCTCGATCCTCTCCATATCCATGTAGGTTACGGGACAGATGTCGTCGGTGCGGGCCAGCTCCATTATCTTCCGCTTGAGCCCCAGGTAGTCGGCCCGGAGCTTCTCCCGTCCCACCCCCCGGTAGCGTTTCATCATCTCGTCCAAGGCCCGGTCGGGTTCGTCGCCCTCGACTATGTGGCGGGCCATCTCGGCGGCCGTTTGGTTCAGGTGCAGTATCTTGGAGGCATTAATGGCCAGCACCCCGCGTGCGTCGGGCTCGATGCGCAGGTGCAGGCGGAACGCCCGGCCCCCCTCCTGGCCACGGTACTGATAAAGACCGGGCTTGAGGGGCTTCTGGCTTGAGAACCAGCTATCCCAGAGCCTTTTCAAGGGCATGCCTAATCCTCCTTCTTCCGAATAACAGAGCCGGAAAACGGATGACGGCCGGGCCGCCGCCGGGCCTCAGAAGCTCCGATATTTTTCGCGAGTCAAGGAAATACATCCTTGCTAGATGGGGCGGCAGGAAGGCCGCCAGCAGGGGCCGGACGGCGAACATGGCCGAAAGATGCAACGGGCCCACCGGGTCCAGCGAGACCGAGGGCGCCCCCACCTCCAGCTCCAGGGTCCGGGGCCTAGCGGGGGTCAGCTCCGCCCGCAGACGGCGGCCGGACAGGCGCCAGTTGTTCCACTTGACGGTTATCGTCTCCCCGCAAAATACGACGTAGGAAGGAGAGAACCACTCCCGACATAACAGCAGCAGGACCGAAGCCGAGAGGGCCAGCAACAGCAGGGAGAGGAACTTGAGCCAAAGCCTTCCGTCCTGCAGGCCCAGGGCCGATAGGGACACCAGGGCCAAATCCAGGAGCGTCATGGCCAGCAGGGTCAGGCGGGGAAATCGCAGTCGGACGGTGGGGCTCACGGCTCCAGGATCTCCACCACCTTGTCGCGAGAGTTCAGACCCTGGCGGATGATTATCTGCCGTTTTTTGACCCGGAAGGTCTCCGACAGGAACTCCACCAGACGCTGGTTGGCCCGGCCCTCCAAGGCCGGAGCGCAGAGATGTATCTTGAGCACGTCGGCCTGTCGGACCAGCCGTTCCTGCTTGGCGTTGGGGACCACCCTGACCTTGATGATCATTGGAGGTCGGCGGCGAAGTCTAATACATATCTAGCGGCCAAGACGAAGGCCCCCAGGTTGAAAACCAAAAGCACCCAGCCAACCCCATAAATAAGGTAATGGGCGAATCCGAGGACGCCGGGGCCAGAGGCCAGGGACACAGCCACTAGCTGATGTCCGAAGGGCGGCTTAGCTCGACCTGGGCCAAGGGTCGAAGGCTTGGGGGCAAAGAGGCCGTTGGCGAACTGGTAGCCCGCCCAAGCTAGCGACAGAGAAACAGCGGCGAAAACCAGTAGAACCACCTCCCCGGACTTCGCGGACCCGGCCGGCGGAAGGGACCCGGTGCGCTTCAAAAACCAGGCCACGGCGGCCAGGAACAGGGGCTCGGAGGCGATGGACCAGAGTATTATCTTTTGGTTCATTGTTGGTCCCCGGGACGGCTGATCTTTATGCCGATGGCGTCAGGGGCCAGGCATTGGCCCCAGGTTAGATTATCCATAATTCGGGGTTAAAAAGCAAGGGAGATTTTCAGGAATCGTTTTGAGACAAGAAACCATCTAGAAACGGCCTTCGAGCCGAGCGATGGCCTGCTGCACCTCGGGGTCGGGGCTGAGGCCGAGTTCCCTTTTAAGAAAATCCGTATGGCGCTGCGCCCAATCCCGGGCCTGTCTGTAAAGCCCCATCTGGCAGAGGATCTCGATCAACAAACGCAGGCATTCTCCGCAGCCGGCGTCGCGCAGCATGGCTTCCTCCAGAGCGCGGCGGGCCTCGGGCAAGTTGCCGGCCTCGCGGGACATGGCGGCATAGCGGGCCGAAGATCTGAAGTACTGTAGACGCAGGGCGGTCCGCTTAGATTCCAACCAATCCTCGTAGGGATATTCCTCGAGAAGGTCGCCAGCATAGAGGTCCAGCGCTCGCCGGTAGCAGCCTCGGGCCTCGCGGAAACAGCGCCGGGAGTGGGCGTCCTCGGCCCGCCTGATCAGGGTCGAGAATTCCTCGGCATCCACCCAGATGCGATCCTGGCCGAACAGGCCGCAGGCCCCGGGACGGCTTTGCAGCAAAAGGAAGGGGCGGCCGGGCAGATGCCAGGGCTCTATGATGCGGCGTAGCTCGGACAGGCGGTTGGCCAGGACCTTACGGGCGGCCTCTGGGTCCGGATGGCGCCAGATCGTCTCCAGAACCTGCTCGTAGGTCATCCAGCGGCCGCGGTTCAAAAGCAAGAAGAGAAAAAGGCGGCGGACTCCGGCTCGCACCCAGGAATTCTCCGGCAACAATCTGTCTTCGATGAAGACCCTCATAGGGCCGAGGACCGATACCCGATAGGAGGTATGCCTCTCCCAGCTGGCCAGCAAAGCCCGGGCGGTGGACCGCACCTTGGGATCGTGATCGCGGGAGAGGGATGAAATAGTGGCACGCAGGGGCCCCGAATCGTGGACCGAGAGGGAGCGGAGAAACATCAGCTTGCCGTGGGGAGGGTCATAGCGGAGAAGCTGCCGGAGCAGTTTATGGTTTCTTAGGGAGACGATCAGCCGAGAGAGGAAGGGATCGACTGTCAACTGGCCGGCCAATGTCCTCAAGGAGGTCTCAAGATCCTCTGGCTCTGACAACAAGGCCGCAACCTGACCGCTCTGGGCGGAGGTTGAGAGAGCCAGGCGGAGGCAATCCAGGGCAGTTGACTGACGGCCGAGCTTTAACCAGCCCAGGCATAGGTGCAAAGAAACAACGGAAAGGAACTGGTTTATGTCTAAACGCTCCGCCAGATCCCTGGCCTCCTCAAGGACGGCAATGCCCTCCTTAGCGGCACCTGCCCCTATAAGATATCGGCCCTTTAAGCTGAGTGACGCCAACGCCTGCGGTGCCAGATTTTTGGACCGGGCATCGGCCAGCAGCCTGTCGATCAAACCCAGAGCCTGGCTGAAATCCCCCTTGCGGAAATGGACCAAGGATATATTGGTGTAGACCTGGTTCTCCAGAAGGGGATCGGGAATATCACGCAGCAGGTCGAGGGCCTGGTGGTAGCAATCCATCTCTCGGGAGGTGCTCCCCTGGCGGCTGAGCTGGGCGCCCATCTCCAGCTTGAGCAGCACCATCCGCCCCACGCTGCCGGATTCCTCCAACAGCTTCTCGGCCCTCTGGAGGCAGCGCCTGGCATGGGAGGCCATTCCCATCAGATTGTAGATGTCGGCCTGGACGATCAAAAAATGGGCGGACGCCAGCACGCTGTCTCTCTCCAATAGCTGTCTGACCACCCTCTCCAGCACGGTCAACGACTGGCTGGGATCGCCCCTGATGGCACCGGTGATGCTGAGGTTGCCGGTGAGCATCAGATGCTGGATCATGTTGCCCGAACGCTCGGCCTCCTCCAGCCCCTGTTGGTTGGCCTTGATGGAATCGTCGAACCTGCCGAGTTGGTTGTAATAGGTAGCCAGATTGTTGTACAGCTGGGGCAGGAGCCAGATCGGAGGGTGGCAGGAGAAGGCCCGATCGAGCAGCCGCTTGGCCTGATGAAGCGCTCCGATCCGGATATAGTAGGACGACTGTCCCCAAAATCTTTCGGCGTCATACCGGGGGCTGGAGGGGATGGAGGTGAAGAGGCGCAGGGCCCGGCCATAGGCGCCGTAAAGATTCAGCGCATGGCCATGGATCAGAGTACGCTCGGGGTCGGTGGTCGGATCGGGCCAGCCGTTTTTTTCTAAAAGCTCCAGGGTGCGTTTAACCCGCCCTCTGTCGAACAGGAGATGGCGTAGATCATCCATGAACCCATTATACGGTGTTATCGTTTGTCTGTCAACTCTTTTTATATCAACATATTATCAATGGGTATAGTTTGGTGATGCCTGTCGATTATCCTCAAAAACGCAATAAGAGAAAACCTCTAATCGTCTACACCAGATCCAACCGCCAAGCATAAAGGCATGTTCCAAGTCGAGCCTAATTTGAGCCATGCCAGGGGAAAATCGAGGCATAATGAACGCCGACCTTCATACGAAATTATCTCGGCGTGCTCTGCGGTTAGGAGGATGATGGATTAGAGGCGACCGATAGTCCGTAACACCATAATAAGGAGGGAAAATGCGCCGAACCGTTTTGGCAACTCTAGCCGTCATAGCTATTCTCTGCACGACCTCCTGGGCGATGGCCATCATTATGCCTGATCTGGAAAGACGAATGGCGGCGGCCGGTCCCGATGAAAAGATTCCGGTCATCATCTTGATGAAAGAGTCTCCGGACAAATCGTCGCTCAAATTTGAGAACAGCGGCCGGGACCGAAGGAAGGCAAGCCATCTGTTTTACCAGGAGGTTAAAAAATTTTCGGAACGAAGTCAGGCAGGAATCATAGAAATTTTGCGCTCCGAGGAGGTCGCCGGAAGTGCCGAGAGGATCAGGCCCCTGGTCATGATCAACGGTATCTCGGCTAGACTCCAGCCATCCCTCATCAAGACACTGGCCGAAAGGAGCGACGTCGGCGCCATCGTGCTCTCCAAGCCGATTGTCAAAAATCCGGAGCTTCCCAGGGTCAAGAACCCGGGCCAGGGTGAAGGGCAGCCATGCCCCGCTCCCAAGGGGATAGCCTGGGGCGTCCAGAAGATCGGGGCCCCGACGGTCTGGGCATCGGGCAACCATGGCGAGGACGTCGTCGTCGAAGTCATCGACACCGGCGTGGACTATAATCACGGCGACCTCTCCTCGCGCGTTTGGATAAATCAGGCGGAGCAGAGCGGCAATACTGGGGTGGATGACGACGGCAACGGCTATGTGGACGATGTCAGGGGCTGGGATTTCGCCGACCACGACAACGATCCCATGGACGCCGGGGTCACCGATCCCTGGGCCATCGTGGCCGGAGCCACCCCGCCGCACGGCACCCATGTGGCCGGGACCGTGGCCGGGACCGGCGCCGGCGGCCAGCAGGTTGGCGTGGCCCCCGGAGCCCAGATCATGATCGGGAAGGTCTTTCCCGATAGCGGCGCCGGAGGCACTTTGGAGGACTTATTGGCGGCCATGGACTACGGGGTGGCCAACGGCGCTGATATCATCACCATGTCGCTGGGCTTCTCCATCACCGACAACGGGGACACCAGCCAGATGCTCAAGGGCATCATGCGTACCGAGTGCGATATGATCCGCCAGGCTGGGGTCATCATGACGGTGGCGGCCGGAAACGGCGACCCCTCAACCGGGGGACATTTCGCCAAACCGTACGACATCGCCTGTCCAGGCGACGTCCCGGCGCCCTGGTATCCGGACAGCTACCTTCACGGCGGCGACAGCACCGGGGGGGTGATCACCATCGGGGCCACCGACAGCGTCGACGGGATCGGCAGCTTCTCCAGCCGGGGGCCGACCCAATGGTATCTCACCTTGACCGACACCAGCTACACAAACCATTACGTCAGCTGGCAGGACTACCGTTACAATCCCCCGTCGCTACAGGGCCTGCTCAAGCCCGATGTCTGCGCTCCGGGACTCAAGATCCTCTCCTGTAAAAAAGGCGGCGGCTACTGGGACGCCATCATGGAGGGCCTGGCCAATTGGGACGGCACCTCCATGGCCACCCCGCATGTGGCCGGGCTGGCGGCCTTGATGCTTAAGGCCAACCCCAACCTGACACCGGCCCAAGTGGATTCCATCTTAGAAGCCACCGCCCTGCCATTGGGGGCGGCCGGCAAGGACACAGTTTTCGGTTCAGGCCGGGTCCAGGCGCCCCAGGCAGTGGCCGCGGCCCAGGCGCTGGGTGTGGCCGGAGGTCCCAGTATCCAGGGGCCGGCCACCGGCGGCATTCTTCTGCAATGCGTTGGACCCAATCCATCCCGGGAAGGCTTCGAGCTCAACTGTCGGACGGCGGATACGGGAAGGCTGAGGGTTTCAGTATACAACATTGCCGGACAGCGGGTGGCCGGGCTAGTGGACAAAGACGTTTCGGGCGGTTGGCACCGGTTGCGGTGGGACGGTCGCGACCAACAAGGACGGAGGGCCGGCAGCGGCGTCTTCCTGGCGGTGGCCGAGGTTGGCGGACAGTCGAACGCCTTGCGCCTGGTGGTGATCAAATAACCCCAAGCTCGATTTACAATTGGATCGTAGTTCAGAAAAAGACAAGGCAGGCACCAAGAGGCCTGCCTTGTCTGCCAGGATTCTAGAAGCTATAGAGCAGTCGGACTATGACCTAGGCTGGTCATGGCTGCTGATGGCCGGATCCTGCCTGATCAGGGCCTTTCTGGAGGGGGCCTTTGAGAACACCGGACAGCTGGGCTTCGGACTGGAGCCCATGCAGTCCCAGCTCATGGTGTTTCTCCATCTTCCAGCCTTCTTCCTCTCGCTCTTCCTGATCATCATCCTTCTGGTACACGGGTTGACCGGCCAGTCCATAGAGGGGGTCACCCGGGCGGCGGCCGCCGGGTCTCCGGTGATCATCCTGCCGGTCGTCATCGATCGACTCCTGGGGGGAGGCTTCCAGCTATACTACCTCTCCGAACTAAAGCAGATACCCGAGTTCCTGCTATACACCTTCGCTCCTTGGCATCGGCTTTCCGGGGCCTCGCCCGGGATTAGGATCGAAGTGGCTTTGGGCTGTTTGGCCGGGGCTTGGTACTGCTGGCAAAAGGGGCGCTCCGTCTGGAGGTCGGCCGTCGCCTTTGTCCTGATATTCCTTTCCTGCGTCAGCGTCGGCTCGCTGCCCCTGCTGTTTGCCGCCGCCTGGTCCTTGTTGTCCGGAAGTTCGATGGCGGCGGCCCAGGTGTTCGGCCCAGGCGGCCTCCTCCCCAGCGATACCGGTAAATATACCATACTGTTTCTTTTTCTGTTCTCGGGTCTTTTGGCCGCATGGCTGGTAAGGTGGAAACGATGGCTGGCCGCTTCTCTGCTGGCCTCGGCCCGGCCCCTGCGTACTGTTCACTATGCCGGCATGGTGCTTCTGGGATTCTGGGCTGGATGGCTGGCGGTAGGGCCGGCCTATCCGCAAGCTTTCGTCAATCCCTTCGACTATCTTTTTGCGGTCGGGGCGGTGGCGGCAATCATCTTCGTCTTCCAATCGGCGGTGTTGGTCAACGACCTGTTCGATCGCGATATCGACGCGGTTACCGGCAAGCCGAACCCTCTGGCCAGGCGGGAGTTGGAGGCAGCCGTTCTGATCAAGGCGGCCGCGGCTTATGCCGCCGCCTCCCTGTCTTTTGCCGCGGTGCTGGGACAGCCGGCCCTGCTGATAGTGCTGTTCTCCCATGCGCTGTCGCTGGCATATTCGGCGCCGCCGCTCAGGCTGAGGAGATACTATCCGTTCTCGGTGTTCCTCATCGCCTTGGCCGCCCTGGCGGCGGCCTGGCTGGGATACTCGGCCTTCGGCGGGAGCAGGACCATCTCGCTCTTTCCGGAACGCTTGACCTGGTTCATCCTAGTCTGTTTCGGCCTGTCTTTTGCCACCAAAGATCTCAATGACGTGAAGGGAGATCGGCGATCCGGGATCCTGACGCTGCCCACTATGTTGGGGGAGAAACCGGGGAGGATGGCCACCGCTTTGTTGGTGGGGATCGCCTATGTTGCCGGCCCCTTGATTTTGGGTATCGGATGGCTGATGGCGGCGGCGATTCCGGCCGGCCTGGCAACCGTTTGGCTGGTGACCCGCCCCCAAGTGCGTGAGAGTTTGGTGTTCGCCGTCTATTTCGCCTATGGCGCGGTGGTGGCTGCGGCCCTTGGCCTTCATCCCGGGATATTGACTACCGAGGGCAGCCGGGCGCGGGGGCAAGGGCTCTCGGGGCTGGAGCATTTTTATAAAGGCGATTACGATAGAGCAGCGCCCCTGATAGAAATGTCCGTCGGAAACAATCCGGACCGGTCGCTGCTCTGGCCCCTGGCCAGATCTCTATACGGCGCCGGCTCATTGTACAAGGCCGGAATGGCTGCGGAGCAGCTTATGGCGGAGCACCCCTTGTACGAAAGGGGCTACCATCTGGCGGCCAGGATAAGAGCCAGGCAGGGTGCTTTCCTTGATGCTATGGGCATATATCGGAGGGCTTTAGATCTGGGTTTATCGGTGCGCCATTTCCACCGGCAGCTGGGGGAGGTGGCCTTCGAGCTGGATAGCTTGGAGACGGCCCTGAGGCATTATCGGTTGGCCCTGGCCTCAGGAGGTGATCGGGTCTTCATGCTGGCCCGGATGGCAAAGGCAAGCCTATCCTTGGGAGATACCTCGAACGCCGAAGAGCTGGCAGACCTTTTCCTTAAGGCCAGGCCAAGAAGGGCCAGGGATATGGTAGAAGTCGGTCTGGTGCTCATTAGTATCAAAGAATACGAAAAGGCACTGTCGCTGGCTGGCCGGGCCAGCAGCACAGCCGGCCGCCAGGCAGAGATAGAGAATCTCAGGGGAGCGGCGCTAGAGGGTCTAGGACGCTGGTCCGAGGCGGCCGAGGCTTATGCTGCGGCCGTTCGTGCCGATCCGAATTACTGGCCTTCGTGGCTGGCGCTTTCGCGATGCTATATCGCCGAAGGGCGTTTCCCGGAGGCGGAGCAGGCTATGGCCCGGGCGGTGGAGCTGGGCTATGCCTCCGGGCAGGGAAAGCCCGCCGAGGTCTTGGAATCTTTGGATAGCGACGAATTAAAACCGTAACGAATAAACCCAGGAGATTATCAACCAGGAGGAAAGAAAGATGAGGACGCTTTTGATTTTATTGGTTTTGCTGGCCGCCTCGGCCGCGGCTTGGTGCCTGGATTACGATACCACCGGCATCTACCAGGTGGCGGTGCGCACAGTCGACATCCCCACCTTGCCCGGAGGCTCGACCTCCAACATGTCGAACTCCAAGATATATTACCCCAGCGACGGAGGCAGCGCAGTGGCGCCCGGAGCGGTGCCCTGTCCCATAGTCGTCTTCGGGCACGGTTTCTTCATCGGCATCGACCAGTATGCCTCCTATGGACAACATCTAGCCAGTTGGGGATACGTGGTGGTGGTGCCCACCATCTCCAACCCGTTTCCCACGCCCTCGCACTACGGCCGGGCCATCGACATGAAGGCGGCTGCTAAATACACGGCCGGCCTGGACACCGTTGCCGGCGATATTTTCTACAATAAACTGGACCGATGGACCTGGGCCTTCGCCGGGCACAGCATGGGAGGCTCCATCGCCTGTCTGGCGGCCGATACCCTGAAGATGCTCGATACTTTGAAATGCGTGGTCTCATTCTCCGGGCCGCAATCCAGCCCGGCCACCCATCCCCAGCACATCGCCCAGCCCCTCCTTATAATGGAGGGAACCGAGGACCAGATCGCTCCCTGGGATGAAGTCTATAACGACTTCTATAGGTATGGAACCCAGCCGGCCAGTTTTGCGGTCATCGACGGCGCCAACCACAGCCAGTTCACTGATAGTTGGACTTCTCCGTTCGGCGACGGCACGGCCACCATCAGCCGCGGGTTGCAGAGGCGCTATGCCCGCAGGCACCTGATCGCCTGGCTGGAGCGCTATCTCAAGGGATGGCGCACTCCAGTCAACTATCACTGCTGTTTCGGAGACTCGATCAACGGCCATGCCGCCATGGCGGACACGGTCGCCTCCCGTTATCAAAACCTGCCGCCGCTGCAGACATCATTGCTGGGACCGCTTGACTGCGCCGCCCTGGGCGATGACCATCCCCTGTTCTCCTGTCGTTGTTATGACGACGCCGACCAGCTCGGATACTGGCTATACCTCGATGACCAGCCTTCTCTATCAAGCCCGGAGAGCCTTTCGGCCGGCAACGGCCCCAGCGGTGCCATCGTACAATACGCTCCGGGACAGGGCCTGGCCTCGGGCATGGTCTGGTACTGGGCGGCCAGAGCCAAAGACCAGCATGGGCAGACGGGGCCTTGCAGCCAGGTGCGCAGCCTGGCCATAGACACCTCCTTTCCTCCGGGCAGCGGCAGCTGGAGGCAGAGCCGGGCGGGACAATTCTCCTCGGACCTCTTCGAGAACACCATCCTATCGGGCGACAGCGTAGTCCTGGCCGATAGCGTTGGCTGGCTCACCGGCGGGGCGGTCGATTTCGGCGACCTCTCGGCTCTGGGCTCTAGAGCCGGTTGGGGCTATCTGAGATGGCTGAAGGCTTCAGCCGAGGACTCCATCGGGACCCAGGTCCTCTATCAAAGCGGGGACAGTTGGCTGCCGGTACCTGATGCCGTGCTGCCGGGAAACAGCCAGGGATTTTATGCTGATTCGTCCGGCGGGGTGGTGGCGTTGGATATGTTGGATACCCTGATCTATCGCCAACTGCGGATCAAGGCAATATTCATAGCCGCTTCTAAGAGCATTAGACCGGCGCTTTTGTGCTGGGAGCTGGGCTCGCC
>CAZFJC010000029.1:0-25962 GCA_964518765.1 uncultured bacterium
GGCCGTCCTCGGCGTACCCCAGGTCCAGCACGCAGAGGTCGTAGTCGCCGCCGTTGATGGAGCTCTTCCAGTTGGGCGGGTAGTCCTCCTCCAGGATGGGGCTGTCGGTGATCTTGAAGAACTGCTGCCCGGGGACGTTGTTGCGCTCCGCGAAGGCGCGGACGAAGGCCGAGTCCAGCGGGATGCGGATGGAATCGGGCTCGGCGATGGGGTCCTCGTTCCAATCGGGGGTGGCCGGATTGTCGAAGTTCTTTTTAGGGTAATACCACACCTTGCGGCCGTTGGCCCGCAGGTTGTCGATGCGGTAATTTTCTCTATATTTTGCTATAGTGTCCTGAGAGAGGTCTGCCACAATGATGTTCTGCCCGAAGATGTCGCCCCGGCCGGTGGGCCGCAGCGAGTCGTGCCAGGCCACGGTGAAGACCCGGTCGTTGGCGGAGACGACGGGATAGCTCTGGTTGCGGGTGCTGTCGTCCCAGAGCCGGAGGGTGTTGGCGGGTTCGGAGTTCCGGGGGCAGTAACGGGCGAATACCTGCCGCTCGACGTTCCCGTTGACGGAGTCGTGCCAGGCTACCACGAACCCCTGGTCGGGGTGGACCGCCACCGTGGGGGCGTAGCTGGTGGTCAGGGCGGTGGGATTGACCCTGATAGATCCGGTAAGGGTGTCACGCCAGGTGTACTTCCGCATGAAGATATTGCGTAACGATCCGGTGCCCCGGTCCTCCCAGACCACAGCATGAAAGCCGTCCTCGGTGTAGCTGACGGTGGCGACGTCCGGGTAGTAGGCGTGGTTGGACGGGTCGCTTACCCGGTAGTTGTTGCCGATCTGGCGGAGGTCCAGATCGAATCGCTGGGCCCAGATGCAGGGATAGTCGCCGTTGCGCCAGTCCTCCCAGACGACGACGACACCCGAATCGCTGCAGCAGACCGAGGGCCGGCGGTGGTGGCGGCCGCCGGATACATGTTGGTTTACCAGGATGGTGTCGCTCAGGTAAACGCCGTCGGGCCCGAACAGTCGGGCGTAGACGTTGGAGGTGCTGACGTCCACATACTCGGTCCAGACCACCACGAAACGGCCCGAGTACTTGTGCATGGCCACCCGGGGGCGGAACTTGGGTCGAAGGTCGTTGATGCTGACCAGGATCTCGTTCGACAGCGGCTCGCCGGAGACGCTGAAGATCCGGGTCCTGATGCGGTACCTGGTGGAGTTGGTGGATTCCTGCCAGGCCACGGCGAAGCGGCTGTTTCTGCTTATCCCGGAGATGTCGGGATTCTTCTGGCTGCCGTAGTCGTAGCCGGGGTTCTGGTTGACCAGGAAGTTGCCGAACAAAGGTCGTCCGTCGAAGCTTGTCTTCTGGCCGTAGATGTTCCAGTTGCCGTCGCGCCTGTCGGCCCAGACGGCGAAGCAGTCGTCGTCGTCGTCGATCATGGTGGCCGGATACTCCTGGGCGCACTCGCCGGCGTCGTTGTCCCATATGAATATCCTGCAGGTGTCGGAAGGCTGGGACAGAAGGGGAGTGGCTGTTGCCAGGAGAGCGGTGACCAATAGGAATGAACGCATAATAGAACCTCCCAGAAGCCGGTGTGTCTAGTTATCGGATCAAAGCAAGTTTTCCCGTCAGGCTGGCGCCTCCGGCCTCCAGCCGGTAAAAGTAAACGCCCGAGGCCGCAGGCCTGCCCGTTTCATCGGCGCCGTCCCAGGCCGCGCGATAGCGCCCGGGCTGATGCTCCCCGTCGGCCAAAGTGCGCACCAGCCGGCCGCAGATGTCGTATATCCTGAGGGTGACGCTCCCTGACGCGGGGATCTGATAACAAATCGATGAATAGCCCCGGGCCGGATTGGGCAGGCAGGGCCCGAGCGCCACCCGGTCCACGGGCGCGCCCCCGACGGTCACCGACACCGGCCCGTGCCAGGTGACGTTCTCGTTGAAATCCTGGTCTCCCAGCAGGTAGTAGTAGGTGTTGCCGGGAAGGACGGTGTTGTCCGTGTAGCTGTAGCTGTGCCCGGTGGGCGAGGTGCCCTGGCCGGGGATGGCGGCGATGCGCTGGTAGTTGGCATCGGGCTCCAGGGAACGATCGATGAGCCACTGGTAATTGTCGGTCTCGCTCTCGGTGCGCCAGTTGAGCATCACTCCGCCGCCGGATTCCAAGGCCGAGAATTCGGCCAGCTCCACCGCCAGCACCTGGGCGGTGTTCCTGGGGGAAAGCCCGGCCGCCAGGCTGCCGAAATAATAGTACCATGGATATCGGGGTATCCACTTGGCGCCCTTGTAGCCGATGGGATTATTCGTGGGAAAGGAGCGGTAGCAGCAATCGTCGTATTCCCTAAGGTGCAGGACCAGCAATTTCAACGAGGCGGGATTGCCGATCTTGCTCCGGAGGACCCGGGCCGCGGTGGTGTAGGTGTCGTTGATGGTGTCGAGGGAAAGATTGGATGCGGGATAGGTTCCGATGGACTCGGCCCAGGCGGTCCCGTTCCAGTACATCAGCTTGCACTTGCTGCCCAGCGAGTCGAGGGCCAGGCAGAAATCCGGCTTGAAGTCCCCGGCCACGTCGAAGGCCGAGGCGGTGTCGACGCTGGCGCCGTTCCAGTCGGTCATGGTGGAGTCGGCCCCTCCGGCCTTGGTGTCCATGTAGAAGAAAAGGTCCCCGCCGGTGAGCCAGTTCATCCGGGCGTAACCGAAGGTTAGGGTGGAGCTGGACCAGGTCACGAAGAGCGTGTCGCTGCTCCTGACTCCGATCCGCTCGCTCTCGGTGAAGGGATTGACGGTCCCCAGCCCATAGCTCGAACCCATGTAGACGTAATGATATGTCAAGGTGTCGCCGCGTGACTTGATCATGGGCTCGGCGCCCAGGGCGCTCCAGCGGACGGGGCTGGAATCGTCCCCGGCCTTGAGGGCGAAGACGTAGGACTTGCCCGGCGCCAGATATAGGGTCTTGGACTCAGCGACGCCCACCGCCGACGGGGTCCAGGACTGGTAATAGACCTGGCCCGAGTCCAGGAACTCCTGCTCCGAGGTGGTCTTGCCGGCCTCGGGCAGGGCGGGATTGTACTCGCGGATTTTCAGCAGGTAGTCTGAAGCCCTTTCGGCCAGGCTGTCGTCGCTGACGGCCGTCCAGCGAAGGACCACGGTGCCCTCTATGGTGCTGGTGGTGTCGGCCGTAAGGTCGGCGATTGGCTCGGGCTCCACGTTGAAGCCCTGGAAGCCAAGGATGCGGCGGGTGAGCTCCGTGGTGGTGTTGGGGTGCCGTCCGTCCGAGGTCAGCGCCGACATGACGAAGGGCAGGTAGACGTTGCGCCGGTTGGCGGCCTTGGGGTCCTTCCAGAAAGATGAATAAGATAATCCTCTGCAATATGCCCACTTGGCCGGTCCGCCGCTCATGAAGACAGTGTCGCAACCTGTCCGCAGGGGGGCGATGATGTCCACCGAGTTGTCCTCCACCTGATGGTAGGGGTAGTCGAACACCATGCCCCGGGTGAAGGCGTCGGGCATTCCGACCAGTGAGTCTATGTTGCCGGTGGTGGCGTCGTTGCCCGGCCCCAGGTAGTCGGCACCGAAGTACTGGCCGAACAGGCTGGTGCCGTCGTACATCTCGCCGAAGTCGTTGCCGATGGCCAGCAGGGCGCCGCCGGCGTCCGAGAAGGCCTTGAGCGATTCCTGCTGGGCCTCGGTGATGGAGCCGGCCGAGAAGTTCACGTCGGGGTAGCCCAGGTCCATAAGGCAGACGTCGTATTCTTCCTCGTTGATGTTGCCCTTCTGCTTGCGCCCGGCCATGAAGGTGTCGGTGTCGACCACCCGGAAATAGTAACGACCCGGGGTGATGTTCCGCGAAAGGATGGCCCGGACGTAGGTGGAGTCGAGGGGCATCATCACCGAGTCCGGGGAGCCGGCCGGCCGGGGGTTCTCGTCCCAGGCGGTGGCCGGGTTGTCGTAATCCGGGTAATGGTACCAGCCGGTGCGGCCGTTGGCCCGGATCAGGTCGCAGGAGTTGACCATGTAGTTCGAATAACGCGGCTCCAGGGTGTCCCCATTGGTCGGATCATATATGATCCTGTAGTTTTGGCCGAAAATGTCGCCGCGGCACTTGGCGCGGCTGGAATCGAGGAAGGCGACGACCACGTCGTCGTGCCAGTAGCAGGATGAGGGGTAGTGCTTGCCCGGAGGCTCCTTGCTGTCGTTGACCTCATGTATGGTCCCGAGCGTGTTCCTGGTGTCGTTGAACCGGGCCTTTATCCGCCGGCCGTAGCCACCGCTGTCCTCCCAAGTCGTCAGGAAGGAGAAGCTGTTTCGGCCCTTCGACACCGAGGGCCGGCGGCTCACCAGAAACGAAACATAGTTCGGCGTTATCTCCCGCTGATACCCGTAAAGCTGGCCCCATGGGTCGTACTGCTGGCTGTAGATGTCGGCATTGTTGTTGTTGGTGTGGTCGCGGGAGTCCTGCCAGACGATCACCCAGTAGCGGCCCTGGGCGGTGGTGCACGGCATGGCGATGGCGGGGTAGTCCTGGGCCATGTTGCCGGTGTCGTCGTTCACCTTGTAGCTGGGGCCGCGCGCCGCCAGCCCCGTGGTGAAGGAGCGGTAGTGGCGGGCGTAAATGTCGTAGTTCCCGGTCCGGTCGTCGGCCCAGGTAATGACGACAAGGCTGTCGTTGAAGGCGACGTCGGGATGCTTGGCGTTGCCCGAGCTGTTGTCGTTCACTTTGAGGGTGTCGCCTATGGGGCTCCCCGTGTTTCCGTAAAGCTGGGCGTAGATGTAATGGCTGGCACCGCGCATTTCATGCCAGACGACAACGAAATAGGCTGAGTACCAGGTCGAATACTTGGTCTTGTTCCGGGCCACCCGGGGCCAGTCCTTGACGTAAGTGTTCTGGCTCTTGCTGACCTTGGTCTGGTCCGTCTGCAGGGGGTTGCCGAACTTGTCGAAGCGCCGGCAGAAGATGTCATAATAGCCGAAGCGGGAGTTCACCTGCTGCCAGACCACCACGAAGTTCCCGGCGGTGTCGCAGGCGATGTCGGGGTCGACCTTGGCCTGGGCCGAGTTCTGGTCGTAGTTCACCATAATGTTGGTGCTGTCGAAGATATTGACGCTGGCGTGGTAGCGCTGCACGAAGACGTCCCACTTGTCATAACGCCTGTCGGACCAGGCGAAATAGCAGCGCTCGGTGGTGTCCATATCCACCGACGTGTAATTCTGGGCCGGCTCCCCGGCGTCGTTGTCCCAGACGAAGGCCCGGCAGGAGTCAAGCAGCTGGGCGGGCGCGGCACCGGCCAGAACGGCCAGCGCCATGGCGCAGACGATCAAGTTTTTCATACCCTCTCCTCCTGAAAGGATATATTCCGGCTCCGGATGCTCTCCAGGGCCAGCATCATCAGCTTGAAGCGGTATTGCCGGTCGTCGAGCCCGATGCGCAGCTTCTCCATCAGGGGCCTGGCATCCGGCGCGACATAATAAAGATCAGGCTTGCCGTTGCTGGAGCGGCGGACGGACAGGATCTTCTCGGCCACGAAGCTGTCGGCGGCGCGGTTGACGGCCTCCTCGGGCTTGCCGGTCAGGGCTATAAGGCTGGCGACCGTCTCCCTGGCTTCCGCCTGCCGGCAGAAGTAGACCGCCAGGTCCCACTTCTCGATGGAATCTATCTCTTCGCTTATGAACCCCTGGAGCTCCTCAAGATACGGAAAATCGGCAGCCATAATCGCACCATAATTATAGTTACATATCCGATGCCATTTAATGCACAAAACATGCCAGAATCGAAGTATTTTTAATACATTGTAATTAATAGAGTTACGAATTGACGACGAATTGTTAATTATGCCTTATATGCACAAATGGATATCTACATTATGATAAATTATAATAGAAACGAATGAAATGCCTTAGAATTGCATTCTTAACTGGTGAAAAAACAGCATCTCTTAAAATCTATTGTTACTCTAAATTCATATATCTGAAAAACGTCCATAAAAAGATTGTTTATCCGGTTACTTGACAATACCGTTGGTATGTAGTAACATCTCACTTCAAACTCGTTTTGCAAAACCGAAACAATAACACTATTAGAAAGGTCTAATCCAGTGAAGTCAGCCATCGTCGCCCTGGCCGTTCTCCTGGCCGCCCAGTCCGTCTGGGCCGGAGAGCTCATCCATCAGGTAAGTTTCGATCCCAAGGACCTGGCCATCGAAAATGTGGACGGGCGTCAGACCGTCTCCCTGCGGGGCCTGCCGGCCTACGGCCCCTCGGGCGCGCCGCGCCTGCCGAGGCTGGTCCAGCAGATCTCCATCCCGGCCGGAGCCGTGGTCACCGGGGTCGAGGTGGCCTCGAGTGATGTCATCGAGCTAGAGGGGACCTACGACGTGATCCCGGCCCAGAAGTCGGTGCCCCTGCCCATGCCGGGAAAGACGTTCGACATAAAGACGGTCGAGCCCGACCTGGCCATATACGACCGGAACGCCCTGTATCCGGAGAGGCAGGCCGAGGCCCTGTCCACCGGCAGTTTGGGCGGGTACCGCATCGGGCATGTGGCGGTCAATCCGGTGAGGTACAACCCGGCCACCAAGAAGCTCCACTTCGCCAAAAGACTGACCCTGAGGATAAGCTACCAGGAGAACCGGGCCGAGGCCACCATACCAACCGCCTTCCAGCAGTCGTTGTTCGCAGGCCAGGCCCGGGAGCTGGTGGCCAATCCCAACGACGTGGAGCGCTTCGCGCCCAGGGTGGAAAGGCAGGCCTCCAAGGCCCTGCCGGCCGGAGAGTACCGCTCGGTTATCATCTCCGGGCTGGCGGCCTACGACACGGTCTTCGCCCGGCTGGCGGCCTGGCACACCAAGAAGGGGTGGCGGGACACGGTGGTCAGCACCGCTTACATCTACGCCAACTACTCGGGCTACGACAACATCGAACGGGTGCGCAACTTCATCATCGACGCCCGCAACACCTGGGGCGTTGTTAACGTGCTGCTGGCCGGCCAGGGCGACGACCTGAATTCGGGCCAGAACCTGGTGCCGGCGAGGCACGCCTATTACACCAACTGCGGTGCCGGCTACTACCCCGACGAGAACCAGATCCCCTCCGACCTCTACTATGCCGACCTTGACGGCACCTGGGACGCCGACGGTGACCACACCTACGGCGAGCTGTCGGACAACGTCAACATGTATGCGGACGTCTTCGTGGGCCGGGCCCCGGTGCTCAACGTAGCCGGCGCCCAGAACTTCGTGAACAAGACACTTAACTACGAAAAGAGCAACCCCGGAACGCACATCAAGAAGATGCTGCTGCCCTCGGCCATCCTCTGGTCGTCCTACGAGGAGCGGCCGACGCAGAGGGCGATAGCGGCCATGACCCCGGCCGGCTGGCTGGACGACTCGCTGTTCGAGCGCAACGGGACGCTGTCGCAGTCGGCCATGGTGGCCAGCATGAACGACGGGCGGGGCCTGGGGCACTGGGTGGGCCACGGCGACGAGAACGGTATCTACATGGGCAGCGCATACTACACCTCCAGCAATGCCGATGCCGCCAGCAACGGTGACAAACAGGGGGTGCACACCTCCATCGCCTGCTTCACCGGGGCCTTCGATGAGGTCTCCGGCGGCGATTGCATGGCCGAGCACATCATCAACCGGGCCGGGGGCGGGGCGGTGGGGGTGCACATGAACTCCCGCTACGGCTGGGGGGCCTACGTCGGGTCGGGCTACGTCATGGGCCCATCGGAGATGATCGACACCACCTTCATGTGCAACATCCTGAGACGGGGAGTGGCCGCCCAGGGACAGGTGCTGGCCATGGCCAAGAACTCCTGGGTGCCCTACGCCGACTCCTCGGACGAGTTCGACATGATGCGCTGGTGCCTCTACGAGCTCAACTGCTTCGGCGACCCGGCCCTGCCCATCCTGACCGAGCAGCCCATCGCCCTGACGGTGGACCACCCCTCCACCGTGCTCATCGGCTACAACAGCTGGACGGTCACCGTCACCGATCCCACCAAGGCCCCGGTGCGCGGGGCCCTGGTCTGCCTGATGACCGAGACCATGGACACTTACCTCTACGACACCACCGACGCCTCGGGCCAGGTGACCCTGCACCCCACGCCGGCTGCGGCAGGCCAGGTGATGCATGTCACCGTCACCGCCCGCAACCACCAGCCCTACGAGGGAACGGCCACGGTCATCGCGCCCACCGGCCCCTACGTGACGCACCTGCGCCATACCCTGTCGGACGCCTCGGGCAACAACGACGGGATAGCCAACCCCGGGGAGACGGTGCGTCTGCCGACCTGGGTGATCAACTACGGGACGGCGACGGCCAATAATGTGGTGGGGAAGCTGCGGACCTCGAGCCCGAACGGGAGCGTGACCGCGGACAGCGCCTACACGTTCGGGGATATTGCGGCCGGGGACTCGGCCTACTATGCGGCCGGGTTCGGGGTGTACATCAATCCGGCCGACACCAACGGGATGACGATCCCGCTGACCTTGGAGTGCCGCGATGCCAACGACAGCGCCTGGACGTCGAGCTTCAGCCTGACGGTGGGGACCGGGGTGCTGGCGTACAACGGGCGGGCCATCGGGGGCAACGGGCGGCTGGATCCGAACGAGGCGGCAGGGATGGCGATCAGTTTGAAGAACGACGGGCTGGGCTATTCGGAAAATACCCAGGCCATCCTGCGGTGCTCCGACGCCCGGATCACAGTGACCGACTCCATGGCCGGCTATGGGACGATAGCTCCCGGGGCTGCCGGGACCAGCGGGACAGACTCGTTCCTGCTGTCGGTGGGGGCCATGCCACCCGGGACGAGCGTCGGGTTCACTTTGGCCATGAGGTGCGACGGGGTTCCCGAGAGGCTGTACAGCTGGAACGAGACGGTGGGGGACCTGAGGTACTCGCCAGCCGGACCGGACGGTGGAGGATACTATGCGGTGGAGGATTCTGACGGTGTCTCCCGCGCTCCGATATACTCGTGGCAGAACATCCGGGGGGCGGGCGGCACCCAGGTAACGCCCGGCGACGACGGCCGGGTGGTGGTGGCCCTGCCCTTCGGCTTCAACTGGTACGGCGCCAGCTACACCCAGATATCTGTCTGCGGCAACGCCTGGGTAGGTTTGGGATCGGTTGCGGCGCCGACCTACTACGAAACGCACGTCCACCTGCCGAGCAACGCCAGCGACGTCCCGCGGCCGGCGGTGTTCGCTCTATGGGACGACGTGGACCCCAGCGCCTCCGGCGGCTGGGTGGGCTACTGGCACGACGCGGCCAACCACCGCTTCATCGTCCAGTACGACTCGGTGACATTCTACGGCACCAACACCTACCGCAACTCCTTCCAGGTGATCTTCTACGATTCCACCGGAAGCGATGCCAGCGGCTGCCTGGACCACGACATCATCCTGCTGTACAAAAAATGGCAGGATCGGGGGGAGAGCGGCATCGGCTGCCAGAACGCGGCCGGAACCTCGGGCCTGGATCTGTACTTCGACGGCGCGGCCGGCTCAAGCGGCAATCTGGTGGGCTTCTATCCCCAGAAGGCGTTGAGGATCACGCGTCAGCCCGAGGCGCCGGCCGGGGTGGAGAGCCCCTCGGGTCCGTCCGAGCTGCCGGTCCGATTCGAGCTGGGGACGGCCTATCCCAATCCACTACGCAGCTCGACCACCATCAGGTTCGGGCTGCCTAAGGAGACCAGGGTGGAGCTGGGGATATACAACATCGTGGGACAGAGGGTGGCCACCCTGGCGCAGGGAGTGCAGCCGGCCGGGCGCCACAGCGTCACCTGGAACGGCCGGTCCGCCGACGGACAGAAGGTGTCGGCCGGGGTCTACCTGGTGCGGATGGCCACCCCGGAGTTCAGCGGGACCAGAAAGCTGACAGTCCTTAGATAGAGGACAGATAATCTGTTTAAGCCAAAATGTCGGCGCCCGGTTTATCCCGGGCGCCGACGCACTACAAACAGCTAATCCATAGATTCAGAGAATGCCATGAGGTTTTTAGGTTTGGCCCTGGCGGTGTCGGCTTCCTGCGCCTCGCTGGCCGGCGCTCAGACACAGCAGATCTTCGTGCACACTACGACTCTCGAGCCGCTGGGGCCGATGATAGGATCAGGCGATATCGAGGTGATGGTGGTCAAGAAGGGGGCCGGCTTCGAGGGCTTCGCCGACAAGGCCGCGGTCGAACTGCTGGAGAAGCAGGGGTACCGGGTGGATATACTCAACCCGGATTACGAGGCATATTTGAGGGACCTGCTCCGGGACAGCAAGCAGACCTTCGGCGCCTACTACACCTTCGCCGAGGCGGTGGCCGAGCTTAACAACATCCACAGCCTCTACCCGGCCATCACCTCGGCCCCGGAATCCATCGGCACCAGCCACGAGGGGCGGACTGTCTGGGCCCTCAAGGTATCCTCCAGCCCCGGCTCCAACAACGGCAAGCCTGGGGTGCTGTACAACGGCGTCCACCATGCCCGGGAGCCCATCACCTGCTCCATCTGCCTGGGGTTGGCCAAGTATCTATGCCAGAACTACGGGATCGACTCGCTGGCCACCTGGCTGGTGGACAACCGGCAGATCTGGATAATCCCGGTTCTCAACCCGGACGGCTACGTCTACAATGAGACAGACCCCGGAGGCAGCTGGCGGAAGAACAGGCGCAACAACGGCGGCGGCACCTACGGTGTCGACCCGAACCGCAACTACACCTACATGTGGGGCTGTGACAACAACGGCTCCAGCCCCGACCCGGCCAGCGAGACCTACCGCGGCCCCTCGGCCGGCTCTGAGCCGGAGACCCAGGCCATAATGGATTTCGCCATCCAGAAGGGCTATTTCAAGATGGACCTGAACTACCACAGCTACGGAAACCTCTGGATGTACCCCTGGGGGCACACCACCAGCCCCACCCCGGACAGCGGTCTGTTCGGCGACCTGGCCAGGGAGGCGGCGGCCTTCAACGGCTACGAGGCCGGACAGAGCTCGGTGATTCTCTACTACGTCAACGGCGACGCCAAGGACTGGTTCTACGGGGAGCAGGGGCTCAAGCCCAAGTGCTACAACTTCACGGTGGAGGTGGGGGAGAACTTTTGGCAGGCGGTCTCCGACACCAACGTCATCGTCCAGCAGTTCAACGAGAACCTGATGCCCAACCTGGTCTGCGCCCAAGCGGCCGGGTTGTACCTGGCCCATCAAAGTCAAAGAGTAACCGGGGGGAACGGCAACCTCGCGCTGGATCCCGGGGAGACCGCCCAACTGATAGTGGCCCTGAAGAACAAGTCGCTGTATGACACGGCCCGGACAGTGGAGGCGCTGCTGTCCAGCACCGATTCCTATATAAATATAGTTACAACGCAGACGGCTTATCCGGACCTCGGCCTGCGGAAGTCGGCCGAGAACATAGACCAGCCCTTCGTGGTGGAGCTTGACAGCGCCTGCCCCAACGGCCATGCCATACCCTTCAACCTGCGGCTGACAGCCGCCGACGGCTACGCCTCGACCGACACCTTTAGCGTCATTGCCGGCCTGGCCGATATGCGCTATATGCCGACGCCGGACAACGCGGGGACGCCGGTGTACTACGCGGTTGAGGACTCGGACGCAGTCTCCCGTGCTCCGGAGTATCAATGGATGGATATCCGGGGCCTGGGGACGCAGCTGTTGGGGCTTAACGGGGACGACCAGACGCAGGGGTGCACGCTGCCGTTCACCTTCCGGTGGTACGGGACGAACTACAGCCAGCTGAGCGTGTGTTCGAACGGGTGGGTGGCGTTCGGGACGACTACGGCGACGAGCTACAGCAACACGGGGATCCCGAGCGGGACGCGGACGGAACCGATCGTGTTTCCGTTCTGGGACGACCTGACGGCCAGCGGCTCGTGGGTGGGGTACTACCATGACGCGGCCAACGGGCGTTTCATCGTGGAATACGATAGCGTGGCCTACCTTGGGAGTTCGAACCGGATGAAGTTCCAGCTGATCTATTACGACTCGACGGCCTCTCATCCGTACTACGACGTGGTGGTGCAGTACGCCATCCACAACGGGGCCCAGACGGATTACAGCGTGGGGTTCCAGCAGAACGGGACGGTGGGATGCCAGCTGTACTACGACGGGGCGGTGGCCTCTACCTTCCTGGGGATGCACAGCCAGAAGGCGGTGCGGATCACGCGGACGCCCGAGGCGACCGGGGTTTCCGGTGAACCTCAGGCCCAGGCGGTCCCGGCCAGTTTCAGCCTGGGGGCAGCCTACCCCAACCCCTTGCGGGGCTCGACCACCATCAGCTTCGGGCTGCCTAAGGATTCGAAAGTCGAGCTGGGGGTGTACAACATCGTGGGACAGAGGGTGGCCACCCTGGCGCAGGGAGTGCTGCCGGCCGGGCGCCACAGCGTCACCTGGAACGGCCGGTCCGCCGACGGCCAGAAGGTGGCGGCCGGGGTCTACCTGGTGCGGATGGCCACCCCGGAGTTCAGCGGGACCAGGAAATTGACGGTGCTAAGGTAGCCCAACCCCTTGTTCCCCTTCCCTCCTTTTAGTTTTCAGGCAGGATGATTTACTTAGGACTGGTTAAGAGAAGGAGGCGGGGGGTAGGCGATCATTTGACAGGGTTTCGACTACTTCGAAATGCAGGAGCAGATCCTGTCAAAGCGCTCGGTACAAGTCAGCTCAACCCCAGGCCCAGGTGATCGTTCGGCACTAGCCCTTCGATAGACCTTTCGACCTGTCATCAATGAAGGCAAGGCCTGTAGAAAACCAATCGGGAAAAAACAGCGTCGTGCTGCTGGGGGCGTCCCTGGCCATGGCTGGCTTCCTGACCATGGCCTACGAGGTCTCTTGGCAAAGGATGCTGTCTCTGGCGTTGGGGGCCACCCTGCGCTCCTCGGCCCTGGTGCTTTCGTGCTACATGCTGGGCATGGGCCTGGGCTCCTGGCTCATCGGAAAACTGGCCGACAGGGAGGCAATCCCATCAAAGCTCATCGCCTGGCTGCATTGGGCCATGGCCGTCTCCGGCTTGTGGGGGATGGGACTGCTCTCTCTGATACCCCTTGTCTACCGATCGATCCAAAACGGCTTGGCCGTGGAGCTGGCAGTACACCTGTTGGCGGTGGCCGCGCTATTGCCCGGAGCAACAGCATGCGGAGGGATGCTGCCAGCCACGGCCAGCGCCCAAATCGCCGACCGGAGGGGGCTGGGAACCGGCATCGGGCTCCTATACTCCCTGGAAGCTTTGGGAAGCATGATTGGGGTGGCGGCTGCGGGATTCCTGCTCATCCGGTATCTGGGACAGACCGGCACGCTGGGCTTGTGCCTGGCGCTGAACCTAGCTGTCGGAACGATTCTCTGGAAGCGCCAGCCGGGGCGGAGGGCAGAGGTCGAGATAGGGAAGAAAAAGGAGAAACTCCACCGCTCAGCAAGGTGGGACGCGAAGCTGCTGGCCATCGCCCTGGCGCTAGGGTTCGTCGGCATGAGCCTGCAGGTCGTTTGGAATCGAGCGGTCAGGATCTACCTGCCCAACAGCTCCTATACCTTCACCACGGTGGCGGCCGTCTATCTGGCCGGGCTTTTCGCGGGAAACCTCGCCTTTAGGGCGGCCGCCGACCGCCTGAGGCGCCTGGATGCCTGGTTGTTTTTCGGCCTGACAGTCCTCTCGGTATCCATCGCCATGGGCGTTCCGCTTTTAGCCAGGGTGCCGGGCCTTTTCCTCTTTCCCTGGGCTGGGCTGTTTTTTCAGCCGGCGGTCAGGATATTCCTGCCCCCGTTGCTGGTGACCGTCGGTCTGGCCTTCGTCCCCACCGCACTGATGGGGTTCTCCTCGCCCCTGGCCTGCCGCCTCTATGCCGACCGGGCCGGCGGGGTGGGGGGCGATGTCGGCCTGTGGCGCGGGATCAACACCCTGGGCTCGGCCTTGGGTCCGGCCGCCGCCGGCCTAGCGCTGCTGCCGCTGGTCGGCGTCTCCAGGTCGGTCTGGCTGATGGCCGGGCTGGCGGCCCTGGCGGCGACGGCGGCCGCAGGGCTTTGCCGCAACTGGCGGGCCAGGGCTTTTCTGGCGGGAGGCCTGGCGGCCGTCAGCCTGATCCTCACTTTGGCCCAGTCACCGGTGATGGTCCTGCCGCCATCGCTGCATCGTGAGCAGGGATGGGGTGGGCAGGCGGGCGGGCCTCCAGCGAGGAAGGACCGGGTGGTCTTCTACCGGGAGACGGCCGAGGGCACGGTCATAGTAACCGAGGACGACCGCACCGGCATCAGGGCGTGCTTTGTCAACAACAGCGCGGTGGTGGGCACCACCTATGATGCCATCAAGGCGGTCAAGATGCTGGGTCACCTGCCAGCCCTGCTGGGAAACCGACCGCAGCGGGCCCTGGTGATCGGATTCGGCACCGGGGTGACCGCGGCCACGGTGGCCTCGCACTCTTCGGTGGAGGAGGTGGACTGCGTGGAGATCACGCCCGGGGTCAGAATGGCGGCGCCGTTCTTCACGGAGTTCAACCGGGGCGTAACCGCCAACCCCAAGATCAGGTTCATAGACGGCGACGGCCGGACTTACCTGAACCGTTGCCGGAAAAAATACGACTTGATCTCCGCCGACCCCACCCACCCCACTCTGGGCTGCGCCCAGCTCTACACCCAGGACTACTTCCAGCTCTGCCGACGCCGGCTTTCCCCAGGCGGCGTCATCTGCCAGTACCTGCCTTTCCATGGCCTGACCGAGTCCGAGTTCGCCGGGGCGGTGGCCGCCTTTACCTCGGTCTTTCCCCATTCCGGCCTGTGGCTGGGACATTCCCATGGGGTGCTGGTGGGCTCGGCCGAACGCCTGCAGTTAGATTTTTCGGTCTGGAGCAAGAGGGTGGCATCGCTGGACGATCCGCTTTTCTACAAGAATCCACATGCCCTGGCCGCCAGCCTGCTGCTGGACGAGGAGGGTATTGCCCGGCTGATATCCGGCCGCAGCCCCTGCACCGACGACCGGAACTTCTTGGAATATTTCGATCCGGCGGCCAAGGATCAGGTCAACTGGGAGAGAAACCTCTCCCAGGCCCGGTCACACTCCACAGAAGAGGTATCAATTTTTTCGGCTGTGGACGACAGCATGCTGCTGGCCCGCTATCGGGCGGGACAGAGGATCTTCCTGGACGGATTGGCGGCCCAGAACCGGGGCGATCTCCCGGGCATGCTGAAGGCCATGAGGAAAGCGGTGGAAACCGTTCCGGAGAACGAGGAGTTCCGCTTCCTGATGGAGCAGGAGGCCCGCCGGCTCCCCCGCTAGCCGGGTAAGGTTTTAACCCATGGACCGATGGGCGAAAATAATGCAAAATTTTGCATCAATTCTATTGACTTTTGCATAAAAAAGGGTAAAATTAAAGGTCGAACCTTCAATCCCATCTATTAGGAGGAACCATGAATCCTAGGATCACCTTCATCAGTATCCTTGCCCTGTCGCTGGCCGCTCCGGCGCTATCAGCCGAGCTGCCCGACGCCAGGTGGATAGGCCTGAGGGCCGGCCAGCCGCAGAAGGCCGAGGTAAGGACCCAGGCTGTCTCGCCTTTCGGGGCCACGCTGAGCGCCTCGATAACGGGCCTGGAGGTTTTCTCCGTGCCGTCGGCCATGGCCGGGACCGACCGGGAGGCGTTCACCCAGCTGTCCATACCGGGCTACGCCTACACCGGCGAGATCGGCAAGCCCAAGCTGCCCATGGTGACCGCGGTGCTGGACGCGCCGCTGGGCGCCAGGGTGGAGGTCAGGGTGCTGAGCGCTGACTATCGCGAGGTCCCGTTGGGCGAATGGGGCATCGCCGACAGGATAATCCCGGCCTTGGAATCGGTGGAGAAGGTGGCCGGGGCCTCTGCCAAGTTCGTGCTGGATGAGAAAACCTACTCAGCCAATGCCTTCTATCCCTCGATGACGGCCGATGTCCAGGACAACTCGGCCGAGGGCGGGCTGGCCCGTGGGCACCGGCTGGTGACGGTCAGGCTCTATCCGGTGCAGTACAACCCGGCCAAAGGCACGGTGCGCTACGCCACCGACATCAGGCTCAGGGTCGACTTCATCGGCGGCGACTGGGATAGGACCCGCTCCGAAGTAGAGAAAAACTACTCCCAGCCCTGGGAGGACATGATCCGGCGGATGGTGGTAAACTACCAGGCGGCCGGCTACAAGGCCCCGCCCAGCCTGCCGATATACTACGACATCTTCTACGGCCAGAACTTCGCTGCGGCCGCCCAGGCCCTGGCCGAGTGGAAGACCAAGAAGGGCTTCAAGGTCCGCATGAACATGGCCGGCGGCTGGACAGCGGCCCAAGTTAACGACTCCATAAGGCTGCGGAGCCCGGTGGCCACCTATGTAACCATCATCTCGGATCCCAACGCCTCCGGGACCGACATCGTGCCCGCATCGGCCACTGGTTCCTCCTCGGGAGATCAAACCGATCTTTACTATGCCGAGACCAACGAGAGCGGCTATCTGCCTGATCTATATTATGCGCGGATCTCGGTGAAGACGGCGACTGAAGCCAACACCGCGGTTGACAAGCTGATAGACTACGAGAAGGCCGACTTCGGGGCGGCCGGCACCGCCTGGCTGCTCAAGGCCTGCTTGATCGCCGGCTACGACGCCGGCTACCAGCAGGTGGGAATCGCCACCAACGAATACTGCCGGCAGATCCTGGCCCGGGAGGGCTACACCACGGTGGATACGCTGATCCTGGGCTCCAGCGAGGGCAAGGCCAGGATAGTGGCCAGGGTCAATGACGGCCGGGCCTGGACCATCTACACCGCCCACGGCGGCCAGACCTGCTGGTGCACCAACCCCTACTGGTACGCCAGCGAGCTCAACGGCGACCTCACCAACCAGGACAAACACACCTTCGCCGTCGGGCACTGCTGTTTGTCTGACGACTACCAGTACTCCTCGGACTGCTTCGGCGAGACCTGGCCCAAGCTCCAGAACAAGGGGGGCGTCTCCTACTTCGGCTCGGTGCCCTCCACCTATTGGGACGAGGACGACTGGCTGCAGCGCCGCTACTTCGATGCCATCTACGACAGCGTGCCGGGCCAGCCGGGCCTGAAGATGCCGGAGTCGGGCAGGTTCACCCAGTATGGTCTCTATTGGATCGAGAACCATACCAGCACCTCGCGCAAGCGCTACTATTTCGAGGCCTACCACGTGATGAACGACCCGTCCATGGACTTCTGGACGAGCGAGCCCGACCAGTTCCAGGTGACCCACCTGCCCAACGTGCCGCCCAACTCGGGGACGTTCACGGTCAATGTCAAGGACGACGATGGCTCGACTAATCTCCAGAACGCTCTGGTCTGCTGCTGGGTGAAGAACCGGGCCGGCGAGCACTGGTCGGCCTATACCGACGCCTCGGGCAACGCAGTTCTGCCGGCCATGGCCTCGACCCCTGGGGATACCATGTACGTCACCGTCACCCGACACAACTACCAGCCATACGAGGGCTATGCCCTGGTGGTGGTCCCGGCCAGCATCAGCATCGTTCCGGACCACATCCCGGTCAACGCCGCCACGGCGGTGACGGTGACGGTGACGGAGCTGGACCCGCCGTACAACGGGATCGACTCGATCGTGGTGACCATCGGGGGTCTGGGGGTCAATCCGGCGCTGGTGGAGACGACCGACGCCAGCGGGGCGGCCAGCTTCACGGTGCATCCGTTGTACGGGGAGCTATTGTCGGTGACGGGCCGGAAGATGGGGGAGGGGTACGACATGTTCCGGGACACCATCTGGGTGACCGGGGCTTCGAGCCTGACATCGGCCGACATCACGGTGAGCGTGCCGGATATCGGTCTTAACGGGGTTCTGACGCCGGATTACGAGGCGGTGTTCGACGCCAGCTGCGACCCGCCGGACTTCGCGCTGCTGGCCGGCGGGTGCGGTCTGGACATCAACGCCGGCACGTCCGGCGGCAGCCTGCAGGCCACCGGCACCCCGACCTCGACGGGGACGGTCTGGGCCAGCGTCGCCAAGACCGGCTACAACGTCTACGCCGAGTCCTTCCCCTGCCGGATAGTGTACGGGACGCTGTCGGGGACGGTGACGGAGCAGGGGAGCGGGACGCCTCTTGGCGGGGTGTCGGTCGGGGGCTGGGTGTCCGGGGCGGACACCGCGGCCACTCCGGCCTCGTTCCAGGTGACCACCGACGGCAGCGGGCATTACGCGGCGCCGGACAGCCTGCCGGTGGGCCGGTACGACGTCTACGCCACGAAGTTCGGCTACCTCAACTACACGGACTCCCCGATGGTGATCTACGGGGCTAACGTCCAGAACTTCGCCATGGACCTGGCGCCGTCGGGGACGGTGTCTGGGGTGGTGACGGAGGACAGCACCGGGGCGCCGCTGGGGGCGACCATCAACGTGTACCGGACGGACAACGGGGCTTTGTACGCCACGGCCGTGAGCGACTCGGCGGCCGGGGGGGCGTACAGCCTGCCGGGGCTGCCGTACTTCAACTACGAGTTCCGGGTGACGGCCTACCACCACCGGAGGGTGATCCGGGCGGTGACGGTGGACGAGCCGGC
This sequence comes from uncultured bacterium, assembly GCA_964518765.1. Lineage (GTDB taxonomy): Bacteria > Edwardsbacteria > AC1 > AC1 > EtOH8 > CAZPNX01. Next base: position 18,514 of record CAZFJC010000029.1, read on the forward strand.
GGAGACCGAGGACTTCGTGATGGAGGTGACGTCCGGGGACATCCTGGTGATCAACGACCACGACGCCAAGGGCGAGGGAGCGCCGGCGTTAAGGGACGAAGAACCGGCGAAGCTGAGCGTGGAGGAGCTTGAGAAGATAAGGAGCCCGCAGGCGGAGACCGGATCCAAGGCCGGGGAGAGCGCGGCGATGATGGCGGGCATGCTGGCGGAGCTGGGGTACAGCGTGACAGTGGAGGCGTCGGCGGCCAGCAACCCGGGCGCCTGGGGGGGCTACGACCTGGTGATCTGGAGCTGCGGGGAGGACCAGAGCACCCTGGCCACGGCCAGCTACCGGACGGACCTGATCGCCCACGTGAACGGCGGGGGCAAGGTGCTGCTGGAGGGTGGCGAGGTGGCCTACGACTGGGACACGGAGGACCCGGCCTTCGCCAGCGCGGTGATGCACGGCAACGACTGGGACGGTGACAACGTTGGGGCTCTGACGCTGCAGCAGGGGGCGCATCCGCTGGCCACGCTGCCTAACGTTCTGCCGGCCAGCCTGTCTATGGCCTACGGGAACTACGGGGACCAGGACGCCTGCAAGCCGTGCAACGGCGGGGTGACGGTGTACGGGACGACCAGCTACGCGGCGGACGGCGGGGTGATCGCCTACGACGACGACGGGGATCCGAGCAACGGGCAGACGGTGTACTACGCCTTCGACTTCACGGCGCTGGGGGACAGCCTGACGCGGGCGCAGCTGTTGGAGAACACGGTGGAGTACCTGCTGCGGCCGTCGGCGGCGCCCACGGCCAGCCTGTCGGGGACGGTGACGCTGTCGGGGCAGGGGAGCCACGAGGGGGCGGTGGTGTGCGCCGCCTTTGGGGCGGACGTATACTACGACACCACCGACGCGGCCGGGGCCTACAGCTTCGGGCCGATCTACGACGGGACGTACACGGTCCGGGCGTCCAAGTACGGGTTTACGGACTCGACGCGCCAGGTGGCGGTGGCCGGGGCGACGGCCGGGGCGGACTTCGTGCTGTACCCGTTGAACGTGGTGTACCAGAGCGACTTCGAGGCGGACAACGGGGGCCTGACGGGCACCGGGGACTGGGCGTGGGGAGAGCCGACGTCGGGGCCGGGGTCGGCTAACAGCGGGAGCAAGCTGTGGGCGACGAACCTTGAGGGGAACTACAGCACCAGCTCCAACTCGACCTTGACGCTTCCGGCGCTGGCGGCCCTGCCGGAGGACGCCAAGCTGGAGCTGTGGATGTGGATGGACACGGAGCTGAGGTACGACGGGGGCAACGTCAAGCTGTCGGCCGGGGGCGGGGCGTACAGCGTCATCGCGCCGATCAGCCCGGAGTACGACACCATAGCAGCCACCACCAACGCCGGGATAGCCGGGCAGTGGTGCTGGAGCGGGCATACGGTGCACCAGAGCTGGCACAAGGCCGAGTTCGACCTGTCGGGCTACGCCGGGCAGGAGGTGCAGCTGCGGCTGCACTTCGGGGCCGACGGCTCGGTGCAATACCCCGGGTGGTACGTGGACGACATCAAGGTCTACGCGCCGGCGACCGGGGTCAGCGGGGGCCCCTCGACTCCGCTCGGGAACCCCACCGTCTTCAGCCTGGGGGCAGCCTACCCCAATCCCTTGCGGGGCTCGACCACCATCAGCTTCGGGCTGCCTAAGGATTCGAAAGTCGAGCTGGGGGTGTACAACATCGTGGGACAGAGGGTGGCCACCCTGGCGCAGGGAGTCCTGCCGGCCGGATTCCATTCGGTTAAATGGAACGGCAGATCGGATGCCGGGCAAAAAGTATCCGGGGGCGTCTATTTCTACCGGCTGTCCACCCCGGACTACACCGGCACCAGGCGGCTGGTGATGCTAAAGTAAAAATTCTCGTAAAACCAATGACAGACGGATAGGCACGGGATGGCCCGTGCCTATCCGTATTAAAATATTCTTTGACCACCGGGTAAAATAGGATACTATAAAGGTATAATAATATAAAACAGCAAACTACTAAATCTAGGGATCATGAAGGGACAGATAATCGAATCCGCCGCCGTGATGTTGGCAATAATCGGAGGGGCATGTATCGCCGGAGCCTCCGATTTCCCCAAGGACCGCTGGGGCAGGCATCCGGTGAAGATCTACGTCAGCCAGCATTCGGACGTCTATAAATTCAAGGCACTTGGGGTGGATGTCGAGGAGCTGCGGGATGGATACATCGAGGCGGCCGTAGACACGGAGAAGCTCAGGGAGCTTTTAGCCAGCGGCTGGCGGGTGGAGCCCAGGGTCGAGGAGCCGGTGAGCCCGGACATCGTCTCCGCCTACCATAATTACGACTGGCTGACGGCCAAGCTGGACTCGGTGGTTTCGAATCATCCCAACATTGCTAGGAAATACACCATGGGGACTACCCAAGGCGGGCGGCAGCAGTTGGCCTTTCTGATCACCGACCATCCCGACAGCGCCGAGAACGAGGCCGAGGTGCGCTTCACCGCCACCATCCACGGCGACGAGCCGGTGGGCACCGAGATGTGCCTGGGGATGATAGACTCGCTCACCCAGTGCTATGGGACGGTGCCAGGGATAACCCAGCTGGTCGACAGCCGCGAGATATGGTTCGTTCCCATGTACAACCCGGACGGCAACACCGCCGGAAGCCGTTATCTCAACAACGGGGTGGACCCCAACCGCAACTTTCCAGTGCCCGACGGATCCATCGGCGGCGACGGCACCTACACCAACTATGCCGAGACCCAGAACTTCATCAATTTCTGGTCAAAAAAGAGAGCCGTTCTCTCGGCCACCTTCCATGGCGGGGCGTTGATAGCCAACTATCCGTGGGATTACGCCGACTCCATCGGTGTTCCACCGACCGATCCGCCGGACCTCTACTTAGCCAGACAGGTTTCGCTGGGCTACAGCCGGCTTAACCAGCCGATGTACTATAACCCCGATCCCGGAGCGCCTTATGACAGCGGGGTCATCTACGGTTACACCTGGTACCCGGCCCCCGGCTCCCTGCAGGACTGGTCTTACCATGGAACGTCCTGTTTGGACGTCACCATGGAGATAGGCTCCACTAAATGGCCGTCGGCCAGCACCCTGCCCAGCTACTGGAACGACAACCGGGAGGCCATGCTCTACTTCATCCGCCAGGCGGGCTGGGGGGTGCAGGGCGTGGTGCGGGATTACAGCACGAGCCAGCCCATCAACCGGGTGCAGGTGGACGTGGCCGGGATAAACAAGCCGGTCTACACCGACTCGTTGGCCGGCGACTACCACCGGATGCTGATGACGGGATACTATGACCTGTCGTTCTCGAAAACCGGCTACCGGACCAAGGTCTTCAATAACGTCAGAGTGAAGCTGGACAGCGTCACCAACCTGGACGTCACCCTGTTCCCGGAGGTCCTGGCCACGCTGTCGGGCACGGTGCACGACAGCGCCACCGGCCTGCCCATCTCCGGGGCCATAGTAAAATTGATAGGTGCCGGCTCGGACACCACCGACGCCGGAGGGGGTTATTCCATCCAGCTTTACATGGACTACTACACCGTCACCGTCAGCGCCGTGGGGTATCTGCCGAAAACGATCGACAGCGTGCTGGTGTCCGGCACTACGACGCTCGACCTTGACCTGGCGCCGCTCAACGCCTTCAGCTTCTATGCCAACGATACTATCAATATCCCGGACAATGGGGCCTGGATCGAGGACTCGCTCTGGGTGGACCGGAGCGTGGCCCTGGCCGACTACGAGTGCTACGTCAACATCAGCCACACCTACCGGGGAGACCTGGCGGTGCGGCTGTTCGCCCCCGGAGGCGACTCCCTGCGCCTTCATCAGCGCGGCGGCGGGGCGGCCGACGACATCGTGGGCTGGTACGACTCCGAGCTGGTGCCGGCCGACAGCCTGCGCTGGGACGCTCTGGCCGGGCAGAACGCGCTGGGCTGGTGGCGGCTGAGGGCCAAGGACTTCGCCTCGGGGTACAGCGGCAAGCTCAACGGATGGGGCCTCATGATCTTTTCCACCGACACCGGTGTCAACGGGGGGCCGGCCCTGCCGGGAGCGGCCCCGAGGCTGTTCCTCTCCAGCCGGCCCAACCCCTTCGCCTCGGGGACGGTGATCACCTACCACCAGCCGGGGCCCGGGGAGCAGAGGGTCGAGCTGGCGGTGTACAATGTGACCGGTCAGAGGGTGCGCACGTTGGTGAACTCGATCCAGTCGCCGGCCAAGTATCTTTTGGAGTGGAACGGCCGGGATGAGGAAGGCCGAAGCCTGGCGGCCGGCGTCTACCTGGCCAGGCTGAACGTTAACGGGAGGTCGGCCTATACTAGTCTGGTCGCCATCAAATAACGGGAGATACTATAAAGAAATAGTAAACGGATGAAAATGAAGAAGACGGCGATCATTCTTTTCCTGGCCGCTCTGATGGCCCAGGGCGCTATGGCGGTTCGCAGCATCGTCAAGATCTTCCCTCAGGACAAGGAGGGTTGGAGGCGGGCGGTTCAAACCGAGGACCTGGACGATCTGGGACAGGGGCCGGGCTATCTGATGATCATTACCGAACCGGACCAGATGAAGCGGCTGGAGGCGGCGGGATGCCGGCTGGAGATTGTGGTCCCAGACGTGTCGAAAATCCGGAGGCCCAAGGGCGGATTGCACAGCTTCGCCGAGATGAGGACCGAGCTGGAGCTGATCGCCGCCGCCAACCCGGCCATCGCCCGGCTGGACAGCATCGGGAACAGCTGGGAGGGGCGCCCCATACTATGCCTGAAGATATCGGATAACGTCAACAGCACCGAGGATGAACCTAAACTTCTGTACATGGGGCTGCACCACGCCCGGGAGTGGATATCGCTGGAGGTGCCCCTGCGCTTCGCCATGATGCTGGCCGACAGCTACGGGGTGAGCCCGGCCTGGACCGAGCTGGTGGACGGGCGGGAGTTCTACATAATCCCCTGCGTCAACCCGGACGGGTTCGTGTATGACTATAATACCAACAATTACTGGCGCAAGAACCGACGCAACAACGGAAGCTCCTACGGTGTGGACTTAAACCGCAACTACGACGGCTCGCAGAACGGGGACCCGGCCGGCAACTGGGGCGGGGCCGGCTCCAGCCATACGCCCAGCTCCGAGACCTACTGCGGGCCCTCGGCCTTCTCCGAGCCCGAGGCCCAGGCCGTCAGGGACCTGTGCCTGGCGGTACCCTTCGACCTGACCATGTCCTACCACACCTACTCCGAGCTGGTGATGTGGCCCTGGGGCTACACCGGGTCGCCCACGCCGGACAACGTGATCCTGAGCGTCCTGGGCACCCAGATGGCCGCCCTCATCTCCAGCGAGACCGGCTCCGGCACCTACACTCCCCAGCAGATGATGAGCCTGTACGCCACCACCGGCACCAGCGAGGACTGGATCTACGGCTACAGCCGCTATCAGACGCCGAAGACGGCCTTCGCCTTCATCACCGAGATGGCCTATTACGACTTTCACGACACGGCCACCTCCCAGGTCAACCAAATATGCGCCGAGAACCTGGAGGCGGCCCTCTACATGGCCCAGATGGCCGGAGCTCCTTATTCCTATGTGGTCCCAGGAGCACCTGTACTGTCCGCCAGCGACACCATGCCGGCCGGGGGGAACTTCACCCTGAGCTGGACGCCGGCCAACGCCAACGCCGGGATCGACAGGTACGAGCTGAGGAAGATGGCCGGTCTTACCCGGACCACCGACGATGCCGAATCCGGCATCGGGCGTTGGGATACCACCCGCTTCAAAGTTTCGGCCAACCGCTACCACAGCGCCAGCCACAGCTTCAGGGCCGACTCGGCCCACGGCCTAAACGCCTCGCTGGCCTCGGCCAATTCCTTCACCGTGCAGCCGGGAGACAGCTTTACATACTGGCGGTGGGCCAGCACCGAGAACGGCTGGGACTACTTCTACGCCGAGATATCGAACGACGGAGGCGCCAGTTGGACCAGGCTGGACTCGGTTACCGGCACCGGGCAGGCCATCTGGACCAGAAAATCCTATTCTCTGGCCCCGTACGCCGGACAGCAGTTGCTGGTGCGCTTCCGTTACACCACCGACGGCAGTGTGCTGGCTGGAGGGGTCTATCTGGACGATATCAGCCCTTGCGAGGAATTCTCTGTGGACTCCCTGATGGCCGACACCATCACCGGGCAGTCCTATGACATCGCCGGACTGCCGCTGGGCACCTATTATTATAAGGTTCGGGCCCACAACCCCACGGGCTGGGGCGCCTGGAGCAACCTGGTCAAGGTGTCGCCGGTGACCGGAACAGCGGAAGGGGCGGCGGTTCCGCTAGGGGGCCAAGCCAGCAGGCTGATGGGCGCCATCCCCAATCCCACGCACCGGTCAGCCAGGATAGCGTTCCATCTGGCCGAGGGCGGGGAGGTGAGACTCAAGATCTACAACAGCTCCGGCCAGCTGGTGAGGACGCTGGTCGAAACGAACATGACCGCCGGCGAGCATGCCGCCTGCTGGGACGGCCGGGACGATGCCGGGAGGGAGGTTTCGGCCGGGGTCTACTTCTATCGCATGTCGGCCAAGGGTTATCATGGGGCTGGACGCCTAACCGTGGTCCGGTGAACAACGAGAAATAAAAACCGGCAGGAGCTTGACAAACAGTCCGGTGGGATATATCATTAAAAGATACCGGGCAAACAATAACAAACCAAATTAAAGGAAGGCGACCCATGACCAGAACCAGTACGATCGTGGCCCTGGCCCTGCTGCTGGCGGCGCCGGCCCTGGCGGCCGATTACCAGTACCAGGGGCTTTGGGCCAAACCCGGGCTGACGCTTCAGTCCAGCACCCCCCAGGGTGTGGAGATGGTCCTCTCCCTGGAACGTTTGGGGCTGGAGGACGTGATCATTAACGAGGAGCCGATGCAGTCGGCGGCCATCACGGCCCTCACGCTGCCCAACCAGGCCGGGGCGCCGGACGTACCCAGCATCAGCCGGTTCGTAGCGGTGCCACAGGGTGCCCGAGCCCGGGTGGAGGTGGTCTCCAAGGAGACCGAGGTCATCCCGGGTGTGAATCTGGCGCCGGCCCCGGTGATACCCAGCGAGCGCGAGGACGGGCTGACCTACTTCAAGGACCAGGCCATCTACAGCACGAACGCGGCCTACCCGGACTGGATCGTCAAGGTCTCCGAGCCCACCAGCCTGCGGGGGGTGGACGCGGTGCTGGTAGCGGTGTCGCCCCTGCAGTACAACCCAGTGACCAAGGAGCTTTACGTCCACCGGAACATCCGAGTAAGAGTAAGCTTCGAGGGGGGCAATGGTCATTTCGGCGAGGACCGGCTGCGGAGCCGCTGGTGGGATCCGATCCTGGCGGGGAACCTAATGAACTTCGACCAGCTGCCGAAGATCGACTACGATGCCCGGGCCAAATCGCGCGACGGCTACGAGTACGTCATCATC
>CAZFJC010000030.1:0-23363 GCA_964518765.1 uncultured bacterium
ATGCGCGTCGCCATTCTCAACGGCAACCCGGACCCAGGCAACCTCAGGTTCGACGGCCGGCTCAAGAGCCTGTCCGACCTGCTGCGGGCCAAGAACCATCAGGTGAACCAGCTGACCCTGCGGGCCCTGGACATCGGCTACTGCAACGGCTGCTGGGGCTGCTGGGTGAAGACGCCGGGCCGTTGCGTCAACGAGGACGGGTCGCGGGAGGTCTGCCGGGCCTGGGTGAACTCGGACCTGGTGTTGCTGGCCTCGCCCCTGCGGATGGGCTTCGTCACCTCGCTCCTAAAGGCCGCCCTGGATAAGATCATACCAGTGTCCCTGCCCTACATCGTCATCCACCAGGGCGAGACCCGCCACAGGCCGCGCTATCGGACGACACCCAAGCTGGCGGCCCTGCTGGAGAGGGAGGAGAACACCGACCCCGAGGATCTGGGGATCGTAGAGGAAACATTCCGGAGAAACGCCCTGAACTTCAGGACCAAGTATTGCTTCACCCGGTACCTGGATGATCCGGTGGAGGAGGTGGCCGATGCGGTTGACCGTGTTTAACGGCTCGCCGCGCGGGGCGGCCGGCAACACCGCCCTGATGCTGGAGCAATTCCTGGCCGGGTTCGAATCGGTTCCAGGAAACAGCTCGGAGACCTGTCTGCTATGCCGCGTCCAGGAGCGGAACGAACACCTCAAGGCCTTCGGCCAGGCCGAACAGGCTTTGCTGGCCTTCCCGCTCTACGTGGACTCCATGCCGGCCGCGGTCAAGGCCTTCATCGAGGGGCTGGAGCCGTTCTGCGGACGGCCGGACAACCCCGGCTTGCTGTTCCTGGTGCACTCCGGCTTCACCGGGGCGGCCCACTCGCGGGCGGTGGAGCGCTACCTGGTCAAGCTGGCAAGAAGGCTGGGGTGCGCCTGCCACGGGGTCATCATCAAGCCGGGGTCGGAGGGGGTGCGCCACATGCCGCCGGCCATAAATCGGGTTCTTTACGGACGGCTTCGTCTGCTGGGGGAGGGCTTCGGAAGCCAAAGGAGGCTGGAACCGAAAATCCTTCGCCAGCTGGCCGGGCCCGAAAGGCCGGGACCTCTGTGGATCGCCAAGTACTCGGCCATGAGCCTGCTGGGGCTCACCGACAAGTACTGGGACCGGATGCTCAAGAGGAACGGAGCTTACGATAAGAGATACGACCAACCCTATCGAAACAGCAAATAGAATCGCCAGGCCATGTATAGAACCATAGTTATTCTAGCCGCCCTTTTATTTTCGGGCGCCAGCGCCCCGGCTCAGCCGGCCGATCCCTGCATGGACTACCTGAGGAATCCCAGCCCGGAGGGCTACCGAGCAGCTCGGGCCCACCTGGACTCTGTTCTATCTAAAAATAGTGGAGACCGAAAGGCCTTGCTCTACTCGGCCTTCGTGGACCAGGCCAACCTGATGGCCCAGATAGACCGGCTCTACGACCTGAGGGATTCACTCGAGGGCAAGCAACTGTTCGGATTGGCCAACCTGATGCTGGAGATGGGGGATTTTCGACGTTCGGTCGATCTATATCAGAGACTCAATCTTCAATTGCCCAAGTGGTCATGTCCCTGGCGGCACAAGGGCGAGGCCCTCTACCGGCTGGGAAAGCTGGCCGAGGCCGAGCAGGCCCTTCAAAAGGCGGTGGAGACCAGGGCCACCCACTACGATGCCTGGGTATGGCTGGCCAGGGTCCAGAAGGATTTGGGCAAGCGACGGGAGGCCCTGGCCTCGATCAAAAAGGCCTTCGAGAACAAAGGAAAGGATTCGGAGAGCCCGGACCAGGAGGTGGCGGCTGGCGAGGACGTGAAGCTGCTTGAGGAGATACTGATGCTAAACGGGGTCAAGCCGGGGAAGCTGGCCAAGGAGAGGGAGAGGATAATAGGCCTAGGCAAAAAGGGCGAAGGGAAAAGCGAATGACCCCACAGAAGCTGGTCAGACGCGCCATCATCTCGGTCTACGACAAGGCCGGGGTCGAGGAGTTCGTCCGGGACCTGGCATCCCTGGGGTTCGAGATCGTCTCCTCGGGCGGCACCGCCCGGTTCCTTCGGGGCCGGGGGCTTACGGTGACCGATGTCGAGCAGGTGACCGGTTTCCCGGAGATGCTGGACGGCCGGGTGAAGACCCTGCATCCCAAGATACACGGCGGAATCCTGGCCAGGCGCGAGGTGCCAGACCATCTGGCCCAGCTGGAGAAGCATTCCATAATACCTATAGATGTGGTGGCGGTCAACCTCTATCCCTTCGCCGAGGTCAGGCGCAAGCCCGGGGCCACCGAGGAGGAGATATTCGAGAACATCGACATCGGCGGGCCGTCTCTGGTGCGCTCGGCGGCCAAGAACCACCAGGCGGTGGCGGTGGCCACCCGGCCCGAGCACTATAAACTAATTGTTGACGACCTGAGGAAACTGGGCGAGGTCAGCCTGGCCGTTAAACGGGAGCTGGCCCGACAGGCCTTCAAGCTGTGCTCGGAGTACGACGCTGAGATCGCCGGGTACTTTTCGGGCGACCGGGCGGCCGGCGAGATCCTGCCCTCGAGCCTGAGGTTGGAACTGGAAAGGCACCAGACCCTGCGCTACGGGGAGAACCCGCACCAGGAGGCCGGCTTCTACCTTTTGGCCGGTTCTGCGGCGCCGTTCCGCCAGCTCCACGGCAAGGAGATCTCCTACAACAACATCCTGGATATGTCGGCCGCCTGGGACCTGGTATCGGAATACGGCCGGCCGGCCTGCGCCATCGTCAAGCACACCAACCCCTGCGGGCTGGCCGAGGCCGATAGCTTGCTGAAGGCCTACCTGCTGGCCTGCGAGAGCGAGCTGCCGCCGGGTCCGACCTCGCGCTTCGGGGGCATCATCGCCTGCAACCGGCCGCTGGATATGGAGACGGCCATGCAGATCATCGCCCCGGGCAGCTTCTACGAGGTGATCGTCGCCCCCGGCTTCTTCGACGACGTGGGGGCGCTGTTCTCCGGGCGCAAGGGCTGGGGGCAGAACGTTCGCCTGGTGCAGGTGGACCGGCAGCATTGGCGGCGGCCGTACGTCCTGCGCTCGGCGGCCGGCGGCCTTTTGGCCCAGGCCCCGGACGAGGCCACGGCCGAGGCCGACAAGCTGGAGCTGGCCGCCGGGCCCAAGCCGCCCAAGAATCTATTCGACGATCTGCTCTTCGCCTTCAAAGCTGTCAAACACATCAAATCCAACGCCATCGCCGTGGCCAAGGAAGGCCAACTGATCGGGGTCGGGGCCGGCCAGATGAACCGTCTGGCCTCGGTGCGGCTGGCTCTGGGGATGGCCGGGGACCGGGCCCGGGGCGCGGCCCTGGCCTCGGACGGGTTCTTCCCCTTCGCCGACAATATCGAGGAGGCGGCCGCGGCCGGCATCGCCGCCGTCATCCAGCCGGGCGGCTCGGTCAAGGACGCCGAGGTAGTCAAGCGGGCCGGGGAGCTGGGGGTGGCCATGGTGCTGGCCGGGGTGAGGCACTTCAGGCATTAGGATTTCCGGCGATGAATAAAACAGTGTCGTTGGTTCTCTCGGTTTTATTGTTGTTATACGCGCAGGGACCATTGTCAGCCCAGAAAAGCATTATAAAGAAGGATAATAGCTTAAGATCCATCCAAGCTTCTACCGGAGAAGACAGTTTAGATATAGATACAATAGCTATAGGGACTAAGGAAAACACGAACGCGAAAGTCGATTCTCTTACGCAGGACAAGGGAAAACAGGAAAAGGCGGAAAAACGGGAGCATATCGACCCGGAACTGAAAAGGGAAAAAAGGACAGCTCTTGTAATCGGAATAGTATTCGGATTGGTTATCCTGGCGCTTTATCTCATTCCCCTTGGATTTTCGGGTTACTCTTAAGATAAACATATCAGGCGATGATGGCCTTATCCCGAAAAGAGCGACCTGGAAAGCATTTGAGCAATCAGACATCATTCAGGTTGTGACGACATGGCGACCATAGCACCCATGCTGATGACCCGGCTGGTGGGCCAGCTGACCGGCGCCCTGCGCAACCTCAAGGTCTACCCGGCCACCCACGCCACCTCGCAGAAGCTGTTCGAGTCGGCCTTGAACCTGATCCGCGAGGCCATGGGCGGCGAGACCACCCTGTCCTTCAGCCTAGCCGGAAACATCCTGCTGATAAACGACAAACCGGTGCCCGACTCCAAACGCGACGTCTTCGCCAACTTCATCTCGGAGCTGGGCAAGCGGAGCATCGGGATGCTGGTCTTCCGCCAGGGGCTGGACCGCGATCAGGTGCAGGCCTTTTTTGAGATAATGGCCCAGGACGTAGAGCAGGTAAAGTCCCAGGGCGGGGTGGCCGCCCTGCTGGCCATGCGCGGCATCTCCAACATCCAGGTGGCCGGCATCTCCTACGGGGGGAGCGGAGGAGGCGGCATGGACGGCGTGCCCGGGGCCGGCCCGGGGGTCGGGGGCGGGTCGGCCGGGGCAGGACGCCCCCAGTCCTTGGAGTCGGCCCTGCCCGAGCAGCTGATCGCCATGCTGCGCAGCGATCCCCAGATAGTCACCGAGATGCTGCTCAAGGGGGCAGTGGCCATGGGCGAAAACGAAGAGGGCCGCGAGAGGCTGCTAGGTGAGCTGGACCGGATCCTGGCCGTCTCCAAGGCTGGGGGCGGTGGCGACTACATCTCGCAGATGGCCAACGTGCTCGGCTCCATGGTCGAGGCCCAGGGCCAGTGGGTGACCCAGGTTAAGCTGGACAACCCGGAGTGGCGCGATGTCATCCGCGAGCTGCTGGACGGATACAGCGACGAGAAGCTGGCCAAGCTGATCGGCGACAAGGCCGAGGTCCTGGCCATCGAGATCAAGGACGATCTGGTGCTGGTGGAGAAGCTTAAGGCCATGCTGTTTGCGGTGCCGGTGCCCCCGGAACGGCGGGAGGCGGTCTACCCCCTGCTGCAGCCCAGGCTCCGCAAGTACGGGCTGTCCCAGGAGGACTGCGACTTCGTTTTCGGCAAGGTGATCGACGCCCATCCGGTGCTGGAGCAATACCTGGGCGACCTGCGGAACAGGCCGGCCGAGGAGATGCTGGGGGAGCAGGGCTTCCGCACCCTGCGCTGGCTGGTGAGAAGGGCCGAGGGCTGCGGGCCGGCCTTCGAGGGCTTCCTCGGGCTGATGGCCAACCCCGACTCCAAGGTGCGGGGGGCGGCCCTGGGCCGCGGCGCCGACATCCTCCCCGACCTGTTGTCAATGGAGCGGTTCGACCTGGTGGAGAGGCTGATCGACGGGCTTAGCCTGCGGCTGCGCCAGGAGATAGACGCCAGCCACTATCCCTGGGTGTTGGGGACGCTGGAGAGGATCGCCGAAGAGCTGCGCATCCGGGAAAAGCATGCCCTGGCCTCGCGCATCAGCGGCAACCTGGCCGAGCTGCTGATGCTGCTGTCGGACAAGCCGGTGGCCAAGGATATGGTACGCATCCTCTCCAAGATAGGGGACGACACCGCCCTCCAAACCTTTGTCCAGGCGCTGCTCAAGGAGCCGTTGTTCGAACTGGTGGCCGATGAGCTGGCCATCAAGGGCGAGCAGGCCATACCCTACCTGCTGGGGGCGGTCAAGGAGAGCGAAGACAAGACCATGCGCTTCAAGACCATGTACATTCTGAACAAGATCGGGCCGTCGGTCGAGGAACATATCATCAGGGCCCTGGCCGACGACCGCTGGTTCGTCAGACGCAACATGTGCATTATTCTAGGGCAGGTGGGGGGCGAGGCCTCGCTGCCGGCCCTGGGCGGGCTGCTGGAGGACAAGGAGCCTCGGGTGAGGATCGAGGCCCTGCGATCCATGAACAAAATCGGCGGCCAGGCCTGCGAGCCATGGGCCATTAAGGCCATCCACGACAAGGACCCCGAGGTCAAGAAGGAGGCCCTGACCCTGCTGGGACAGATCGGGGGCGAGGCCTCGGTCGACGGGCTGTGCGAGCTGTACCTGAAGAAGGACATCCTGGGCCGCACCGAGAGCAACGAGGTCAAAAGGCAGATAATACAGGCCCTGGGGGGGATCGGCACCAAGAGCGCCGCCGCCTTCCTGATGAAGGTGGCCAAGGACAGGGACCAGGAGTTGGCCGGCGCGGCCGTCAAAACCCTCCAGGAGCTGATGAAGAAGATGAAATCACAGGAAGCCGCCAAGACATGATCCAAAATCCTTTCGCCGACAACAGAACCGAGGGACGGCTGGACGCCATTATCATAGTCGACTTCGGGTCCCAGTACACCCAGATCATTGCCCGGAAGATCCGGGAGCAGAGGGTCTACTGCCGCATCCACTCCTGCCACGAGCCGCTGAGCCGGATGCTGGAGTCGCAGCCCAAGGGGATCATCCTCTCCGGGGGGCCCTCAAGCGTCTACGACAAGGGGGCTCCCTCGGTCGACCGGGCACTGCTGATGGCCGGGGTGCCGGTGCTGGGGATCTGCTACGGCATGCAGCTGATGGCCCGGCTGCTGGGCGGGAAGGTCAAGCGCAGCCCCAAGAGGGAGTATGGCAAAGCCTTTCTGGAGCTGACCGCCCAGTCCCCGCTGCTGGCCGGGGTGCCCCGGGAAACACAGGTGTGGATGAGCCACGGCGACTGCGTGGAGCGCCTGCCCGACCAGTTCCGGACGGTGGCCACCACCGACAACTGCCGGTCGGCGGCCATGGCCGACGAGGCCCGCCGTCTCTACGGGCTGCAGTTCCACCCCGAGGTGGTCCACACCGAGCGCGGCGAGCAGATACTGCGCAACTTCGTGGTCTCCATCTGCGGGGCCCGGGCCCAGTGGACCATGGAGTCCATCATCCAGCAGAAGGAGGCCGAGGTCCGCTCCCTGGTTGGCGACAAGCGGGTGGTGCTGGGCCTGTCGGGCGGGGTGGACTCCTCGGTGGCCGCCATGCTGCTGCATCGGGCGGTGGGCCGCCAGCTGACCTGCATCTTCGTGGACAATGGCCTGCTGCGGATGCACGAGGCCGACGAGGTGCGCAAGGTCTTCCAGCGCCAGTTCAAGATACCGTTGGTCTCGGTGGACGCCGCCGACCAGTTCTATCGGAAGCTGCAGGGGGTGGCCGACCCGGAGAAGAAGAGGAAAATCATCGGCCGTGAGTTCATCGAGGCCTTTGCCCGGGCCGCCCGGAAGCTGGGCCGGGTGGACTTCCTGGCCCAGGGCACCATCTACCCGGATGTCATCGAGTCCACCTCCTATAAGGGACCCTCGGCCACCATCAAGAGCCATCACAACGTCGGTGGCCTGCCGCAGAACATGCGCCGCCTAAGGCTGGTGGAGCCTCTCCGGGAGCTGTTCAAGGATGAGGTGCGCCAGCTGGGGCTCAAGCTGGGCCTGCCCTGGGAGATGGTGATGCGGCACCCCTTCCCTGGCCCGGGGCTGGCGGTGCGCATCATCGGTGAGGTCACCCCGGAGCGCTGCAAGCTGCTGCGGTCGGCCGACCGCATCTTTATCGAGGAGATCCGCAACGCCGGGTGGTACGAGCGCACCTCCCAGGCCTTCGCCGTGCTGCTGCCGGTGAGGACGGTAGGGGTGATGGGCGACCAGCGCACCTATCAGAATGTCATCGCCCTGCGGGCGGTGAGCACCACCGACTTCATGACCGCCTCCTGGACCCGGTTGCCCGAGGAGCTGCTGTCCCGGGTGTCCACCCGCATCGTCAACGAGGTGGCCGGAGTCAACCGGGTGGTCTACGATATCTCCACCAAGCCGCCGGCCACCATCGAGTGGGAGTGATCCTTCGGAAATAAGGCAAAGCGTCTGGATCAGGATGACAATTTCGAAAACCGGCATAGGCGCGCATCTTACGGCCGGCTTGGGACGACCCCGACGGAAAGCAAGCAAGCGATTACGGCATGAAAAACAGGGGGCAGAGATAAACTAGGGACGGATGATATGCCCGATGAATTTCTGAAGGAGGCGGCCGCGCTGGAAAAGCACGGCCATCTGGAGCAGGCCCTGAACTCCTACGGCCGGGCGCTGGAGATCGACCCGAACAATGCTGAGGCGTGGTGTTCCAAGGGCAGGATCCAGTCGCGGCTGGAGGTCTTCGACGAAGCCCTCAAGTCATTCGAACAGG
Source organism: uncultured bacterium (assembly GCA_964518765.1). Lineage (GTDB taxonomy): Bacteria > Edwardsbacteria > AC1 > AC1 > EtOH8 > CAZPNX01. Next base: position 8,079 of record CAZFJC010000030.1, read on the forward strand.
CCATAGCCTTAAAACCTGACTTCGCCAGGGCCTGGTGCAATAAGGGCATTGTGCTTCAAGTGCTGGACCGTGACGATGAGGCTCTGGAGGCTCTGGAGCGGGCCATCGGGCTCGATCCCGACTGCGTTGAGGCCTGGTACAACAAGGGGCTGGCGTTGCGCGACCTGGGCCGTTTCCAGGAAGCCATGCCCTGCTTCGACAAGATCATCGCCGACCATCCGGACAACGTGGACGCCTGGTTCAGCCGGGGCGTCACCCAGCGGCTGATGGGCGACCTGGCCGGCGCCGCCGCTACCCTGGAGAAGGCGGTGGGAATCGATCCGGACGACGGAGACATTTGGTACGAACTGGCCAAGGTAAAACTGGCCCAGGGCGACGGGGCTGGGGCCGAGGAGGCCCTGGCCAAGTCGGTGGAACAAGATGAGGACAACAAATCGCGGGCCCTGGAGGACGAGGAAATGCAGGGGCTGCACGGAAGCGGCGTCTTGAAGTAGGAGGCGGACATGATGAAAGTGAAAAGCAGAAAGCCTAAAAAAGAAAAACCGAAAAAAACAGCCCCAAAGACGAGAAAACGGCCGACGATCGAGACCAAGGCCAAAAATCCAAAGTCCAGGGGAAGGAAGGCCACGGTTCTAAAAGCCAAGAAAAGGAAGAACGGCGCGGAGCCGAAGCCAAAGCTGGGACGCAAGAACCTCAGGAAGCCGGCCTCACAAGAAACGGCTGTCGAAAAATTGGGAACCACCGCCATGCCGCCTATCCCTAGGCCCAGGCCGGGACAGGCTGAGCCCCTGGTGCTGGTGCTCAATCCCGGCTCCACCTCGACCAAGGTGGCCGTCTACCGCGGCAGCAAACCGCTTTGCCAGGAGTCCATCGAGCATGAACGGTCCGAGCTGGAGAAGTACCAGCGGATCGTGGACCAGCACCCCATGCGACAGAAGGTGGTCATGGATTTTCTAGCCAGACACAAGGTGGACGTCAAGTCGCTGGGGGCGGTGGTGGACCGGGGGGGGCTTCTCAAGCCCATCAGCTCCGGCACCTACCGGATAAACGAGGCCATGCTCGAGGACCTGCGCCAGGCCAAGCGCGGCGAGCATATCTCCAACGTCGGGGCCTTCATCGCCACCGACATCGCCCAGGCCGCCGGATGCCCGGCCTTCATCGTGGACGCGGTCTCGGTGGACGAGTTCACCCCGCTGGCCAGAGTGTCGGGCCTGGCCGGCATCGAGCGCAAGTCCCTGCTCCACGCCCTGAACATGAGGATGGCCGCCCTCCAGGCCTGCCAGGAGATGGGCAGGAGGCTGGATGAGGTCAACCTGATCGTGGCCCACTTGGGCGGCGGCATCTCCATCTCGCCGGTAGAGCGGGGGAAATTCGTGGACGTCAACAACGCCAACGAGCACGGCCCCTTCTCACCGGAGCGGGCCGGCCATGTGCCCTGCGCCGACCTGGTAAAGATGTGCTTCTCGGGGAGATTCACCAAGGACGAGGTGGTCAAGAAGCTGACCCGGGCCGGGGGGCTGGCCGCCTACCTGGGCACCAACAAGGCGGGCGAGGCGGTGGAGCGGGCCAAAAGCGGCGACCGTCAAGCGGCCGAGGTGCTGGAGGCCATGTGCTATCAGATCGCAAAGGAGATCGGGGCCTGCGCCACGGTGCTCAAGGGCAGGGTGGACGCCATCGTGGTGACCGGCGGGGTGGCCTTTAACACGATGCTGACCGATTGGATAAAGGAGAGGACCGAGTTCATCTCCAAGAAGTTCCTGGTCTATCCCGGCGAGGACGAGATGCCGGCCCTGGCGGCCGGAGCCCTTCGGGTGCTCCGGGGGCAGGAGAAGGCCCGGGAGTACTGAAGGCTTGCGAATCATCCACAGTAAAACAAACGGTCTGAGCTACGCCGAGGTACAATCCGACGGGGTGGTCATCGGCACCGTCCAGGACGCACTTGATATTATGGCCAACGCGGCTGAACGACATATCGTCCTCCGTGACAAACATCTCAATCCGGACTTCTTCAGGCTGCGCACCGGATTCGCCGGAGAAGTACTGCAGAAGTTCATGAATTACGGTGTTGCCTTGGCGGTGGTCGGCGACTTCGAGGCCTATCCCGGCGATACGATGCGCGATTTCATACGTGAAAGCAACCGCACCGGCCGGATCGTCTTTGCGGCCACGAGGGAGGAAGCGCTAGCCCTTTGGACCGGTAATTGCCGAACGTTCCGGGGGCAGGAGAAGGCCCAGGAGCAATGAATGCTTGGATTGCGCATGATCCGCTGCCTGGCAAAAATAATCGTCGGCCTGGTCGTTTTCAGCGGACTGCCTCTCCTGGCCTGGGGGCTTGGCGATCTCCGGGGCTTCCTCGGCGAACCGGTCCGTCTGGCTTACCTGGCGCTGGCCGGGGCCATGGCCGCGGTGCGGCTGTGGCGGATAAGGGCCGAGAAGGCGATGATGGCCCGCGAGTACGGCGGGGAGTGGTGGGAGTACGCCTTAAGAACGCAGCGGCTGTTGCCGGGGATATTTTAGCGATTGCGAGGAGCGAACATGGAGCGGGTGACTTGGATCAAGCATAGGGGCAAGGACATCGTCTTCACCGACCTGTCGGGCCTCACCAAGAGCGAAGAGCAGATAGCTGTCCTCAATCAGGCCCGGGAGCTGATCTGCCAGCAGCCGGAGAAATCGGTGCTCTCGCTCATAGACTACACCGGCGTTCGCTACAACATCCCGGCAGTGGAGGCCCAGAAGGAATTCTCGTCCGCGGTCGGGCCCTACATGAAGGCCAGCACCGTGGTCGGGGTGACCGGTATCCTTCAGGTTGTTTACCGCAGCGTGGTGCGCATCACCAAGAGGAACATCAAGACCTTTGGCACCAGGGAGGAGGCCCTGGACTGGCTGGCGGAGCAATAGGGGCGGCCGGGGGCGACAAAGATGGAACCGACCGGCCGCGGGTTCCGCACCGTCAATCCCACCCAATGCCACCTGGCGCAACTGGCCGGCCTGACCTCCAGGGACATAATCGACGGAATGGACCTGGTCAGGGAATACCAAGACGACTCGCACCTGATGCGGAGGCTCTATCGCTGTCGGAGATGCGGCCAGCTGTACTTCTACGAGTTCTACGAGGAGATAGACTGGGCCGAGGGCAACGACCCCCAGTATTGCACCCTGATCCCAGTAGCCGACGAACCCAGCGCTCAAGCCCTCAACGAGCTGGCACCACTGCACCTTTAGCCTACCCGCCGATCCGCATGGAACATCTCGGGTAGGTCAAGGATTCTGAGAAGTCCTATTGGACCAATCTACAAGATAGGTCATCCTGTGATTGCTTCATGCCCGACAGGTTGAAGGATGACCAGGCCACCGGGATTCACCCTTCAGATAGTTAGGCACGGAGCAGGTCTCAGGGTGACAGGGCTGGATAAGAAGATATGCAGTTAACCCCCCGCTTCCTGGACGCCATGAAGCTTGTCTTCGAGCTGGACGCCAACCATCCCCGCAAGGGAACGGATATACCCTACCTCGCCCATCTGATGTCGGTCTGCGCCATGGTGCTGACCCAGGGAGGCGATGAGGACCAGGCCTGCGCCGCGCTGCTGCACGACACCCTGGAGGACCACGCCAAGTCGGTGACCTACGAAGCTCTGAAGGCCAGGTTCGGCAAAAAGGTGGCCGACCTGGTGGCCGCCCTCAGCGACACGTCCAGGGGATACAGAGGGGGTGAGAAGCCCGACTGGTGGAAGCGGAAAAGAGCGTATCTCAAGCGCCTTAGCCGCAAGGGTAAGCGCGTCCTGCTGGTATCCTCGGCCGACAAGCTGGACAACGCCCGGGCCATATTGGCGGACTATAAAATTATAGGAGAAAAACTCTGGCCGAGGTTCGAGGCCGGCCGGGAGGGCCAGCTGTGGTACTACCGGGAGCTGGTCAGAACCTACCGGGCGGCCGGTTTCCGCAACCCGGTGACCGTGGAGCTGGAGGGGGTGGTGGCCAAGCTGGTCGAGGCTGTCGGAAAAAGGAATGACGCCAACCTCTAAGAGGGCTCTTGTAATCTTGGCGCTCGTTTGCGCTTTCGGATGCACGCCAAACCGACCGACGGCGCTCCGCCCCGACCTACGGGATGGCCTGTACGGCTACTTGGACAGCGCCGGGGTTGTGGTCATACCACACCGGTTCCAGGAGGCCAGACCGTTCTATGGAGGGCGGGCCTTTGTTCGCAGGGATTACCGGTGGGGTGTCATCGACTCCCGGGGACGAACGGCAGTGCCGTTCCGCTACGATGACGTCTGGAAGCCAAACCAGGGACGGTGCCCTGCCCGCAAGGGGCACTTATGGGGCTTTCTGGATATGGCCGGCCGCGAGGCCATCCCCTTCGAATACGCCCAGGTGCTAGACTTCTCCGGAGGGCGGGCGGCGGCCAGGCTGGCGGACAGTTGGGGTTATCTGGACCTTCAAGGCCGGGTGGCGGTACCCTTCCAATTCCAGGAGGCCCGCTACTTCTACCGAGGGCTGGCAGCAGTCTACTGCAAAGGCAGGTGGGGTTTGGTGGACAGCAATGGCATGATGGTGGCCGAGGCCAAGTATGATTACGTGGCCGATCCCATCGCTGATCTGATACCGGCCAAAAGGAGCGGCAAATACGGATTCCTGGACCGAAGTGGCCGGGAGGCCATCCCTTTCATCTTCCGAGCGGTGATCAAGGGCTTTCATGGCGGACGGGCTATAGTCTGCCTGGGCGACAGGGACATCGTCATCGACGAGCATGGAAGGCCCGTCAAGAGCGAGCTGGCGTCCGAGTGCCATAGCCAGGAGCATTGATAAAAACAGATAGGAGATACGACGTGGCCCAACGAATTCTGGCCGTCAATCCCGGCTCCACCTCAACCAAGATCGCGGTTTACGAGGACGGCAGGCCCATTCTCTCGGAGACCCTACGGCATTCGGCCGAGGAGCTGGCGCCCTTCAAGAAGATCACCGAGCAGTATGACTTCCGAAAGAAGGTGATCGAGCAGGCACTGGAGAAGGCCGGCATACAAGTAGGCACCCTGAACGCGGTCGTCGGGCGGGGCGGGCTGTTCAAGCCCATCCCCTCGGGCACCTACCTGGTGAGCGAGGAGATGAAGGCCACCGTCCTGGAGGCCAGGTTCGGGGAGCACGCCTCCAACCTGGGCTGCCTGATAGCCGACGATGTGGCCCGGGACGCCGGCTGCAAGGCCTTCATCGTCGACCCGGTGGTGGTGGACGAGATGAACCCGCTGGCCCGCTATTCGGGCCTGCCGGAGATCCCGCGCAAGAGCATCCTCCACGCCCTAAACCAAAAGGCGGTGGCCCGGCGGGTGGCCCGGGACCTGGGAAAACCCTACGAGCAGCTCAACCTGATCCTGGTGCACCTGGGGGGCGGCATCTCGGTGGGCATCCACGAGCGGGGCCGGGTGACCGACGTCAACAACGCCCTCAACGGGGACGGCCCCTTCGCCCCGGAACGGGCCGGCGGCCTGCCCACCGGGGACCTGGTCAAGCTGTGCTTCTCCGGCCAGCACACCCAGAATGAGATTATGAAGATGCTGGCGGGAAAGGGCGGCTGCGTCTCCCACCTGGGGACCAACGACGGCCGGGAGATGGAGGACAGGGTGACGGCCGGCGATGAGAAATTCCGGCTGATCATCGAGGCCATGGCCTACCAGGTGTCCAAAACCATCGGCGAGATGGCCACCGTGGTCAAGGGCCGGGTGGACGCCATCGTTCTCACCGGCTCCTTCGCCCGCTTCAAGCAGTTCGTGGAGTGGATAACCGAGCGGGTGTCTTGGATCGCCCCGGTCAAGCTTTACCCCGGCGAGGACGAGATGGCCGCCCTGGCCGAGGCCGGGTTCCGGGTGCTCAAGGGGGAGGAGCAGGCCCGGGAGTACGCGTAGGCTCTTTTCGCCAACCAGCCCGTTCCGGTCATTCCCCCGAGAGTGGGAATCCGGATAATGAAACAATACTATTTCTATATACTGACCAACAGGAAGAACGGCACGCTTTATATCGGGGTTGCTAAAAATCTGATACTCAGGGCAAAAGAGCACGAGGAGAAATTGATGTAAGGCTTCACTAAGAAGTATAACGTTCCTCTGCTGGTCTACTTCGAAACGTACAAGGATATAGGGAGCGCCATCCTTCGAGAGAAGAGGCTTAAAATGGAAAGGGACGTGGAAGATACGGTTGATAGAAGAAATGAATCCGAAGTGGCCGACCCGTATTTCCCCAAAAAACGACTTGTGGATCCCTGCCCTCACAGGAATGACAATAGCAATAATTAGGAGCCAAGGATGATCAAATCATTCTCCGACCTCATGAAGGAGGCCAAGGCAAAGGGCCCGAAGAAGGTGGCGGTGGCAGTGGCCCAGGACGAGGTGGTGCTGGAGGCGCTGGCGATAGCGCACAAGGAGAAGATAGCCACTCCGATGCTCTTCGGCGACAGGAAGGCCATCGAGACGGCGGCGGCCAAGGCCAAGGTGGACCTGGGCGGCTGGGAGATAACCGACATCGCCGACATGGCCGAGGCCTCCAGGGCCGCGGTCCAGGCCGTGTCTTCCGGAAAAGCCGACTTCCTGATGAAGGGCCTGGTGGCCACCTCCACCTTCCTCAAGGCGGTGCTGGACAAGGAGGTGGGGCTGCGCACCGGGCGGCTGCTGTCGCATGTGGCGGTGATGGAGGTGGCGGGTTATCACAAGATCTTTCTGGCCACCGACGGCGGCATGTGCGTCAAGCCGGATCTGGCCGCCAAGGCCGACATCGTCAACAACGCGGTGGAGCTGGCCCACAAGCTGGGCGTGGAGAAGCCCAAGGTGGCGATGCTGGCCGCGGTGGAGGTGGTGAATCCGGAGATGCCGGAGACGGTGGAGGCAGCCGAGCTGTGGAAGATGGCCGAACGAGGCCAGGTCAAGGGCTGCGTTCTGGACGGGCCGCTGGCGCTCGACTTAGCGGTATCCAAAGAGGCGGCCGAGCACAAGAAGGTGAAAAGCCCGGTGGCAGGCGACGCCGACATCTTGGTGCTGCCGGAGATCGCCGCCGGCAACATCTTCGCCAAGGCCCTGATCTACATGGCCGGGGCCAAAGCGGCCGGGCTGATAGCCGGGGCCTCCAGGCCGGTGGTGATGCTGTCGCGCTCCGACACCAGGGAGCAGAAGCTCAACTCCATCGCCCTAGGGGTGGTCGGCTGCTGATGGCCCAGGCCGAGGACAGGACGCCGCGACTGCCGGACTCCCTCTACCGGGAGATACTCGACCAGACATTTGACGGCATCAACTTCGTGGACGATATGCGGCGCATCCTATACTGGAATAGGGGCGCCGAGAGGATAACCGGCTTCAGCTTCGCCGAGGTGGCCGGCCTGCTCTGTTCACGGGACGACGGGCTGTGCCACATAGGCGAGGACGGCACCCGGCTGTGCCAGACCCTCTGCCCACTGCTGACGGCTATGGCCAGCGGAGAGCAAAGCCAACGTCGGGTTTACCTCAGGCACAAGCAGGGGCACCGGGTACCGGTGGATGCGGTCACCTCGCCGGTCTACGGGGACGACGGCAACATCGTCGGAGCGGTCCAGGTGTTCCGAGACGCCTCGGCCTACGAGGACGCGGAGAGGGAGGCGGAGATCATCGCCAAGCTGGCGGCCACCGACTCCCTGACCGGGCTGTTGAACCGCCGGGCCATCGAGATCGAGCTGGAGATCGAGGCCAGCCGGGCGCATCGGCTTAAGCTCCCACTGTCGGTCATCTTCGGCGACCTGGACTACTTCAAACTGATCAACGATCAGCACGGGCACGCCGTGGGCGACGAGGTGCTTCGTGGAGTGGCCAAGCTGCTGCAGGCCGGGGTCAGGGAATACGACCGGGCCGCCCGCTACGGCGGGGAAGAGTTCCTGGTGATGCTGCCGGAGACCAAGGCCGAGATCGCCCAGGAGATAGCCGAGCGGCTGCGCAAGTCGATATCGATCTGGAAACTGATCCACCAGGAGAGGCTGTGGCCGTTCTCGGTCACCATGAGCTTCGGGGTGGCCGAGCTGCAGCCAGGGGAGACCTGGGAGAAGATGGTGGAGCGGGCCGACCGGGCCCTGTACCGGGCCAAGAAGGCGGGACGGAACCAGGTGTTCGTCAGTTGACGGAAGAAAATTGGTTTTAATAATATAATCGAAAGAAAGAGGAGACAACATGTCAGCCATCACCACCCTCAAACAGATGGAGGAGCTGGTCAAGGGCGGCCCCCTGAAGAAGGTGGCCGTGGCCTGCGGCCAGGACCCGGACATCATCGAAGCCCTGGCCCGGGCGGTTAACGAGAAGCTGGCCCAGGCAGTGCTCATCGGCGACCAGAAGAAGACCGAGGAACTGGCCAGGCAGTTTAAGATCGACCCCAAGATCTTCACCCTGATCGACGAGCCGGACTACAAGAAGGCGGCCGCCAGGGCGGTGGCCATGGTCCGGGACGGGGAGGCCGACGTCCTGATGAAGGGCCTGATAGACACCGCGGTCTACGCCCGGTCCTACCTGGACAAGGAGAAAGGTCTGATGACCGGGGCCACCGTCTCCCACGTGGGGGTATTCGAGATACCGAAGTTCAGCCGCCTGCTGATCGTCACCGACGCCGCCCAGATCCCCTATCCCGACTTCGGCCAGAAGGTGGACATGATCAACCACGCGGTGGCCGTTGCTAAAAAATTAGGGATCGAAATGCCCAAGGTGGCGGTGCTGACCGCCACCGAGAAGGTCAACCCCAAGTGGCCCTGCAGCCTGGAGGCGGCCCAGCTCTCAAAGATGTGCGAGCGCGGCCAGATCAAGGGCTGCATCGTCGACGGCCCCCTGTCCATGGACGGCGCCGTCAGCCCGGAGTGCGCCAAAGGCAAGGGCATCAGCTCCCCGGTGGCCGGCTACGCCGATATCCTGGTGACCCCGGACATCCAGGCCGGCAACATCCTCTACAAGGCCCTCACCCAGCTGGCCGGGGCCACGGTGGCAGCCATGGTCATCGGGACCAGCGCTCCGGTGGTGCTGACCTCGCGCACCGACAGCGACGACGCCAAGTTCTACTCCATCGTCCTGGCGGCCCTGATGGCCAAGTAACGAAGTTCAAAGTTAAATGTTTGGAGTTTTAAATAAAATCCAACCAGCCGAAAAACAACTTCAGGACTTTGCACTCCCAACTTTTAACAACCGAACGTCCCACGTTCCGCTTGACACAAGACGAATCGATAGAATATCCTTAAAGCCACGAGATGAAAGTAGCCATAGGATCGGACCACCGGGGATTCCTGCTCAAGGAGCAGATCAAGAGCGCCTTCACCAGGCAGAACATCGAGTTCCAGGACTTCGGGGCCAAAAGCCGGGAGCCTTGCGACTATCCGGACTTCGCCTTCCCGGTGGCCGAGGCGGTGGCCGGGGGCCAGGCGGAACGAGGCATCCTCATCTGCGGCTCGGGCAACGGCATGCTGATCGCCGCCAACAAGGTGCCGGGGGTGAGGGCGGCCTCGGCCCTGACGCCGGATATGGCCCGGCTGTCGCGGCTGCACAACGACGCCAACGTCCTTGCCATCCCAGCCGATTTCGTCGAACTTCAACTGGTGCCGAAGATCGTCAAGGTCTGGCTGGAGACGCCATTCGAGGGGGGGCGGCACCAGAGGAGGCTGGACAAGATCAATGAGTATGAATCGAAAAAATAGTTTATGGCTCTGGTCGACGGCCGCAACCCTGCTGTTCTGTCAGGCGGCACAGGGGAGTCCGGACAACCTCAAGGTTGGCGATCCAGCGCCGGTCTTTATGGCCAAAACCTACGACGGCGCCGAGTTCTATCTGCGCGACTACTGCGGCCAGCCCAGGGGAAAGCACCGCCGCCAGGAACGCAACATCCTGGTGCTGTCGTTCTTTGCCTCCTGGTGCAAGCCGTGCAAGGCGGAGATGCCCATGCTCCAGGAGCTGGCCTCCAAATACCGGGGCGACGGGCTCCTTTTCTACCTGGTGAACAAGGGGCAGCCCCGCGACACGGTCGCCAGCTTCCTCTTCGACCAGGTGGTCAGCCTGCCGGTGCTGATGGACCAGTACGAGGTTCTGTCCAAGAAGTACAAGGTAAGGGAGCTGCCGACGCTGGTGGTCATCAATAAAGACGGGACGCTGGCCGAGTACCACACCGGCTACAACGAAAACTACCAGGCGGCGCTGGCCTTCAAACTGGACTCGCTCTTGGGCAAACCTTTGCCCAAGCCGCAGATGGCCACAGCCGACAGCGCCGCCAAGCCCAAGCCCAAGGGTAAAACGCCTAAGAGGAAAAGCAACTGAACGGAGAATAGCATAGATGGATAACCTTAGAAAGGCAGATCCCGAGGTGATGCAGTCCATCCTGGCCGAGGTCAGGCGCCAGGAGTACGGCCTGGAGCTGATCGCCTCGGAGAATTTCGTCTCCCCGGCGGTGATGGAGGCCATGGGCTCGGTGATGACCAACAAGTACGCCGAGGGCTATCCGGGCAAGCGCTACTACGGCGGCTGCGAGTTCGTGGATCAGGCCGAGAACCTGGCTCGCGACCGGGCCAAGAAGCTGTTCGCCTGCGAGTACGCCAACGTCCAGCCCCACTCCGGCTCCACCGCCAACCAGGCGGTCTACTTCACCTATTGCCAACCCGGGGACACGGTGCTGGGGATGGACCTGGCCCACGGCGGGCATTTGACCCACGGCTCGCCGGTGTCCTTCTCCGGCAAGATGTACCGGATCGTCTCCTACGGGGTCAAAAGGGAGACCGGCTACATCGACATGGACGAGGTGGCCAGAAAGGCCCGGGAGCACCGGCCCCGGATGATCATCGTCGGGGCCTCGGCCTACAGCCGGCACTACGACTTCGCCAAGTTCCGGGAGATCGCCGACGAGGTGGGAGCCTTCCTCTTCGCCGATGTGGCCCATCCGGCCGGACTGATCGCCGCCGGGCTCCATCCCTCGCCCATCCCCCACTGCCATGTAGTAACCACCACCACCCATAAGACCCTGCGGGGGCCTCGGGGCGGCATGGTGCTGATCGGAAAGGACGGGGAGAACACCCTGGGCCAGAAGATCAAGGTCAAGTCGGGAGAGAGGTTGAAGCTGTGGTCCGAGGTTATGGACTCCACCGTCATGCCCGGCATCCAGGGCGGGCCACTGATGCATGTCATCGCCGCCAAGGCGGTGGCCTTCAAGGAGGCTCTGGAGCCGTCTTTCAAGATCTACGCCCAGCAGGTGATAGACAACGCCCGGGCGCTGGCCCAGGCCCTGATGGAGCGGGACTACCAGATCGTCTCCGGCGGCACCGACAACCACGTGATGCTGATAGACCTTTCGAATAAGAACATCACCGGCAAGGAGGCGGAGAACGCCCTCCACCAGGCCGGCATCACCGTCAACAAGAACATGGTGCCCTTCGATGCCCGCAGCCCCTTCATCACCTCTGGCTTCCGGGTGGGAACCCCGGCCCTGACCACCCGCGGCATGAAGCAGGCGGAGATGGTAGAGGTGGCCGCCATGATCGACGAGGTCCTTACCCACATCGATGAGCCGAAGGCCATCGCCGGGGTCAAGACCCGGGTGGAGGAGCTGTGCAAACGATTTCCCCTGTATCCACACCTTCTGAAAGGATAGGCCATGGGAGAGGTTCTAAACCTGGGCAATGTCCAGTTCGGCGACGTAGTGGCCAGGGCGCTCAAGGAGCGCTGGACCGGGGTGCTGACCATCGAGAGCCCGGAGTACACCTTCACCGAGTACGTCGAGTTCAAGGGCGGCTCCATCGCCGGGTTTTCCTCGGCCGAGCGCAAGATGCTGCTGGGGGAGATCCTGACGGCCGGGGGCCACATCTCTCACGATGACCTCAACGCCGCCATCAGGAAGCAGAAGGAGAAGGGGGGACGCATCGGGGACATCCTGGTGGAGATGGGCCTGATCACCCGGCAGCGCTTGGAGGAGGTGCTGGCCCTGCATCAGATGAGCGTCCTGGCCCAGTGCCTCTCGGCCAAGGATTCGATACTGAGCTTCGAGCCGGACAAGACCCTGGCCGATAAACAGTGAGTCGGCATTGACAAAGAGGGCCAACAAGAGGCAGACGGCCAGAGGCCAGGTCCGGCCCTCCTGGGATCGGTACTTTATGGACATCGCCGGCCTGGTGGCCAGCCGCTCCACCTGCCTCAGGCGCCGGGTGGGGGCGGTCATCGTCAAGGACAAGAGGCTGCTGGCCACCGGATACAACGGGGCCCCGGCCGGGCTGCGACACTGCGCCGAGGTGGGCTGCCTTCGGGAGCAGAGGAAGGTGCCGCCGGGCGAGCGCCACGAGCTGTGCCGGGCCATCCATGCCGAGCAGAACGCCATCATTCAGGCGGCCACCTTCGGGGTGCCCATGTTCGGGGCCACCATCTACACCACCCACTTCCCCTGCGTGCTCTGCGCCAAGATGATCATCAACGCCGGCATCGTGCGCATCGTCTACGGCCAGGGCTACCCGGACGAGCTGTCGGCCAAGATGCTGAAGGAGGCCAGGCTGAAAACAGACCGGCTGGCCTGAGGGCCGGAGATGCCTTCGGCGGCATACATCGGACTGGGTTCCAACCTGGGAGACCGGGAGGCAAATCTGAGCCGGGCGCTGAATCTGATGGCAGGTCTGCCGGAGACCAAGGTGCTCAGGGTCTCCTCGGTCTACCGCACCCAGCCGCTGGGCAAGGCCGACCAGCCGGAGTTCCTCAACATGGCGGCCGAGGTGGGGACCGGCCTGGAGCCCGGCCAGCTGCTGAAGTCGCTCCAGGAAATAGAGAGCAGGCTGGGAAGAAGGCGGGAGGAACTCTGGGGACCCAGGACGATCGATTTGGACATCCTCTACTACGGCGACCGGACGGTCAAGGAGCCGGGATTGGTGATCCCCCATCCCCGGGCGCACCAGAGGGCCTTCGTGCTGGAGCCATTGTCGGAGCTGGAGCCTGACCTGGCCGATCCGGTGACCGGGATGACGGTCAAGGAGATGCTGGGGCGGCTGGACCGCGGGGGGCAGGGGGTGGAGAAGGCGGGCGTATTGCCCAGGCCCCGATAACAGAGGGGCCATAGAGGGCGGGCCCGAAGAGATTGAAGAGAAGAGGCCGACATTGCCGCAGATACCGAACTACATAGCCGTCGAGGGCGTCATCGGGGTGGGCAAGACCTCGCTGGCCAACATGCTGGCCGAGCGCTTCCGCGCCAAGCCGGTGCTGGAGGAGGTGGAGACCAATCCCTTCCTCTCCCACTTCTACGCCGACCGCCGCTCCTACGCCTTCCAGACCCAGATCTTCTTCCTGCTCTCCCGCTACCGCCAGCAGCAACAGATCTCCCAACAGGAGCTGTTCGGCCAGGGACTGGTGACCGACTACCTGTTCGCCAAGGACAAGATCTTCGCCTACCTCAACCTGGACGACAACGAGATCAAGCTCTACGAGCACCTCTGGGGCCTGCTGGAGCGCAATATCCTGCGGCCCGACCTGGTGGTCTACCTCCAGGCCGGGGTGGACCTCTTGATGCGCCGGGTGAGAAAGCGGGGCCGGCCCTTCGAACACGGCCTGTCCAGGGAATACCTGGCCGAGCTGTCCGAGGCCTACAACCACTACTTCTTCCACTACACCGAGACGCCGCTCCTGGTGGTCAACGTGAGCGACCTGGATTTCGTGAACAACGAGGCCGACTTCGAGGACCTGGTGGCCCAGATCTGTACTCCGCATCCGGGGACCAGGTACTACGTGCCCAAGAGGTGAGGCGGCACGCCCGGGACAGCGTTTTTGGGAGGCTTGACAAATGAAAGCGAACATCGATAAATGGCTGTATTGGACGCCCCGAGTGCTTGGCGTCGCGTTCATTCTGTTCACGTGCTTGTTCGCTTTTGACGTCTTCGAACAGGGACTCGGCTTCTGGAGGACCGCCCTGGCCCTGTTGATGCACCTGTTGCCGATGATCTTCGCCGCCATCGTCCTGGCCATATCGTGGCGATGGGAGTTAGTGGGAGCGGTGGTGTACAGCGCGCTTGGTGTTATCTACACAATATGGGCCTGGGGCCGGTTCAACTGGATGGCCTACGCCTTTATATCAGGCCCGCTGTTTCTTTTGGGCGTCCTTTTCCTGCTTAACTGGACGCACAGGGCGGCGCTTCACAAGAGGTGACGGCAGAAAGCGAGACCGACTTCGAGGACCTGGTGGCCCGGATATGCTCCCCGCACCCGGGGACCAGGTACTACGTGCCCAAGAGGTGAGAGGGACTTTGGGACGAACCAGCCATGTTCGCATACCGATATTTCTCGATAATCATGGCGGCCTGCCTGGGGTTGGCCTCGGGCTGCGGCCGGCTGGACGCAAAGGACCCGAGGAAGGTGGGCGAGGCCGCCTGGCGGGCGATAGAGAAGAACGACATCGAGGCGCTGAAAAAGCTGGCGGTGCCCGAGGAGCGGCACAAGTTCACCGCCGAGGCGCTCCGGGCCGAGCTGGACAGCCTGCCGCCGCTGCCGGACACCATCATAGTAGTTATGGAGATCACCGGGGAACGCGGCCAGGCAAAGGTGAAGGGCTGGGGGCACCCCTACGGGCTGCAGATGGTGAAGAGGGGCGGGAGGTGGTGGGTGGAGTGGTGACAGAAGGGTATATCTGAAGGAGTATGCTGGATACGGAATGTTAGTCTCCCGAACCAGCGAATGACGAAACCAAAAGGTAGGACTCGATGGCACGAAAGAAAAGAGACGGCAAACGACCGATCGAAACCTACGAACACAAGGACAAGGAACGGCTCAACAACCCGCCGGTGGGGCTGGTGACGCCGGACACCGACCCGGACGCGGGGGCGAGTAAAACATACGCCTACGACCCGCACCTGGACCCGCAACTTCAGTGGGCGGGCAAGGCCGAGCACACGTCCTTTGAGGTACCGACGGTCTCGCTGCACGTCCACGAGCGCATCGACCCGCGGACCATCATCGAGGCGGTCAGGCGGCGCAACGGCAACGGAGGCGCGACGCAGCTCCCGCTGTTCGAGGCCGAGCGCAAAGAGCCCCTGCGCCAGGCGGTCGAGTTCTACCGGCACGCCCACGGCTGGAGCAACCGGCTGGTGGCGGGCGACAGCCTTCTGGTGATGAACTCGCTGCTGGAAAAAGAGGGCATGGCCGGCAAGGTGCAGATGATCTACATCGACCCGCCCTACGGCATCAAGTACGGCTCCAACTTCCAGCCCTTCGTCAACAAGCGCGACGTGAAAGACGGCAAGGACGAGGACCTGACCGCCGAACCCGAGCAGATCCGCGCCTTCCGCGACACCTGGGA
>CAZFJC010000031.1:0-22889 GCA_964518765.1 uncultured bacterium
TTCGCCTAAATGCCGAGGTATAGCAAATCAATTGAAATATTTACTTAAAAACAATGAAATTGCAGAAAAATATAAAATTGATATTGAAATAAATGATATAAATGATCCAGAAGACTTTATAACATTAATTAAAAAAGCTTATTCAATAACAAAATTTTGGGTTTCCTTTGAAAGGCCAAATGCTTTTGATGTAAATGAAGATTTTATAAAACCAAATCAAAAACTAGTTGATGAAGCCAATGCAAAGACAGGAAAGACGCAAATTGAAGGTGATAATTTAAATCCAAATATTCTCGAAGAACTATCTAGGTCTGCGGCTTCAACTGGAAATAATGCTGTTGCCTGGCTGAAAAAAGAGGAAGCAGAAATATCTAAACCTAAAAGTATCAAAGGTAATCCGGTAATAGTAAGTTGTGAAGAAATCAGCAATGATGCTGAAAAAAAGACTTTTCTTGGTAAAATAAGAGAATATTACAACAAGATACGAGGTAAGGTTAAGTAAATGGAAAATCTAGTAAAATACTGGTCTTGGTTTTTTAAAGGCAGCGGTGGCAAGGCTGGTTTTAAAAGAGTATTTAATAAATGGTTGTTATTTTTACATTTACCAATAGGTGTTATTCTTGCATTATTAATAAAACAAGATATTGCGCAATCCGCAAATACCGTTTTACTTCCATTGATAGGGGTTTTTATAGGTTTATCATTTGCTTGGGCTAG
Source organism: uncultured bacterium (assembly GCA_964518765.1). Lineage (GTDB taxonomy): Bacteria > Edwardsbacteria > AC1 > AC1 > EtOH8 > CAZPNX01. The sequence goes on from CAZFJC010000031.1 coordinate 718, forward strand.
CAATGCACAATCATTAATGCAGACCGATGAAATAGCTGAATTATCTAAACATCATGAAGGTGGTTTTATAGAGTATGTATATACCTACCAAACAGCAATATTAACAATTATTGCAACATTAGTATTTTGGGCTTTAACTGGATTATCTTTTTTTAACGAACACTTTAGTTCTAGCAAAATAATATTCTTTATTATTAAAACATTTCTATACTTATTATGCAGTTTAACAATAAGAGAATGCTGGCAAGTCGTCTATGGATCTCAATTGTTATTGTTATCGCAGTATAGGATTAAAAGTAAAAACAAATAACTTTTAATATATACCCCCTTACAGTAAATAGGTTGTTAAAATGTTTTTACCTTCACGGGAGCAATATAAGAATTGGAAATTACCTAGTAAATATGCACTATGGGATATTATTTTTACAATATTAAGCATCATCATTGCACTTGTCATTTATTTTATTCAGCAAAGAAAACCAAATGTTCATAAGATAACAATTGTTACTGCTAACGATACAACATTCAATTTAAAAAAAGCATACAATAGTTATTCTGATAAACTTAAGATTGTTTCAATTGATATATATCAGGATAACTTAATAAATTTTTTAATGAACGATATACTGTATCCTGTGCAAATATTTGATTTTCCCACTGTAGATGTTGTTATCAATAATCCAACAGATCGAAATACAAATATTAGTACTGTAAAATTACAGGTTATTGAAGCAACCGAGATTATGTATGATGCCTGCCCAGTATGTGCATCAACTTTAATTGGTGGTGTGTATTCAACGATGTTAGACACATTATTCTCAAATTGTACAAAGGAAATAAGATTATATGAAAATATTAAAGCAAATGAATCGTCAAGATTCCAGATTGTGTTAGCAGCGAAAAGATCATATTACATTAAAGCACGTTTTACATTTCTTTTAGATAATGGTGATAAACTTTCATCGCCTGTAAAGGAATTTAGAATACTAGCTAGAGCAATTAATGATATATATTTCCCAGATGATAACATTGGAGAGGTTAAATTAGATAGTAAATGGTTAAAAACGTATCTCGAATCTAATCAACCAGTGTTAATACATTCAGCTTCAAGAGTTATATCTCAACTACGCTTATCAAACTATAATAAAACTATTTTAAACACATTAACAAGCTATCAACCAGTCTCTGATTCATCAAGGCATGGAAATGCTAGAAACGTTAATAGTCTTGTGCAGGGCAGTTTATTGAATGCATTGCTAGTTAATAAAGGCATTGATATTTTCCCAATTATTCAAAGTTACATAAATAGTGATGATGCATATACAATGTTATATACTATAGCCGCATTAAGCAATATTAACAATCATAAAACTGATAGCATATTAAAAGTAATTATTAAAAATGAAACAAATAGTTCTATTGTATACGCGGCATTATTAGCTTTAGGTAAATTAAAAAATAAATCATCATTTTCTTTCCTATTAAACTACATTACTGAACCTTATTTTAACCCGGATTTTGTAAAAAGCAAGCGTATAAACTCTTTTACTTGTTATCCAACTAGCGGTGCTATAAGAGCTTTAGGTTATCTTGGGGATAAACGTGCAGTGACATATTTATTGGAAATAGTTAATAACTTATCCATTGATGTCGCAGTAGACTATAGTTTTAGTAGTCCCATTGATGCTAGAAGTTATTTAAGGGCAAGTGCCATATTATCTCTAGGTATGCTGCGCGATAAAAGAGCTGTTGAGCCAATCAAGAATGCTTATATTAATGAGAGTAGAAGTAAATATTGTGCATTAATATATGACAGTCATCAGTTAAATGTTTCGCCAATATTTGCATGTATTTGGGCTTTGCGTTCGATAGATGAAAAAGAACTCAAGTCTTTTCTTAATACTCTATCTAATGAAGAATATAATGTTTTGAAAGAAAGAATCGATTTTGAAAATAGAACATGGAAGGCTGTTATGCTTGGAGACTGGGAAAAAGAACCAATTAAAAAGCGATTAAAATAATTATTCTTATCCTTTATAAATGCGCCTAGTCATCCAGCGGGTATCCAAGGCCTCGGTCACCGCCGACGGGCTTTTCGCCAACTCCATCGGCCGGGGGCTGGTGGTGCTGGCCGGCTTCACCCACGACGACACCGAGGACGACGTCAGGCTGCTGGCCAAGAAGTGCCTCGATCTGCGGATCTTCGAGGACCAGGCCGGCAAGATCAACCTTTCGGTGCGTGACATCAAGGGGGCGTTGCTGGTGGTCTCCCAGTTCACTCTATATGCCGACGTCCGCAAGGGGCGTCGGCCTTCTTTCACCCAGGCGGCCGAGCCTAAGAAGGCCGAGGAGCTCTACAACCGTTTCGTCGAGGTTTTGAAAAACAGCGGGCTGGAGGTGCAGACTGGATCTTTCGGGGCCAAGATGTCGGTGGAGATCCACAACGACGGTCCGGTGACCATCATCATGCACTCGGCCGAGCTGCGGAAGTCGAACCTGTAGCTGTTAACCTGTCATCCCATGATAGTCCTTTGCCTGCCAGGCTGAGGGATGGCGTACAAAAAGACTCACCCTTCGGCCGGCGAGGTACGATGCCCGGCTCAGGGTGACAGAAGAAGTTAGGGACATGCCCGAAACGATGAACGCTGTTGTCAAGGCGGCCCCCAAGCTCGGGGCCGAGTGGCGCCAGGTGCCCCTGCCCAAACTGCCCCCGGACTGGGCGCTGCTCAAGGTCCGCGCCACCTCCATCTGCGGCACCGACGTTCATATCTACGAGTGGAACGCCTGGGCCGAACAGCGGATTGGCGCAGCCAAGCTGCCCCAAATTCTGGGCCACGAGGTGGCCGGCGAGGTGTTGGAGGTGGGCCCGCACTGCAAGCGCATCAAGCCGGGCGACTACGTCTCGGCCGAGACCCACATCTACCATCCCGGCGACCTTCAGGCCATGCTGGGCCAGCTGCACATCGGGGAGAGGATGAAGATCGTGGGGGTGGACCACGACGGCTGCTTCGCCGAATACTTCGCGGTGCCGGAGTCGGTATGCTGGGTCAACGACAAGTCGATCCCGCCGGAGCTGGCCACCGTCCAGGAGCCCATGGGCAACGCCTGCTACACCCTGCTGGGCGAGGACGCCGACGTGGCCGGCAAGACGGTGGCCATCTACGGGGACGGGCCGACCGCCCTGTTCGCCGCCGGCCTGGCCCGGGCCTGCGGTCTATCGCAGATCTTCGTTGTCGGCATGTCCGACTTCGCTTTGGGGATCGCCAAAAAGATGGGGGCCGACCACGCGCTGAACATCACCGACAAGTCGGTCGACCGCCTGCAGTTCATCCGCGACCACACCGGCGGATACGGCACGGACCTCGTCCTGGACATGGTGGGGGCGCCCTCGGCCATCGAGGAGGGGCTCAAGATCATCCGCAAGGGCGGCCGCTACAGCGCCTTCGGGGTGGGGCCGTCGCCGATACCGGTGGACTACGTCAACGGCATCGTCTTCCGCGGCATCACCATCAACGGCATCTCCGGCCGCAAGATGTTCGACACCTGGTACCGGGTGAAGAACCTGCTGGCCTCGGGCCGCATCGACATCCGGCCCATCGTCACCCACCTCTTCGCCCTGGAGGACTTCGCCCAGGGCTTCGAGGCGGCCATGGGCAACCCCCGGCAGTGCGGCAAGGCGGTGCTGTTTCCGGACAGGGCGGAGCTGGAGGCGGCGAAGAAGAGAATGATATAATTTAATATTTTAAAACGCGGGTATCACCCACGTTTTTTTCGTTGTATAACCTTGTAAAGTATTAAATTGACAGCAAGGAAAGGCTGTGTTATATTCCACAATTATAGAACCCAATAAGCAAATAATTAGTAAAGCAATGTTCCGCAGTGAAAAAAGAAATAATGGTGCATTTTATACATCACAAGATATCGCTAAATATCTTGTAAATAGAGTTGCTGTTAAAAACTCTGATGTAATACTAGAACCGTCATTTGGAGACGGTGCGTTTATTGATGCGATAATAGATTCTTTTAAGAAAAAGAAAATATTGAAAAATAACATTTATGGCGTGGAAATTCAAAAAGAACCTATAAAAAAATATGCAAATAGCGATTTTATTGACCAGTCTAAAATATTTAACTGCGATTTTTTAGCTAAAGAGCCCTTTCCAATAGACCTAATTATTGGAAATCCACCCTATATTGGTTTAAACAGGATTCAGAAAGAACAAAAAGCCCGCGCTTACCACATTCTTGATTTATTTGATTTTAAAATGCAATCAAGTGGAAGTTTGTGGTTGCCATTTATACTACACTCGTGTTCTTTTTTAAAGAAAGGCGGAACGATTGCGTTTGTTTTGCCCTTCGAGATAACATATGTGAAATACGCAAAGCAATTATGGAAATATTTAAGTGAGCGTTTTGAAAAGCTCTTCATTATACGAATTTACGAAGATATCTTCCCTGACGTTGATGTCGAAACCGTGCTATTTATAGCTAAAGGATTTGGTGGTAAAACAAACTTTATAAATTATGAAATATATAATAAAAAGCAATCACTTTGTGAAAAAAAACCATATCGTATTATAAATGTTCCTGTGGAATCAATATTAAATGGTGATAGACCTTTCGTAATAAAAATGCTTAAAGACGAGTATATAAATATTATTAACAAGTTAAAAGAACAGGCAATTACAATACCGATAAAAGAAGTATGTAAATTTAAAATTGGTTATGTCTGTGCTGATAAACATTTTTTTCACCCGACCAATGAAGTGATTGTAAAATATAAAATAAAAAAACAAGACCTTCTGCCAACTATATCAAATAGCAAAGTACTGAAAGGAAACGTTGGTTTAACGATAGATAAAAGTATAATTGATACTAAACTATTTCTACCACAAGGTAATATGTCTGAGGCAACCCGGCGATACATTGAATATGGTGTTAAACAAAACATTGATCGTAAATACAAATGTTCTCAAAGAAAGCCTTGGTATATTACACCAGGGCTGGAGGTGCCTGATGTAATACTTACTGTTTTTGGAGACATTCCGCGTCTATATGTTAATAAAGGGAGATATCTTGCGTCAAACAGCTTATTGTGTGGCTATATTAAGAACAAAGCAAATATAAATAAGCTTGTTGCTTCGTGGTATAATATTTTTACTCTTCTATCAACAGAGTTGAGGATACATTCACTTGGTGGTGGCGTTTTGGTTTTTATACCCGGTGAAACCGATACTATAGATGTTATCAATCCTGATATATTAGAAAATATAAGCTCTGAACAATTAATGGAAATTGATAAACACCTGAAGAATGGTGATCTAGAGAGTGCTTACAAGCTAGGCGATAAGTTAATACTGAAAAAAATTGGCTTACAAGAAAGTGAAATTGATAAACTACATAAAGCATATCGTGAATTAAAAGAGTGGCGTAACTCGCGATTGCGAAAAGTTAAAGGGGAAAATGTCAATGAGACGTAAACATTACTCTGTTATAAGTTTATCTGAGGTCTTGAATCAAATGGGAAAGACCTATAGATCAAATCCAATCCAGGCTGTAAGGGGTCAATCTTTTATTACTTATTTACATAAATACGTTGGCGAGCAAATTGAATCTAGATTAACGGAATTTGCTAGGAGGCGAGGTGTAAAGGTTATTTACGAGGCTACAATATTAGGATCAACAAAACCCAAGGACGTTGATGTTACAGTCGTAGATCCAGAAAATGGTCCTTTGCTGATAATTGGTGTGCGTAGCCAAATGAGTTCGGTTGGAAAAAATGTACTTACCTATTATGAGGAAATAGTGGGTGAATGCAAAAGTTTACAAGATAGATACCCAATGTGTACGTTTGGGTACATATATCTTCACCCATTAAAGGCAATAAAATCAGGTAAAGAAAAAGAATCAATTGATCACACAAGGTATGCGCAAATGTATGCAGCTGTTACTGGCCGTACAGGGAAAAATTATAAGTTTTTAAACGGAATATTTGATCAATTCGCATACATGGTCGTAGACTTTGATAAGAATCCACCAATGCTTTGTGACTCGTTAATTAAATCGCAAGTAAAAGATGTAGATCTTTCTGTAACGACTTTCATCGATAGAATCGTAAATGATTTTAAATCGCGCATGTTGTTTTGGGACATTTTAAAATAATATATTACAATCAACTGATTTTATGGGTGTCCAGCTTTGTGGCTATTATGTTTAGCTGGCAAAAAGATACATAAAAATAGTTAATGAAGGTAAATAAACCTTATAGTTTAATTAACATGAAGATAAATCCGTTTAATCCTAACTCTCCAGTAAATCCAGGTATGTTTGTTGGCAGAATGGATGAATTGGAAAGCATGGAAAGAGCATTAGTTCAAACTAGAAATGATTCGCCATGTCATTTTATGATAACGGGTGAGCGTGGCATAGGCAAATCTTCTTTATTATTATACATAAGGTATTTAGCAACAGGCGATATACCTTTCAATGGGGATAAATTTAAATTTTTAGTAATTGATTTAGATATAGATATTAATACAACACAAATAGGTCTAATAAGTAGGATACAAACCAGTTTAGAAAGAAGTTTGGGAAACTCTGAACGGGCGAAGAAATTTTTTGTTGATGCATGGGATTTTATTCAACGTATAAAAGTAATGGATTGTGGATTGGATGCGAAAAGAAAAGAAGAGCAAAGTGAAGAAGTAAAAATCGACCAATTTGCCACATCACTTTCCGATATCTGCAACAGGGTGTGTAAAGATGAAAAAGAAAGTAATATCTTTGACGCGAAATACGACGGGGTTTTGCTTTTAATTGATGAAGCAGATAATTGTTCAAGGGAGTTAAACCTCGGTTCATTGTTAAAGCTATTGTTGGAAAGATTACAAAGACGAGGGTGTAACAAAGTTATAATTGGCTTAGCAGGTTTGCCAGACTTAAGGAGTAAATTATATTTAAGTCATCAATCATCAGTACGCATGTTTCAAGAACTTCAACTGGGTAGATTAACTGAAGAAGAAGTAAGGCAAGTTATTGGAAGATGTATTGATAAGGCAAATGAAGATAATAGTGAAAAAACTAGCATTGAAGAGGATGCGGTAAAATTACTTGTCTCACTATCCGAGGGATTTCCACATTTTATCCAACAGTTCGGTTATTCTTCATTCAATCATGATAAAGATGGTGTAATAAAAGTAGATGATGTTCAGTTAAGTGCATTTGGGAAAGGTGGGGCATTAGAGGCTATAGGTGATAGATATTATCGTCACGATTTCTATAATAAAATACAACAAGAATCATATAGGCAAGTTTTGAGAATAATGGCTGATTTTCTTGACGACTGGGTTCCATTAAAAACAATAAAAAGCAAATTTAAAGGCAAGTCATCAACTTTAACAAATGCTATTAAGGCGTTAAAAGATAGACATATAATTATATCGAAAGAAGGCGAGAAAGGTGTTTACCGTCTTCAACATAAAGGTTTTGCCATGTGGATAAGGATCTATGCGGATCCCGATTTTTGGAAAAAGCTTATTGACGGAGCAAAAGAAATGTTTAAAAAAACAGAAGAAGAAAAATAAAAGGTAATATTTGTTTAAATATCCGTAACAGGAGCGGCACTATGAGCAACATCGGATCCTACGAGGAAAAACTCAAGGACTTCGACTGGAAGATCTCGGAGCAGGAGCTGGAGTTCGGCCAGGACGGCCAGTACAACATCGCCTGGTACTGCAGCGACCGCATCTGCCGAATGGGCAAGGGGCAGAAGCTGGCCCTGATCTGGGAGGGCTTCACCGGGGAGGTCAAAAAGTACACCTACGACGACATCCGGGCCTACAGCAACACCACCGCCAAGTTCCTCCAGGACCAGGGGCTCAAGCCGGGCGACCGGGTGTGCCTGTTCATGGACAAGGTGCCCGAGCTCTACATCTGTTTTCTGGGCATCCTCAAGATGGGCGGCATCGCCCAGCCCCTGTTCTCGGCCTTCGGCGAGGAGGCTCTGTTCACCAGGCTGGACGACGCCAAGACTGCGGCGGTGCTGACCACCAAAAAGCACGCCGGAAAGGTCAGGCGCATCCGCAAGGATTTACCATCGCTCCAGAAGATCATCGTAGTCGACGCCGGGGACAAGGCCCTGCACGAGGGCGAGGTGTCATTCGAGATGGAGAGGCTGCCGCGGGTGGAGCAGTTCGAGGTCTTCAAGGCCGATCGGGAGACGCCATCGGTCCTCCATTACACCTCCGGCACCACCGGCAAGCCCAAGGGCGCCCAGCACGTCCACAACTCGCTGGTCGGCCAGTACCTGACCACCAAGTGGGTGCTGGATCTGCGCGACGACGACATCTACTGGTGCACCGCCGATCCCGGCTGGGTGACCGGCACCTCCTACGGCATCATCGGCCCCTGGGCCAACGGCGCCACCCAGGCGGTGCTGGACTCGGGCTTCTCGGCCAGCAACTGGTACGCCTTTATCGAGAAGATGAAGGTGACCGTCTGGTATTCGGCCCCCACTGCCATCCGCATGCTGATGAAGGAGGGTCTGGAGACGGTCAAGAAGCACGACCTCTCGTCTTTGCGGCATCTGTGCAGCGTGGGCGAGCCGCTGAACGCCGAGGCGGTCATCTGGTCGGAAAAGGCCTTCGGCAAGCCGTTCTACGACACCTTCTGGCAGACCGAGACCGGAGCCATCATGATCTCCAACTATCCGGGAATGAAGGTCAAGCCCGGCTCCATGGGCAAGCCCTTCCCCGGGATCGTTGCCTCGGTGGTCAACCCCAAGACCTTCGAGCCCATCGACAAACCGGGCACGGTCGGCCTGATCGCCTTTCGGCCGGGCTGGCCCTCGATGATGCGCTCTTATTGGAACAATCCGGAGACCTACCAGGGCAAGTTCAAGAACGGCTGGTACCTGTCGGGCGACCGCTCCTCTATCGACGCCGAGGGCTACTACTGGTTCGTGGGGCGGGACGACGACGTCATCAACACCGCCGGGCATCTGGTGGGCCCGTTCGAGATCGAATCGGCTCTGCTGGAGCATCCGGCGGTGGCCGAGTCGGCGGCGGTGGGCAAGCCCGACCCACTGAACATGGAGGTGGTCAAGGCCTTCATCACCCTCAAGCCGGGTCACCAGGCCAGCAGCGACCTGGAGATGGACATCATGAACTTCATCCGCAAGAAGCTGTCGCCGTTGGCCATGCCTCAGGAGATCGAGTTCACCTCGTCGCTGCCCAAGACCAGGAGCGGGAAGATCATGCGGCGGCTGCTGCGGGCCAAGGAGTGGGGCGAGGAGATCGGCGACATCTCATCCCTTGAAAACGATTGAACGTCTTCAAGGGAAATCCAAAATACGAAACTCCAATAACCAAACAAATACGAATGACCAAATTCCGAATTCGTATTTTTGAATTTGGGATTTGCATCGTAAGGAGAGAGCAATGCCCGAGGATCTGAAGAAGCTGATAGCCGATTACGTCAAGAAGGAGTACCTGGACGAGGATTCCGACATGGAGGTCCAGCCCGACACCAAACTGATCTCCAGCGGCATCGTGGACTCGTTCTCCATGGTCTCCCTCAAGGTCTTTTTGGAGAAGAAATTCAACATCAAGCTGCCGGACGAGAAAGCCACCCCCGAGGCCTTCGACTCGGTGAACAACATCATCGAGCTGCTGAAGGAGTTCGGGGTCAAGGAGTAAACCAGAGGATGCCATCCTGAGGAGGCTTTCTCACCCGACAAATTGAGTGAAGGCAGCGTCACCCTTCAGCCGGCAAGGCACGGTGCAATCTCAGGGTGATATAACGTTACTTAGCATATAGGAGTTGTCATGGCTTACAGCGCCAAAGCCAAGGAATTCTATGCCTCCGAGCTCCAGGGCATGAGGGACAAGGGCATCTTCAAGGAGGAGCGGTTCATCGAGTCGCCCCAGGCGGCCAGCATCAAGGTGGAGTACCCCGAGGGGGCGCCGCCCAAGCAGGTGCTGAATTTTTGCGCCAACAACTATCTGGGACTGTCCTCCCATCCGGAGGTGGTCAAGGCGGCCCACCAGGCGCTGGATGAACGGGGCTACGGACTTTCGTCGGTGCGCTTCATCTGCGGCACCCAGGACATCCACCACAAACTGGAGCTGGCCCTCAGCGAATTCCTCGGCATGGAGGGCACCTGCCTGTTCCCCTCCTGTATGGAGGCCAACGCCGGCCTGTTCGACGTGGTTTTGACCGCGGACGACGCCATGATCTCGGACCGGCTGGTGCACGCCAGCATCGTCGACGGGCTGAAGCTATGCAAGGCCCAGATGTTCAACTACAAGCACAACAACATGGCCCACCTGGAGGAGAAGCTGCAGGAGGCCCAGTCCTGCCGCCTGCGGATGATCATCACCGACGGAGTCTTCTCCATGGACGGAGATATTGCCCCGCTGGATAAGATCTGCGATCTAGCCGAAAAGTACGACGCCATGGTGATGGTGGACGACTCCCATGCCACCGGATTCATCGGCAAGACCGGGAGGGGCACCCACGAATACCACAACGTCATGGGCCGGGTGGACATAATTACCACCACTTTCGGCAAGGGGCTGGGGGGGGCGGCCGGCGGCTCGGTGTCCGGCCCCAAGGAGATCGTCGAGATGTGCCGGCAGCGGGCTCGGCCCTACCTGTTCTCCAACACCATGCCGCCGGCGGTGGTGGCCGGCTCCCTCAAAGTGCTGGAGCTGCTCTCCAAGTCCACCGACCGCCGAGACAAGCTCGAGAAGAATACCAGGTACTGGCGCGAGGGGCTGACCAAGGCCGGGTTCGACCTCAAGGCTGGCGATACCCCCATCGTCCCGGTGATGCTCTACAACGCCAAGCTGGCCCAGGATTTCGCCCGCGACCTTTACGCCGAGGGCATCTACGTCATCGGCTTCTTCTTCCCGGTGGTGGCCCAGGGCCAGGCCCGCATCCGAACCCAGATCTCGGCCGACCACGAGACGGAGCACCTGGACAAGGCCCTGGCCGCATTCAAGAAGGTGGGGGAGAAGTACGGGATACTGGGGCTAAAGAAGGACCAGATCATAGCCAAGTACGGGCTGTAATCCATGCACCCGGGTTAACGTCATTCCTGCGAAAGTAGGAATCCATAGATTGTGGATTCCCGCCAACGCAGGAATGACGTCTTTTCATCTACAAAGAATTTGACAACCGAGCATCAATGGCCCTCCACAAGAAAGTAAAAGAGTTCTACCAAAACGAGCTGGAGGCCCTGCGGGAGGCCGATCTGTTCAAGGAGGAGCGCTTCATCCGCTCGCCGCAGTCGGCTCGAGTGGAGGTCGAGTATCCGGAGAAGGCGCCGGCCAGACAGGTCATCAACTTCTGCGCCAACAACTACCTGGGCCTGTCCGGCCACCCGGAGCTGGTGCGGGCCGCCCACCAGGGGCTGGACGAGCGGGGCTTCGGCCTGTCTTCGGTCCGTTTCATCTGCGGCACCCAGGACATCCACAAAAGGCTGGAGCGCGATGTCTCCCAGTTCCTGGGAATGGAGGACGCCATCCTCTTCGCTTCGTGCTTCGACGCCAACCTGGGGGTGTTCGAGGCCCTGCTGGGCGAGGAGGACGCCCTGATCTCGGACGAGCTCAACCACGCCTCCATCATCGACGGCATACGGCTATGCAAGGCCGAGCGGAGGCGCTACAAGCACATGGACCTCCACGACCTGGAGCGCCACCTGCGGGAGACCATGGAGCGGCGCTTCCGCCTGATCGTCACCGACGGCGTCTTCTCCATGGACGGCGACCTGGCGCCGCTGGAGGAGATATGCAACCTGGCCGAGGAACACGAGGCCATGGTGCTGGTGGACGAGTCGCACGCCACCGGCTTCATGGGCCCCACCGGCCGCGGCACCCACGAGCACTGCGACGTCATGGGGCGGGTGGATATCATCACCACCACCTTCGGCAAGGCCCTGGGCGGGGCCTCGGGGGGGTGCATCGCCTCGGACCGGGTGATCGTCGACATCCTACGCCAGCGGGCCCGGCCCTACCTCTTCTCCAACACCCTGAGCCCGGCGGTGGTGGCGGCCACCATCAAGGCCCTGGAGATAGTCAGATCGTCCACCGCCCTGCGGGACAAGCTGGAGGCCAACACCGAGTACTTCCGAACCCAGATGAGGGCGGCCGGCTTCGACATCCGGGACGGCATCCACCCCATCGTGCCCATCATCCTGCACGAGGCCGAGCTGGTGCAGGAGATGTCGCGCCGCCTCTACGACCAGGGGATATATGTCATCGGCTTCTTCTACCCGGTGGTGCCGCGGGGCAAGGCCCGGATAAGGGTCCAGATATCGGCCGCCCACGAGCGGGAGCACCTGGACCTGGCCATCGCGGCCTTCACCACGGTGGGGAGGGAGCTAGGGATCTTAAGATAGCCTTGCCACAGAGGCACGGAGGCACAGAGAAGAACTGAACAACCTTGTTTATTGCCACAAAGGCGCAGAGACACAGAGTATTACTATTATAAAAGACATGAGCGATAACCTCGAGAAACTGAATGCGATAACTGAGAAGATCATCGGCTGCGCTATTGAGGTTCACAAGACCATAGGACCGGGCCTTCTTGAATCTATCTACGAAAAAGCTTTATGCTATGAACTGGAGCAGAAAGGACTTCATTTCAAAACGCAAGTAATGATTCCGATAGCATATAAGGGCAGCAGCCTAGGAGAGCACAGGATAGATCTCATTGTCGAAGACTCGATCATCGTGGAGCTTAAAGCCGTAGATAAAATGATGCCAGTATATGAAGCGCAGTTGCTATCATATTTACGGCTCACGAACATGAAACTCGGCCTACTGATAAACTTCAACGTGGAAGTTTTAAAGAGGGGCATTAAAAGAATGATCCTCTGAGCCTTTGAGCCTCTGTGGCAAGGGAGACATCATGATCTTCAAAAAATCCTACTCCTTCATCATCCTGCCGCACCACGGCGACGGCGGGCGGACGGCCTACCTCAGCCGGCACCTGCTGAACGCCGGCCTGGTGGCGCTGGTGACGGCGGCCTTGGCCTCCGGCTTTTTCGTGATCCGCCACTACCGCTACCACTTCCGGCTGGTGAACGACTATCAGCCGACCTTCGAGGAGAACCGGAAGCTCAACGTCGAGCGGCAGGGATACAGCCGCGTGGTCGATTCTTTAAAAACGGCCATCGCCAGTTTGCAGAGGCAGATCCAGAGCGAGCGCCAGACCTATATTTCCTCCATGGGCGGCATGGCCGGCCAGCTGGAAAATCTAAAAAGCCAGCTTAACAAGGTCAAGATCCAGGCCGGCTTCAAGGGCACCAACATCATCGATGAGTCGGAGCCGGCCGGAGGGCCGGCCGATCTATCTGAATACCTGGGCAGGTTCGACCTCTCCCGGCCCATCGAGCCAGGCCCCATAGAGGCTAGGCTGAGGCCGGAGATCAGGTCACAGCTCGACCAGATCGAGAAGGTAGACAAGTTCCTGTCTACCAAGAAGTCGCTGGTCTCGGACATGCCGGATATGGCCCCGCTGTTCGGCAAGATGACCTCGGGCTTCGGAGCCAGGCGTTGGCGTCGCAGCGGGCACTCGGAGAACCATTATGGGATCGACATCGCCGCGCCCCGAGGGACGCCGGTGCACGCCCCGGCCGAGGGGGTGGTCACCCATGCCGCCTGGAAGGGGGACTACGGTAACATGGTGGAGCTGGACCACGGCACCGGCTACACCACCCGCTTCGGACACCTGTCCCAGATGGACGTGGAGGTCGGAGACCGGGTGATGAAGGGACAGATAATAGGCGAGGTGGGCTCCACCGGCCGTTCCACCGGCCCGCACCTGCATTACGAGGTCAGGTTCAATGGAACGCCAGTGGACCCCATCGACTACCTGGACAAGCTGAGCGAGTAAACAAGCGTCCGGCCATTGCGCCGTGGCAGATTTATGCCGCGGCGCATTCTATTGCCTTTGGCAGCAAGAAAAAACGACCTTCGTCTAATTATTTTCTTGACATTATAATCGTAAAGTATTATATTTTATAAGGGAGGAACTTTGGGCGGACGATCGGGAGATATCCGCCAGAGGTTTTTTTTCCGACATTCAGTAACCGTTTAGTCCTTAAAATACAAAGCATCGGGCGTACTTCAGGGGTAGGGGTGGGTGATACCCTTAGGATGAAGGGGGTAATGATATAGGCCGGGCGATTAGCTCAGCTGGTTAGAGCGTCTGCTTTACACGCAGGAAGTCGGGGGTTCGAGCCCCTCATCGCCCACCAAGCCGACTTCGCCTGGCGGCGAACTCGGAAAATCCCAAATGCCAAATTCAAAGTCCCGGTTCTAGCGGGAGTTTGATAAAAATAAACCAGGATATAGTGTAAACGTTTGAGAGGAGGAAATGGTATGTGGCTACCGAAGATCGGCGAGAACGCCGGAAGAATATGGAAAACCCTGCACGACAAGGGACCGATGAATCTTTCGACGCTGAAGAAAAACGCCAAGCTGGACGACCGCCAGCTGTACCTGGCCCTGGGCTGGCTGGCCCGGGAGGACAAGGTGGTCTTCAGGCGGGAGAAAACTCAGATACTAGTTAGCCTCAAATGAAATGAACGCCGCCCGCGCCGGACAGGATCCCGGGGGCGGCGAAAAAGCATTAGTATATCCGATACTTATATTCATAAACGAAAGGAGGTGAGACAGAATGAAGAGGCTATTCCTAATCTGCGCAGCGGTGATGATGGTTGGAGGCATGGCGCTGGCCCAGGCCGATGTGACAGCTGATGTCTCGGTGACGGCAGTGGTCAACGGCGTCTGGAGGCTGACACTGAGCACGCTGGCCATCAATTACGCCCTGGATCCGGGAGCTACGGACAACACCCAGTCGGTGGTGGCCAACGTCAGGAGCAACCAGAACGTCGAATGGGAGCTTCTGATCAACCAGGACCAGGTACTGACCTTCGGCACCGAGACCATCCCCTCGGCGAATTTCACCTATGCAGGAACGGGTGGCTTGGGGACCTGGACCAATGGCGAGTTTCCGCTGATAGCTACCACTGCCTATGATTGCGATGCCTCGGAAGCCAAGGTAATGGGTGCGGGATTGAACCTGACGACGACTTATACGCTAACGATTCCTGCCGACCAGACCGCGGGTACTTACACCAACACCATCACCTACACGCTCCACGCAACACCCTAGGAGAAGCAAGACAGGGCGGGCTGATTCTTCAGCCCGCCCCCCGACCGCGTAAACCATGAAATCGATATTTATAATACTCGCACTATTGTCTGCGATTGCGACAACAGCGCATCCACAGGGGGTTATCTCTCTTAACGTTTGGCCGCCGAAGATCGAGTTAAGCGTGATGCCCGGAGAGACCAAGACCGGGATCATCAATGTGGACAACAAAGGCAGCGCCGTGGCCAGCATCATGGCCTATATCACGGATGTCGCCATGGAAAGGAATGGAAACGTCACATTCCCTGAAGGAGGATCGCTGACATATTCCTGCGAACCGTGGCTTTTGGTCAACCCGGAGCAGTTCAGGCTGGCTCAGGGGGCGAGCCAGCAGGTGCGGTATACCTTGAAGGTTCCCAGGGACGCCTCCGGCACATACCTGGCCTGCGTCTTCGTCCAAACCAAGCCCGAGGACCGTCCCTTCGCCACCGGCAGCGCCATCAGCGCCCGGGTGGGAAGCATGATCATCGTCAACGTCACCGGCACCGGAAGCAAGGCGGCCGAGCTGTTCTCGCTGGGCACCAGGAGGACGAAGGACGGAAGACAGGACCAGTTGGAGCTGGGGATCCGCAACAAGGGCAACGTCCTGCTGAGGCCCACCGGCACCATCGAGATCAAAAGCGAGGCCGGCTGGACGGTGGACAAGGTGGCCTTCAACCAGGATAAACAGGCGGTGCTGCCGCTGTCGGAGCGGCTGTACCCCATAGCCATATCGCCCAACGTGGAGCCGGGCGTCTACCGGCTGATAGCCACCATCGACTACGGCGGGCGGGAGCTGCTGGCCGGCGAGTCTAGGATCAATCTGGTGGCGGAGGCGCCGTCGCCTAGGGCCGAAGATACAAAAAAAAGCCCCCAGCCCAAGCCGCGCCGCCAATCGCCGGCGGCCCAGGCCCCCAAAGCCTCTCCTGAGGAGATAAATAGTTTGCTGGCCCAGGGCACCAAACTCTATTCCTCGGGCGAATACCAGCAGGCGCTGGGGATTTGGCAAAGGGTCCTCAAGCTTGACCCAGGGAACGCCGCCGCCTCGCGCAACCTGGCCCGGACTAGGGAGAAGCTGGAGGCTCTGAAGAAGGCCAAGCAGGGCGGGTGAGGCTTTCAATCCAGTTTGATAATCCAAACGTTTTTAGGTAGACCGAAATAAGTCGGCGGATAAAAAACGATCTTTTTTTCGGCCCTTTCGCCAAGATGGATATGTTGTTTCCCCAGGTTGGTGCCCAGATGAAAGCATCCGAAAAAGGTTGGCCAGGAAAAACAATTTCGGCAATATGCCCATAAGCTATAAATATATAGCAATACTGTTTCTTCTCGCCGGTTCGGCCGCCGCCCAGGAGGGCGACCGGCTGATCGTCACCGGCTCGGCCGAGGGCGGCAACAGCATTTACGGGGCTCATTATGGACGGCCGGAAAGCCGCTACAGCCTGGGCTACGACTTCTCCAAGAGAACCAAGGGGATCGGGATCTCGTCCCAGCTGACGGCCGACCTCAGCACCATCGAGGGATTCTACTTCTCGCGAGCCCGGGCCGCGGTATCCGGCATCGGCCTGGGCCAGCTCAAGCTGTCTTTCGAGATCGGCGACATAAACACCAGGCTGACCCAGGCGGCGGCCGGCATGCCGGGGATGATCCGAGGCCTGGGCTGGGGCTTGGACTGGCGCTGGCTGGGTTGGAGCTTCTGGGCCGGGACGCCGTATGAGATGTTCAAACCCAACTCCTCCCTGGCCTCGCGCAGCGCAGCCGGCACCATGCTCTCTGCCAGGCCGGCGTCCTGGGTGCGCCAGGGCCTGTTCCTGGCCGGCCACTCCTATGCAGAGGACAGGGACTCGCTCAACCGCTCCAACCTGTCGTTCGGCTCCATCACCGACATATACCCCAGAAGGCAGCTGGACCTCTCCTTCACCGCGGCCTGGAAAAGGAGGACCGAATCCCGGGCCACGGGAAACCTCACCTACGGCTCGCCCTACCTGAGCTCGGCCGCCAGGTGGAACCAGAGCACCGGCGGGATCTCCGGCCGGATGGAGTACTTCGGCAGCAACTACCAGGCCTGGAGCCCGCGGCGAAGCGTCTGGCTGAGCCTGGGAAGCTGGTACCGGCCCACCGAGATCACCAGGTTCAGCGGCAACTACTCCAACCAGAACGCGGGTGGCGATACTACCTACCCCTGGATCACCCACACCTGGGACCTGGGCACCAACCTCACCCTGCCCAAGCTGCCACAGATCAACCTCAAGTACTATTCCTCCGATCAGAAGCTGGACTGGGGAGGTCCGGACCCCAAGCGCTATGCCACCATCGAGAGGACCTACGAGGCGGTGCAGTGCTTCTGGAAGGTGGACGGCAGGATCAGCTATCGCCTGACCGACCGGGACGAACGGGTGAGGAATACGTCGGCCTTCCGCATGGAGACCTTCCGTGTCAGGCCGGTACTTAGCTGGGGAAAGTTCAAGGCCTGGCCCAGCTGCGAGTTCGAGAACTGGCGGGACCTCAAGTCCAGCAACAACGGGAGGACCTTGCGGCTGAGGGCCGGGGGCGAGGCGGCTTGGAGCCGGTGGGGCGCCAGGATCACGGCCGAGGGGGGGATAAACTCGGAGCGGGTGATGTGGGGGCCGCGGCAGGTGCGTTGGGTGGGTGATTTGAAGCTTCGGGCCAACATCACGCCGACCTATATGCTCAATCTGGCCTGGTGGAGCGAGAGCAACGTGTCCCAGGACACCGGGTTCTTCTACCGGCCCGACTACAACCGCTTCCGGCTGTCCCTCTCCAGAACCTTCGACCTGTCCGGGAACCGGGTGGAGGGGCTGGTCTACCTGGACAGGAACCAAAACAGCCGTCAGGACCGGGGCGAGCCTGGCCTGCCGGGCATCAGGGTGATGGCCAACGGAGGCCAGTCCACCTTGACCGATGCCAGAGGGGCCTACGCCATCCCCAATATCGGGAACGGCACCACTACCGTCAAGCTTGACCTGTCGACCCTTTCGGCCGAATACAGCATCATCGGCCAGTACGAGAAGACCCTGCCCTTGGGGGGCTGGCGCCGGCCCCGGGCCGACTTCCCTCTCTCGGCCCTGGGGGGTGTCCGCGGCCGGGTGTTCTTCGACCGCAACAAGAACGGGAGCTTCGACGCCGACGACCACGGCGTCTCCGGGGTGATGGTGATGCTGATGCCCTCAGGCCTGACGGCGGTGTCCAACGGCGGCGGCACCTTCCGCTTCTCCAATGTGCCCACCGGGGAGCAACGGCTGATCATTGACACCGTGTCAGCGCCGGCCGAGTACGAGCCGCTGTCGAATGAGCCGGTGTCCGTAACCGTGCGCCAGGGAGAGATCGTCAACCACCTGGAGCTGGCGCTGACCAAGCGCTTCCGGCCGGTGAAGCGAACGGTGTTCGACGGGGAGCTGACCGTGCCCCTGATCTCTGTCCCCGAGGCCCGGGCGGCAGAGCTGCCCAGGCCGGCGCCCCGGGTTGCGCCGCCCAAACCGACCCAGCCGCGCCCGGCGCCGCCATCCGCCCCCAAGATGTCCAAGGAGGAGATCGACGCCCTGTACCGCGAGGGCACCAGGCTGTTCAGCGCCGGGGAGTACCAGCAGTCCCTGCGGATATGGCAACGCATTCTCAATGCGGACCCCGCCCACGCCAACGCCAGGAGGAATTTGGAGCGCACCAGGCAGAAACTGGAGGCGCTGAAGAGGACACAGGGGCGATAGGGAAAGATACTAAAAGGGCAGCTCGTACGAGCTGCCCTTTTTCTTTTTTCTCGGCAGGCTATCGGATCATCTGCTTCGGGGCCAGCAGACATTCCAGGGTGGCGCAGGCGCCGTATCTTAAGGACCTCGCCGAGAGATGACAGAAGCCGCCCTTCTTCAGGTTTATCTCCAGCCCCTCGCGGCCCGAGAGCAGGACGGAGATCAAGCCGCTCAAATAGGGCTCGTGCCCCACCAACAGGACGCTGTCTTTTCCGAGCCCGTTGATCTCGGCCACCAACCGGCGCGGGTCGCCTGACGGGGCCAGGTGTGGGTTCTCCTTAAGGCGCGACTCAATCCCCAGCACCGAGGCCGCGATATCGGCGGTCTGCCTGGCCCGGACCAGGGGGCTGGTCAGCACCAGGTCGAACCGGTAGCCAAGCTCCTTAAGGGCCGAGGCTATTCTCTTGAGCTTTCTCTGGCCCTCTCCGGTCAGGGGACGCTGGCCGTCGTCAGGATATTTCGAAGCATCTTTCTCCTCGGCGATGCCGTGGCGCAGGAAATAGACATCCATCTCACCCTCGCAATCACCTGTGGTTGTATGGGCCCAGCTCGAAGACGAAAGAGACGAGCTGGCTGACTTTGGATCTGAAACGGGTGATCTTCTCATCCAGGTCCCCAGCCAACGCCTGTATAGCCGGATGGCACTCCCGACGTCTTCCAACCGCCGACGCCCAGGAGCGCAGGCCGCGGATCAGCACCGCCAGGTCCTGGATGTCGCCCATGGCCCCCTGCAGGTCGTGCATCCGGGCGAGGACGTGCGGATCGGAGTTTTGAGAGAGCGGCGCCAGCGGCTCCACCAGGTAGCGGTATTTCTTGAAGGCCACCCGCAGACGGTGGATGGCGGCCAGGTCCGTACCCTCGATGGCGGAGCCCAGGGACAATAACCGGCGGTGAACTCCGGCCAGATGCTTCGAGATCCTCCCGGCGGCCCTAGCCCCGCCTTTGTCTTCCTTCGAAACTTGGCCGAGCCTGGCGGCGATGGCTTCCACCTCGCCAGCCAGCAGAGGTTCGTCAAATGACAAAAGCCTTACGGACAGAAGCTTTTGAGATGTTTCTTCCGATGCCCGCAGCCGGGCCCGATAGTCCTTCAAGCTGGGGAACCGGTGGGCCAGAGGCTCCAGCATGGCCAGTTGGACTTGGAGGTCGCGGAAGCGGCTGAGCAGTTCCATCAGCCGGCGCAGACTCTTGACGGAAACGGGTTGGTCGATTTTAGGGCATACCAGCCGCGAGGCCCGGAACAGGGCGCGCAGGCGGCGGATGGAGACCCGGAGGTCGTGGACCGAGTTGGGCTCGGGATCCTGCCGGCAGGCATCCAGGTGCTGGCGGAACCGGGACAGCTGTTTGCTCAGGGAATCGGCGATGGCCGCGGCCAGAGGGGAGGCTCGGGCGGTGGTTTCAGCCGCGGGAGGGGCTACTTTTTTTTTACCAGGAGCTTCTCCATCTCGGCCACCGCTTGTTCAATCCTCTTCAGGTCTTTGCGGCGGCCCTTGGCCGGTTTCAATTTGAGCCGATCGGCGATGGCCAGCACACGGTCAAGCCTTTCCATCTCCTTCTTGCCCGGTCCGGACTTGGCGCGGAACATCTCGCGGACTGCCTCGGCCAGCCTGATTAGGTCATGCTCCAGGTTGACTACATAGTTGTGGCCCGACTCGCGGGCCGCCTGTCTGAGGAAGCTTAGCCGGGAGGTTGCCTCGCGCTCAAGATCGGGCCTGATCTTTGGGGATGGCTTTTTTGGAGCCGAAGGCTTGGCAGGGTCAGAGGGCACGGCACCGGGTTTGCCAGGCGACGGGGCGGGCTCGGCCGCAGCCTGTTTGGTTTTCCTGTCTTGCTCCTGGTCCATGGGCTTTATTTATATATTCAGATGTCCAACAGGTTCTGTATCTTGCCCTGGAGCTCCCGGTGGACCACCTTGGGCGAGCGGTTGCCGTTGACCACCTCGAAGCCATACTGGGATCGCATGCGGCGGAATTCGGCCCGCACTTGGTCTTGGTACTTGATGAAGTTGGTGTACATATCCCCGGAGCGCCTGATATCCATGCCCGACTCCCAGTAGTCTAAAAGCTGGCCCTTGCGGAAGATCCTTTCGGCCAGGGCCTTGGGGGGGACGTCCAGGTAGAAGACGGCGTCGGGCACCAGGGCGATGCTGTAGATCTCGCGCACCCATTCCGGGTCCATCTTGCGGACCATGGCCCGGGCCATCATGGTGTAGATGTAGCGGTCGGCCAGGACGATGAAGCCGGAGCGCAGGGCCGGAATGATCTTGTTCTCCAGCTGGTCGGCGAAATCGGTGGCGTAAAAAAGAGTCTGGGTGATGGGGCCCAGGGTGTTGCCCTGCTGGGCCCGGTCCAGCTCGGCGGCCACCAAAGTGGATCTTTTCAGCCCCACCTCCTCGGTGGCGTAGCCGCTGCGCTCCATCCAGTCGCGCAACATGGCGGTGTGGGTGGAGCGTCCCGAGCCGTCGGCGCCCTCGATGACGATCAGCTTGCCCTGCAGCAGGGCCAGGTCGACGCCGGGCAGGCCCCGGCCGTAGAAGCGGCGGCTCACGGGCGGCGCGACCTCCATTTGAAGGCCGGCAGGTCGATCCGTTGGGAGATGATCTCGCGCACCTCGCGGTGCATAACCTCGGGGGAGCGGTCGGAGTCTATCCGGATGAAGCCGAACTCCGGGGCCATGGCCAGATACTCCTGGTAGATGCGCCCCTGGAACAGGCGGAAGCTTTGATACTCGTCGGCTGCCAGGCCTAGGTCCATGCCGGCCTCGTAGTACTTGAGCCGGGGACGGCCGTCCAGGATGCGGTTCAGAGCCGTCTCCAGGGGGACGTCGAAGAAGAAGGTCAGGTCCGGGTGGCGGGCGTAGCCGTAGAGCCTTCGGATCCACTCCCGGTCGCAGCCCCGGGAGGCATCCCGGGCGAAGGCGGTGTAGATGTAGCGGTCGGCCAGGACGATGTGCCCGGCCGAGAGCAGAGGCAGGATCTCCCTCTCGTAGCGGTCGGCGAAGTCGGTGCAGTGGATCAGGGCGAAGGTGGTCGGCGTCAGCAGCTGGCGCTTCTTGCCCTTGCGGGTGGCGCTGCGCACCAGCAGGGACGAGTTCCACTCGGTGAAGAAAACCTTGTAGCCCTCCAGCTCCAGCCAGCGCTTCACCAGATAAATCTGGGTGGACTTGCCGGAGCCGTCCAGGCCCTCGACCGCTATCAGCCGGCCGGGGAGGTCT
>CAZFJC010000032.1:0-21440 GCA_964518765.1 uncultured bacterium
GGCCCTGGTCCTATTGTAACATAGAACCTGGACCAGTTTCGGGGGGTCAGGTCAGTAATCCCTCCAGGCCACTGCGGTTTTCCCATTATCGGTGGTCGCAGACAGGCTGGCAATCTGCCCACCGGTCGCGTCGCAAATGACAAATCCGTTTCCAGTACCATAGAGAGTGCCCGCAGTATCTATTATCTGCCCATAGATATCCCAGCTACCTGATCGATTATCCGATCAGGTTATTAAAAACCTCTCGGGGCCGACTTTTATTATATTTTGGAACATCTGCTGGCTGTCAGCTGTGCAGATCGGCAACCCATCGTTTGGCCAAGAAGCTAAAACGGATCCGCAGCAGAATACCAACAAGGCCGCATAGATGAAACCAATGTTTTTCATCATCCCCTCTCCGCCCCGTAGTTGGGCGCCTCCTTGGTGATGACCACGTCGTGGACGTGGCTCTCCCGCAGGCCGGCGTTGGTGATGCGCACGAAGACCGCGTTCTTTTGCAGGTCCTTTATGGTCCTGGCCCCGCAATACCCCATGCCGCTCCTGAGCCCGCCCATCAGCTGATAGACGGTGTCGGCCAGCGGCCCCTTGTAGGGTACCCGGCCCTCGATGCCCTCGGGGACGTACTTTTTGGCCGGAGCGGTCTGGCCATCACCCTTCTGCGGCTGGGATTCCTGGAAGTAGCGGTCGGAGCTGCCCTTCTGCATGGCGCCCAGTGATCCCATACCTCGGTAGACCTTGTAGCTGCGGCCCGAGAGCAGCACCGTCTCCCCCGGGCTCTCCTCGGTCCCGGCGAACAGGTTGCCGATCATCACGCAGTCGGCCCCGGCCGCCAGGGCCTTGACCACGTCCCCCGAGTATTTGATGCCGCCGTCGGCGATCACCGGCACCTTCCCCCCAGCCGCCCTGACGCAGTCGATGATAGCCGTCAATTGCGGCACCCCCACCCCGGCCACCACCCGGGTGGTGCAGATGGAGCCCGGCCCGATACCCACCTTGATGGCATCGGCCCCAGCCTTAATGAGGGCCTTGGTTGCCTCGGCCGTAGCCACGTTGCCGGCTACTACCTCTACGTTTCTGAACTTCGACTTCACCGCTCGGACCGCGGCCAGCACTCCCGTCGAGTGACCGTGGGCGGTGTCTATCACCAAAGCGTCGACCCCGGCCGCAACCAAAGCAGCTGCCCGCTCCAGATAGTCGCCGGAGACGCCGATGGCCGCCGCCGCCCGCAGACGGCCCTGGGCATCCTTGCAGGCGTCCGGGTGCTGGCGCCGCTTCATAACGTCCTTGACGGTGAACAGTCCCCGGAGCTGGCCCTTCCTGTCGACAATCGGGAGTTTTTCTATCTTATGCTTGTGCAACAGGCGACTGGCCTCCTCCAGGGTGGTGCCCACCGGCGCCGTCACTAAATTCTCGGAGGTCATAGCCTGGCCGATGCGCTTGGCCGGATCCTTCTCGAACACCAGGTCGCGGTTGGTGATGATGCCCACCAGCCTGCCCTGGGCGTCGGTTACCGGGATGCCGGAGATGGAGTATTCCTTCATCAGGGACAGGGCGTCGGCGATGCGGTGCTCCGGAGAGAGCGAGATGGGCTTGGAGATCATGCCGCTCTCCGAGCGCTTCACCCGGTCAACCTCGGCCGCCTGCTCCTCCACCGACAGGTTCTTGTGGATGACGCCGATGCCCCCCTCCCGGGCCAGGGCGATGGCCAGCCGATGCTCGGTGACCGTGTCCATGGCCGAGGAGCACAGGGGGATGTTTATCTTGATGCGTCGCGAGAACCTGGTGGTCAGGACGGCGTCCTTGGGCAGGGTTGAGGAAGCTTGGGGCACCAGGATGACGTCGTCGAAGGTCAGGCCCTCGCCTTTGTACCATTTGGGCATCTCGTAACCTCAAAACTCGAAATTCAAATCTCAAAAACCCAACACTGAAAGACAACCATCAGATGCACGGTATTTTGAAATTATGCTTTATAATTTTCAGCTTTTAGGATCCCATTCCCCCTCGAACACCAGCTTGACCTGTCCCTCCAGGAATACCTCGGCTACAGCGTCCCCCTCCCTCCTCAGATGGACGGTGAGCACCTCTCCGCCGCGGGTGAGGCACTCCACCGGAGGGTCGGCCAGACCCCTCAGCACCGACACCACCGCCGCCGCGGTGCAGCCGGTGCCGCAGGCCAGGGTCTCATCCTCCACCCCGCGTTCGTAGGTGCGCACCTTGAGCCGGTGCCTGTCGACCACCTCCACAAAATCGGCATTGGTGCCCCTTGGCTGGTATTGGTGATGGTTTCGTATGGCCCGGCCAAGGCCGATGACATCAGCCGATTCGACCCCCCCCACCTGGACCACCACGTGCGGCACCCCGGTATCGGCGAAACTGGCGGCGTAGCCCTTGCCATCGACCTCCAGCAAGAATCCAAGGCTTATATCTTTAGGGTCCGACATGCCCAGCTTCACCCGGTTGTCGTTTACCTCGGCTTTGTGCAGTCCGTCGCCGGCCTCGAAGGCCATCCGGTCGCCGGCCAGTCCCAGGCGTCGGGCCATGAAGGCCGAGCACCGGCCGCCGTTGCCGCAAAACTCCACCTCGCCTCCATCGGCGTTCAGGTAGCGCATGCGGAAGTCGGCCTTATCCGAGGGTTCCAGCAATAGCACCCCGTCGGCCCCGATCCCGGTCCTCCGGGCGCACAGCCTTTGGACCAGTTCCGACAGGTCGCCGGAGAGCGATAGGCCCCGGTTGTCCAGGAGCACGAAGTCGTTCCCGCTGCCCGACAGCTTGTAAAACTTCATCCCCTCGGCTGAAAACTGGATGCGGGATTCAGAATACGGATTGCCGTCCTTGGTATTCCGGTCATTTGACCTTGAGCACGTCCACCAGCTGGTCGAACTTGGCCAGCAGCTCCTTCATGTCCTCGTCGCGCTTCTTGAAATAGCTGTTCTGCTTCTGGTAATACTCGGCCGCCCGGCTGAAGAACCTGATGCTGAAGTAGAACCACACCAGCCCCAGCGCCAGGCCAACCGCCATCACCAGCACATAGATCACCCAGAAAAGATTGCCCCAGGCACCCATCATGGCACTGCCTCCTTGCTCTAATTTCCAAGGCTATAACGGTTCAGGCTACTTCCGCCTTACCGGCCTCCTTCTCTGCATGCGGGCGTGGTGGCGCCACAGGGCCACCATCACCGCCTTCTGGACGTGGAGGCGGTTCTCGGCCTGGTCCAGGACCCGGGAGTGCGGCCCGTCCAGCACCTCGCTGGTGATCTCCTCGCCGCGGTGGGCCGGCAGGCAGTGGAGCAATATGGAGTCGCGCTTGGAGCCGTCCACCAGCTGCTTGTTGACCTGGTAGGGGGCAAAGACCCTGGCCCGCAGCTCCTTCTCCGACTCCTGCCCCATCGAGGCCCAGACGTCGGTGTAGATGACGTCGGCTCCCCTGACCGCCTCCCGCGGGTCGCGGACGATCTGCAGATTGGCCCGGGTCTTGGCGGCCAACGCCAGGGCCTTCTCCCAGACGCCCTTGTCGGGCTCGTATCCCTGGGGGCAGCCGACGCTCATGTCCATGCCGCAGATGGCCGCGGCCAGCAGCAGGGAGTTGCAGACATTGTTGCCGTCGCCGACGTAGGCCAGCTTCAGGCCCCTCAGCTTTCTCTTGTGCTCCAGGATGGTGAGGAAGTCGGCCATTATCTGGCAGGGATGCTCCAGGTCGGACAGAGCGTTGATGACCGGCACCGAGCTGTTCTCGGCCAGGTCGGTGACCGTCTTGTGGGCGAAGGTTCGGGCCATTATCAGGTCCACCCAGCGGCAGAGGTTGCGGGCCACGTCAGGCACCGATTCACGCTTGCCCAGCTGGATGTCCGAGGGAGCCAAATAAATGGCATGCCCGCCCAGCTGGGTCATCCCGGTCTCGAAGGTCACCCGGGTACGCAGGCTGGGCTTCTCGAAGATCATGGCCATGGTCTTATCGGCCAGCAGCTTGGGGGAACAGCCCTGCTTGGTTTTCCTCTTGATCTGGATGGCCAGCTTGAAGATCTCATCCATCTCCTGTTTGGTGAGGTCGGCCACAGAAACAAAGTCCTTCTTCATTTTCTTCCCTTGGTTGAATTATGTAATATTTTGTGAATAAACGTGTTAAGACAAGCGAATCGGCAATGGATTTTTTGTAAAAAAGCCCGCTGACCTCAGGTCGGCGAGCCTTTGCGGAATATTATATTAATCATTGTATACCAATAGGATACAATATATAACCCAGCGGGCTGTTCATGGATAATTTTACTGAAAAATTTCTTATAAGTCAAGCGGTTTTTATCATCTAATTACCATAATCTTTCTGCTGCTCTGGCCCCACCCTGTGCTCAGCAAAGCCAGGTACAGCCCGCTGGGCACCGGCTGGCCGCGGTCGTTCCTAAGATCCCAGAAAGCCGGCTGGCGCGAACCGGTCCGTTGCCTGATCTTATCGATAAGCCCGGGATATTGGCCGGCCAGCTGTTGCCCCAAATCGATGGACCTCACCAGCCGCCCGTCGATGGAGTAGATGTAAAGCACCACCTGGTAGGAGTCGCGGGTGAGGAAGTAGGGGAAGTAGGCGCCGCCATCGGTCCACTTGACAGGGTTCGGATAGGGGTCGTAGAGCTCGTCCTTGTCAGGCAGGATCACCTCGGGCGACGTGTAGTTGAGCGCCCCCATCCCGTCCGGTATGCCCCAGCCGATGCGGTATACGTCGTAGAGGTCGTAGGTGGTTCCGTTGTAAGTGTAGTACTTGTGCCCGGTGGCCAGGCCGGCAAAGGCCGGGTTCTGGAGTGGATAGGCACCCAGGTCGGTGGACAGCGACTCGGGCACCGTCAGGTAGGCCTCGACGCAGGCCCGGTTGCTGGCGCTGGCCTTGAGCGCCTCGATCAACTGCGCCGGCCCCCAGGAGGGATGGGCCTCGAGCAACAGGGCGCACAGGCCGGCCGTCAGGGCGCAGGCGCCCGAAGTGCCCACCGAGCTGCGGATGAGGTTATAGTTCCCCAGGCTATCCGGCTCGTTGTAAGCGAAGTAGACCTGCCAGGCCGAGGAGACCTCGGGCTTTATCCGTCGCATCCAGACCGAGTCGCTGCCCCCGGACCTTCTTATCAAAATGCTGTCCGCGGTCGGGCCGGAACAGGGCGCGTTCCCTATAGTGGCGTACGCCCATTGCCGGCTTTGTGCCCAGACGCCGCCCACCGAGAGGATGCCTTTGGCGTCGGCCGGGGCCAGGATGCAGGTGTCCGGCCTGGAGTTGCTGTTGATATTGCCTAGGGCGTTTACTATCAGGATCCCACGCCGTGCGGCGCTGTCTGCGGCCACCGAGGACTTGGCGGTGGCCCCGTCCATCTCAATGTATGAATACGGCGCGAAGTTGCTCCAGCGGCGGTAGCCCAGGGAGCTGGAGACGATGTCCGCCCCCAGCGAGTCGGCCCATTCCAGGGCCGCCACCCACCAGTCCTCCTCCTGGTAGAAGTCGAGTTCGTTGTCGGCATGGTGGTGCTCGGTCTTGGCCAGTATGAAGTCGCAGTTGTAGGCGCTGCCCACCAGCGTTCCCGGCTTGTAGGCCCCGATGATGGACATCATGGCCGTGCCGTGCCAGGTCTGAAGGCGGGTGCTGTCCTGTTCAGGCTGGTACGAGGTCACCAGGTCCGGCAGGGTGTCGATCACCAGCGGACTGACCGAAACCGTGTCATAGATCATCCTCTGGAAGTCTCGCTCGGCCAGCACCCTGGCCCGCTGCAGGGCCTCGTGCTCCCGGTCGAACCCGGTGTCGATGATGCACAGGCGCACCCCGCTGCCGGTGTAGCCCCGCTGATGAAGCTCGTGGACCCGCATCAGCCTGATCTGCTCGTCGGCGTAGCCGTAGTCCAGGGCCGGTATCTCCTTGGCGGATACCGGGACGGTCTCATCGTGCCCGGAGGGATGGCGGTATACCGCCACCGGCTCCAGCCGCGTTACCGAGGGAAGAGCCGCCAGGGCGGCCGCCTGCGAGGCATCGGCCTCCACACTGACCGCGTTCAGCCACCGGGAGACCACCCTGACCTTGACCCCCTGGCTGCGGACCTGTTCCACCAAACCTGGGTCGACCGGCAGGTCCCCGTAACCCAGGGCGAAGCCCACCTTCTCCCGGCGCCCCAGTGCCCGGGGATCGAGCTTGGGGTAGGCCGACTGCCGGCCCTTGTCGTTGAAGAAAACCCAGCACAGATGCCTTTCCTTCTGGGGGGCCGCCGACAGCGCCCTCTCCAGCGCCGGTGAAATCTTGGCCTGCTGGCCATAGGCCGCCATGCTCATCGTAGTCAAAAAGCACCATGCCGAGAGGACGGACGAAGGATTCAACCTGGCTTTAATTTTCACCATAAGCCTTTATCCGATGATCTGCGTTGGACGTTGTTCCATCGGCGGATATGCGAAGATACCGAAGCTTCAGGCTTCGGTATCACTTCTTCTTGCCGAAGAGCCCGCCCATCAGTCCCTTCTTCTCGGGCTCTGGCTTGGCCGGTGCCGGCTGGGGCGGCGGGGCCTGGACCGGAGGCGGGCTGGGCCGGGGGGCCGGCTCCTCCGGTGGTGGCTTGGGCGGCTGGGTGGCCTTCACCAGACCCGAGGAGATGAGCCCGTAGAGTATCTTGCAGGTCTCGAAGTCCCCCATATGGCCTTCGCGGATGATGTCCCTGATGTTCTTGGTACCGTCGACGATAGCCAATACCCGCCATTCGTTGGGTTGGAGCTTGATATCCTCGGTCCCGGCCGACGGGTTCTCCTCGATGGCCGGCACCAGATCCAGATTGGGGATCAGCTTCTGGATATCCTGCCATTCATCTATCTGCCTGGCCGCGTCCAGCACCAGATGCTGCAGCGGAGTCTTGATGCTGCGGTAGCTGGTGGGCACATCGGGTTTGAAGGCGAAGTGGCCCTTCCTCCAGCGCAGGATGCGGTTGACGGCCTCGTCCCCGGAAAGATCCTGGGCCACGGCGTGCACCGCCCCTCCCCCCTGGAAGTAGATCACCCCCGACTCGTCCTCGGCCACCACCTCCAGCGCCCCGGTCTTCTTTCCCATGTGGATGAGCTGCAGGATGTCCGAGAGGTCGAAATCCTTGAGGTTGCCCTCCAGCCCCATTGATCGCTACTTATTTATAGTGAAGATCGCCATACCCAAGCCGGCCCCGGCCAGGTCGCAGATCAGGTCCTTATAGCTGAAGCGGCCTCGCGGCCGCCTCCGGTCCCAGAGCTCCTTGCCAAGTCCCACCGCCGCCGAGGCCCCGAAGCTGGCCGCCCGGGCCGCGCCCCTCCCCTGCCGTCCCTCAAACCTGGCCAGATGATAGCCGAAGCCTACCAGGGAAAAACCGAGCGCTAGGTGGGAGGCCTTGTCCCTGGCCAGCCAGTGATCCTCATGGCTGCCATAGCTAAGGCTATTTTGGGCGTTATCGGCCGTTGAGATGGCGGCCATGGACAGTAGGACCAGTAAGGCCGGCATCAATCTATTCGAAACGGCCGCACCGATGAAAAAGAACTGAGCGATCAGCCTTCCACCCCGGAGTTCAGAACCCCAGGCCCACGGAGAGGCGATGGCTGGTGCCCAGGTCGTAGCGGTGGGGGACGTATGCATAGTCGATGCCGTAACGCTTCCACCTCAGGCCGGTGCCAGCGGAGAAGCCCTCGGTGCTGTGGCCGGATTTGAATCCCAGCCTTAGGGCCAGCACCTCCCTCCAAACCACCTCCACCCCCATCCTGGCCTGCCAGCCACCGTCAATGGGCTTGGCGGCCACGGCCGCCACAGCCGCCCCGGTTCTTCGGTACTCCCAGGGCAGGCGCCACGAGGCTCCCAGGCTGAAGGCGGTGGGCTGCTTGTAGTAGTAGGCCCCGGTGTAGTTGATTCTGGTGCCAACGTTATCGGCCGTGGCCGCTATGGAGACATCGGGATCTATAAGGTTGAGGTTAAGACCGGCCTGGAGGCTGTGGCCGTAGGCCGCGTCCAGATATATCTTCTCGTAGAGCCGGCGGTAGGTGAGGCCGGCCGAGAGATGGCGGCTGGGCACGAAGGCGTAGGAGATACCGGCAAAGAAGTCGTAGGCCCGGAAGTAGGCGATGGGCTCGTCGCTGGGGATATCGCCCCGTAGGGGGATGTCGTCGGTGGCCAGCAGGCGCGAGGAGAGGCCGAAGCGGTGCTTGCCCAGCCTTAGGGCGTAGCTGGCCTCGTCCACCGCGGTCCCGGCGATCCACGAGTTGTGCTGGAAGGCGGCGGCATGGGTGCCGTACATTTCGGAGAGCCGGGCCGGATTCCAGAAGCAGGCGAAGGCGTCGTCGGCCAAGGACGCCCCGACGTCGCCCAGGGCCGTATACCTGGCGCCAGCCCCTATCTTGAGGAAGGCCATGGCGGTGGTGCCGGCCTTGGGGTGGACCCCGGCGGCCGCCCCGGCCAGCGACAGGGCCGCCAGGATGACGATAGCTGTCCGCCGCATCACCAGCCCCAGTAGCGGGCCGGGGCCAGGGGATCGACCTGCTGATATTGGATCTCCAGCAGCACGCCGCCGGCCGGGCGGTAGCGCAGGCCGAAGGACGGAAGGAACAGGCTCTCCCTGATCCGGCCCTGCTGGAACAGCGACCGGTCGTTCATCTGCTGCGGGGTGAAGCGCACCGCTAGGTTCAGGTCAAGGTCCAGCTTGTCGCTGATGCGGTAGTTGATGCGGTTGGAGTAAAGGTTGGAGAAAAGTCCGGACTTTCCCCAGGTGGCGTAGCTCATGGACAGGCTCTGGCTCATGGTCACCCGGCTGGGGTCCAAAAGCCCGGAGTAAAGCTTGTTCAGGCTGTTGTAGCTTCCGGTGGGAATGGCCGGCTCCTGGGCGGATGAAAGGCCTGCCGCCAGGGCCAGCGCCGGCAGTAATGGGAGAAGGCGCCTCATGTCGAGCCTCCGCTTGAGGTGGCGGTTTTGGTTGGGGTTTTAGCCTCAGCCTTGGTCTCCGACTTTGATATGGCGTTGTCCCCTCCGCTGGATGTTGCGCTGGTTTCCTGCTTGGCCTTTTCCGTGTAGCTCTGGCTGCGGTAGTCGGTTATGTAGAACCCCGATCCCTTAAAGATCATGCCCCCGCCCTTCCCCAGCAGCCGCTCCACTGGGCCCTGGCAGATGGGGCAGGCCTTGGCCGGCTCAGCCTTTATGGACTGGAAAAGCTCGAACCGGTGGCCGCACTTGGTGCACTGATAGTCGTAGGTGGGCATCTTTACACTTAAAACTGATTATCAATTAACAATATATGAAACGGAAAAACCTGATTTTGAATATGGAGCAAAAAGGGTAGCAGGCTTTATTAACAGTATAAGTATACTACCAAGTAACTAAAAAGTCAAGATTCTGGGATTAATAGACTTGGAGAAAACATCGCCAAGACAAGGATTTCTTCCGGCATATTAAGGCCAAAATTATAACTCTTTTATTAATGAAAGGTTATCTGACCACCGTCATTTTACCTGTCGCCGAACGACCGCCCGCCGTCAAACGGTAGAGATAGATTCCCGGCGACACCGGCCTGCCCGATCCGTCTTTTCCGTCCCAGCGGATCATATTGCCCCCCGCCTTCTGCCTTTCCAGCCTGATGGCTCTGATCTCCTGCCCGCTGATGTTGTAGACCGTTAGTCTGACTTCGCAGGCCTCCGGCAGTTGGTAGCGGAGAACGACCGGCCCGGAGCAGGGCTCGGGCCTGCTCCCCTCAAGCCGGAATTGGCTGCAGGACGAGGTAACAATCCCGGGGCCGGTGACCCCGGAGGGATCGTCAAAATGTAGGTCGTCGAAATTATCCCCCACCTGGCCATAGGCTTTGACGTAGAGTCGGAGGCAGGCATAGGCGGCCCCGGCCGGGGCCGTGGCCGCCGGGGTGGTCAGGAAGTGAAAGAGTGTGTCGTCTGTCGTCAGCCAGGGGCTGACGATCTGGGAGCCGATCTGGGTGTCGGCCGCTGCGTACCACATGAACGAAAGCCGGATGCTGTTTCCGCAGCCATCGTTCTTCCGGGCCCAGCCAGAGAAGGCGTAGCTCTGGCCCGGCACCACCCTGACGTCCTGGTGGACCACCGCCGGCACGTAGTCGGTCATCACCCGCGGCACCAGCCTCAGCGACCTCGAGCCCTGGTGGCTAAGCGTATCCCAGACAAGGTTTGCGTTCTCGGTGTCGGCCCAGGGCGCCAGACCACTCTCGAAGTCAGGGTTCTCCAGGCTGTCTCTGACGGTCACCTGCCTGACCACGGTCGGATGCCAGTCGGTCCAGGCGCTGATATATCTGGTATCGTAATTTCCGCCGGCCGGTGTAAGGTACGTCCTAAAGTAAACCGAGGACGATGCCCGGGGCGCGGTCAGGTTGAAGATGTTCCAGATGCCGCCCAGGGAGTCATTGAGCCCGGTCCGGCTACCGTTGGAGATCACGTCTCCCGAGGCTCCGTCGCAGACATCGGCAAAGAAGTCATTATTGGTCTGATAGCGCGAGGTGGTGTCGGTGAAGGTGAGGGTAAAGTAATGGCCGGCATCGACCGTGTCCGGGAAGTCGGCCATAGCCAGCCGGGTGTGGCGGCCCCGGGCCGTCACCAGCCAGGAGGCGGTATTGATGTTGACGTAGCCGTTGTTGTAGCCCGGCCAGTCATAATAGGCAAAGTCTCCCGGATAATTCCAATAGGGCCCGTTGTTTCGGTTGCCGGCCGGGTCGTTGACCACGATGGTATGCTGGCCGTCGACGTAGCCCCGGACGCACATCAGGTGGCCGGCGCTGGTGATCGAGGTGGACAGCACCACCGGGTAGCCGGAGTTGATCTGGGAGGCGACGTCGTCCCAGGTGACGCTCAGGTCGTAGTCCGACTCCAGGTCGTGGAGGCGGATGTAGTCCCGGCACTTGTAGGCCCAGGCCCCGGCCCCGTGGGTGCAGCAGTAACCGTAGGCGCCGTGGGCCGGCGGCCCGGAGGGAGGCGAGCAGGTGTCGTCGAAGACGTGGCCCCCGTAGGTGTAGATCTTGCTGTCGTAGTTGCCGTAGGGCGAGACATGGGTGCCCGGCGGGTTGGCCCCGACGTGGACGGTTTCGTTCCACACCGCATAGCGGTGGTAATAGCCGATGGCCATCAGGCAGGAAGTCGGCCCGCAGGCGGCGCTGCCGTTGAACGAGTCCGGGGTGTCGTATACTTGGTGGATGTAGGGCATCCAGCCCGGGACTAGGCCGTCAGGCGTTTCGATAAGATCCCCTCGCCCTATCCACTGCGATTCGGCTATCCCTCCCAGCTCAACCACCGTTAGCTGTCCAATGCATTGCTCTTTCCGGTCCCACTGTCCGATCCTCAGCCCGCCGTCATCCAACGAGGCCAGCGCCACCCACCCCCCGCCGGATGCCGCCCTACCCGGCAGGGCAACGCTGTTGAGAGCGAATGCCTCCTCGGCCCCGGCCTCCAAATCGTATGCCACCAGCTCCGACTTGACCAAGGACATGGCATAGTGGCTTTTCCTGGTGAACATCACCCTCCGATCGTCTATCCACGAGGGGAACAGCGACTTTCCGAGGTACCAAAATTTTCCGGTCCCGGTTTCGACGATATGCGCTTGGCCGTCCACCGAGCTGAATAGGATGCGCCTCCCGTCCGGCGAGAATGTCGGAGCGTGGAGGTCAGCATCCGCAGTATGGATCACTCTCACCGCTCCATCGTCCAGTCCGACCAGCATCAGCCTGTTCCCGGCGCACAGCGCCGCCCGACGGCCTGCCCGGTCCACCGCCACCTGGTTAACGTAAACCCCGACGTCCCAGCTCCTCTGCTTCCGGCCGGAACTTACCGTCAGCCTTCTGCCCTCAGTGAACACGATGGTGGTGTCGTCCAGCCAGGCCGGCTGCCCCACCAGTTTCCCGACGGCCAGCTCGGTGACGGCCCCGGTGGCCAGGCGCTTCGCCACTGCCCGCTGCCTATCCTTATCGACGAGCTTATAGCCGATAGACTGACCGTCGGCCGACCAGCAGAACTGGTTGCCCGACGCCCTGCCGGTCTCAATCTCCACCGACTTCCCCATGGTTCTGTCGTAGAGGATGATGGCGGCCCCGTCCTGTCGCCCGATAGCTAACTTGGTCCCGTCCGGTGACCAGGAAAGATAGGCGAACGGCTCGTCGGGATCGAACGGCCTGGGGCCTGTCCCGGTCAAGGCCGGCAGGCCCAGAAGTGGCAACAATGCCAAGATGAAAGAAAATCTTATCATTACGACGTTATCGGCAACTGGTTTCTGATCTGCAGATGGAAAGTCATTCCGAGCCTTTGTCTGGCCTATCTTTTATTCTCCTCCCCTCCCATCCCCGCTCCGTCGGATTATAGAATCTCCGGCCCTTTATCTCGTCCGGCAGGTGCTGCTGGTCCACCTCGGCCTCGGGGAAGTCGTGGGCGTACTTGTAGCCCGCCCCGTAGCCCACCTCCTTCATCAGCTTGGTGACCGCGTTGCGGATGACCAGGGGCACCGGAAGGGATCCGGTGCGCGCGATCTCCCCCTGCACCGCGCCGTAGGCCCGGTAGACGGAATTGCTCTTGGGCGCCAGGGCTAGATATATGCAAGCCTCGGCCAGGGCCAGCTCGCCCTCGGGAGTGCCCAAAAAGTGGTAGGCCTCCTTGGCCTGGTTGGCAATGAGCAGGGCGTTGGGATCGGCCAGGCCCACGTCCTCGGCCGCGAAGCGCACCATGCGCCGGGCCACGTATAGCGGGTCCTCGCCCGAGGCCAGCATCCGCCCCAGCCAATAAAGGGCCCCGTCCGGGTCGGAGTCGCGCAGGGACTTGTGCAGGGCCGAGATGAGGTTGTAATGCTCCTCGCCCGCCTTGTCGTAGAGCAGCGCCTTCCTCTGCATGGCCTCCTCGGCGTCGGCCAGCCCGACCTTTCTGCCGCCTTCCGCATCCGGCTTGACCGTGTTCACCGCCAGCTCCAGGGCGTTGAGGGCCGTCCTGGCGTCCCCGTAGGAGGCCTGGGCGATGAACTCCAGCGCCTTTTTTTCCACTTCCAGATTGAGAGAGCTCAATTCCGGGTCATTGTTGATTGCTCTCTGAAGAATCGACAGAATGTCCTCCTCGCCCAGCCCCTTCAGAATGAGGACCTTGGAGCGCGACAACAGGGCCGAGATGACCTCGAAGGACGGATTCTCGGTGGTGGCCCCCACCAGGACGATGGTCCCTCGCTCCACATGGGGCAGGAAGGCGTCCTGCTGGGCCTTGTTGAAGCGGTGGATCTCGTCCACGAAAAGGATGGTGCGCCGGCCCCGGGCGGCCCGGGCCTGCTCGGCTGCCCTGATGACCTCCTTGATCTCCTTGATGCCCGAAACCACGGCCGAGAACTCCACGAATTGAGCGTCTATCGATCCGGCGATCACCCGGGCCAGGGTGGTCTTGCCCGATCCCGGCGGCCCCCAGAAGATGATGGACGGCACCTCGCCCGACTCGATTATCTTGCGCAGCACCTTGCCCTGTCCGATGAGGTGCTCCTGGCCTACCACCTCGTCCAAGGTTTTTGGCCGGATGCGATCCGCCAGTGGGGTTGGTACGCTCTTGGGATGCTCGCCGGGGAAAATAACGGTCTGTTTATCCATCAACCTTGTTTTTAAAATCGATGTGCCTTGCCTAACCCCTTTCTTTGCTTCCCTCCAGGGGAAAGGATGGATCGAACCGAACGATGTCGAAGTGGGAATAGTTTCACCGATTAAGGTCCCGTCTGCTCCCCCGCCCCCGAATCCGCTTCCGCCTTCTCCGGCATGTCCTCAGCCTTCTCCGACAGCAGGAAGGATTTCATCCCGGCCACTATGCAGTCGGCCACCTTCTCTTGGAAGGTAGGGCTCCGGATCATAGCCTCCTGCTTGGGCACGATGATGAAGGCCGGCTCCACTAAAAACGACGGCATCTCCGGCGCCCGGCACAGCACCAGGTTCCCATGAAAAAAGCCGTGGTCCGGAAGCCTCAGCCCTCTCTGGAAGCGTTGGTGAACCGCCCGGGCTAGCTTCCGGCTGTGGGGGTGGTAGAAGTAGGTGGAGAAGCCGCTATCTCTTAATGGATTGGCACCGTCGGGCGAGGCATTGTGGTGCACGCTAACCAGCAGGTCGGCTTTCCACTCGACCGCCCGACGCGGACGCTGGTAGATGCCCACTTCTTCGTCGCCCTCCCTGGGGTAATACACCTTTGCCCCCAGAGACTCCAGCTTTTTCCCCAGCCTCTGGGCCGTCTGCCAGTTGGCGTCCTTCTCCAGGGTCCTAAGCGGCCCCACCGCCCCGTAATCCGGCGAATGCCCGGCATCCACCGCCACCCGCAGGCCCCGGAACGGCCTCCTGGGGTCGAGGCGCGGCCACTGCTTGATCGCCAGCGTGAGGACGCTCCCCTTGTACTCCGGATGGTACCCCCAGAACGGCTCGGCCAGCTCGATGTCGATGGCCACCAGGTCAGAGGACGGCTGGCTCCAGCCGATGTGGGTCACGAAGCGATCGCCGGCTTGGTGGCGCACCCAGTCCATGTCGGCCCTGGTGTTGTAGAGCCACAGCCGCAGGCTCCGGCAGTCTCCCCCAGCCTCAATCCTATAGGGGACCGGCCGGCTGAGCGTCAACAGTATCACCGATTCCCGGGCTCGCCTCTCGACCTTGGCCAGGGCCACCTTGGCCGGGGCCAGCACTGTCCCCGTCGGCAGCAACTCCACCGACGTCTTCTTGACCCAGGACTCCTTGCCCTGCGAAAGCCGCGTCCGATAGTGTTCGCCGTCGCTGCCAGTCAGCTCCAGCTTCACGCCCGGCGGCAGGAACATCTCATAGCCCAGGTCCGGGCCGATTTTGAGCACGGTGACCGTGTCCTTTGTCTGGGCCACCGTTTGCGTCTCATGAGGCCAGACGGATACCAACGGCCCGGTCGAATCTACCGCCTCGTTGCCTAAGGTGTCAATCAGGCAGCAGTAGATACGCTCGTTGCTCCAGCGGGCTTCATCAGGGACCAGGCAGGAACCGGCGTAGGTTCCGGGCAGCACCAACGGCGGCAGCTCGCCCCCCCCGAAGGCCTCCACCCGATCGTCCCTCTCAGCGGCCGCGCCCTGCTCGACCATCATCCGGCCGCACTCGCGGCCAACCCGGAAGCTGGCCTTCATCCCTGGCGTCCCCTTGAAGGAGACGAAGAGTCTGTCGCCCACCTTCAGCGACAGCTTCTGCGACGGCGATATCGTCCCCGGTACTAAGGTCAACCCGTCCGGAGGTATCAGGGTCTTGGCCCGGGCCACTTTGACATTCCGCTCCAACGTTTTCCTGCCCCCGGAGTTGACGGCCTCCAGCCTGATGGTGAATTCGCCCTCCTCGAACGGGATCTGGGCCATGAAGGCCCCGCTCTTCTCCACCTCGACCTTTCGTCCATTGGCCGAAAGCACCGAGCCCGGGGTCACCGAGCCAAAGATGAAGGAGGAGGAAACCGCCGGCATACGGTGGCCCTCGGGCGGATAGACCAAGTCGATTGTCGGCTGAGCGGAAACACCCGCTGCCAGGATAAATACTATATTTATTATGTATCCGTTTCTCATGGCCTCCTGGCTTCCTTATAGAGTCACTTGGTTAACCGGGCCGCCGCCGTTCCCGCCGCCCAGCCCGACGACCAGCACCATTGGAGGTTGTATCCGCCGCTGTCCCCGTCCACATCCAGCACCTCGCCGCAGAAGAACAGGCCGGGAACGATCTTCGACTCCAGAGTGCCCGGCTCCACCTGGGACAGGTCCACCCCGCCGGCCGTCGCCTGGGCCTCCTTGAAGGGGCGTAGGCCCTTGATGCGCACCGGCCAGGCCAGCATGTTTTCCGTCAAAGCCGTGAGCTTATCGTCCGTGATGGAGCCCGCCGATGAATCCAGGCATATCCCCGTCTCGCGGATCAGCATCCTCCCAATCCTCTCCGGCAGCAGGCCCGAGAGGAACGTGCTGGAAGGCCTGTCCTTGAGATCGTCCCGCCTCGATGCCAGAAAACCCCGAAGCACGTTACGATCCTTCCCCGGCATGAAATTCAAACGGGCCGATTTGATCCCATCCCCCGCCGCCCGGCTGGAACTCAGGGCCAGAGGTCCGGACAACCCGTATTTGGTGAACAGACCCTCATCGAGATAGGAGCAGGTCTGTCCCTCAGCCGTCTCCACCCAAAGCTCCATGTCCCAGCGAATTCCCTGTAGGGTATGGAACCAGCTGCCTTCGATCTCCCAGGGAACCAGGGCCGGGTTGAGCTTGGTTATCCGGTGGCCCATCTGCCTGGCCAGCTCGAATCCGGAGCCGTTGGAGCCGAACTGCGGAGAGGCGCACCCCCCGCAGGCGATGATCACCTTTTCGGCTTTGTGTTCCTCCCCCCTTTGACGCAGAGCGAAACCGCGGCCGTCGCCCTCCAGGCCTACTATGTCGCAACGGGTGCGGACCTCGACCCCCAGGCGACCTATCTCGTGCTCCATTGCCGCCAGCACCGAGGCCGCCTCATTGGACATGGGAAAGAACCTACCGCGCTCGTCGCTCTTGGGCTCGACGCCCATTTCGCGGAAGAATTGGAGCGTTCTCCTTAGCCCGAAAGCCTCCAGGACGGCGGCGGCCGCCTCCGGGCGGCCGGAGTGGAAGTGTTCCGCAGAGAGGTCGGCGTTGGACAGGTTGCATCTGCCGTTGCCGGTGGCTAAAAGTTTACGGCCCGGGGAGTGGTTCTTCTCCCAGAGCCGCACCCTGGCCCCGCCTCGGGCCGCGGCGATGGCCGCCGTCATCCCGGCCGGCCCACCGCCGATTATGGAAACGTCACCTGACATCCAAAAAACGATATGTCATCCCGAGATGCCTCCTTGCCTTGGAGTCTGAGGGATGAACAAAATCAGTTGCCCTGAAATAGTTGAGGTAGGTTGCCATCCTTAGAGCGACATGCTAACTTGAAGAGCTGTGGTTCTGCCCCCTAACCTCGAAGGCCTTTTTCTTGAACCAGTTGAACCACTCGATGAAGCCTTGGCCTGTCTTGGCCGACAACTCGAAAATGGGGGCGTCGGGGTTTATCTTGCGGATGTCGGCCGCCGCCCGTTCCAACTTGAAATCGACGATGTCGATCAGGTCGGCCTTGTTGACCAGCACCGCCCCGGCCTCGGAGAAGATCACCGGGTACTTGGCCGGCTTGTCGTCTCCCTCCGGAGTGGAGAGCACCACCGCCTTCATGTGCTCCCCCAGGTCGAACTCGGCCGGACAGACCAAGTTCCCCACGTTCTCGATGAGCAGGACGTCGGTCTTGTCTAGTTCGAATTCGTCCAGAGCCTTCCCCACCTGGGCGGCGCTTAGGTGGCAGCCTCCCTCGGTGTTCACCTGGACCACCGGGATGTGCAGGTTGGCGATGCGCCGGGCGTCGTGCACCCCGGTGATGTCGCCTTCGATGCAGGCGAAGCGGAAGGTGTAGCACAGGCCGGCGATGGTCTTCTCCAGGATGGAGGTTTTTCCCGCCCCGGGTGAGGCGATTAGGTTGACGCAGAAAATGCCGTGCTTCCGGAGCCTCTCACGATTCTCCTCGGCCGACCGTTGGTTGGCCTCCAGAATGTTTCTCAACACCTTGATCTCGGCCATGGCCTACTCCACCTCCAAGCTCTCGATGTACATCTCTCGCCCCCCGGTAATCTGGAAATGCAACGTTTGGCAGTCCGGGCACTTCAGGTCCTCGATCTCAGCCTGATACTCCCGGCCGCAGTCCCGACAGCGGCAGGTCACCGGCACCCATTCCATCCTCAGCCGAGCGCCTTCGGCCATGGTGCCCGGCGATAGAATCTCGAAGTTGGCTTGGACCGCCTCGGGCACGTAGCCAGAGAGCCTCCCCACCCGTAGGTCTATGGCCTTGATGCTGGTGGCGCCGGACTCCTCGGCCTTGTCCAGCGCGATCTTCAGCAGACTCTGGGTTATGGCCAGCTCGTGCATGTTGTTTGTGGACCGACCACCCCTTATACTCCCCTCCTTAGCCAAGGAGGGGAAAGGGGTGGTTGGAACACTTGTCTTCTGTTTTATCGGAACTCAATTATCACCGCTTTCTCAGCTCGTCGAGGATCTGCCTGGCCGACTGGTCCTGGGGGTTGCGGGACAGCCAGCCCACCAAAAGAACGTGAACCACGGCTACCGATAAAAAGTATGTCCTTCGGTATATTGCTTTTAATCATTAATTCTTCTAGTTGCTAGTGATTATAGTAAGCTTTTTTACCACCAAATCAAGCGGCTTAACTTAAGTGAAATGATTCTGTCTGTTGTCCTCGGACTCCCGCTTGAATTGTCAACCATTTCGTTGAGAGCTAAGTATAACCAACTCTTCGGCCTGTAATTGTATGAAAACAAGAGGTTTATTTTATGAATGTGTGTGTTTAGATTCGGTGTGTAATAAACCTTAAAATGGAAATCGTGCCGTAGCGACCATCGAAACCAGACTTCGTGGATCCATGATGTCTCTTCGATTGAACGGTCTGGTTTCCATTCCGCTGTATAATTACCTTGCCAGGTGACATCGATGTTTTCGCGCAGTCTGCAGGATGCATAGAGACTAGCGTACCCGTTAGGAGCAAAGTAGCCACGGTAGTAATTATATGTCCAGTTGGTATAGCCAAATCCGGGGCTTATATTGATCCGCCCTTCGCTATTTCGCCAAAACCAGAAATCGAAAGTCCAGAAATTGTACCATACCCCCATCTCATATTGCATATTATACCTAATACTCATCGATGACCCGATGTGCTTGAGATTGGGATTGACGTTCCAAGTAACCGATTTTGAATATCTGGGATCACCCGTCAATCGATATAGCGAACCAGTCATTAGAAAAGAAACGTAGGTAAACTGTCCCTTTTGTCTCCAGACCGGCCCGGCTGTCACGCTGTGTTGATCGCCGGAAAAAGTTAGATAGCCCAGCCCGTTTGCATAGAATAGAGAATCACGCAGCAACGATGATGCAGACAAATAATAAGAATGTGCGTTCCGGTTGAAGCTTGCTTGGTAAGCAAATCCGTTCGCAGAACCAAACCGCTGACTTAATACTGCCTGGGTGCTCAATTTCATGTCACGCCTTCTCCAGACGCCATCGACACCATAAAGACGATTATAGTTATTACTGTTTTCTTTAGCACCAAAGAAGGTTCCTAACGATGAGTTCTTTCCCACCCCTTTGCTTACACGTAACACCGTATATGCGGTTTGCGGTTCGATGCAATTGTTCCCGTACCAATCCTGATATTCGACTTTACCGCATACTGCCCCCAGAGCTGCGATGGAGTAACGCCCGAAAGAACCGTGATACTTTACTGCACCATATATGGGAACTTCCTGGCCGTCCAGCAGACGTTTTCCGATTCGCCTTGAATAATAAAGGTTTATTGGTGTCTGAAATCGTCCTGCATCCTCCACAAAAAATGGGCGCTTCTCGTAAAGATATGTTTCATAGCGACCAATGTTTATCCGGTCGGGATCCGATTCTATCTGAGCGAAGTCCGGATTACCAGTCAAGGACAGAACCGACGAAGATGACGGGGACCAGGACAGATCCGCGCCAGCATCAGCGGCATATTTGTTATCTACTCCCCGGTCGTATTTTATCATAGCCGTTGGGAAAAATTCTAGGTTGAGGCCGGGTCGTCCAGGAACCAATCCCTCCAGCACAGCCAGTGCTGACATCCGCATCCCCTGCTCCACTTTTATCGCCGGCCACCAACTAAACTCCACTAAGCGTGGAATGTACCGTACGAATCCTATCCGCCATATCACTCCCGGTCTAAAATGCATCGTTTTAAATGGTATCTTAAGGTAAGCGCACCACCCTTGGTCGTTTCTGGTGACCTCGGAATACCAAACTCCGTCCCAGCTGTAATCTGCATTTCGTCCGTCATCATTGACTGTAGCGTCGCTTTGAACATTTGCTGCGTTCACCCGAAAAAGGTAACCTGTTTCATTATCACCGAAACCTGTTAAGTATACTCCGATCCTATCTCCCGCGATTTCGTCTCGTGGAACCACTGGCGCGATAATAGCATCCGGTTTACTGTCGTATGACCAGATTATTACGTATAGTTGCTCATTGTCAGCGAACAGCTTGACTGCAGTTGCTTCTGCGGAAACGCTATCAGCTTTCGGCTCGCTTTGGATAAAGTGGACCACCGAATCTTCGGCCGTCAGTCCGGCCAAGGAAGAAAGTGAGTGTTTCAGGCCGGCGGAGAGCGGTGTTACTAATATTCTTGGTTGGGCTTCACTTGGCCAGGTTAAGGCGCAGATGGTTACAATGTGTATAATAACACTGGTATATATAATGCACATGTCGCTTTTACTCATCCTTTGATCTACGTGCAATCGATGAACATATCCCGCCTTCTGGCTTTCTGTAAATCTAGGTTTGGGGGGTTCAGGAAACGCATATCCTCCATCTCATCTTGGTATTCCCGTACGCGATCCAAGCAGCGGGATGATACCGGCACATACACTAGACTTGACTCTGCCACCTCAACCGGCGGGACTAGCGACAGAATCTTTAAGTTAGCATCCCCCGCATCCGTCAGGCAACACGAAACCTTTCGAAACGTAACCATGATTGTATTATATTATCGCTAACCTTTCTTCGAAAACTAATATGATAAATTAACTAAATAGGGGGGGGATTCTATAAGTTAAATAGAAATGTATTTCTATTTACTTTGTGTTTATGTTGCTGTTCTATCCGGATCAGTTTTTGTGATCATGAATCCGTAAGGACCACATGGTTCTTGGTGCTCACAGATAATGATCTCGTCACAACCTAGGTTGCTATTGACGATCTCGAAGGTTAATTTAGCTTCCACTTTAATACCTCCTTTCCTTTAATATTTATTACAAGAATACCCCCCCCATTATCTTTCTTCAGATGATTTTGGCCCAGATATTTCTATTTGTTGAGCTTACTTTCCAATAAAGCCACATAGCAGCTTCAATGTAGTTTTTTTTCATTTTACATGATAATATATTATATTCATTATCACTAGTCAATATTCTTTCACCCACACACCCTCCCCCACAAATATACCTAGCCCAACAGTTTTGACATAATATTTTTACTTCGTCTATCTTTTTATTAATGTTTTTAATGTCTTTAAAATCTACTCCATTTCTTAAATTACCAATACAATATTTGATATTATTGTTAAATATTTCGCAAGGATAGTATTTTCCATCTATTGACACACAAAGGGCCTTTTCTCCAATGTAACAATTTTTATTTACCTTTTTTCTTTTATGCAATATTTTAAGAGTGTGATGAATGTTCGTTACAGCAATGTATCTGTTTTTATTTATTAAATTTTTATAGATATCATTAATTATCTTTTTTATTTCACTTCTCATATGAATTGAATATCTATCTGTTAACGAATATTTATTATCATACATGGGATAAACATCTCTAAAAGAAATTTCTTCCGCTCCCAGATTAACAAAATGTTTATATATATTAAATAAGTCC
>CAZFJC010000033.1:0-18342 GCA_964518765.1 uncultured bacterium
GAGTTATGGTATTCCAATTATATCACTACAGTCAACAACCTGGCGAAACTAAACAGGAACCGATCATACGAACTAATTATAAATAGACATACCGCCATGCGATTTCCCAAGGGCCGGTCCAACCTCCAGAACGCCAAGCTGGAGTTCGTCCACCTGGACAACATCCTGGCCGACAACAAGAAGGAACGGGCCAGCAAGATCTCGGGCTACATCGAGATCATCTACCCGGACCTGGTGGACTTCCTCTACCTGAAGAAGGGCGAGCCGGTGAACGCCGGGAGGTTCTCGCGCACCGAGCGCAAGCAGGTGCCCATCTCCGACGTCATCGAACGGGCCAAGAAGTCGACCACCGGCACCGTTTCCATCTACGAGACCCCGGACGAGCTGATCGACATGATCATGGCCACCTTCTCGGTGGAGCCTAAGTTCAGAAATCTGGACATGACCAGCGTCGAGCCGGACAAGCTGTTCGAGAAGCTGGCCTCGGTCAAGTTCGACGGCTTCGTGGAGATAAAGAGGGGGGTGGACATCTCCTATCTGCGCATCAAGGAGGGCTTGCCCACCGCCGGCTACTTCACCTGGAAGGTGGAGAACATCCAGCTGGACACCCTCAAGGCGGCCCTCAAGGCGGCGGCCACCGCCCCCGGGGCGGTGCTGGTGGACGGCTACGACAAGCTGCCGGTGATGGCCGAGCAGGCCAGCCCGGCCCAGATCGCCCTGTTCGTCAACGCCCTGAACAAGGTGGTGGCCGAGATGCGCAACGCCGCCGGCCCGACCGTGGTCACCAAGACCCTGTCCTCCTCCAAGGACTCGGCCTCGGTCCACTACCCCTTCCTCAAGGACTTCACGGTGGGGGAGAGCATCGCCGAACAGGAGAAGGTGCTGGCCACGGCCGAG
Organism: uncultured bacterium; assembly: GCA_964518765.1. Classification (GTDB taxonomy): domain Bacteria; phylum Edwardsbacteria; class AC1; order AC1; family EtOH8; genus CAZPNX01. Next base: position 898 of record CAZFJC010000033.1, read on the forward strand.
GAGCTGGGCAAGGGCTTCGCCGAGTGGATGGACCACTTCGTGGACTCGTTCCGCATGGTGCTGGGCTCCCGGCTGGACGGCATCGTCCAGGGGGCTCTCAAGGATTTCCGCTTCGCCCTCAAGTCCTCCAGCTTCGGGCGATACTCCAAGCTCAAGGACCTGCTGTAGACACCGGCTAGTTACTTCCTTGTCATTCCCCCGAACGCGGGAATCTATGGTTTGATATTTATCAGATTTTCATGAATTCCCACCGGAGTTTACCCCGAATCGAAACAAAGGGCGGAATGACATAATCGTACTCCTTGCGATTGTCATCGGGGACGCCCGTACATCAACCACACCGACCAGAATAAAAAGCGTTTCATCGTTATTAGCCCATGCTGCCCGACGGCGTAAAAAAGGGATTCGTCTCCATCTTCGAGCCGGCCATCGGCTTTTTCGTTTCCCTGGGCATCAAGCCTAACTGGCTGACCACGGCCGGCTTCGCCTTCGGCCTGGGGTCCGGGTTCCTGTTCGGGGCCGGGCGCTTCCTCTGGGGGGGGCTGGCGGCCCTGGCCTCGGGCCTGTGCGACGCCCTGGACGGCACCCTGGCCCGGCGCTCCAACCGGACCACCACCTTCGGCAAGTTCTACGACTCATTTTTGGACCGCTACTCGGAGCTGGCCATGTTCATCGGCCTCTCCTACTACTACGCCGGCAGCGAGATGTGGCGGCTGGTGATCCTAACGGACCTGGCCCTGGCCGGCTCGTTGATGGTCAGCTACGCCCGGGCCCGGGCCGAGGGCCTGGGGCTGGAGTGCAGGGTGGGGTTGATGGAGCGGGCCGAGCGGCTGGTGGTCATCATCGGCGGGACCATCCTCACCGGGATCTTTCAACGCCACTGGATCTTCGAGATCGCCCTCTGGCTGCTGGCGACAATGACCAATTTCACCGCCGTCCAGAGGATGCTGCACGTTAGGAAACTGACGGCCGGCAGGGATCCGAATGTAAAAGCCAACAGATAGTCATACAATTCTAGAAAGGGAAGAAATGGCCAAGACCAAACCAGTCCAAAGGAAAATCCAGCCAGCCGCCCCGGCCCAGAAGGCGGGCAAGGTGCGGGTGGCCATCATCGGGGTGGGCAACTGCGCTTCCTCCTTCGTCCAGGGGGTGCACTACTACCGCCAGGCCAAGGACACCGACAGGATCCCGGGCCTGATGCATGTCAACCTGGGCGGCTACCGGATATCGGATATCGAGTTCTCGGCCGCCATCGACATCGACATCAACAAGGTGGGCAAGGACCTGTCCCAGGCCATCTACGCCAAGCCCAATAATACCTATAAATTCTGTCAGGTGCCCAAAAGCGGCATCACCGTGCAGCGGGGCATGACCCACGACGGCCTGGGCAAGTACCTGTCGCAGATCATCAAGAAGGCGCCGGGCTCGACGGTGGACATCGTCAAGCTGCTGCGCGACACCGGCACCGACGTGGTGGTCAGCTACCTGCCGGTGGGTTCGGAGATGGCCACCAAGTGGTACGTGGAGCAGATCCTGGAGGCCAGGTGCGCCTTTGTCAACTGCATTCCGGTGTTCATCGCCCGGGAGCAGTACTGGTCCAACCGCTTCAAGAAGGCCGGGGTGCCCTGCATCGGCGACGACATCAAGTCCCAGGTGGGGGCCACCATCACCCACCGGGTGCTGGCCCGGCTGTTCATGGACCGGGGCGTCAAGCTGATGAAGACCTACCAGCTGAACTTCGGGGGAAACACCGATTTCCTCAACATGCTGGAGCGGGAGCGGCTGGAGTCCAAGAAGATCTCCAAAACCAACGCCGTCACCTCGATGCTGGACTACCAGATGGACCCCGACGACATCCACGTTGGGCCCTCGGACTACGTGCCCTGGCTGCTGGATCGCAAGTTCTGCCATATCCGGATGGAGGGACAGACCTTCGGGGATGTACCTCTGAACCTGGAGATGAAGCTGGAGGTTTGGGATTCGCCCAACTCGGCCGGGGTGGTCATCGACGCGGTACGCTGCGCCAAGCTGGCTCTGGATCACAAGCTGTCGGGCTCGATGCTGGAGCCGTCCAGCTATTTCATGAAGTCACCCATGGTCCAGGTGCCTGACGACCAGGCGCGGCGTAACGTGGAGGAGTTCATCCGGAAGTACGGGCGGAGGAAGTAATCGGAAAACTGAAGGCAAAAATCAACAAGGGGCCGGGGGTTTTCATAAGCTTCGAGGGGATCGAGGGCTGCGGCAAGACCACACAGTTGAGGAAGCTGGCCGGATGGCTGCGATCGCTGGGGCGGGAGGTGGTGGTCACCCGCGAGCCGGGCGGTCCCTTCATCGCTGAGAAGATCCGGAGGCTGCTGCTGGACGTCAGGCACCGGCGGATGTCGCCCATGGCCGAGCTCCTGCTCTTGGAGGCGGCCCGGGCCCAGCACGTAGTCGAGGTGATAGCGCCCGCCCTGAGGCGGGGGGCGGTGGTCCTCTGCGACCGGTTCGCCGATTCCTCCACTGCCTACCAGGGATACGGACGGGGCATGGACCTGGAAAAGGTGGACTCACTGAACCGCACCGCTGCCCAGGGCGCCTGGCCCGATCTGACCCTGGTGCTGGACGTGCCGGTCGCCGAGGGTTTAAGGCGGGCGGCCGGGCGGCGGCGGAGCCTCGACCGCATGGAATCGCAGCAGCGGGCCTTCCACCAGCGGGTGCGCCGCGGCTTCCGCCGGCTGGCCGAGCTGGAGCCCTGGCGGGTCAAACTGCTCGACGGCACCCAGCTTCCGGACGTGGTCCAGGCGGCGGCGCGCCAGCTGGTAAGCGCAAAACTGGGGGTTGGATTCACTCTGAGGAAGCCAGGAAGCCATGAAAAGGCCGGATCAGCCCGAACGGGGAAACCGATACCGCTAAAGTGAATTCCTGCTTTCATGCTTTCTGCCGAAGCGGCAGCGTAGGCAGGTTTTCCTTATAAAAGCCTTTGCGGAATCGAAGAAATGGAGAAAGGGACCATCATGATATCAAAGCGCAAGTTGGCGCTGATCATCGCCGCGGCGGTGGTGCTGTCGCTGGCGGTGGGCGGCACCGTCGGCCTCTACGCCCAGAGCCGGATAGCCGATTCGGTCACTCGGCAACTGCTCATCTTCAACGAGGCTTTCAACCGGGTGATGCGCTTCTACGTGACCGCCCCCGATCCCCAGAAGCTGATCAACGGGGCCATCAAGGGGATGTTGGGCACCCTCGATCCCCACTCCCAGTTCATGGACGCCACGGCCATGCGGGAGCTGAAGACCAGCACCAAGGGATCCTTCGGCGGCATCGGCATCCAGATCGGCATCCGCGACGAGTGGCTGACGGTGATCGCCCCGATGGTGGGGACGCCGGCCGCCCGGCTGGGGCTGTTGGCCGGCGACCGCATCATCAAGATCGAAGGCAAGAGCACCAAGGGCATCACCACCGAAGAGGCCGTCTCCAAGCTACGGGGCGAGCCGGGGACCGAGGTCTCCATCACCATCGAACGCCAGGGGGTGGCCGGCCCCATGGACTTCACCATCACCCGGGCGGTGATCGAGATCCCCAGCATCACCTACCAGGGGATGCTGGACGCCAAAACCGGCTATATCTGGCTGACAAATTTCTCGGAAAAATCTGGGCCCGACTTGGGACGGGCCCTCAGGGATTTGGAGGCCCAGGGGATGAAGCGGCTGATCCTGGACCTGCGCAACAATCCCGGCGGCCTGCTGCAGGAGGCGGTAGAGGTCTCCAGCTACTTCCTGAACAAGGGCTCGCTGGTGGTCTTTACCAAGGGGCGGCAGGCGGAGAACACCGATCGGGAATACAAGGTGCCCACCAAGCCGACCTTCGGCCCGGACAAGGGCCCGATGGTGGTCCTCATCAACCAGGGCTCGGCCTCGGCCTCGGAGATAGTGGCCGGGGCGCTGCAGGACTGGGACCGGGCCCTGATTCTGGGACAAACCAGTTTCGGCAAGGGTTCGGTGCAGACGGTTTGGCCGCTGGGCGACTCCATCGCCGTTAAGCTGACCACCGCCAAGTACTACACGCCGTCGGGGCGCTGCATCCATCGGGACAACTCGGCCTGGCAGTCGGGTGAGCTGGACAGCCTGGCCGAGGACACCACGGCCGCCAAAGAGACCTTCGCCACCCTAGGAGGGCTCAAGCGCACCGTCTACGGCGGCGGGGGAATCGCCCCGGACCTCAAGGTGGAGGTGCCGCGGCTCAACAAGGTGCAGACCGATCTGGAACGGCGCGCCCTGTTCTTCAAGTTTGCCGTCAGGGTTACCGCGGCCCGTAAGGACCTTCCGGAGAATTTCGCCGTCGACCAAGCGTTGATGGAAGACTTCAAGGACCTGGCCAATAGCGATTCGACTGTTATCAGCGATCGGGAGTTCGAAGAAAACCTAGACTATATCAAACGGGCCATCAAGCGGGAGATACTTTCCAGCCTGCACGGGGACAAGGCCATGTATCGCTTCAATCTCCAAAGCGATCCCCAGGTGCAGAAAGCCCAGGAGCTGTTGCAGAAAAGCAAGGACCTGACGACCCTGCTCAAGGCCGCCAACAGCAATTAAAGCCACGGCGTTATTCACGTAACACGAAACGGCCGAAAAGTTTTTAGATGGCCTGATCATTTTGGGTGTGTTTCGCAGGCCAGGGATCCAGATAACCACCGGCCAAGATGCCTCGGCAATTTTTGATAGACGGTTACAACCTGGCCTTCGCCTGGGAGCCGGTACGGCGGGCGATGCTCATTGACAGGCAGAGAGGAAGGGAGGTCCTGATCGATCGGCTGGCCCGTTACAAAAGGTCCGCTGGATGCAGCATAACGGTGGTCTTCGATGGCCGCGACCTGCCCGGCGGGCAGGGGTTGCAGGTTAACCGGGGGATAAAGGTCATCTACGCTAAAAAGCCGGCTTCGGCGGACGACGAGATCTACCGGATGGTCTCGACCTGCAAAAACCGGGGCTCGCTGACCGTGGTCAGCTCGGATCGCCAGGTGGCCGGGTTCGCCCGGAGGCACGGGGCCTCGGCCATGGGAGCGGGCGAATTCGTCGAAAGGGCAACGGCCAGGGCCAAAGAATACAGCGAGAAGCCCGACAAGATCGACATCGCGGAATGGGTAGAATACTTCGGGGTGGAGGATAAGCCTGGAGGAGATCCTCGAAGAATTATGTGAGGTGGCGGCCCGGGCCCATGGTTGCGTCGTTCTGACCGGGGCCGGCATCTCGGCCGAGAGCGGACTGGCCACCTTCCGCGGGGCTGGCGGCTGGTGGAGGAACCACGACCCGCAGACCCTGGCCACCCCTCAGGCATTCCGGAAGGACCCCGGCCTGGTCTGGGAGTGGTACCGATGGCGCCGGCAAAAGGCTTTGGAGGCCAAACCCAACCCCGGGCATCTGGCCATTGCCGCCCTGGAGGAGCTTTTCCCGGATTTTCTTCTGATAACCCAGAACGTTGACGGGCTGCACCAGCGGGCTGGGAGCCGCCGCTTAGTCGAACTGCACGGAAACATCTTCCGGGAGAGGTGCTTTGACTGCGGTTGGGCCAGTCGGAAGCCGTTCTCCAATCTGGAAGCCATCCCCCGCTGCGGCTGCGGGGGCCTAATGCGTCCGGATGTGGTCTGGTTCGGGGAGCCGCTGCCAGAGGAGGCCATCGAAATGGCGTGGCAGGCATCGCAGTCGGCAGAATTGTTTATCTCGGTGGGCACCTCGGGACTGGTCCAGCCAGCGGCCTCGCTGCCCCTGGCTGCCAAGCGGGGCGGTGCCTTGGTGGTGGAGGTCAATCCCAACCCGACGCCGCTGTCGGGATCTGCCGGAGCGGTCATCAGGGCGAAGGCCGGCCGGGCCATGCCCGCCATCGCCGAAGCTTTGCGATCACGGAAACATGGCCGAGGCTACGCTTGAAGGCTTGACGACAAGGCCTGGACCGGTCTGGGCCGCCCTAGCTTTGCTGGTTGCCGGGTGCGCCACCCTCGATTACCAGAAGCTGCCGCGCCGTGAACAGGAGCGATACTTAGAGCTTTCGACGCTGGCCTTGGGAGATGAGGCCAAGGAGTATCTTACCCTGAAGGACTCCTCGGCCCGCGAGGAATACTGGCGTAGGTTCTGGAAGAAGCAGGACCCGACACCGACCACGGACCGCAACGAGCGTTACGAGGAGCATCTGAAAAGGGTGGCCTACGCCGACCAAGCCTTCTCCTCCCATTTTGAGAGATGGGACGCTCGGGGGAGGGTCTATGTCAAGTATGGGGAGCCGGACGAGCGCGAATCCCATCCCCTGGGCAGCGGGCCGCACGGCCTAGGTTTGGAATACACCCCAGAATTGGGAGACGGGGCTTGTCTGCCAGGTCCTACCAAAAGGGACCTGCCCCTCACCCGGGGCTGGGAGCTCTGGACATATGGCCGGCTGGCCCGCCAGTTCAAGTTCGTCACCGACGGCATCCGGTACAAGATGGTGGGTTCGCTGGCCGCCGCGTCCGACTGGGAGTTCAAGACCGTGTCCGCGGCCTCCTCTCTGGCCGCCTCCGAGGCGCCGCCATACGAGCTGGAGACGCTGCCGGCCAGCGACTACCGCCACGACTACGGCCAAGCTCTGGAGTTCGCCGTCAGCCTGGACCGTTTCGCCGACAGCCTGGGGGCCGAGATCTGGCTTTCGTACGGCCTGCCCCTAGCCGGGATCGAATATGACAGCGCCGGCAACGGCCTGGTAGAGCGGCGCATCGTCATAGACGACGGCCAGCTTCGCGAGGTTGCCCGGGACTGCGACATCCTGACGCCGAAGAGGTCGGGCGATCCCAAGTCCCTGGCCGATGCCCAGGCCATAGATATCTGCCGCTTGCGGCTGAAGCCTGGCCAGTATACCGCCTCCATCAGCCTTTTCGACTTTCTCTCCGGCAAGACCGGAATACATAAAATACCGTTCTGGGTGATCGACTACCACCGGGGCGAGGAGCCGGGCAGCGACCTGCTGCTGGCTTTAGACATAAGCCGCAGCCCAGATTCAACCAGGTTCACCAAGAACGGCTACCGCTTGGTGCCCCAGCCGGGCCGATCCTTCCGCCGGGGAAGAACGTTGTTCTTTTACTACGAGCTGTACAACCTCCGCCAGGATCAGGAAGGATTCTGCCGGGCCTCGGCCACCTACTACATCGTCTCCAAAAACAGCCGGAGGGCTTTGGGCACCGACCCGGAGATCCTAGAGCAGCGCGGAACCATCCTGTGCCGTGCCTCAGGCCTGCCGTTGACCGACCTGAAGCCGGGCGACTACGTGCTTTTGGCCGAGTTCAAGGACATGAACTCGGGCAAGGACAGGACCCTGATAAGAAGGTTCAACATATATGAATAGCGCCGCTTCGCTGAGGCTGTCAGCCGCGGCGGCCCTGTCCCTGGCCGGCTGCGTGGCGAGCGGGGCCTGGGAGCGGTGGGAGGTCGGGGAGAGGGCGCGCTACTTCGGCCTGTCCTGGGTAGCCCCGGACTCGGTGGTGGAAGCCTACCGGTCCATGCCGGAGAGGGCCTCACGGGACAGCTGCTACCGACGATACTGGGAACGGGCGGATCCGTCGGGCCAAGCCGAGGCCGAACACCGGAGGCGTCTCGTCCAGGCCCAGCAGCTATTCGGAGGCGAAGTCTTCCACCGGGACGGGCGCAGTGCCGTATTGGTAGGCCACGGCCAGCCGGAGGTCCGCCTGTGCTACGATGCCCAGCCGCACGCCATCGACATGAGGCACTCCAGGATCCTCATGGAGCAGCCGTGGGAGATCTGGGAGTATCAGAGCCAGGGCCGGCAGTTCGACTTCATCCGCAAGGGCGATTACTACCGGATGGTCTGGTCGGGCGTCAGCGACCGGCGGCACCCCATCGCCTATTTTCAGCCAGACTCCGGAGGCATAGGAGCGATGGCCGAAGCCGAATCTTGGCGCCAGGATTCCCTGGGCCTGAGGTACGCCCGCTTCCGATCCGGCAAGTCCGGCCTGATGCGCTGGGAGCTCTATTGGTGGCTGCCGCTGGACCACGTTAAAAGCGATCGTTATACGCTCTTGGTTGCCATCGACGGCCCGGAAGGAGCGGCGGTGGCCGAGACCCTGCCCTGCCGGCTGGCAAGGCCGGAGGGATGGCTTCCCCAGCCCTATGCCTTCGGCCAGAACAGCTATGATCTGAAGCCCGGCTTCTACCGGGCCGAGCTCAGGCTTTTAGACGGGGAGGAGAAGGTTAGCTATCTGGCGTCCGCGGCCGCCGAGCTTTTGGCCTACCAGCCGGGGGTGCAGGAGTCAAGCGATGTGGAGCTGGCGGTGCTTTCCGACACCACCTACAGCGCTCCCCAGTTCCGCAAAGGCGACTTCCGTCGGATAGTGGCCATGCCGGGAGATGTGGTCGACCGATACCAGCCGTTCTTCATCTACTATGAGATCTATAACCTCTCGGTGGGCCGGGACGGCAGCCACTACCTGGCGATAAACCACCAAATTTTCTCCACCGACCGGCAGGGCAGATCCAAGGAATGCCTGATCAACACCGATCCCATCGAATCCAGCGATAGGGGTGACACCTACCGGGGCTGCCAGAAAATACACCTGCTATCGGAGAAACTGCTGCCGGGCAGCTACGTCATCCGGGTCAACGCCGAGGATCGTCTCACCGGCCGCTCTTCCCAGGCACTGCTGGGCTTTAAAATGAAGCCGGAGGAGAAACCAGGAAAACGGCAGTGATGCCCAGGACAATTGGCAAACAACATAAAGGAGGAATTTCATGGCACGGAGCAAAAGCAAGCAGAAGCGGAAGGCACTTCAGTTCTCCAGAGCCCGACGGAGAAAGGCGGAGAGGAAAAAGCGGCTGGCCAGCACCGCCGCCGGCGTGAAGGCAGGCAAAAATTTATAGGCTTAGGCCGCCATTGACGAGGAACAGGCAGATGCGCCATATCTACTTCGACCACAACGCCACCACCCCGCTGCGGCCCGAGGTGCTGGAGTCCATGCTGCCGTACCTGAGGGAGCACCACGGCAACGCCTCCAGCATCCACACCCCGGGACGCGAGGCGCGAAAGGCGGTGGAGGAAGCCCGCATCAAGGTGGCCCGGGCGCTGGGCTGCGACCATTCGGAGGTGGTTTTCACCGGCTCCGGGACCGAGGCCGACAATCAGGCCATCAAGGGGGCCTTCTTCGCCCTACGGGAGAAGCGAGTCCGGCTGGTGACCTCCCGCATCGAGCACCACGCGGTGCTGCACACCGTCGAATACCTGGAGAAGCACCACGGGGCCAGGGCCTGCTACCTGGGGGTGGACGGCCAGGGGCTGGTGGATCCAGAGGCGCTGCGGGCCTGCCTGGACGATGCCACCGCCCTGGTCTCGGTGATGCATGCCAACAACGAGGTGGGTACGGTGCAGCCGGTGGCCGAGCTGGCCGCCGTCTGCCGGGAGAGGGGCGTCCTGTTCCACACCGATGCGGTCCAGACCTTCGGCAAGCTGGACTGCGATGTTAAGAAATTGGGAGTGGACATGCTATCCCTTTCGGCCCATAAGATATACGGCCCCAAGGGCGTCGGCGCCCTGTACGTCCGAAAGGGGACCAGGCTGCACTCGCTGGTGCACGGCGGGAACCACGAGCGCAACCGTCGGGCCGGCACCGAGAACGTGGCCGGCATCGTGGGGCTGGGGGCGGCGGCCGAGCTGGCCGTCGGCGAGAGGGACGAGGAGGTCCGCAAGCTGTCGGCCCTGCGTGACCGACTGTGGCAGGGCATCCAAAGCTCAATTCCCGAAGTCAGGCGCAATGGCCACCCGGAGAAGGCCCTGCCCGGGACGCTGTCGGTGTGCTTCCGCTACATCGAGGGGGAGTCGGTCCTTTTGATGCTGGACATGAAGGGCATTGCCTGCTCCTCGGGATCGGCCTGCACTTCGGGCTCCCTGGAGCCGTCGCATGTGCTGGCGGCCATGGGGGTGCCCATCGAGGAGGCCCAGGGTTCAGTGCGCTTCAGCCTGGGGAGGGGCAACACCGAGGCCGAGGTTGACGAGGTGGTGGCGGTGCTCAAGGAGGCGGTGGCCAAGCTGAGGAGCATGTCTCCCATCGCCCCGGCGGGCGCCTGCGGCGGAGGCACCGCCAGCTGAGGCCCGGGGCCGGGACGGCGCATAACGTCGGAGTAACAAAATCGGCAGCAGAGCATGAAGAACAGGAGATCCTCTTTCACCAAGGAGATGATCGCCATCCTAGGCAAGGACTACGGCGAGAGCTCCGAGATCATGGCCCAGGTGGAGGACCTGCTCAAGGAGAAGGCCCACAGCCTCTACAGCGACCTGATCTACACCCTGACCCACCTTCACTTCACCGAGGCCCAGGCCCGGCAGCACTGGGAGAAGATCCTCAAGCACAAGCAGCAGATGATGCAGAGGCTGGGGAGGAACGTCGGGGTGCGGGTGGCCCTGATGGACTACTTCACCAACCTGCACCAGAAGATAGATAACCCCAAGATTATCGAGCTGGACGTCTTCGAGAAGACCTTGCTCTCGGCCATCACCGACGGCCTGACCGGCCTTTACAACCACCGCTATTTCCAGGACCGGCTGGAGGAGGAGCTGGAGCGCAGCCAGCGCTACGGCCAGCCCTCGGCCCTGCTGATGATCGACCTGGACGACTTCAAGTGTTACAACGACGCCAACGGCCACATCGCCGGAGATGTGCTGCTGGCCGACGTGGCCAAACTGATCCGAAAGACCGTGCGCAAGGTGGACGTGGTGGCCCGCTACGGTGGCGAGGAGTTCGCCGTCATCCTGCCGGCCACCAAGAAAAAGGGGGCCCTGATCATTGCCCACCGGCTCTGCCAGAAGACGGCCAACTCGAAGTTTCCCAACCAGGAGGTAATGCCGCGGAAGGCGATCACGATCAGCATGGGGCTGGCCGTCTATCCCGACGACGCCAAGGACAAGGCCAAGCTGATAGATATGGCCGACAAGGCGCTCTACCACGCCAAGAAGGCGGGGAAGAACCAGGTCTACAGCTACGGGGAGGCCTGATGGCGGCCTTTTCAAGTTCCAGCCAGATGATCCGCTACCTGTCGAGCTGGCGGCGGCGCCTCCATATGGACCCGGAGCTGTCCTTCCAGGAGCGCAAGACCGCCAAGGCGATCGCGGTCGAGCTCAAGTCCATGGGCCTGACGGTCTGCACCGGATTGGCCGGAACCGGCGTGTTAGCGATGCTTCGAGGAGCCGAGGCCGGCCGGTGCCTGGCCCTGCGGGCCGACATGGACGCCCTGCCGATCGGCGAGGAGACCGGGCGCCCGTATCGTTCCAAAGTCCCCGGCCGGATGCACGCCTGCGGCCACGACGCCCACTGCGCCATGCTTTTGGGGGCGGCCCGCCTGTTGTCGATAAAAAAAGCAGAGATCCGGGGCACGGTCAAGTTGCTATTCCAGCCTGGTGAGGAGACGCCCCCCGGCGGCGCCCTGGGCATGATCCGTGACGGCGCGATGGAGGACCCTAGGGTAGAGGCGGTCTTCGGGCTGCACGTGGACTCTTCGCTGCCGACGGGAAAGATCGGCATAGGGGTGGGGCCGATGATGGCCGCCTCGGACAACTTCCGCATCCTGATCAAGGGGCGGGGAGGGCACGCCGCTCGGCCACACGACTGCCTGGACCCGGTGCTGGGGGCGGCTCAGATAATCACCGCGCTCCAGTCCATCGTCAGCCGCAGAGTGGATCCAGCCATGCCGGCGGTAGTCACCGTGGGAAAAATCTCGGGCGGCACCAAGCACAACATCATCCCGGAGGGAGTGGAGCTCGAGGGCACGGCCCGGAGCATCGATGCGCGCACCGCCCGAATGATGCCAGCCTGGATCAGACAGATAGCGGAAAACACCGCCCGGGCTGCGGGCCTGGCCGCCATTGTCGACTACGAGCGCGGATACCCGGTGCTCTCCAACGATCCCAGGATGGCCGCCTTCGCTAAAGAAGTGACGCAAGAGATTTTCGGCAAGTCCGCTACGATCGACATCGACGAACCTCTGATGGGAGGAGAGGATTTTGCCTACTTCCTGCAAAAAGCCCCAGGGGCATTCCTGAGGCTGGGCACCCGTTCCGGGCCGTCCACCTCGTACCCCTGGCACCACCCCAGATTCGACATCGACGAGCGGGCCCTGCCGGTGGGGGCCAGGCTGCTGGCGGCACTGGCGGAGTCGTTTCTCAGGTAGATCCCCCTTTTCAAGGGGGCGGTGGGATTCAAGTTTCTGCCATACCAAAGGGAGTTGAAACCACTTTGGAATAGGCTTAAAGGGGGGGCAATTGTTGGGATATCAGTTCCCAAGGCAGAAACCTCTTAGGAACTATATTGTGGATTTCTTCTGTCCGCGGAGATCTCTGGTTATTGAAATTGACGGCAGTACCCATAAAGGGAAGGAAAGAGAAGACAAGGTAAGGCAGGATTATTTGGAATCGATAGGGTTGATTGTTCTAAGATTTGGGGATGGCGAGGTCAAGAGGAATACTCAAGGTGTAGTTGATCGCATATGTCAAGTTTTAAAGTATGGCCGGGAAGGGGATGTCAATCACCCTGACCTTCTGAAAAGGGGGAAGGATTGGCAGCAGATAAACAGGTAGATAGAAAGTAATGAAAACACTCGTCACCTACTACTCCCGCGACGGCCACACCAAGGCCGTGGCTCAGGAGATCGCCCAGGCCCTGGAGGCGGATATCGAGGAGATCGTCGACAGGAAGAACCGCCTGGGCTTCAGAAACTGGTTTCTGGCCGGCCGGGATGCCTGGCGGAAGAAGCTGACCGAGATCGGCCCCCTTAAGCAGGATCCGGCCCGATTCGACCTGGTGGTCATCGGCACTCCCATCTGGGCCTGGAACATGGCCCCGGCGGTGCGCACGTATCTCTCGCAGAACAAGGGCAAGATCAAGTCGGCCGCCTTCTTCTGCACCCAGGGCGGCAGCGGCGGCCAGAAAACCTTCGGGTACATGAAGGAGCTCTTGGGCCTCAAGCCAAGGGCGGTTCTCGAGCTCAATGCCAAGGAGCTGACCGGCCCGGACGGGGAAAGGAAGATCGCAGAGTTCGTCTCCAAGCTGAAGTGATGAGCCCCCTAGGCGGAAAAGCCTTAATGCTCTCGGCCGCCGTATGCCTGGCGGCCACCACGTGCCTATCCGGTCCGGCCGACTGGGAGCACTTCCGGGCCTTCGGGGGGCGGACCGCCATGGGCGAGGTGAAGACACTGATCGCCGACGCCCGCTACCTATACGCCTTCTCCTCGGAGGGCGGCCTGCGCTACGACCGGCTGATGGAGAAGTGGGACTTCGGCTTCATGGGGCGGGCGCCGGACTTTGCCTACGACTTCTCGGCCATGGACCAGCTGACCGGGGACATCTACTTCATCTCCGGGGGGCGGGCCGTACCCTACCACCCGGCCTCGGACATCTACTACGGGGGCCTGCAGTTCCCGGGCCGGATACAGGAGATCGCCTTCGCCCCTGGCAGGGTCTGGGCCAGGACCAACACCGGATTCTACTCCTGCGACCGCTTCACCAAAGCGGTGCAGGCGGAGAAGGAACCCCCGGGCGGGCTGGACTGGTTCGGCCAGGTCAACCTGAAAGGCCTGCGCCAAGACTCCAGGCTGGCCTTCCTGTCGCCATATATGTTAGCCGACCGCTATGCCGAATTTCATCCCCTGACCGCGGTGGCCTTGGAGCCGGCCAGCTTCAACGTCTGGGTGGCCTACCGGGGGATGGGCCTGTGGCGCTACAACCGGCTGACCCACCGGGGCAGCCAGGTGACCCAGGGATTTTTAGCTAGCAGCGAGGTACGGGCCGTCCATTCGGCCCAGGGAAGGCTGGCTATGGGGGGCAGCGGCGGGGTGACCATCGTCGACGAGGACGGATCCTGGCATCAGCTGGACAGGTTGTTCAACCTCGACCTGGCCGCCTACCGGCCCAACTGCTTGGCTTTCGACCGAAAGAACCTTTTCATCGGCACCGAGCAGGGGCTGATACGCCTGGCCCAGGGGGACAACTACGCCTCGGTCATCGGCACCTACGACGGCTTGCGCCACCATGACATCCGCTGCCTTCACCTCGACGGCGACAGCCTTTGGATCGGCACCGCCCAGGGGCCGGCCCTTTACATCGTCAGCACCCGGATGGTGGCCGCGGTCTGGCCGGAGCTGGACCGGTTCGAGATCAAGGGCGTGGCTGCGGCCGGCGGCAAAGTCTACCTGGCCACCGATCGGGGGGCGGTAATGCTGGAGGGGACCGACACCCTGCGGCCGCGCTGGCTGGAAAGCCCGGAGGCTCCAGAGCTTAATAACGAGCTAGTGGCCGTCAGCTATGACGGCAGGAGCCTGTGGTGGCTGGCCCCAGAGGCGCTGCTGGGTTTCGACACCCGGACAGAGAGGTGGACCCGTTTCATGGCCGCGGGCAACTACCTGGCGGGAAGGGGGAGATGCCTGGCGGCCGACAGCCTCAACGTCTGGGTGGGCACCGACGCCGGTCTGGCCCGATACTTCCGCGACCACGGCCGTTGGTACGTTTACCATCCGGAGGACGGGCTGCTGGACGACCAGGTGTGGGCGGTGTGCTCGCATCAAGGCTGGCTTTGGGCCGGGGGGCCGCGAGGCGCCAGCCGTTTCCGCTGGTCGAAGTAGGCCCCACCCGTAATCCCGACATACGGCTTATCTTTCAATTCAAAGCATGACCTACCAGGAAGCCGTCGACTACCTGATGTCCTTCTGGGACCTGGAGAAGCAGACCGGCCTCAAGTACAAGGACCCGCAATATGACCTGGCCAGCTTCCGCGAACTCCTGGCCGAGCTGGGCAATCCGCAGAACTCGTTCAAGTCGATCCTGATCGCTGGCACCAAGGGCAAGGGTTCGACCGCTGCCTTGGTGGAGTCGGCCCTCAGGGCCCAGGGCCATCCCACCGGCCTGTACACCTCCCCGCATCTGGTCAGCTTCTGCGAGAGGATCAGGCACAACGGAAAGAGCATCCTGGAGCGCGACTTCGCCCAGAGGATCGAGTGGCTGAAGCCCTTCCTGGAGAAGCGCCGCCCGGGCATCGGGCTGCCCAAGACCAAGCAGGCGACGGTTTTCGAGATCCTGACGGCCATGGCCTTCCTCTATTTCCAGGAGATGGGGGTGGAGTGGGCGGTGCTGGAGGCCGGGATGGGCGGCCGGCTGGACTGCACCAACACCGTCAACCCCAGGGTCTCCGGCATCACCAACATCAGCCTGGACCACACCGATGTCTTGGGCAACACCCTGACCGAGATCGCCAGGGAGAAGGCCGGCATCATCCGCCAGGACGGGCTGGTGGTCACCGCCCCCCAGAGCACCGAGGCCGGCAAGGTGATCTTCCAGGCCTGTCAGCAGTTCAACGCCCGGCTGTTCCAGGTGGGCAAGGACCTGGGGTTCAGGGTGGTGGACCAGGATGCCCACCAGACGGTCATCGACCTGGCCGGCACCTTCGGCAAGATGACCAACCTGACCGTCGGCCTGGCCGGCGAGTTCCAGGCCGAGAACGCGGCGGTGGCCTTCGGCATCCTGCGCAGCCTGCAGTACCGCAACCAGATGGTGCCTGACGAGGCCATCCGTCAGGGGTTCCGCCAGGTCTCCTGGCCGGGGCGGTTCCAGGTGGTATCCCAGAGGCCCCTGATGGTGTTGGACGGGGCCCACAACGACTATTCGGCCTACCGGCTGAAGAAGGCGGCCGAGGCGGTGTTCCCGGACCGGCCCCAGATACTGGTGCTGGGCATCTCGGCCAACAAGGATCTGTCCGGCATCGTCTCCAACCTGGCCCGGGACACCAAGGCGGTCATCGTCACCAAGGCCAAGCACAGCCGAGCGGCCTCGCCCGAGGCCATCAGACAGGAGCTGTTGCGGCTGGGGATCGCCGCCATAGTGACCGAACACCTGGAGACGGCCATGGAGCGGGCCCGGGAGCTGGCGGCCGAGCAGGACATGATCATCGTCACCGGTTCGCTTTTCCTGGTGGGCGAGGCCCTGGAGCTGTTGGGCCGGCCGGGTATGAAATAAGGCCTTCCCGGACCCGCGGAAAAAGCGAAACACCCAGGAAAGAACGAAGACGGATTCCTGCGACGGACAGACCATCGAGACTGTTCAACGTAACGCAGTAGAGCCATGACCGAGCGTATTGTTGTATCCAAAGAGGGCCTGGAGAAGTTGCGGGCCGAGCTGGAGCATCTGCAGAAGGTGGAGCGGCCGGAGATCTCGGCGGCCATCGCCCAGGCCCGGGGCCTGGGCGACCTGTCGGAGAACGCCGAGTACCACGCCGCCAAGGAGAAGCAGGCCCTGATCGAGGCCCGCATCAGCAAGCTGCAGCACGACCTGGCCCGGGCCGAGGTCATCGACCCCACCCAGGTGGCCCAGGGGGTGGTGGTCTTCGGCCGGACGGTTAGGGTTCGCGACCTGGACGACGGAGCCGAGGAGACCTACACCCTGGTGGGGCCGCACGAGTCCGACTTCGATAGCGGGAAGATATCGGTGGACAGCCCCATCGGCAAGGGGCTCTTGGGAAAGAAGCCCGGCGATCAGGTGGAGATCCAGGTCCCGGCCGGGACCATCAGGTACCAGGTGCTGTCGCTGGAATAACCAAGCCCCTTGGTTTTGGTCTTTTATGAGGGTCGGGCCGCCTTTCAGATTTCATCCGGGCCCAGCCCGATCAGACATCCACCTGGTTTCCCGCCTTCGCAGGAATGACACCAAGTGCTTGCATCATCATATTATCGTGAACATCCACTAGCATTCTGGTGAGGAAATCATGTCTCAAGCTAAAGTGGCGGTCCTGATGGGATCGGACTCGGACCTGCCGGTGATGGAGAAGGCGGTCGAGGCCCTCCGCGAGATGGGGATACCCTTCGAGGTCAAGGTGATCTCGGCCCACCGCATCCCGGAGAAGGTGGAGCAGTACGCCAAGGAGGCCAGGGGCCGGGGGCTGGAGGCCATCATCGCCGGGGCCGGGCTGGCGGCCCACCTGGCCGGGGCGGTGGCCGCCCACACCACCCTGCCGGTGATCGGCGTTCCTCTCAAGTCAGGGGCTCTTTCCGGAGTCGACGCCCTCTACGCCACGGTGCAGATGCCCCCCGGGGTGCCGGTGGCCACGGTAGCGGTGGACGGGGCCCGTAACGCCGCCATCCTAGCTGGGCAGATCCTCTCGATAAAGCATCCGGAGATCGCCGCCAAGCTGGAGGAGATGAGGGCCAAGATGAAGCGAGACGTGGAGATGAAGTCCGAGGAGATAGAGAAGCGGTTCGCCGGGTGAGTCGTCCCCCGGCTACCTTTGGCCGAAGAAAAACGCCACCCTGTTTACAGGGCGGAGGCCCGTGAGGCGGAGGACGAAGGGTCGGCTTCGAAGGCTGTTTGCCTATAAAGCGCTAAAATAGCGACAAGTAATATATAAATATTTATAATGGACCCTGTTTTTCGGACACGGTGATATGTTACACTTAGGGCTGCGG
>CAZFJC010000034.1:0-15717 GCA_964518765.1 uncultured bacterium
ACAGAAGTCTCGAAAATCGCCATTTTTTAGTCCGAAACCTTAGGGTATTACCAAACCAATAAATCAGATAAACATGCCGGCAGTAGATCCCTCAAAACGGGCCTGGGTGGTCTCGGTGGACATGGGCTACGGCCACCAGCGGGCGGCCTATCCCTTAAACGAGATCGCCAACGAGCGCATCATCACCGCCAACAACGACCAGATGGTCTCGGACCGGGAGCGATCTATCTGGCACTGGACCCGGCTTGGCTACGAGACGGTCTCCCGGCTCAAGGGCATACCGTTCTTTGGCAGGCTCATCTTCGGGTTCTACGACAGCCTGCAGTCCATCGCTCCGTTCTATCCCTTCAAGGTTGACTCCAGGCCCACCCCGACGGTGCGTCGTCTGAAAAGGCTGATCAAGCGCTGGGGGCTGTGCCGGAGCTTGATCGACTACGTGCGGCGCGAGGAACTGCCCCTGGTGGCCACCCACTTCATTCCGGCCCTGGCCGCCGACTACCTGGGGCTGGACAGGATCTATTGCGTGGTCACCGACACCGACATCAACCGGGCTTGGGCCATCGATCGACCACAGGACACCAGGATCACCTACCTGGCCCCCAGCCGCCATGCCACCATGCGCCTCCGGCAGTACGGAGTGCCAGAGCAGCGCATCATCTTGACTGGGTTCCCGCTGCCGCGGGAGAACGTGGGCGGCCCGGACCAATCGGTGCTCAAAAGCGACCTGGCCCAACGCCTGCCCAACTTGGACCCCAATCGCAAGTTTCTCTCCAAGTACGAGGAGACGGTCAAGAAGCACTTGGGCTATCTGCCATCACGCAGCGACCATCCGCTGACCCTGACCTACATGGTGGGCGGGGCCGGGGCTCAGAGCGAGATCGGCGTCACCCTGGTCAGATCACTACTGGGGAAGATCCAGCAGGGCAAGATACTGGTGAACCTGGTGGCCGGCACTCGGCTGGACGTGGCTTCGTACTTCAAGCAGGAGATGGAGGCCCTGGGGGTGCGCTCCGGGGGGCGGTTCGGGGTCAGGGTGATCCACGCCCTGGACAAGCGGGCCTACTTCCAGGCCTTCAACCAGGAGCTGCACCACACCGACATCATCTGGACCAAGCCCTCGGAGATGTCGTTTTATACCGCCCTGGGCATCCCCATCATCATCGCCCCGCCGGTGGGGGCCCACGAGAAGTTCAACCAGCAATGGCTGAGTCACATCGGCTCCGGCTTCGTCCAGGAGGACCCCAAGTACGTGGACCAGTGGCTGTTCTACGTGCTGGAGACCGGCAAGTACGCCGAGGCCGCCTGGGACGGGTTCATGGAGGCGCCCAGCCTGGGGACCTACAACATCGAAAAAGCCATTTTCGATAGATCCGAAATCCATAATCAGAAGCACGAATCTCAATTCTCCGGACAGTAAAGAGGGCCATCCAAACTTGTATTTTAAGGTCACGTGATTCGTTTTCGAATCTCTAATTTAAAAGAAGGCCACTACATAAGATGTCGAGCATGAGTAACCGGAACGGAAAGAACGGGTCGGTGGCGGTGGCCAAGAAAGGCTTGGACAAGGCTTCCATCAAGCGTTCCTTCTGGGAGAACCTGACTTTCTCCCTGTCCAAAGACAAGTATTCAGCCACCAAGCGCGACTACTTCCAGAGCCTGGCGCTGACGGTGCGCGACCGGCTGGTGGAGCGCTGGAGCCGCACCCAGCAGACCTACTATCAGACCGACGCCAAAAGGGTATACTACCTGTCGCTGGAGTTTTTGATAGGAAAACTCCTCAAGTCCAGCCTGTTGAATTTGGGCATGGAGGAGGCGGCCGCTCAGGCCATGGAGGAGATGGGCTTCGATCTGGAGGATATTGCCGACACCGAATGGGACGCCGGCCTGGGAAACGGCGGCCTGGGCCGTCTGGCGGCCTGCTACCTGGACTCCATGGCCACCCTGGGCCTGCCGGCATACGGCTACGGCATTCTCTATGAGTACGGCATCTTCTTTCAGAGGATTATAGGCGGCCACCAGGTGGAGACACCGGACAACTGGATGCGCTACGGCAGCCCCTGGATGTTTCCCCGCCCGGAGAACCTGTACCCGGTCAAGTTCTATGGCCGTCCCGAAGTATCCCAGCATTCCGACGGCCGCCCCCGCTTCAACTGGGTGGAGGCCGAGGAGGTTATGGCCATGGCCTATGACGTGCCGGTGCCGGGCTATGGCAACGGGACGGTAAACACCTTAAGGCTTTGGGCGGCCAAGTCCACCCGGGACTTCGACCTGCGCTACTTCAACAACGGCGATTATGTAGCCGCGGTCGAGGGCAAGAACCAGAGCGAGAACCTGTCCCGGGTGCTCTACCCCTCGGACAGCTTCTACGCGGGGCGGGAGCTCAGGCTAAAGCAGCAGTACTTCTTCGTCTCGGCCACCCTCCAAGACGCCCTGCGACGCTACAAGAAGGTGCATTCCGGCCTGGAGGGCTTCGCCGACAAGGTTTTCTTTCAGCTTAACGATACCCACCCGGCCATCGCCATTCCGGAGATGATGCGCCTGCTGATGGACGAGGAGGGCATGGAGTGGGACCAGGCCTGGGGCATCGTCTCCCGCATCTTCGGCTATACCAACCACACGGTGCTGCCCGAGGCCTTGGAGCACTGGTCGGCCTCCATGGTGCGACATCTCTTGCCCCGGCTGATGCAGATCATCGAGGAGATCAACCGTCGCTTCCTAGAGGCGGTGTCCCAAAAATATCCCAAAGACCCAGAGCGAATCCGGCGGATGACCATCATTACCGATGGGGAAGACCCACAGGTGCGGATGGCCCAGCTGGCCATCGTGGGCAGCAGCCGGGTGAACGGCGTGGCCGAGCTGCACACCGGTATCCTCAAGAACAGGGTCTTCCCCGACTTCGACCGGTTCTTTCCGGGCAAGTTCACCAATATCACCAACGGCATCTCCCACCGCCAGTGGCTCAGGAAGTGCAACCCGGACCTGGCTCGGCTGATAACCAAGCGGATAGGTCCGGGGTGGATGGACTCGCTGGACGACCTGAAGCGGCTGGAGGAGCTGTCCGCGGACCGACTGTTCCTGGAGAAATGGCAGATGGTCAAGCGCTCCAACAAGCTGAGGCTGGCGGAGTACATCAAGCGGAGCAACGGCCTGGACGTCTCCCTCTACTCCATGTATGACTGCCAGGTGAAGCGGTTCCACGAGTACAAGCGCCAGCTCTTAAACATCATGGGCGTCATCGCCCACTACCGGCAGCTCAAGGAGGGCAAGGGCAACGGCTGGGCGCCCCGCACCGCAATCTTCGCCGGCAAGGCCGCCCCCAGCTACTACATGGCCAAGCTGATAATCAAGCTGATCAACTCGGTGGCCGAAGTCGTCAACGGCGATCCCGAGGTCGGGGACTCATTGAAGGTGGTCTTTTTGGCCAACTACGGGGTCAGCCTGGCCGAGATCATCATCCCGGCGGCCGATCTCTCCCAGCAGATATCCACCGCCGGCTGGGAGGCCTCGGGCACCGGCAACATGAAGTTTGCCCTCAACGGCGCCCTGACCCTGGGGACTTTGGACGGGGCCAACATCGAGATCAGGGAAGCGGTGGGGGCGGACAACTTCTTCCTTTTCGGGCTGACGGCCGAAGAAGTAGTGGAAAGGCAGCGCCAGGGCTATCGCCCCCGCCAGCTGTACGAATCTCAGCCGGAGCTCAAAGCGGTCGTCGACGACATCGCCGGTGGTCGTTTCTGTCCCGAGGAGCCCGACTTGTTCAAGCCGATAGTAGACTCCCTGCTGGGCGAAGACAGGTTCATGGTGCTGGCCGATTTCGCTTCCTACCTGGAATGTCTGAAAAGAACCCACGCCGCCTACCGCGGCTGGGAGCAATGGGCCAGGATGTCGGTAGTCAACACCGCCAATATGGGTCGCTTCACCAGCGATCGGTCCGTTCGCGAATACAACCAGAAGATCTGGGGGCTGACCCCGGTGCCCATCGAGGCTGAATGAATCGGTATCCTTGTTGATGACGGAAATCCGATAACTGGTATTTTAAGGAGCAGAGATGGCAGACCAAGAGATGAGATGGGATCTTCAGGACATCGTGGCCAGGGGAAAGTTCGAGGAAATGTTCGCCAAAGCTGAGAGGGACATCAAGGCCCTCAGGGGGTCGCTGGGCCGCTATTCGCCCGGCATGACAGAACGGGCCTTCCGCCGGGAGATGGAGTTTCACGAGAGGTTGTTGGACAGCCTGTCCCGGCTTTCCTCCTACTGCTCGCTGTGGGAGTCCACCGACCTCAAATCCCAAGACGCCAAACTGCTGAAGTCGCGCACCGACAACCTGATGGTCAGGTACTCGGAGGCCGTCATCCCCCTCCACCACTGGCTCAAGGGCCTGCCGGTGAACGGCAAACAGCCGCTGGACGAGGCCAACGCCCGCAGGCTTTTCGCCTCCTTCTCCGACCTGAGCTATGTGCTGGGCCACATGCGCTCCCTGGCCCGGCACACCCTGGCCCCAGGCGAGGAGAGGATCATGGCCCGTAAATGGATCAGCGGGGCCGGGGCCTTGTCGGATATCTACGACGTTTTGGTGGACGGCTTCCGTTACGAGTTCCGGCCCCGGGGCGGCCGGCCTAAAACCTTCGACACCCAGGAGCCGCTTAGGAGCTACTTCTCCAGCCCCAAGGCATCCGAGAGGGAGGCTGCCTACCGGGCCGTCTTCGAACCCTACGGACGGAACCTAACCTCTCTGTTCCTGATCTACCAGGCCATCGTTAAAAACTGGGTTTCCGACTCGGAGCTGAGGAAACATCCCTCGCCCATATCCATGCGCAACGTCTACAACCAGGTTCCCGACAAGGCCATCAAGGTTCTGCTGAGGACGGTGGAAGCCAACGCCGGCCTTTTCCAGGATTTCTTCAGCTTTAAGGCCAGGATGCTGGGGACCAAGAAACTACGGCGCTACGACCTGTTGGCCCCGGTCGATAGGATGGAGAGGAACATGCCGCTGGATAAGGCCCGGCGTCTGGTGATCGATACCTTCCGCAGCTTCGCCCCTGGCTTCGCCGACCGGGCGGAGCAGGTATTTCGCGCCAAACACATCGACACCCATCCCAGGCAGGGCAAGCGGAGCGGCGCCTTCTGCTCCAACGTCGCCCCCGGGGTCTTGCCCTACGTCCTGCTGAACTACACCGGCAATAGCTCCTCGGTGTCCACCATGGCCCACGAGCTGGGGCACGCCATCCACGACATCTACGCCTCGGGGCACACCATCAGCGCTGCCGGCACCACCCTGCCCCTGGCCGAGACCGCTTCCACCATCGCCGAGGTCATCGTCTTCGAGCGGCTGCTGGAGACCGCCAAGACGTCGCGGGAGAGGCGGGCCCTGTTGATGGAGAAGCTGGCCGACGCTTATTCCACCATCATCCGCCAAACCTATATCGTCAGGTTCGAGCTGGAGGCCCACCACCGCATGAACCAGGGGGTCAGGGCCGACGACCTGTGCCATACCTACCTGAGCCTATTGAGGGACCACTTCGGCTCGGCGGTGGAGGTGCCCGACGAGTTCCGTCTGGAGTGGGCCTACATCCCGCATATCTTCCATACCCCGTTCTACTGCTACGCCTACAGCTTCGGAGAGCTGCTGGCCCTGGCCCTCTATTCCCGTTACCGGTCCCAGGGCAGCGCCTTCGTACCAAAGGTTGAGAGAATCCTAGCCTACGGCAGCTCCAAGAGCCCGGAGGGCATCCTCCGGGAGGTGGGCATCGACATGTCCGACAGGAGATTTTGGCAGGGCAGCTTCGACATCCTGCGGGGCTGGCTGGACCAGTTGAAAAAGCTGGACTGAGGATATTCACCCGGCAGACTTCAAAGAGGCCAGAACACGGGTCCTGACGATCAAAGGTTTGGGTCCGCATGGAAAACGCACCGGGGAGAGGCCACAAGTTCAACCGCCGTATCCTGTGGATAGGGAATAAAAATCCTTTTCCCTATCATATTGTATTGCGTAAATTTCAAGTGCTTAAGCACGTTGGAAACTGGGATCAAGCCATGGAAACACTGGGTCCGGCCATGGCGGCAACGGTCGGGATTGGGGAGAAAAAATTACAGGCCGAGGTGCTTGAGCAGCTAGGAAATCTTAACTTGATTCAGGGACAAGCGGAGCAGGCTGATGAAATGCTCAGCAGGTCATTATCCCTTTACCGGGAGCTAGACGATAAAACTGGGCAGGGGAAGGTACTGGGGGACCTTGGCACGCTATACCGCAATCGGGGCCTCTACCGGGAGGCTGAGGATCTATACCAGCGGCAGATGGAGATAGCCGCACTGGTTGGAGACCGTAATGAGCTGGGAATGGCTTTGGAGAATCTAGCCAACCTTTTCTTGTACCAAGGCGATCTGGAAAGGGCTCTGGAGCATTACGATCAAAGCCTCAGGATAGCCGAACAAGCCGGAAACAGGGTGGCCTTTTGCACCTTGATGCTCAACAAGGGCAACGTCTTTTATTACCGGGAGGATTTCCGCAAAGCAGAAGAATGTTACAAGAGGAGTCTGGAAGAATCCCAAACATTAGGTTATAAAGCCAACATAGGTATGGCCCTGGGGGCATTAGGCAACTGCTTCTTTGAGCAGGGCAGCTTGAAAATGGCCAGGGAAGCGTTTGCCGGCTGCCTGAGGATAAACCAGGAGCTCGGAAACAAGATCGGCCGAGCCAGGGCCTTGGGTAGCCTGGGGATGCTGGAAATACGCGAAGGGCGGAACAACGAAGCTATCGGGTTCCTTGAGGAGAGCCTGGGCATTTTCGAATCCATCAAAGACAAGCAGGACGAAGCGGTAACCCTCAGCCTCGTCTCCCAGGCCTATCTTAAAATGGGCCGTTCTGCCCAGGCAGCCGAAAAATTGGACCGGGCCCTGCTGATAGCGCGAGAAACGAAGTTGGGCCACTACCTTCCTGAATTCATGCAGAGGCGGGCTGAAGTATATTTCGCGTCCGAGGAGATCGAGAAGGCCGACATGCTTTGCCGGGAGGCCAGATCGCTGGCGGAAACTGCGGGCAGAAAAGAGGTCGTCTTCGATTGCGAAATCCTGGGCTGCAGGATTCTGGCCCGGAATGACCGCCGGGCGGCGGTTAAAAAACTCAGGGAGATGTTGGATAAGGCGGAAAACGAGAGGGAGTCCGCTTGCCTAAGTTATGAGTTATTCAATCTGACCGGTTCGGTCGACGACCGGACCCAGGCATTGTCCAAGTGCCGCAAGCTTTTAGAGGACGGGCAAGGGCCGGAATGGGCGGAACGGATCGAACAGATGGAGAAAGCCTCCAAATGAAGAATGAGCGGCAAGGCGGCTTTTCCAAGGCTGAAATCGTGTAAACAGAATGCTCCTACAGCAGCTCCTCAACGGCCTGACCCTGGGCTCCATCTATGCCCTGATCGCCCTGGGCTACACCATGGTCTACGGCATACTGGAGTTCATCAACTTCGCCCACGGCGAGATCTACATGCTCGGGGCCTACTTCGCCGTCATCGCCCTGGGCCTGCTCACCCAGTGGGGGGTGAACACCTGGACCGTCGCCCCGCTGCTGGTGATCCTCTTCGCCATGGCATTCTCGGCCGCCTGGGGCGGGACGGTGGAGCGCATCGCCTACCGGCCGCTGAGGCAGGCCCCCAGGCTCTCCCCGCTCATCTCGGCCTTGGGGGTCTCCATCTTCCTGCAGAACCTGGTGATGCTGACCCAGGGCGCCCGCGACCAGGTCTTCCGCAACGAGCTCCTGTTCCCCCAGTCCTTTGTTTCCGGCGGCCTAGGCCTTCCCGGCTGCCGCCTGTCATACGTCCAGATGACCATCATCGCCACCGCCCTGCTGCTGATGGCGGGCCTGACGTTGTTCATCACCCGGACCAGATTGGGGAGGGCCATGAGGGCGGTGGCCCAGGACCAGCGGATGGCCAGGCTGTGCGGCATCAACATCGACGGCATCATCCGCCTGACCTTCGTGCTGGGCTCGGCCCTGGCAGCGGCCGCCGGCGTTCTGGTGGCCATGTACTACGGCCTGGTCAACTTCTATATCGGCTATGTGGCCGGCCTTAAGGCCTTCA
Organism: uncultured bacterium; assembly: GCA_964518765.1. Classification (GTDB taxonomy): domain Bacteria; phylum Edwardsbacteria; class AC1; order AC1; family EtOH8; genus CAZPNX01. The sequence goes on from CAZFJC010000034.1 coordinate 8,076, forward strand.
TTGCCGCGGTGGTGGGCGGCATCGGATCGGTGCCCGGGGCCATGCTGGGCGGACTTCTCCTGGGGATGGCCGAGTCCTTCGGGGCCGGGTACCTCTCGGCCGAGTACAAGGACGTTTACGCCTTCGTCATCCTGATAGCGGTTCTTTTAATCAGACCGCAGGGCATCATGGGAGGCAAGAGCCAGTGAAGGCCTTTTTGAGGACGATGGCCTGGCCCGTCTGGTTGGGGGTGCTGCTCTGGCCCCTGGCCGGGCCGGCCGCGGCGTCCATCGCGGCCGCCGCCCTGCTGGCGGCGATGTTGCTGTCGCGCCTTGTTCTCCGGAGAACGGCCGCCCTCCCCAAGCTCGCCCTGCCGGCCCCGTCCGGCCGCTGGCGCTCGGGCTTGCTGGCGCTGCTGGCCGCCGTGATTCTGGGGCTGCCCCTGATGCTGAACCGCTACTTCCTGGATGTGGCCATCACTGCCGGCATCTACATCGCTTTAGCTCTGGGGCTGAACATCATCGTGGGGCTGGCCGGCCTGCTGGTGCTTGGCTATATCGCCTTCTACGCGGCCGGCGCCTACTGCTACGCCCTGCTGTCCACCCAACTCCAATTGAACTTCTTCCTGACTCTGCCCCTGGGGGCCGGCCTGGCCCTGCTCTTCGGCCTGATGCTGGGCCTGCCCACCCTGAGGCTGCGAGGAGACTACCTGGCCATCGTCACCCTGGGGTTCGGGGAGATCATCCGCATCGTCCTCAACAACTGGGATTCGTTTACCGGAGGTCCGAACGGCATCATGCACATCGCCAAGCCATCGCTGGCCGGGGCCACGCTGGGGCGGCCGGCCCACCTCTACTACATAGTGCTGGCCTTATGCCTGCTGGTGGCCTTCCTCATCGGACGCCTTAACAACTCCCGGCTGGGTCGGGCCCTGGTGGCCATGCGCGAGGACGAGGCGGCGGCCCGGGCCTGCGGGGTGGACACAGTGCGGCTCAAGCTCCTGGCCTTCATGCTGTCGGCGGCGGTGGCCGGCACTATGGGGGCGGTCTTCGCCGCCAAGATGGGCTTCGTCAGCCCAGAGAGCTTCACCTTCTGGGAATCCATCATGGTGCTGTGCATGGTGGTGCTGGGGGGCATGGCCTCCATCCCCGGGGCGATCCTAGGGGCGGCCGCCCTGATAGTCCTGCCCGAGGCCTTCCGCCAGCTGCAGAGCTACCGGATGCTCATCTTTGGGGCTTCGATGGTGGCCATGATGATCTTTCGGCCCCAGGGCCTTTGGCCCTCCAAGAGGCGCAAGATGGAGATGAAGGATGACGGTTGATCATTAAAATGAAGCCAGGAATGCAAGGATAATTTTAAGAAGGCGGGAGAAGCGGCAAAGATGTTGGGCGGTAAGTTCTCTGTACGGCAGGAAGTTTGCCCTATTGGGCAATAACCGAACCAGCCGGAGGAGAGAATCCGTATGCGGATAGCGCCTCTCAATCATATTCCTTGAGAGAGCGGAGGGCGGATAAATTGATTTCATCCTTTTGCTGATCGGAAGGGCGCATTAGGACATGGGCTGGCTGGAAGATAAAGTCAATAAATGGGTAGCGGCCATCGACGCCAGGGCTGGGGCCGGGAAGGGCGAGCAGGTGACGGCCGGTTGGGAAGAAGCCGGCAAGGACCCGGAGAAGCTGGCCTCCTGGTCGGCCTGCGCCATGGCCCGCTTGGAGGAGCTGGTGCCGGACGCCGCCGCGCGGCGGGAGATAATGCTGGACCGCTCCTGCGTGTTCACCGAGGAGTTCGGCGATGATAGGATCCTGGCGCTAAGAAAGATCTATACCGAGACCGGGGAGGTGGAGGCCGTATTAACAGCGATGCGGGAAGACCGGGAACGTTTCGGCAAGCCGTTTCTGGAGAAGGGAGCGATAATCGAGATACGGAATCCCAGGGACAAGGAGGCCTACGCCAGGGCCTCCACCGATTACGAAAGACAGATGGCGGCCTGCTTCTGCCCGCTGGCCCGGGCGGCCAAGGCGCGGCTTCCCCTCGAATACTGCTGCTGCAGCGCCGGCTGGTATCGGGGGATATACCAGGGCATATTCCGGAGGCCGGTGGAGGTCACCGTCGAGAAGTCCCTGCTCAACGGCGACGCCCAGTGCCGGTTTTCCATAAGGCTCCGCGATCGGAGCTGAACTCCCTCGAACTATAAATATATAGCAACAGATTGAAGCTGGCCTCGATGCTCCTTTCGGCGGACAAAATAACCAAGCACTTCGGGGGCCTGCGGGCCCTGCACGGCATCTCCTTCGGCATCGAGCCGGGCCAGATCTTCGGCCTGATCGGGCCTAACGGAGCGGGAAAGACCACCCTGTTCAATTGCCTGACCGGGGTCTACAGGCCGAGCGCCGGATCCTTCCGGTTCGACGGCACCGACATCACCGGATGGTCCGAGGTGAGGGTGGCCCAGGCCGGTATCGCCCGCACCTTCCAAAACATTAGACTTTTTCGGGAGATGACGGCCCTGGAGAACGTAATGGTGGGTCGACATCCCAGGACCCGGGCCGGGCTTTGGGGGGCGGTAATCCGCCACCGGCGGGCCCTAGCCGAGGAGGGGGATATAGCCCGCAGATCTAAAAACCTGTTGGAATTCGTCGGCATCGCCCAATGGGCCGATACCCTGGCCAAGAACCTTCCCTACGGCCTGCAGCGGAGGTTGGAGATAGCCCGGGCCCTGGCCACCGAGCCCAAGCTGCTGTGCCTGGACGAGCCGGCGGCCGGGATGAACCCCAGGGAGGTCATCGAGCTGATGGGGCTGATCCGCAGCATAAGGGACGGCGGGACCACCATCCTTCTCATAGAGCACCACATGCGGGTGGTGATGGGCGTTTGCGACCGGGTGCTGGTGCTGGACGGCGGCGAGTTCCTGGCCGAGGGCAGGCCCGAGGAGGTGCAATGCGACCCCAGGGTGATCGCGGCCTACCTGGGCGGGCAGCGCTTGGTAGCAGAGGGCTGCAGAACAGAGGCCTAACGAGAGATGCTGAGGATAAAAGATCTGACGGCCGCCTATGGCAGCCTGGAGGTGCTTCACCGTGTTTCGCTGGAGGTCCGTCAGGGCGAGATCGTAGCCCTTCTAGGCTCCAACGGGGCCGGCAAGACCACCACCATCTCGGCCGTCTCCGGCCTGCTCAGGGCCTCGTCCGGCAGTATCGAGTTCGAGGGCCAGGACATCGCCGACCTGAGCCCGGACCGCATCGTGGGTCTGGGCCTGGTGCAGGTGCCCGAGGGGCGCCGGATCTTCCCCAAGCTGACGGTGCAGGAGAACTTGGATCTGGGGGCCTACCTGGTGAAGGGTAAAAGGGAGAAGGAGAAGGGGTTGGAGAGGGCCTTCAGTATGTTCCCCAAGCTGGCCGAGAGGCGCCGCCAGCTGGGCGGCACCCTCTCCGGAGGCGAACAGCAGATGCTGGCCATCGCCCGGGGCCTGATGTCCGAGCCCAGGATGATGCTGCTGGACGAGCCCAGCCTGGGTTTGGCGCCGATAGTGGTCGACAGGATATTCGACATCATCCAGGAGATCAGGAGCACGGGAACTACGATTCTTTTAGTGGAGCAGAACGCCCAGCGCAGCCTGGAGATCGCCGACCGGGGCTACATCCTGGAGACCGGTCGGGTGGTGCTGGAGGACCGAGGGAGGGCCCTGCTGGAAAACCCGAAGGTGAAGGCCAGCTATCTGGGGGCGTAATTCTTTGCGTTATGGGTTTGCATCATTAATCATGAAGCCCGGGCATAAATACCAAAAAGAGGTCCTTTGGCTTGAGAGGAATGATAGCTCAGGCCATATCTATTTTCCGGGATCTGTCCAGGTGCGGCGGGCCGAGGTTCTGGAGCTGGTAGGCAGATGGGATCTAGCGGAAGAGATTTGGCGCCGGCGGCTGGAACATGCCCGGGCCGGGGGCGTAGCAGAGGAAACCATCCAGGCTATTTTAACGCTCGTCAAATTGCTCCAGAGGCGCGGCCGCTACGACGAAGCCGGAGAGCTTGTCCAAGAGTCCTTGGGATTATCGGAGAGAGTCGGCGACCGCAAATTTTTGGGCCAATCGCTGGCAGGGCTTGGGGTGGTCAACTGGCGCCGCGGCGATCATGGCCGGGCAAAGGAGTTCTTGGAGAGGGCCCTGGCCTTGTACCGGGAGATAAATTTCACCGAGGGCACGAGCGCTGTCCTCAACAACCTGGGCGTTATCCTGGAGGGGCGGGGCCTTTACGACCAAGCCTTGAAGTGCTACCAGGAGAAGAGGGCCATCGACGAGAAACTCGGGAACAGGAGGGGGATCGCCAATCTGCTCAACAACATGGGGGTCTGCATGGTGCATCAAAGCGAGCTGGGGAAGGCAGAGGAGATGTTTCTTGAGAAGCTTGAAATCGATCGAACCATGGGAAACAAGGCCGGGGTGGCCACCGCCCTTTCCAACCTGGGCATCGTCTATCGGAACCGCGGCGAATATCAAAAGGCGCTGGAATGCTGCCATCGGACCATCGAGATCTGCGATGAGGTGGGAGACCTCCGGGGCAAGGGAATAACCACCAACAACATGGGGAACATATACAAGGAGCAGGGGCAGCCCCTAAAGGCGATGGAATGCTACCAGTCCGCCCTGGCGGTGGCCCAGGCCCAGGGCGACCGGAAGGACATCGCCATCTACTCGGGCAACATCGCACAGATATATCATTTCTGGCTTGAAAAGCCGGCGAAGGCGCTGGAGAACTACGAACGTGCTGTCAGCATACTTACCGAGCTGGATCAGCCTTACCACCTTTGCGAATACCTTCTTTACCGATGCCAGCTATTGATGGATTGGGGCCAGGAACAAAGCCTTGAATTAGATCTGCAACGGATCGGACAGGCGGCGGAACGATCTGGCCGCGAAGAAATAGCGATCAGGGCCCGGATACTGCACGCCAGGCTGGAGGCCGGGCAGGACACCAAAACGGCCACCGCCGCTCTGGAGGAGCTGGCCGTCCAAGCCACAGACCAGGAGAATATAGCCGAGGCCCTTTTCTGGCTTTCCCGGATATCGGGCGACCCGGGCCACAAGGAGCAGGCGCTGCTGGCGATCGAAGCTTTCGGCAATACCTACGATAATCCCGAGATAAGAAGATGGCTGGGGCAGCTGAGGAAGGACACCGGCAAGCCGCCCGAACATGAGACCCAAGGGACATAGGATTGATGGCGGGAAGCATCTACCTCTACAGCGACCAGGAGGTCCCGGCCAACCGCCGGATCGACGAGCTGTGGCTGGCGGGGCTGAGGGATAGGGATATCCGTATTGGATACGTACCCTCGGCCTCGGACTCCACCCGCCGTTACTTCGACCGCAAGCGCGAATATTACTCGCAGTATGGCATCCGGGATTTCGTCTATTTCGATCTGAACAAGGAATACCGACCGGAGCTTATCCCCGAGCTGCTGTCGTGCAAGGCCATCCATCTTGCCGGCGGCGACCCCTTTCAGTTCAACGACGCCATCCGCAGGCGCGGTTTCTCACCGATCCTGCGTAAATACCACCAGGACGGCGGCATCCTGCTGGGCATCAGCGCCGGGGGCATCGTCCTCACCCCCAGCATCGAGATCTCGCACCTCTTCTACCGGTCGAGGACGAAAAGGCCGGAGGCGACCGGCCTGGTGCCGTTCCATTTCCTGCCGCACTACAATCGCCGGGTGGCCTCGCGGGAGCAGCTCGAGGAGTTCTCGGCGCGCCTGGGCTGCACAATCTACGTGGTCAGCGACGGCGGCGGCATCGCGGTGCTGGATGGGCGGATGGCCATGATGGGCGACGTTCTGACCATCGGCGGCAGGGATTGTCTATCGAGGACGGAGCCTGACGATCCCTGAGGCGCCAGAGCGCGCTCTGCCGACAATTCGGAAGGCACCTCGGTTACTGGTTAAACGATGAGCAGGAAGCGGACGATCTCGAACCTGCGGGGAAGGATCTTTGCCGGCACCTGTGGGTTCTCCTGTGCCAGGCCAAAGTACTTCGGTCTTTTTCCCTGCGTCGAGGTCAATATCACCTTCTACCAGCTCCCCGGGCTGGAGACTGCCGAGAAGTGGCGGCGGGAGGCGGAAGAGGCCAATCCTTCATTCGAGTTCATAGTCAAGGCCTGGCAGCTGATCACCCACCCGGTGAACCCGGTCACCTATTGCCGGCTTAGGGAGCGGCTGGACCCGGCCAAACGTGGCAACTACGGCTTCTTCAGGGACACCCCCGAGGTCAAACTGGCCTGGTCCCGGACAGCCGAATTCTGCCGGGCGCTGGGCGCCAAGAAGGTTTTGTTCCAGACGCCCCCGGCTTTCCGCCCCACGGCCGAGAACCTGGCCAACGTCCGCGCCTTCTTTGAGGGCTTTCCCAGCGGCGAGTTCACCCCTCTTTTCGAGCCCAGGGGCGAGGCCTGGAACCGGGAGGTCACCATTCCGCTGTGCCGGGACTGCGGCTTGGTCCATGCCTTGGACCCACTGTACGGCCAGCCTTTACACGGGGCGTTCCGCTACTATCGGCTCCACGGGGGGCGTGCCGGCGGCAGGATCGACTACGGCCACCGGTTCACGCCCGGGGAGCTGAGGGAGGTTCTGGGAAAGTGTGGCCGGGGCCGCAATTACGTGATGTTCAACAACGCCTCTATGCTTGAGGACGCCCTCCGCTTTCGGTCGCTGGCCGAGCGTTGGGCCGCCGGAAATACCTGTTGACATTCCGCCATAACTTATGATAATATAACTTGTTAAGTTGGCAGGCGGCCGCGAGAAACTCGGATGGCGGTCGCCAGGTTTCCTATTATCTCTGAGTTAATTTAAAACCCATGTAATCTGCTGAAAAGGAGCGTAAAATGGCGGAGGCCGGAGCACCGTTCGAAAGAAAGCTATCTAACGGGGAGGTCCTTTTCAAGGAAGGGGACCAGGGTCAGGAGATGTACCTCATTCGCTCCGGCAAGGTGGAGATATCAAGTTCGTCGGGCGGAGTCAAGAAGGTGCTGGCCACTTTGGGCGAGGGCTCCTTTTTGGGCGAGATGGCCATCGTGGACGACGCCCCGCGCTCAGCCACGGCCTCGGCGGTGGGGGACGTCTCCCTGCTGATACTGGATCGGGCGGCCTTCAAGCAGCAGCTGGCCCAGAACCCGATGATCGAGTACCTGATCACCAGCCTGGTGAAGCGCCTGCGGGAGACCAACGAGCAGGTGAAGATCATGATGCAGAAGGACGATGTCTGCCGGCTGGCCGCCTCCATCCTGGCCTTGGCCCGGGAGAAGGGCGCCCCCGAGGGCTCCGGGGTGCTGATCAAGGGAAGCTACAGCCACGAGGCCCTGGCCAAGCAGGTGGGGGTCAATCCGGCCAAGGCCGAGGAGCACCTGGGCAAGATGGAGAAGCAGGGCCTGGTGGCCTTCGGGCCCGACGGAATCAAGGTGCCCTCGATGGCCGACCTGGAGGAGTTCTGGCGCTTCGCCACCCTCAAGGAGAAGTTCGGGGGGATGTAAAGGCTCTTTGCCACGGATTTTCGCGGATCATACGGATCATGCCAAGGAGCTGTCATCCTGAGTATGGCTCCATGCCTGACTGGCCGAAGAAAATATGATAAGCGCAGTTGTACAGTTTCACCACGTTGTTGACGCGGCCCTGGTTGGTTCTTTGAGGAAA
>CAZFJC010000035.1:0-14926 GCA_964518765.1 uncultured bacterium
ACAGAAGTCTCGAAAATCGCCATTTTTTAGTCCGAAACCTTAGGGTATTACCTTTAAAAATAGAGCATGCTTTGGAATAAAATTGGCCCGACAATCGAAGTCATTCCATCCGTCGTCAAGCTAGGCCGGCTGACAGGAGATGGGTCGCGCCGGATCGGCATCATCCATGCCTGCGAAAGCGGCAAGGCCCTGGCGGTGGCAGCGATGTTTCGGCAGCGGCCTGCGACCGTCCTTTGGCTGGTGCCGGCGCCGGAGGAGGCGGAGAGGCAGAGGGACAATCTGGCCTCCCTGCTGGGCGAGGAGGCGGTAGGCCACTGGGCCTGCTGGGAGATAATGCCGGGCGAGGAGCGGGAGCCGGACGCGGAGCTGGTGGGCAGCCGCATGGAATGCCTTCAGGCGTTGGCCTCCGGACGGCCCACCATCGTGGTGGCCTCGGCCCGGGCCCTGCTCCAGAAGACGGTCTCCAGCCGGGAGCTGGCCAGGCTGACGGTCAAATTGGCCACGGGATTAAAACTGGACCGGGAGCAACTGGCCTCGCTGCTGGTGGAATCGGGCTACGAGAGGCAGCCCACGGTCTCGGGCACCGGCGAGTTCGCCATGCGCGGCGGAATAGTGGACATCGCCGGCTTCGGGCCGCCCGAGCCGGTGCGCCTGGAGCTGGACGAGAACGGCCGGATAGCCTCGCTGCGGCATTTCGACCTCTCCGACCAGCGCTCCACCATCCGGCTGGAATCCGCCTATCTACTGCCGGTCAGGGAGCAGGGCGGCGGCCGGGTGACGTTGACGGCCCATCTGCCGGAGGGCAGCTTGGTGGTTTGGGACGAGCCGGGCGAGCTGCTAGCCGCCTTCGAGGAAGTAGCCGAGGAGCTGGAGAGTTTCGGCCATGACCCTAGGTTCGCTGCCCTGGCCGATGTCAGGCCGGGCTTGGAGCAGGGTGGGTTGGCGCTGATGACCTCCGGGGCCGGCTTCGGGGTGGCCGACCTTCCCCAGCCCGAGGAGACGGTCAGCCTCGGCATCCAGCCGGTGGAGCCGTTTTTGTCGAACCTCAAGCTCTTCCGTGAAAAATTGGATAGGCTGTCGGCCGGGGGTGGCAGGTGCCTGGTGCTGACCGATACCGCCGGCCAGACCGAGAGGATGCGCGAGATCCTGGACGAATGGGGGATGGCGGGGAGGGTGGAGCTGGAGCCGTCGGGCCTGCACTGCGGATTCTACTGGCCCGAGGCCGGGCTGTGGGCGGCCACCGAGCGCGAGATCTTCGCCCGGGAGCGGCGGCGCCGTTCCCGCCGCTTCCAAAGGGGGGGCAGCGCCATCCGCTCCTTGGACCAGCTCAAAGCCGGAGACTTCATGGTCCACGTAGACCATGGCATCTGCCGCTACCAGGGCCTAGTCCAGGTCGACATGGGGGGCCAGCAGACCGAGTGCCTGCTGTTGGTCTTCCGCGACGGCGACAAGCTGTACGTCCCCATCGACCAGATGAAGCGGGTGCAGCGCTTCTCCTCGGAGGAGGGCTACCAGCCGGCGCTCTCTAAGCTGGGATCGGCCCAGTGGGAGGAGACCAAGTCCCGGGTGAAGAGGGCGGCCAGGGACATGGCCCAGGAGCTGCTGGCCCTCTACGCCAGGAGGAAATCTGAGCCGGGAAGGGCCTTCGGACCGGATACGGCCTGGCAGAAGGAGCTGGAGGCGGCCTTTCCCTACCAGGAGACTGAAGATCAGCTTCGGGCCATCGCCGAGGTCAAAGCCGACATGGAGTCGCCCCGCCCCATGGATCGCCTGTTATGCGGAGATGTGGGCTACGGCAAGACCGAGGTCGCAGTGCGGGCCGCCTTCAAGGCGGTGATGGACGGAGTCCAGGTGGCGGTGCTAGCGCCGACCACGGTGTTGGCCGAGCAGCATTTCCTCACCTTCAAGGAGCGGATGGCCGACTTCCCGGTGCGCATCGAGATGATGTCGCGCTTTCGCAAGCCTTCGGAGCAGAAGGCGGTGGCCAGAGCGGCGGCCGAGGGCGAGGTGGACATACTCATCGGCACCCACCGCCTGCTACAGCAGGATGTCCGATTCAACAAGCTGGGCCTGCTGGTGGTGGATGAGGAGCAGCGCTTCGGGGTGGGGCACAAGGAGAGAATCAAGAAGCGGTGCGCCTCGGTGGATGTGCTGACCATGACCGCCACCCCCATCCCCCGCACCCTGCATATGTCGCTTCTGGGGGTGCGCGACGTCTCCAATATCGAGACACCGCCCAAGGACCGGCTGGCAGTGCTGACCGAGGTGCTGCCCTGGGACGAGAGGAAGATCCAGGAGGCGGTGCTGAGAGAGCTGGAGCGCGGCGGCCAGGTCTTCTTCCTGCACAATCGGGTGCAGTCCATCAACGCCATGGCCGCCATGCTGCAGAGGCTTCTGCCCGGGGTGGAGATGGTAGTCGCCCACGGCCAGATGCAGCCCCGGGAGCTGGAGCGGGCCATGCTGGCCTTCAACTCGCGGCGTTATGATCTGCTGCTGGCTACCACCATTATCGAGTCCGGCCTGGATATGCCCAACGTCAACACCATCATCATCAACCGAGCCGACCGCTTCGGGCTGGCCCAGCTATACCAGCTGCGGGGCCGGGTGGGCCGCTCCAACCGCCGGGCCTACGCCTACCTAATGGTGCCCAAGGGCGGCCGGGTGAACGACACCGCCCGCAAGAGGCTGCGTATCATCGAGGAGCTCTCCGAACTGGGATCGGGCTACCAGCTGGCCTTGAGGGACCTGGAGATCCGGGGGGCCGGGAACCTTCTGGGCCGGGAGCAGCACGGGCACATGATGTCGGTGGGCTTCGAGCTTTACTGCCAGCTGCTGGAGGAGGCGGTGCGCGAGCTGAAGGGTCTGACCCCCATCCCGCAGATGGACGTCAGGATAGAGACTGACCGCCAGGCGGTGATCCCGGCCGAATACATAGAGGAGGGCGATGAGCGCATTGGGTTCTACCGAAGGCTGAACCGAGCCGAGGATCCCAAAACCGTCGAGGCCCTGGCCGAGGAGCTGCGGGACCGCTTCGGGCCGCCACCCGAGCCGACCATAAGGCTTCTGGACGTGGCCAGGCTGAGGCTGGCGGCCGCCAGGCTGGGGGCGGACCGGCTGGCCTGGCGGGGCTCCAGCCTGGTGATGGTATGGCCCGAGGGGAGAGATCCGTCGCGGCAGGTGCTGGAGCACCTGGTGGGGGCGGTGGCCCTGCCCATCGAGTTCGTTGGGGGCAAGCGCTTTTCGGCCATGATATCCCTGGGGAGGGATTTTTCGGCGGCCGGGCTGGCGGCGGCCATCTGGGGAAAAGGCTGACTTTTTAGGGTTGACAAAATCCGTTTCTGTGGCTATATTTATCATAGAAATGATAAAATTAAGCTGATATCTCAAGGATCATTCGATTTCCTTAATTGTATGAATAATTTACCTGTATGCTTTGCGACCAGTGCCGAAAGAACGAGGCGGTGATGCACTACACGGTGGTGCGCGACGGAAAAACCGAGGAGCACCATCTGTGCGCCGACTGCGCCTCGGACAAGGGCCTGGCTGGCCAGCTAGGAGAGGCCATATCCTCGCTGGGTTTCCTACTGGAGGATGTGTTCAGGAATGCGGCCGGGGACAGTGCCGGTTTGGATCAGTCATGTCCGGCATGCGGTCTCAAACTCTCGCAGTTCAGGCAGACCGGGCGTTTGGGGTGCGGCCGGTGCTATCAAGCCTTCGCCCCGCTGGTACGACGGGTGGTCCGCCAACTTCACGGCAATGTCAGGCACCTGGGCAAAACCCGCGAGGTTCTGGCCGGCATGGCAGCGGGGTCCGGCGTCGGGGGGTTAGAGGATCTCAGGGCCAGGCTGGCGGAGGCGGTGAGGAAGGAGGAGTTCGAACAGGCGGCTGCGTTGCGCGATCGCATCAGGCAGCTGGAATCGGGAGGAGATGGGACTGCCGCTTGACGGGGTTAGGGAGCTGGCGGAGCAGCCGGCCGAATGGCTGACCGGCAGGGGGCAGCATGCCGATGTTATCATCTGCAGCCGGGTGAGGCTGGCCAGAAACCTAGAGAACAAGAGCTTCCCCCAAGCGGCGGGTGCGGAACTAAAGGCGGAGATCATGTCGGCCATCAAGCCGGCGGCCCAGGAAACGAATTACTTTCGGGGGTCGGCCTTCTTCTCCTGCCAGGACCTGAGCGTCCTGGGCAAGCAGGCGCTGGTGGAGAGGAGGATGGCCAGCCCTGACCTAGCCCTGATGGGGGCGGGCTCGGGGGTGATGATCTCTCCAGAGCAGTCGCTGTCGCTTATGATCAATGAGGAGGACCACGTCAGGCTGCAGGCCGTCTTTTCCGGATTGGAGCTGCTGGAGGCCTTTCGGGTGGCCGACCAGATTGACGATCAGATGCAGCAGAAGCTAACGTTCGCCTTTTCCGACGAATGGGGCTTCCTGACCGCCTGCCCCACCAATTTGGGCACCGGACTGCGTGCCTCGATGCTGGCCCACCTTCCGGCCCTGGTTCTCACCCGCGGCATTGAACAGGCGCTGAAGGCGGTGGGCCAGGCGGGGATGATGGTTCGAGGCCTGTACGGCGAGAACAGCGAGGTCTCCGGGCATCTCTTTCAGATCTCCAACCGGAGCTCGCTGGGCAGCACCGAGCTGGAGATTATCGAAAGCGTGGAGAGGGCCGGGCGGCACCTACTGGAGAGCGAGGCCAAGGCCAGGGAGATGCTGATGGAGCAGGCCAGGCACGAGACCGAGGACAAGGTCTGGCGGGCCTGGGGCATCCTCACCTGCGCCCGGGCGCTGACCTCTCAGGAGTTCCTAAACCTATCGTCGGCCGTCAGGATGGGGATGTCAATGGGACTGATAGCCACTCCGGGCCTGGAGGCCCTGAACCAACTGCTAGTGCTAACGCAGCCGGCCCACCTCCAGCTGCACTGCGACCGGGCCATGGAGCCCAGGGAGCGGGACGTCGAGCGGGCCGGTTTGGTGCGCGCCCGGCTGCAGGAAAGGAAGAGATGAAGGACAACCGTTTCACCGAGAGAACCAAGAGGGTGCTGTTCCTAGCTCGGGAGGAAGCCCGTCGGCTGCAGCACGATTACGTGGGCACCGAGCACATACTGCTGGCTCTGCTGCGCGAGGGCGAGGGGGTGGCCGCAGCGGTGCTTTTGAACCTGGGGGTGAACTCGGAACAGCTCAAGCGGCGGATCGAGGAGCTAATCCCGCGGGGCGGCGGCACACTGCTGATGGGCGAGATGCCCTTTAACCTCTCGGCCCGCCGGGCCATGGAGCACGCGGTGGAGGAGGCCCGCAGCCTGCAGCACAACTACGTGGGCACCGAGCATTTGCTGTTGGGCATCATGGACGAGCCGGAGGGCATCGCCGCCAAAGCCCTGGCCTCGCTGGGGGTGGACGGGGATATGGTTCGTTCCGAGGTGATCCACCTTCTGACCTCGGAGCCAGGCGGTCTGCCCAAGGCTGGTCAGGAGGGACAGAGCAAGACGCCGGCCTTAGACTATTTCTGCCGTGATCTCTCCCAGCTGGCCCGCGAGGGAAAACTGGACCCGGTGATCGGAAGGGCCAAGGAGATCGAGCGGGTCATTCAGATACTGTCGCGGCGCAAGAAGAACAACCCCCTGCTTATCGGGGAGGCCGGGGTGGGCAAGACCGCCATCGTCGAGGGTTTGGCGCAGAACATCGTGGCCGGCACGGTGCCCGAGCAGATAGCCGGCAAGAGGGTGCTGGCCCTGGACCTGGCGGCGGTGGTGGCTGGCACTAAATACCGGGGGCAGTTCGAGGAGAGGATGAAGGCGGTCATCAACGAGCTGCGCCAAGCCAGCGACGCCATCCTATTCTTGGATGAGCTTCACACCATTGTCGGGGCCGGCGGGGCCGAGGGCGCCCTGGACGCCTCAAACATGCTGAAGCCGGCCCTGGCCCGCGGCGAGCTACAGTGCGTCGGGGCCACCACCCTGGACGAGTACCGCAAGCACATTGAGAAGGACGGGGCGCTGGAACGCCGCTTCCAGAGCATCATGGTTGAGCCGCCCTCGGCCGAGGAGACGGTGCGGATACTGGAGGGACTCAAGCCCCGCTACGAGGAACATCATAAAGTGAAATATACCGATCAGGCGATCGAGGCCGCCGTCAGGATGTCGGACCGCTATATCCAGGAGCGTTTCCTGCCGGACAAAGCCATCGACGTCCTGGACGAGGCAGGCTCCCGGGCCAGGCTGGGGACCTCCGAACCGCCCTCCGAGATCAGGACCCTGGAGTCCGAGCTCAAGGAGATCACCCGCTGCAAGGTGGAGGCGGTCAAGAAGCAGGACTACGAGGGGGCGGCCCGGCTACGGGACCAGGAGCGGACCAAGAAGCGCGAGATAGAGCGCTTTCGCGAGGCCTGGCGCAAGAGCCGGGATCAGGTGAGGGTGTCCATCGGCGAGGAGGACATCGCCTACGTGGTCTCCCGGTGGACCGGCATTCCGGTGGCTAGGCTGGAGGAGGGGGAGACCCAGCGTCTGCTGAGGATGGAGGACGAGCTGAGAAAGCGGGTGGTGGGACAGGACGAAGCGCTGTCGGCCATCTCCCGGGCGGTGCGTCGCACCCGGGCCGGCATCAGGGACGCCCGGCGGCCCATGGGCTCCTTCATCTTTCTGGGCCCGACCGGAGTCGGCAAGACCGAGCTGGCCCGCACTCTGGCCGCCTTCCTCTTCGGCGACGAGAATGCGCTGATACGGGTGGACATGTCGGAGTACATGGAGAAGTTCGCCGTCTCCCGGATGGTGGGGGCGCCGCCGGGCTACGTGGGATACGAGGAGGGCGGACAGCTGACCGAGAAGGTGAGACGCAAGCCCTACTCGGTGGTGTTGCTGGACGAGATCGAAAAGGCCCATCCCGACGTCTTCAACATACTGCTCCAGGTGCTGGAGGACGGCCACCTGACGGACGCCTACGGCCGCAAGGTCAGCTTTAAGAACACGGTGCTGATCATGACATCGAATCTGGGGGCCAGGGAGATAAAGAAGGGGGTCAGCCTGGGATTCCAGCAGAGCGATAAACTGCTGGAGTTCGATCACATGAAGGATAAGGTGATGTCCGAGCTCAAGCGGACATTCAACCCCGAGTTTCTCAACCGGGTGGACGAGGCCGTGGTCTTCAGGCCGCTGGGCCGGCCCGAGATGGGGCAAATCGTAGAGATCCTTATCAGGCAGCTGGACGCCAGGCTGGCCGAACGCTGCATCGGCATCAAGCTCAGCGACGAGGCCAAGGAGCTGCTCATCGACCGCGGCTTCGATCCGGCCTACGGAGCCAGACCGCTTAAGCGTACCCTGCAGCGGATGGTCGAAGACCCCCTGTCCGAGGAGATACTCAAGGGAGTGGTCAAGGACGGTGACTTGGTGGAGATAAAAAGATCGGGCGAGGATCTGGCCTTCAAGCCGGCCAAGCCCAAGGCCAGGTCGAGCAGCAAGAAATAACATGTCGGGGCGCACCGGAACGGGCGCCCCTGCTTGTTGATAGGGTCATCGTGCCAGCGGCATGCGCAGGGGCCAGATGGAGGAAAAGATTGGCAAGGCTAGGGGCTCGCTGGAGCGGGCGGAACGCCGGCATGGGGCCGGACACCTCCGCCTGGCCGAGCCGCTTCACCAGCTGGGGCGGCTGCGCTGCGCCGCCGGCCATCCGGCCGAGGCCTCCAGACACCTTTCGCGGTGTCTGGAGAACCTCTATGCCAACGGCAGCCCTGACCCCAAGAGGACGGAGGAGGTGCTCAACTCCCTGGCCGTGGCCCAGAGCCCGGAGGGCCGCTACTTCGAGGCCATCTCCATCTACCATAAAAGCTATCGGGCTTAAGGAGGGCCGGCTGGGGCCGGAGCATCCGGAGGTCGCCAAGCTGCCGATCAATCTGGGCAACGTCTACCACATCACCCATCAGCTGAAGAAGGCCTAGAGAGCCGACAACCGGGCAATGGACATATGCCGGGCCAGGTTGGATGCCGGCGACCCGGTATGGGCCAACTTCCACGCCAACGTCGCCGGGCTGTACCGGGACCAGGGAAGGCTGGGCTTGGCCGAGGAGGTGATCACAAGGTCGCTGGCCATCAGGAAAACACTTTCGGGCTGGCGCATCCCGAGGAGGCCAACACCCTTATCCACCGGGGCGAGCTGTATACCGTCCGGGACGAGCATTCCCAGGCAGAGGCCGCGTTCTTCCGGGCCCAGTCCATCATGGATCAGGAACTGCCGGCAGACCATCCCATGAGAAGCATCCTGTTCCACAGCTTCGCCCGGCTATTAATGAAGCGGGGTTTTCTGGAGACAGCCGAGGAATACCTTGACCGGTCGCTGGAGATCGTCAGGAAGGCGCTGGGGCCGATGCATCCGAACCCGGCCGAACTCCTGATAACCAAGGGGGAGCTGAGCTTTGAGGCCGGAGGGTGCGAGGCGGCCCGGGAGCACTTTCAGAAAGCGCCGACCACACCAAGGCAGCCGTTGCCTTCAGGGGCATGGCCAATGCCTGCCGGGAGCAGGGCCGCAACGATAAGGCTGCCACGCACCAGGCGCGGGCCGAGAAGATAGAGGCCGAGCCGGACTTGGCCTGCCGGTCCGGACAGGCTTTTGGATTATGATAGATAAAAAGCTCCAGGAGGCAATCAACCAAGCCGAGGAAGGGCTGAGGCGCGCCTCTGACAAGCATCCGCGCGGCGACCGGCGCCTGCTCGACCCTATGCTGAAGTTGGCCGGTCTCCACAACCAGGCCGGGTACCACCAGGAGGCGTTGCCGCTGTACCGCCGCGCCCTGGAGATCCACCAGGCCTTTGCTCCGAAGGACGAGCGCCGCCTTGACAGGATCCTTGATGGTTTGGCGGTGGTGCTCAGCAAGGACGGTCAGTATACCGAGGCTCTGCCGCTGTACCAGCGGCTGGTGGAGCTTCGCCAGCGCCGTTGCGGACCCGAGAGTCTGGAGGTCGGCCGGGTGCTCTGCCACCTAGGCACCATCCGGCGTAGCATGAACTTGGTGGAGGAATCAGAAAGGCTGCTTAACCAGAGCCTGAGGATAGCCCTGAAGCACGGCCGCAAAGGAGAACCCCTGCTGTCCTTAGTCTATTTCAATCTTACCGGAGTCTACCGGGAGCAGAGGAAGGTGCTGCAGGCCATGGAGTGCTGCCGCAAGTCCATCGAGCTGGAGAAAAAGCTGGGCGGTGAATGGTCGCCCAAGCAGGCCGGCCGCTACAACAACCTGGGTAGGCTATACCTGGACCTGGGCCAGAGGGACAAGGCCGAGGAGTGCTATCTCAAGTCGCTGGAGATACGCAAGCAGCACTACGGCCACTTCCACCCCGACCTGGTCAATACCCTGGTGAACTTGGGGGAGCTCTACTGCCTAAACGGCGACTTCGACCGGGCGGAACAGCACCTGTTCCAAGCCGTGGCCGTGGCCGAGAAGACCCTGAGCCCGACCGACCCCCTAACAGGCTTTGTCCAGTATCACCTGGCTAACCTTTGCGTTGCCCGCGGCTATTACGAGACGGCCGAGGGCCACTACCACCGGGCGTTGGAGTTGATCGAGGGGGCCATGGGCACCTATTTCCCAGAGGTGGGGATGATACATTTTAAGCTAGGGCAGCTGCTGCAGAGGAATGACCTATGGGAGCTGTCGCTGGAGGAGCTGGCCAAGGCGGCTGACATTCTGGGCAAGATGAAAGATCCAGACTCGCCTGAACGAAGCGAGATAACCGACCTGATGGCGCACGCCTACCGGAAGCTGGGCCGTAACCGGGAGGCCGAGGAGTGCCTTAAGAGGGCCGCGGCCGGTGGCCAGCCGCCGGAAGGGGGCGGTGATGGCTGAAATCGACAAGCCTGACATAGCCAGGGCGCGGCAACAGCTGGCCGAGGCCGAAGTCGGCGTCCTGCCGGCGGACCCATCATTGGTGCCCCACCTGAACGCCCTGGCCAAGGCCCTGGCTGACCACGGCCGGTTCGAGGAAGCCCATGGCCACTTGGAACGGGCCCTTTCCATACAGCTGGCGGCCGCCGGGCCAAACAGCCTGGAGGCCGCCGCCGCCCTCAACTCCCTGGCGGTCAACTACTGCCTGCAGTTCCGCTACTACGAGGCGGTGCCGCTCTTCGAAAGGGCCCTGGAGATCCGCCGGGCCAGCCTGGGGGCCGACCATCCCGAGGTGGCCCGCCTTCTCAACAACCTCGGTTCCCTCTACACCAGCATCGGCCTCTATCCGCGCTCCGAGGATCACCTGGCTCTGGCCATGGAGATCTACCGTCGGCATGGGATGGAGGAGAGCGAATCGGTCTTTAAGGTGCTGAGCAATATGATCGGCCTTTACAAGGAGACAGGGCGCCACGGGGCGGCCGAGGAGACAGCCCTCAAGGCCTTCGGCCTGGCCGAAAAACTGTTCGGCCCAGAGCATCCTTATTATGCTACCACCCTCAACAACCTGGCCGAGGTCTTTGCCGTCAACGGCAGCCTGATAAAGGCCGAGGAGCTAGTGAAGCGGGGGATCGAGCTCAAGCGCCGACAGTCAGAGGACCATCCGGAGCTGGTTTTCTACCTCAACAACCTGGCTGACATCTATCAGAGGCAGGATAAGTTCGTCGAGGCCGAGGCCACCTTCAGGGAGGCTTTGGCCCTGGGCAGCAGGGTGCTGGGGCCTTCCCACCCCCTGGTGGGCTCCACCCACCTAGGCTTGGGCGCGATGTTCGAGCTTGACCAAGACCCCAACCGGGCCGAGTCCGAGTTCCGAGCAGCCATGGCTATCCTGGAGAAGTCGCTGGGCCCGGACCATCCTGACGTGGCCGCAGTTCAGTTCCGCTATGGAAGCATGCTGCTGACCGAGAACCGGCCGGAGCAGGCAGATGTCCTTTTGAACAAGGCCCTGAGCACGCTGGAGAGGGCCTTGGGCCCGAAACATCCCAAGGTCCGTCAGGTGCTGAGCCGAATGGCCCAAGCCGCCCTGGAGCTAGGGGACGCGGAGAGGGCCAAGTCCCACCTGAAGCGAATGAACGAGATCAGCGGGTCGGCGGAGTGAGGATCTGCCTGGTTTATTTTCTTTGGCGCGCCAGCGCCGCTACTTGTCATCAGCCTTCAGCCTTTACGGCGAGTTGTCTTTCCCTCAACAAACGTTCGGCCGAGGCTTTGAAAAGCTCAGCCCGACAGCTCACGCCGAGGTCTCGGGACAATTCTCGGGCTGACAACCGGCGGAATAAGTTGTTGTCTGCGCAAGCCGGAGTCATGGACGGCTTCTTTGTTTAACAAAAGGCCCCGAAGGTATAAATTCTATTATGAACAACAGATATCGCATTTCCCCGGCCCTGCTGGCGGCGTTTCTCATGCTGCTGGCAGGGGAGGCATTGGCTGAGCCAACGGATTCTCTGACTTCATTCCCGGCCGAATCGTCCCCGGCAGCAGCCAGCCAGGCGGCCCAGCGGCCGGCCCGGATGACGCTGAACGACGGTTCCGAGCTGGTGGGCACGGTCGTGTCCGACGAGCCGGACACGATCCGCTTTCGCATCGCCGGCGGCCTGCTGCTGGCCATGCCGCGCTCACAAATAAGATCCATTTCCAAGCTACCGGGGAGATTAGAGGGAGGGAAATACTTGCGGCCCGACCCCAACTACACCCGCCTGCTGTTCGCCCCCACCGCCCGGCCGCTCAAGAATGGCCAGGGCTACTTCTCGGCCTACGAGGTGCTCTTCCCGTTCCTGGCCTACGGCGTGGGATACAACCTGACCCTGGCCGGGGGCATGTCGCTCTTTCCCGGAGCTTCTTCCCAGCTCTTCTACCTGGCGCCGAAGATCACCGCCTACAATTCCGAGAAGCTCAGCCTGGCCGTCGGGGTGCTCTATCTCAACGCCACCTCGGCCTTCGAGGATTTCGAGGGGGCGGGCGTAGCCTACGGCGTCTTCACCTACGGGACGGACAAGTCCGCGGCCACGGCCGGCCTGGGCTGGGGGTTCTTCGGCGACGATTTCGCCAACGACCCCATACTGATGATGGGCGGGGAGCTGAGGCTGTCCAATAGCGTCAAGCTGGTTTCGGAGAACTGGTTCCCCCCGGGGTCCGAGGCCTACCCGCTTTCCCTGGGTATCCGTTTCTTCGGGGACCGGCTGGCGGCCGACATCGCCCTGATATACCCGGCCGGGGCCGAGATGGAGGGCTTCCCCTTCATGCCCTGGCTGGGCTTCGCCTACAACTTCGGGGTGTCGGGGCAGGCGGGACGGTGAGCGCGGGGCGACCGGCGTTCATGAAGGCGGAGAAGGCGGGGAAAGAGTCGTGAAGAAGCGGGACATGGCCGAGGTGCCCATCTTCCGGAAGCACGACCGGTACAAGGCGAGCAGCTACCGTTGTTACAATTCCCGGATGCCGTCGCGCTACGATTCCTGCTTCTGGCTGTGGTTCTGCCAGGTCCCGCTCTGGGACAGGACCATCATCGATGAAATCGGACAATGGCGGCCCATCGGTTCCCTCCGGCTTCTCGACCTCGGGTGCGCCACCGGAAGGCTGCTGGCGCGGCTGGCAAAGGCCGGAGCGGGGCACCTTTCCGGGGCCGACCTGGCGCCGCGGATCCTGGAGGCCGCTAACCGGAAGCTGTCGGGGGCCGGGATTCCGGCCGATCTGCGGCAGGCGGACGCGGAGGACCGCCTGCCCTGGGAGGACCGCTACTTCGACGCCGTGACTCTTACCGGGGTTCTGCACCACCTCTTCAGGCCGGAGGACGCCCTGGCCGAGGTCCGCCGCGTCCTGCGTCCCGAAGGCCGGCTCCTGGTGATAGATCCCGCCTTCTTCACGCCCGTGCGCCAGATCATCAATGCCTGGCTCCAATTTGTGCCGCACGCCGGTGATCGCCGGTTCTACCCGGAGGCTCGGGCCGCCCGCCTTCTGGCCGGTGCCGGCCTAGAGGTGCTGAAGACCCGCCGCGTGGGGCTGTGGGCTTACCTTGCCGTCGGCTGCAGATCGTGAACCGCCGGGATAGCGGCGCGGCCGTCGCCGATCAGGGATGGGTTCCATCCTTGACGGGGAGGTGCCCGGGAATGACAGTGTTCCGTGACTCTGCGGCAAGGCATCCGTCCGGGCCGGGGTGATGCAAGTCTACCGAGCGCGTCATCTTTTCCGGCTTCTCTGGAGATAACCGTACTTCCCGAACAAAGAGGAACATCGTTTGACGACAAGGCCGCCCGGAACATGAGGATACTGCTGATATCCCCCCTGGCCGACCCGGCCCAGAGGACCCCGGTCGGACTGATGATACCCCAGGCCGGCCTCCACATCCTGGAGGGGCTGACGACCCCGGAGCACCAGGTCAGGATAGTCGAGGAGGAGATCGAGAAAATAGACCTGGACCAGGAGTGCGACCTGGTGGGCATCAGCTGCCTGACCTCCAACGCGCCGCGCTCCTATCGCCTGGCCGGAGAGTTCCGCCGGAGGGGGCGGAAGGTGGTGCTGGGCGGCGTCCATCCCTCGATACTCTACGAAGAGGCCATCCAACACGCCGACGCGGTGGTGGTGGGCGAGGCCGAGGGGGTGTGGGAGCAACTGCTGCTGGACCTCCAGGCGGGCAGGCTCAAGAAGCGCTACCAGGCGCCCGCCCCCTCGCTGGACCGCTACATCCCCATGGTAACCCGCCAGGCCACCAAAAAGCGGCTGTTCAACGTCATCCCGGTGATGACCACCCGGGGCTGCCCCTACCGCTGCGAGTTCTGCTGCGTCTCCGACCTCTACGGCCCCAAGATACGCCACGTGCCGGTGCGCCACATCGTCCGCGACATCGCCGGCTCGGGCAAGCGGATCTACATCTTCCTGGACGACAACATCATCGGCGACCCGCGCTACGCCAAGGAGCTCTTCCGGGCCATCACCCCCTACCGCATCAAGTGGTGCGGGCAGGCCTCCATCTCCTTCGTCCACGACACCGAGCTGATGAAGCTGGCCGCCGAAAGTGGCTGCCAGGCCCTGTTCTTCGGGGTGGAGACCGTCTCCGAGGAAAAGCTGAAGACCATGCGCAAGGCCATCAAGAGCTTGGCCGGGGTGGAGGACGCCATCGCCAGGGTGCGCGACCTGGGCATCCACTTCCACGCCTCCATGGTGTTCGGCTTCGACAGCGACACCACCGCCGTCTTCCCCGAGACCCTGGAGTTCCTGCGCCGGAACAAGATCGGCACCGCCTCCTTCAACATCCTGACGCCCTATCCCGGCACCAGGGTCTACGACCAGTTCCGGAGGGAAAAGAGGCTGTTGACCACCGACTGGAAATACTACGACCACTCGACCGTGGTCTACAAGCCAAAGAACATGAGCCCCTACCAGCTGCAGGAGGGGACATTGTGGGTCAAGGGCCAGTTCACCAAGATGTCGTCCATCATGCAGCGCCTGCCGCAGAACCTGGCCCACCCCATGATCTACCTGGCCATGAACCTGGGGATGAGGATGTTCATCCGGAAGGACAACCGGAGGCTGATGGTGCTGGAGAGGGAGGTGTTCGGGGGGGGTGGGGCGGAGGCGGGGTCACCCTGAGAAACGTGTCCTATCTTGCGCCCGAAGAATGCTGTATGTTAACCACATTTACTATTGACAAGGAACACTGGTTAGATATATCATTTGACTTAATAAATATGGGTCTTCTGGGTTTGTAGTGGGTAAAAATAAGGATTAAATCGTTGTTTCCCTAAAGGTTTGATCTTATAAAGACTGTAAAATCAAGAGGTTTCTGATTTCTATACTTAACTTAATTTCAGTTAAGATGGTTACAAGCGCACGAGACAAGTTTTAAATTGATTTTATCGTTTGTAAATCATTGACAGTACTTATAATACAAGGCTGGTTTCCACAAAAAGACCCACACTAAACTCGGAAGAGCCATAAATATAATATAGCATAAAGGATGAAGTGAGGTGGACCCCATTGTCAAGACAGAAAATGGGGTGATAAATGTTACAGGTT
>CAZFJC010000036.1:0-14481 GCA_964518765.1 uncultured bacterium
GTAGTTGGTCAGGTCAAGCGGGGTGAAGTCGTCGAAGGTCAGCTGCCTTATGGAGTCCGGGAACAGGGTGTCCGGGTCGGCGATCAGCGCCGAGTCCAGGTAGACCACCGCCTTCGATCCGTCGTCGATCTGGTAGTACGTCCAGAAATCCACGATCGGGTTCGTGCCCGAGTTGCGGACGGTGGCCGTGGGGGTGAAGGGCAGGCCGGGCTCGATGAAGGCCGCCGAGGGCTCGTCGATCGACAGAAGCCTGGCGTTCACCCCGGCCGAGGTGATGTCGGCCCCGATGACCACGTTGTCCACCCCGGCGCCCCAGCCCCAGTCGTTGTTGTCGTCGAAGGCGAACTGGATCTGCAGGCTGTCGGCCGGCAGGTAGGACGAGAGGTCAAGCGAGTCCGTTCCCACCTCGTCGTTGGTGTGGTTGATGAGCAGGGTCCAGCCGCCCCAGGCGCCGGTGTTGAAGGTTCTGACATAGGTGTTCAGGTCGCCGAATCCGGCATAGTCCTGCATGGAGAAATCATAGCGGACGTAGGCAGAGGTGCCCATGGCCACCGAGACCGCCGGGGTGAACATCTGCTCCACCGTGGCCGGTGAGCCACCTCCCGCCGCATCGTCGTCGTAGAGGGCGAAGTAAGTTCCGCTGTTGGGCGGGTTGGACCCGGCGGGCATGGCGGTGCCGATGGACCAGAAATATCCGTCCGAGTTGCCGTCCACCACCACCCAGCTCGTGGGCCAGGTTCCGCTCTCGAAGTTCTCGCTCAGCAGTACCTGCCAGGTCTTGGCCCCGTCGCGGTTCAACGTGTTGACCGTGTACTTCGTGTTGTCGGCGTCCATCGCTTTTTTATTAATGCCGGGCGCACTCGATACAAAGCTAACCTGGCCGGCCGCCAGGCACAGCCCGGCGGTGAACGCTAAGACCAGGCCTACGATCAAAGTCCTCTTCATTTTTCCTCCATGTTTGATGTTGACGGTTTGCTGTTCGTTTCCATTTGATAAAACAGTTGGCTCTTCATTCTCCTCATCTTTAGTTTATTATGCAGTTTGTTGGCACTTGGTTCGATGACTGGAAGCAAAGGAAGATTACTCCAAAAGTTTATTATACACCTCATCCATTCATCTGTCAATAGGGACCTTCCCTCACGGCTACTGCGGCAGGGCTGGCGGGTTGGTGATGGTTGGCCCGGTCCCCGAACCGCCTCCCGGAGGCGTGCCCTCGTCCCCGCCCCCGGCCGCGATGACCACCGCCGCCACCGCGGCCGCGGCCACCACCCCGCCGCCCACCAGGGCCGGCGTCGAGGCGTACCAGGCCTTGGCCCCGGCTGCTCCCATGGAGCCTAACTTAAGGGCGGCCCCGGCCCAGGCGGTCATGAAGGCGATCTTGGCCGCGGTCATGGGCACCGGGGAGCGGGCCGAGTCCCGCTTGGCCACCACCGTCGACTGTTTCTCGCCCACCAGCTTCTCGGCGCCCACCTGGCCGGACACCGCCACCCGGCCCTGGAGAACGTCCAATTCGGTGGAGTCGCCCTCGGCGAAGACGGCGAAAACGGTGCCCCGCACCCCGGCCACCGCCGTCGGGGTGGTCACCTCGAACTTGGACTCCTTGGATGACAGCTTGCGGACGCAGCCCAAAAGCTTTCCCAGGCCCAGCTTCAGCGAGGTGATGGTGGTCAGGGGCCTGGCCTGCTTCTCCATGGCGTCCAGCTCCAGCAGGCTCTTGTCCTTGAGCTTGAGGACGCTGCCGTCGTCTAAGCGTATCTCCAGCTCGGCCCCGGCCTCGGTGGACAGCTTGTCCCCGGGATTGACCGCCATCTGCAGCTCGGCCGGCCTCCAGGCGCGCTCCCCGGAGCGCTGCACCTCGGCCTTGCCCTTGACGAAGACGATGGTGGCCTGGGTGGGTTTCATCTGGGCCCATGACGGGCCGGACAGCCACAGCAGTTGGCCGGCCGCCAGGGCGATGCACAAGATCTTTTTCATGGCGTTCCCTCCTATCTCACCCGCACCAGTTTTCGGACGGCCTGCCTGCCCTCGGCCTCGAGCCTGAGGAAATAGAGGCCGGGTGGAGTCTGGGCCATCAGGTCGTTGCGGCCGTCCCAAGAGGCGGTATAGTATCCCGGCGCCTTCGGCCCCTCGGCGATGGTCCTGACTTTCTGTCCCAGGGCATTGTAGACCGCCAGCCGCACCAACCCCGGCTTCGTCGTCTGATAGCCGAACCTTGTTATCTGATGCGAGGGATTGGGCCTGGGCATTCCTAGATCGAAAGTCAGCGGCCTGAGGCTCAGTTCTCCGATCCCGCGGTTGCTGAGCATTACTGCCAGCTCCCGGCTGCCGGTGAAGCCGGCCCGGCCCTGGTCCGCTATCTCCAGCGCCTTCAGATCGTCCCGCTCCACTAAGTAGAGCTTGTAGCCGTCAGGGAGACGGCCCTCCAGCCGGAAGGCCAGCACCGCCTCTTGGGATTGGTCAGCCAGCTCCAAGGCCAGCGGCCATTGGAGATGATCGCCCGCCGGCATGAAGTCCGCGGCGTATTGATGCCAGGTTCCCGGCCCCCAATCGGCGTGAGGGATATAAAGCTTGATGCCCTCGGCCAGCGGCGGCGGCTTCTCGCCGTCGAGCCGATCATAGGCAGGCGACGCCTGCGGCGAGACGCCTATCCTCGCCCGATCGCTCGTGGCGCCAGATAGTGCCGTGATCTCCAATGACCAATCTATAACAGCCGGCGCCGGCTTGGCCTGGGCCGACCGGCTTTCCTTGACAAATGGCGTCATGGCCAGGAGCGAGCAGGGCTGTGTGGCATAGACCGCGTAGCCGGCCCATGGCCTGAGGGAATCGCCGTCGATCAACGGGGACAGGGAGTCCCGGTCCCAGCGGCCGTCGTTCACGTAATCCGTGGTGCTGTCGTAGTAGACCCAGGCCCTCTGGCGCAGTAGGCCGTTGCTCAGGGTGTCGCTCCAGGAATAGAAGGCCGCCCCCATCACCTCGCAGCTCCCCGCCCGAATAGGGATGCCGAACGGGCAACCGATCAGGTTCCAGCCCTGGCCCAGCTCGATGGTCAACGAAGAGCCTGAGTCCGGCAGCCGATAGCCAACGGCGTCCAGGGTGGCCGTGTTGACCGACGAAAGCCAGTAGCCCTGCCCCAGTTTGAGGGGCGGCGTCTCCACATAGGAGGTCGAGATCGGGTCGTAACCGAAGAGCCTCCAGCCCGAGGGGCCGTAGGCCCCCAGATCGTCGCCGAAGCTGCCGGCCGCCGTCGAGTCGTAGGGCTGAAGCGGCAGAGAGACCAGCTGGTAGCGCCTGCCTGTCCATTGGTGCTGGGCCGTGTCCAGGCCCTTTACCCAGAAGGTCCAGGGGTTGGCGGCCGCCCCGGCGGTGTCCATCAGGCTGTTGCCCCAGGGGTCTCGGGCCTGGGTCACGGTGAAGGTGTGTGGCATGCCGGGCTGCTGGAAGTAGCCGTGTTCCAGGGTCAGCAGACGGTGGTTGGCATCCCATTGGACGGCCCAGCCGCCCGGGTCCGGGGAGCAGGTGAAGGCCAGGCTGGCCGGGTCGATGGCCTCGGAGAAGTAGACGGACACCGGCTGGTCGAACCGCACCGCCGTGGCCCCGGACGGGGGATCGGTCCACCAGATGTAGGGCCGGGTGTCCTCGCTCCATCCCACCACGCTGATGGTGTTGTTCCAGCTGTTGGCGGTGAACACCCGCCCGCTGTCGCCTTCGATCAGGGCCACCGGCCGGGGCGCCCCCAGCGGGCTGAGGCTGACCGTGGCCTCGACGGCTTTGGTCAGCGGGTTGACGATGGCGACCGTACCGCTGTTCTCGTCGGCGCAGTAGATCCTCTGGAGGAACTGGTTGTATAGGATCGAGGTGACCGAGTCCCCGGCCGCTCCCAGGTAGATGGTGGACACCGAATCGTCCGAGCCGCGGATGACCGTCAGGCTGTCGCTATTTTGGCAGGCCACATAGATCTCGTCGCTGACCGTCGAATAGGCCATGGCCTGCGGCCCGGCGGCCACCCCCACCGTGTTCAGGACCGCGTGGCTGCCCGCGTCCAGGATGGCCACCTGGTTGGCGCCCGGCAGACTGACGTATATCTTGCCCCGGGCCTCGTTGGCGGCGAACCGGCTCTCTCCGGCCATGCCCGGCACCCTGATGGAATCGATAAAGCTGAGGCCGCTGATGAACAGGATGGAGTCGGCCCAGCCGTGGGCCGCCAGCACCTGGTTGGTGGGGCGGTAGCGGAACAGCCGGCCGTCGAAGTTTCCCTGATGGCTGGC
The DNA here is from genome assembly GCA_964518765.1 of uncultured bacterium. Taxonomy (GTDB): domain Bacteria; phylum Edwardsbacteria; class AC1; order AC1; family EtOH8; genus CAZPNX01. The sequence goes on from CAZFJC010000036.1 coordinate 4,266, forward strand.
CAGGACGCTGTCGCTGGCCCCGTCCAGGACATTGATGCCCATGCCGGCCACGTACATCCTGTCGGTGGCCGGGACGTACTCCAGGTCGTTGTAGACTTCGGCCAGGGCGAAGGATGTGTCCATAACGTCGGTCAGGCCGTCGTAAATGTAAAGGGTGCTGCCGCAGGCCACATAGACCCGGTCGTTGGCCGAGTTGTATTCCAGGCGGCCGGGCCACCAGGCCATGATCTGGCTGTAGTTCAGCCCGGCGTCGATGACGGCCAGCACCGTGTCCGAGGTGGAGCAGTAGACCTTTCTCCTGACCGAGTTGTAGCAAAGTTCGTGCGGGTTGTGGGCGGTGGTAAAGGTGGTGTCGACCGAATAGGCGATGGTCTGGGCCTCCAGGCCCCCGGCGGCCAGCCAGAAAACGGCCACCGCCAGAGCGAACAAAAACAGTCTTCGCATCATGAAAAGCCCTCCAGATAATAATAAACCCTCTTCCCGGAAGGAAGTATGTTTCTTCCTACCAGGCCTTATATATAATATAGTATAGGGCCTTGGTGATGTCAAGCGAAAATTTCGAAAATTTGGCCGCCCCAGGCGGCCGGCAGACGGTTGGCGGCTTTTCAAGATGCTTCAAACCCAACCGGTGTATAGCCCTCGGCCGGTGGGCCCGGCCGGGTCGTATTCCACCTTCAGCCCGCAGGCCCTGAAGGCCTCCTTCATCTCGTCCACGGTGTACAGCGCCATCTGGTGGCGCTCCAGATGGTGCTCCACCCCCTTAGGCGTTCCAATCAGGTAATGCATGTCGAAGCTCGATATCCGGCCGTCGCGCAGGCTGGTGCTCATCCGGGCCAGCCTCAGGTCCATTTCCTCAATCAGAATGGAATGGACAGTGCCCTCGCGCCAGGCCTGGGGGGTGAACCAGGGCTCCACCAGCATCACCCCGCCCTCGCTTAGGTGCCGCTTCATGTTCCCGACGGCCTGCTTGACCTCGTCCAGCGTCAGCAGGTAGCCGATGGAGCTGAAGAGACAGGTGACTACGTCGTAGCGGCCGTCGAGCTCGAAGTCGCGCATGTCGCCCAGGAAGAAGCGCAGGTCCGGATTCTTGCGCCGGGCGATGGCCAGCATGTCCGGCGAGATGTCCACCCCCTCCACCGCGAACCGTTGCTTAAAGAAACGGGCGTGCTCCCCGGTGCCGCAGGCCACGTCTAAAAGGGTCATGTCCAGCCGCTGGCAGTGCTCGAAGATCCTCTTGCACAGGTAGAGCACTTCGGCCTGGTAGTTCTTCGAGGCGTAGAACTTGTCGTAGTACTGGGTGGGTTGGCTGAGGTACATGGCGCTCCCAGGTTGTTTGCGTCGCTATCGCAACATTGACCACCCCTCGCTCCCCTCCTTGCCAAGGAGGGGACTAAGGGGAGGTGACGTACGCCGGCGGCAGGTCCCAGGCCGCCAGCAGGCCCTGGAGGTGGGTGCGCTCCATGCCGTACCAGGTCGGTTGACTACAGCTTGCCCGACCTGATTATCGACCAGGCCAGCCACAGGCCCATCAGGCCGGCCAGCAGGTAGCCCAGCACCCCCAGCAGGGGGTGGCCCAGCACCTTCCATCCCTTGTCGGCGTGCATGATGATGGAGGAGCCGACGATCAGGGCGGTGATGATCAGGCTGAAGGCGATGCGGTTGGACACCCGGTCCAGCTCGGAGATCAGCCCCTCCAGCCCCTTGTGCTCGAACTCGATGTGCAGTTTGCCCTGCTTGACCTTGGTGACGATCTCCCGCATGTCCCGGGGCAGGGCGATCATGAAATTGTAGCCCCAGCTCAGGAACCTCATGATGTCCTGGGCCACCTTGCGCGGGCTGTGCCGCTCCCGCATCAGCTGCTTGATGAAGGGCTCCAGCAGCTCGATGAGGTTGAAGTCCGGGTCCAGCCGCTTGCCCACCCCCTCGATGGTCATCAGGGTCCGGGCCAAAAGGAACAGCTCCGGGGCCAGCCTGACCCGGTTGCGGGTGAGGATGTTCACCAGCTGGGCGAAATTCTCGCCCACCCGGACATCGCGGAGCGAGGCTACATAGTTCCGATCCACGAACTCGGCCAGATCCAGCTCCAGGGAGCGGAAGTCGGTGCGCTCGTCGGTGGTGCCCAGGGCTGCGGCCGCCTCGCTCAGCATGGTCATGTTGCCCTGGATGATGCCCATCAGGATTTTGATGATCTGAGCCTTGGTGTGGGGATGCAGCCGGCCGGTCATCCCGAAGTCCAGGAAGACCACCCGGTTCTCCGGCAGGACGAACAGGTTGCCGGGGTGGGGATCGGCATGGAAGAAGCCTTTGCCGAAGATCTGCTTGAGGTAGGCGTTGGCCCCATTGGCGGCGATGGCGTGGCGATCCAGGCCGGCCTTCTCCAGGGCCGCCAGGTCGGTGATCTTGATGCCCCGGACCTCCTCCATAGTCAGCACCCGGGCGGAGGAAAGCTCCAGGAAGACCTGGGGCACGTGGACGGTGTGGTCCTCGGCGAACATCTCCCGGAAGCGCCGGGCGTTGGAGGCCTCCAGGCTGAAGTCCAGCTCCCGAGCCAGGGACTTGCGCAGCTCCCGCACCATCCCGGTGGGGTTGTAGGCCCGGCTCTCCTCGAAGTGCTGTTCGATGCCAGCCGCCAGGAACTCCAGGATGTCCAGGTCGCCGGCCACCGTCTGCTCGATGCCCGGCCGCTGCACCTTGACTATCACCCGGCGGCCGTCGGGCAGCCTGGCCCGGTGCACTTGGGCCAGCGAGGCCGCGGCCATGGGCTCGGCCGAGAACTCGGCATAGATCTCCCTGATGGGCCGCTTGAGCTCGGCCTCGACCACTCCCTCCATGTCGCAGTAGGCGCAGCCGGCCACGCTGTCCTGCAGCTTCTCCAGCTCCCGGCAGAATTCGGGCGGCAGCAGGTCGGGCCGGGTGGACAGCACCTGGCCGAACTTGATGAAGGTCGGCCCCAACTCCTCCAGGGCCACCCTCAGCCTCACCGGCTCCACCAGGTGGAGGAACTGGCGCCGGCGCACCGGGCTGAGATTGACCAGCAGTCTGCCCACAGCCCGCTGCTCGGTGTTCAGCTTGTCCACCAGGTAGCCGAAGCCGTGCTTGGCCAGGACCCTCAGGATCTTCCGCAGCCGCTTGATGTTCCTATAGTGCATGCGGGAACCGATTCATGAATTATTGACACCGATCTCCAGAGATCACCTTAAGGAAAGAAGATATCTGCATGAATCCGTGTTTAAAATCATCGGCCCTTGCTTTTTGGCCGGAACGCAAAGGCCGGATATCTTGCTGATATTCCGGCCCTGGGTCGGTCCTGGTTTCGGCTACTTACGCTTCGGGGCTTTCGCCCTCTTGAGGCTGGCGATCTCGGCCCTCAGCTTTTCCACCTCGGAGCGGGTCGGTATATCCAGCTTTTTCATCACCCCGTGGACGGTCTTCTCCACCGCGGCATCCAGCTCCTTGCGGCTCTCCTGGCCCTTCTTCATCAGCTTTTTGACCAGCACATCGGCTTCCTTCCGATTGACCTGGCCCTCCTTCATCAGCTCCTTGGCCACCTGCTCCGCCTTCTCCTTGGTGACGGCGATGGTACCCAGACCCAGGGTGATGATCCTCTCCAGAGTGTCCTTCATTTCTCTATCCTCCCTTATACTAAAATGGCCTATCATACCGAGCTTGGTCGAAGCATGACCGCTTCGCCTTTTTTTATTGTATACCAACGGCCCCTGGTTGTCAAGTTAAATCGACTTGCTTTAAGTTGACTATCCACCGCTCTTTCTGCTACACTATATCCGACTGGCATCGCTCCGCTGCCGCACAGATTCTCCACGGAAAGGCATGGCCTCGCTTCCGACAGAAACCGGCTTCGATCCGCGGCATTCGGCTCATCTGCGTCTCAATAAAACAACGAGGCTATATGATCGCAAAAATCCCCGGCGACCTGCAATCGGTGGAGCGCCTCCACCAGGCCCGGGCCGCCCTCAAGGCCGAGCTGGCCAAGGCCGTGGTCGGCCAGACCCAGGTGATCGACGAGCTCCTGACCGCCCTGCTGTGCAACGGCCACGTCCTGCTGGTGGGGGTGCCCGGGCTGGCCAAGACCCTGATGATCAACACCCTGGCCCGCTGCCTGGACCTGTCCTTCAGCCGCATCCAGTTCACCCCGGACCTGATGCCCTCGGACATCGTCGGCACCGACATCATCGAGGAGGAGCCGGGGTCGCGCCGGCGGTTTTTCAAGTTCATCCGCGGCCCGGTGTTCGCCAACGTGGTGCTGGCCGACGAGATCAACCGCACCCCGCCCAAGACCCAGGCCGCCCTGCTGCAGGCCATGCAGGAGCGCCAGGTGACGGCCGGCGGCAACACCTACGCCCTGGAGCAGCCCTTCTTCGTGTTGGCCACCCAGAATCCCATCGAGCAGGAGGGCACCTACCCCCTGCCCGAGGCCCAGCTGGATCGTTTCATGTTCAACACCTTCATCGGGTACCCCTCCCGCCAGGAGGAGGAGGAGATCGTCCGCTCCACCACCTCGAGCTACCAGCCCCGGCTGGAGAAGGTGCTTTCCGGGAAGGAGATCCTGGAGCTGCAGCAGCTGGTGCGCCGGGTGCCGGCCTCCGACACCGTGGTCGGACACGCCGTGGGGCTGGCCCGCCGCAGCCGCCCGACCGGGGAGGGCGCTCCGGAGTTCGTCAAGGAGTACGTGTCCTGGGGGGCCGGGCCCCGGGCCTCTCAGTACCTGGTTCTAGGCGCCAAGGCCCGGGCCGTGCTCGAGGGACGACTGGCCCCGAGCATCGAGGATGTAGATTTCATGGCCAAACCGGTGCTGCGCCACCGCATCATCACCAACTTCCAGGCCGAGGCTGCCGGGGTGGACTCGGTGGCCGTCATCGACCGACTGCTGGCGGAGAAGCGGTGAGCTCTAATAGAGGTCAGGATATCGAGACCCGGGTTCTGATCTCCCTCCGCCCCAGCCCCATCCACGGATTGGGCGTCTTCGCCCGAATGCCCCTGCCCGGCAGGCGGAAGATCGGCGAGGTAAGCGGCCGGGTGGTGGACGCCCAGAAAGCGCTAAAGGAGATCGCCAAAAGCCGGCGCATCTACTTCGTCCAATTGGACGAGCGCCACGGGCTGGACTGTTCCCGGGGCAACGCCTTCGGGCGGCTCAACCACTCCTGTCGGCCGAACTGCTACCTGCGCATCTTCCGGCATCGGGTGGAGGTCTACACCCTGCGGCCCATCAGAAGCGGCGAGGAGCTGGTCATCGACTACGGACAGACCCCGCACCGGGAGGGAATGAAGTGCGCCTGCGGCAACGGAAGGTGCCGGGAGAGGATATGAGGGCATACATGGCCGTCCACCGGTTGTTTCCTTGGCTTTGCCTGCTTACAATCCCCTCGTCGCTTTTCCCCCAATCCCTGGTGGCCATCCAGCCCCTGGGTCGGGCCGACTCCGCCTTGCTGGCCGAGGCCAAGTCGGGGATCGAAAGGGTATACAACCTGAAGGCCGAGATCCTGCCCGCCGTCCCCCTTCCGGCCTCGGCCTTTTACCAATCCCGGAAACGCTACCGGGCCGAGAGGCTGTTGGACCACCTGGAATCCCTTAGGGACACGCACTATTTAAAAATAGTGGGCCTGACGTCGGCCGACATATCCACCACCAAGGGCCGCCGTGCCGATTGGGGCATTTTCGGCCTGGGCTCGCTGGGCGGAAGTTCCTGCGTGGTATCGATCTTCAGGCTCGGCAGGGGGAAAGTGCCCGAGGGTAGATTTCTCGAGCGCCTGGTCAAGGTGGTCAACCACGAGCTGGGCCACACCCTGGGGCTGGAACACTGCCCCCATCGCGGCTGCCTTATGGAGGACGCCTGCGGCACCATCCGGACGGTGGACCGGGAGAGCGGGGAGCTGTGCGATTCCTGCCGGGCCAGGATCGCGCCATTTGTTAGATAGCCATCTTTAACCGCGGAGGCCGCCAAGGAGGCGCATGGTCATTCCGGTGAAAAAGCCTTCGACCAAGGATGCGCTCTGGGAGCTGGTGAACTGGCACCAGCGCCTCAGGCCCAAGCTGGAGGTCCAGGACGTCTACAAGCTGCTGTACCAGAGCGTCTTCGGAGTGGGGCACATCATACGCTCCGGCGGCCAGGCCCTGGAATGCCTTAAACGCGAGATGGAGAGCATCGACCTTAGGCTTCAACCACAGGAGGAGCTGGCGGAGAATATCTCTCTGGACGGGAGCGTCGTTCGCGTGAACCTGCGGCCATTCGCCCGGCAGGGGATGGAGGTCGAGAAGCTTTTCGCGGCTATGAGGCTTTCGGCCGAGAGAAACCGGGGGACGATGGACGAATTCAAAAGGGTCTGGGGCGATTTCGGCTCGCTGGTCCGTTCCGGGGCCTTCGGATTTGATCACCAAAAGTACAGGGAGTTCGACCGGTTCGCCCGGGACAACAAGTACCCGGTGGTCCACCACTCCCTCGCCTACTCCAGGTTGTACGCGCCCAGCTACCGGGTGGTGAAGGCGGGCATCATTCTTGAAACCTTTCCCGGGATTCTCCAGAGATGAAAACCATAGACATCTCCACCTCCTCCCGCTCCCAGCTGGTGGACATCACATCCCAAGTCCAGAAGGTAGTATCCGAATCAGGGGTCACCGACGGCCTCTGCCACCTCTGGGTGCCGCACACCACCGCCGGAATAACCATCAACGAGAATGCCGATCCCTCGGTAGCCCGGGACATCCTGATGGAGCTGGACAAGCGCATTCCCTGGAGCGACGGCTACCAGCATTCCGAGGGCAACTCGGCCGCTCATGTTAAATCGACCCTGGTCGGCTGCGCGATGACGCTGATCATCGAGAACGGCCGGCTGGCCCTGGGCACCTGGCAGGGCGTCTATTTCTGCGAGTTCGACGGGCCGAGGAAGCGGCAGGTTTGGATCAAGATCCTGTCATCCTGAGATGGCCCTCTTGCCTTACTGGCTGAAGCGGTGCCCTGAGCCTGATGCCTTATCGCGCATCCGAAGGGGATGACATCTGACGTCACCCTTCAACTTGCCATGCGAGCCGCATTCCTCAGGGTGACATGGAGTAAAACGGAATAAACCGGCAACCTTCGTCGTATCTAGTTTGGAAAACCCCAGCGATCAAGAGCTTATACGTCGGGTCCTGGCCGGCGACCGCCAGGCCTACAACCCCCTGGTGGAGCGCTACCAGCGGGCCATCTATTCGCATGCCCGGAGGATGCTGCGCGACCACGACCAGGCCGATGAGGTGGCCCAGGAGACCTTCGTCCGGGCCTATGTGAATCTGAAAAAGTACGACGGACGCTACCGGTTCTACACTTGGATCATAACCATCGCCACCAACCTCTGCCACGACGCCCTGGACGCCCGCAAGCGCAGCCAGCCGCTGGAGCTGGCCGGGGAGCAGGCCTCGGACGGCGACCCGCTGGAGGACACGGCCGGAGCAGACTCCTGCGCCCGCATCCGGGCCGAGATAGACCGCCTGCCCCCCGAGCAGAGGCAGGTGCTGCTTCTCAGGGTGGACAAGGAGCTCTCCTACCAGGAGATAAGCAAGGTCCTGAAGATACCGGTGGGCTCGGTGATGTCAAGGTTGTTCCGGGCTAGGCAGAGGCTGGCGCCGAGAATCAGGGAAATGCTATGAGCGGAAATAAAAAACATACGGTGGCCCCCGAGGAGTTGATGGCTTTCATGGACGGGGAGTTGAATTTAATCCGCCGGAAGGCGGTCGAGGAGCATCTGAAGACCTGTCCGGAGTGCCGCGCCATGATGGAGAGCCTGGAGCTGGCCGAGAGCGAGGTGGCCAAGGCCGAGAAGGTCGAGGCGCCCGATGGCTATTTCACCAGCTTCGCCTCCCGGGTGGCCAACCGGATAGCCGGTCGGGAGCTGGCGACGGCAAGGAGGCCCTGGATCCTGCGCTGGGGCTGGATGCCGGCCGCGGCCGCCGCCGCCTTCGCCGCGGTGATGGTCCTGTCGCACGGTTTCTACGACCAGCCGCTGGTGCGCCAGGTTAACCTAGAGCGGAAGGTGATCCCCATCCCCATCGCCCCCGAGCCCAGGGCCCCGGAGACGGCGGCCGTGCTGAAGTCATATTATGAGGAAGCTCCGGTCGCCCCGGCCACCGGGATCGAACCGTCGGAGAGGGACAGGACGGCTGCTTCCGGCGCCGCTCGGCCGGCCCCGCCGGTTTCCTCCGAGGTTGCCGAGATCTCCGCCAACGAGGTTTCGGCCGTCACCCGGACCAGGGCGATATCCTCTACCGGCCTAGTGGAAATGGCCGGTTCCCCCGCATCTCCCCCGTCGGCCGCGGATGTTTCGGATGCCAAGGCCAAGAGGGCCGCTGCCGACGAGCTGAGATCCGCCGAACCGGCTCTCGAGATCGCGGATAAGACCCAGCCGCAGGAACCCGCCACTTCGCCCGGGGATATGGACGAGGTGATGGCCAAAAAGGAAGACGAACACCTGTCGGAGGCCAACAGGAAGGGCGATGCGACGGGCCGACTGCTGCCCCCCCGAGGGAGGCTGGTCCGCATCAGACAGGTGGGGGGCAGCCGGGTGCTGCTGCCCGTGGAGCCGGCGCCTGATTCCTGCCCGGAACCGGAGGTGGCCGCGGTCGAGGCCATCGTCATCCACCTGCCCAACGGCGGCGAAACCCAGCCGCCCGAGGTGGAGCCGGCGCTGCGCATCTGCCTGCCGCAATAGCAAAAAGGCCTCCTTCTGGAGGCCTTTCTTTTCTGGTCATGACCACCCCTTAATCCCCCCTCAACCGAGGAGGGGGCGGTGGTGGTTCAAAGGTAACCAGCGATCTGTGATTATTCCGGAAAAGCTGTGTCCTTTGTGGCCTTCGTTCTTTTATGGTTAAGCAAAGTCACCGGTGCAGCCGGTAGTCCGAGAACCTTATCTCCATCTCCATCCTCCCCGACATCAGCAGCATCCTCCAGGCGGCCCGCATCCATATCGTCTCCGGCACCATCATCCCCTCCCACTTCATCCAATCGATCCTCATGGAGAACTCCTTGACCGGCGCCTTGGGCTTGGGCATGGCCAGCTCCGCCCAGGTGAGCGTCATGGTTTCCGGATCGTAGCCGAAGCTGCCGGCCAGATCCCCCTTCCCGGGACGCTTGGGCCGGAAGCCGAAGGAGCTGCCGGCGCGTTTTTCATAAACATAGTTGGTGTCGCCCAGATCGGGCAGGCTGGCGCTCTCCCGGCGGCTCTCCCTCTTCTTTCCCTTCTCCGGCTTGCGGGTGGTGTAGATTAGGGAGTCCCGGAGCAGGGAGTCGCCCCTCATCATTTGCCAGGTGATTGTCGTGTCGGTCCGCTTCACCCGACCGTCCTTCTCCATCTCCCGGATGACGGCGGCCGAGGTGAAGCTGTAATACTCCCGCTTAAGCCTTTCCTGCCGGGCCTCCAGGCTCCTCTGCAGTCCGGCCAGCAGGGAGTCCTGTTCCGGGGGCAGGGCCGGGGCCGTCCAGGCCATCAGGGCCGCCGTCAGGGAGAGGATCATGCCGGGCCTCCTTGCGCTTATAATTAAATAGTGCTTGACAGAACGGGGTCGGTTGGAATATACTACACTATTGTATGGCCAAATACAAGGTGCTGATAGTCGACGACGAGCCGAATATCGTCAAGATCATGGAGTTCGAGCTCAAGAAGAACGGCTACGAGGTCTTCACCGCGGGGGACGGCGAGGAGGCCCTGTGGGTGACCGAGCGCGACCGCCCGGACCTGATCATCTCCGACATCATGATGCCCAAGATGGACGGCTACGAGTTCTGCCGCAAGGTCAAGGAGAACCCAGAGCTGCGAGGCATCCCCTTCCTCTTCCTGACGGCCAAGACCGGATCCGAGAACCGCATCCAGGGCTACCTGCTGGGAGCGGCCAAGTACATCACCAAGCCCTGCAACCGCCAGGAGCTCCTCAAGGCCATCGACATGCGGCTGAACCTGGCCGAGAAAGCCAAGCAGCTGTTCGCCCAAAAGGCCAAGCGCTTCCAGGGCGACCTGTCCATTATCTCGGTCTTCAGCCTGCTGGACATGTTCTTCATCGGCGGCTGGAACGGGCATATCGAGATGACCACCCCGGACGGCCACCAGGGCCGTTTAGAGATCGCCGACAGCAAGATCAGCTCCTGGAGCCTGGATGGCAGCAACAGCGACGGGGCCCTATCGTCGCTGCTAGGCTGGAACCAGGGGAGCTTCGTGGCCGAGCACGAATAGGC
>CAZFJC010000037.1:0-13436 GCA_964518765.1 uncultured bacterium
CCTACCTCAAGGCCGGCAACAAGGAGAAGGCCAGGGAGCAGTGGCAGCAATGCCTGAAGCGCGATCCCGGCAATATCAGGGTCAAGACCTATCTGGCGCTGATGGAGAAGGCCTGAGCTTTGTATTATCCGGGAAACGTAAAGGGGCAGCCTCAAGGCTGCCCCGGTGCGTTATTGCTGTCAAGTAATTTATTTCGATTCCGAGGATGAGACATCACCGGCCGCGGCCATAAGCTTCAAGGTCTCCCGCAGTGAATACCTCCATTGTCCGCAATCCTCGCCGCCGGTCCGGTCCAGGCAGCCCCCCAGGCACCAGGGGAGGATGTTGCAGTTCCGGCAGTGGTAGGTCCGGAACGGGTCCCAATCCAGCCAACGGACGAAGTTGGGGTGGAGGAGGTCGTCTATGCCGGGCAGGCCCTGCTGGGGTCGCCCCAGGCTGTTCCAGCACTTGTACAGGTTGCCGCCGACATCAACGATGAACGACTGTGGGTCAGCGGCCTGGCAGGGCACCAGGCCGGGCTCCGGAAGGTTATCGATGCGAAATCCGGATTCGATTAACTCTCGGACGGTTTCCATCTCATCGTCGCTGAAGCTGGGGGTCCGCTGGCAAAATCCGTTGAGGTTGCGGCAGAGCCGGGCCGTGGGGCGGTCCGTCTGGAACCTGATGCGTGACCGTGGCGGCAGTCTGCGGACCGATGATCCGATGCCGTCGAAACCGGCCAACAGAGTGGTCGAATGGACGTCGAACTCCGCGCTGTCCAGCGACCCCAGATTGAGCCAGACACGGGCCGGGGTGTTGGTGGAGATGAGTATGGTTTTAAGATGGTGGCTGCGGCCGTTGGAGATCACGTTCCACCGGTAGCGGAAGCCTCGCGAGGCAGCCGCCTCGGTGAACCGGCCGTTTAGGGCCGTGACCGCCTCCCAGTTAAGGGTGGGCTCCCCGCCGAACCAGGTGACCTCGAGCTCCCTGAGGCGCCCGTATCGGGAAACGGCCAACGCCTCGATCCTTTCCAAAGCCGCCTGGTCCATATCGCCGCCCTCCTGCCGGTAGGGGCAATCCGGGCATTTCTCCTCGCAGCGGGTGGTGGATTGGACCCAGAGGCAGAGCCGCCCCGGATCGAAACGGAGCTGCTGGCTGGCCACCTCCTGTTCCAAAATTTCCTGCCGCTCGTCGGGGATGAAGAAACCCTGATCCACCAGCAGCTGCAGGAACTGCTCCACCGCCGGATCGTGAAGGTTCATCAGGTTGCGGGTGATGGGCACGGCCAGGCCGCCGTACATGGCCGACTGGACTGGGCCAAGCTCCAGCAGGCGGCGGCTGAGAATGTTGTAAAGAAGCTGGGGCCGGCCGCGGCGGCGGATGATGTGGTTGTAAAGGGAGGGCTTCAAACTAGTTTTCCATAGAGGCGCAGGGACATTCCATTAGTTCTCTTTTCAGAACGACAGAATATATCCCAACTATCAACCAGGACGTTAACCGTTAAAACAGCAAAAGGCCGGAGGGCCGACCTTTTGCTGTCTTGATTATAAGGAGCCTTATGCCGCGCCCGGGGCAGACGGCCTGGCCAGCAATGCCTTGAGATCGTCCGGGGTGTCGGTGTGGGACATGGCCTCCTCGGCCGTCACCACCTTGCGGCGCACCAGATCGGCCAGGGACAGGTTCAGCGGCATCATGCCCTGCTTGGTGCCCATCTGGATGGCCGAGGGTATTTGGGAGGTCTTGGCCTCGCGTATCAGGTTGCGGATGGCGCTGTTTATCAGCATGATCTCGTAGGCCAACACCCGGCCCTGTCCGTCGGCCCGCTTGAGGAGCACCTGGGAGACGATGCCCAGCAGGTTGCCCGACAGCTGCAGCCTGACCTGGGTCTGCTGGTGGGGCGGGAAGACGTCGACGATGCGGTCGATGGTCTGCATGGCGTTGGTGGTGTGCAGGGTGGACAGCACCAGGTGGCCGGTCTCGGCGGCGGTGATGGCCAGGGTCATGGTCTCCAGGTCGCGCATCTCGCCGACCACGATGACGTCCGGGTCCTGCCGGAGGACGCTCTTAAGGGCGTTGGCGAAGGACAGGGTGTCCTTGCCCACCTCCCGCTGATTGATCTCGGCCTTCTTGTCCTGGTAGACGAACTCGATGGGGTCCTCGATGGTAATGATGTGGCATTCCTGGTTGGTGTTCCGGGTGTTGATCATGGCGGCGATGGTGGTCGATTTGCCGCACCCGGCCGGACCGGTTACCAGGATCAGGCCCCGGGGTCTCATGGCCAGATTCTTGCAGACCACCGGCAGGCCGAGCTCGTCGACCGAGGGGATCTTGTTGGGGATCATGCGGAACACCAGGCCGAACTCGCCGCGCTGCACGAAGGCCGAGGCCCGGAAGCGGCAGAGGTTGGCGATGGCGCAGGACAAATCTATCTCCCGATCGCGCTTAAACCTCTCCAGCTGCTCCTTGGTCATGATGTCCACCGCGAAGCGCTTGGTGTCGTCGGGCTGAAGCACCGGCAGATCCAGCGGCGTCAGGTGGCCCTGGAGGCGAAGCACCGGCTTGGATCCGACCTTAAGGATCAGATCCGAGGCCCCCTTCTGGTACATGGTATAGAGGAGTTCGGAGAGCTGCATGGCTTCACCTGGTGATGGCCTGTTCCAGCTCCTGGGGGTTGGAGGACTTGGCCAGGGCGTCCTCCAGGTTGACCAGCCCTTTGATGTAGAGGTCGCGCAGCGACTGGTCCAGCGACTGCATGCCGAACTTGGACCCGGTCTGAATCAGCGAATAGATCTGTGGGGTCTTGCCGTCCCGAATGACGCTGCGCACCGCCGGGGTGCAGAGCATGATCTCGAAGGCGGCCACCAGCTTCTTCTGCTTTATCGAGGGCAGCAGGGCCTGGGAGATGACGGCCTGGAGCACCGTCCCCAGCTGGACCCGGGCTTGGACCTGGCCCTCGGGCGGGTAGGTGTTGATGATGCGGTCCACCGTCTGGGCGGCGTCGGTGGTGTGCAGGGTGGCCAGCACCAGGTGGCCGGTTTCGGCGGCGGCGATGGCCAGGGACATGGTCTCGTAGTCGCGCATCTCGCCGACCAGGATAACGTCGGGATTTTGGCGCATGATGTGACGCAGGGCCAGGGCGAAGGAGTTGGTGTCCGAGCCCACCTCGCGCTGCTCGATGATCGACTGGGCGTCCTGGTGGAGGAACTCCACTGGGTCCTCCAGGATGATGATATGGGACTTGCGCCGCTGGTTGATGTGGTGGACCATGGCCGCCAGGGTGGTTGACTTGCCGCTTCCGGTGGGGCCGGTGATCAGGATCAGGCCTCGGGGCAGGAGCGACAGCTCCTTGAGGATGGCGGGCAGGCCCCACTCGTCGATGGACTTGATCTTGAGGGGGATGACCCGCATCACCGCCCCCATATAGCCGCGCTGGTGGAAAACGTTGATGCGAAAGCGGGCCACCCCCGGCAGGCCGAAGGCCAGGTCCAGCTCCCGCTCCCGCTCCAGGCGCTGGCGCTGGGTCTCCGACAGGATGCTGTGCAGCAGGGCGATGGTGTCGTCCTCCTTGAGCACCGGAAACTCGCTGCGCACCAGGCGTCCCCCGATGCGGTAGATGGGGGGCTCCCCCACCCGCAGGTGCAGGTCGGAGGCCTCGCGCAGCACCAGCTCCTCCAGGAGCTGGTCCATCTGCGGGAGCTGAGGTGGCGGTGTCGGCTGTGGATCGGGCATCTTAAAACAAAATCACCAATCCAAATCAAAAATCCAACGACATCTCAGCCAATTTATTAGTAGCTGAGTATTTTGGATTTCGTATTTTATATTCTCCAGTTGGTGCCGGCGGAGGGAATCGAACCCCCATGGCATTGCTGCCGGAGGATTTTGAGTCCTCTGCGTCTACCAGTTTCACCACGCCGGCGTACCTTCAAGAATAGAATAGCAAAAGAATCGGGCTTTGTCAACCGATTTTTTTACCCGAAAGTCCGAGAGCGATAATCCTGGCTTCCACATTATCCTTGACAACCGGCCGGTCATGGCTTAAACTTGTCCGGTGAACCTCCCCAACCTGCTGTCCCTCTCCCGTATCGCCTTGATGCCGTTCATCCTGGTGTCCCTGAGACAAGGGTGGGCCGGCGTCCTGCTGGGGCTGATGCTGGCGGCCGCAGCCACCGACTACCTGGATGGGTGGCTGGCCAGAAGGATGGGAAGGGTCACCGACCTAGGCAAGATACTGGACCCTTTGGCCGACAAGGTTTGCGTGGACAGCATGGCGGTGGCGCTGACGTTATGGCGGGATTTTCCCTGGTGGGCCGCCGTGGTGATAGTTGGCCGCGACCTACTGATACTGACTGGCGGGCTGTTGCTGATCAAAAGCACCAAGGCGGTGCCCGTCTCCAACCTGCCCGGGAAGGCGGCGGTGACGGCTATGGCTGGAGCCCTCGTCGGTTACGCCATGCGTTGGCAGCCGTGGGGTTGCTGCCTCCTGGTGGCCAGCCTGGCCCTGGCCGCCTACTCCGGGGTCGTCTATTTTAAAGAATTTATCGCCAAACGCAAAGGATAATGATGCCCTCGACGGTCTACCTCACTTATATTACCTCCCAGGAAAAGCGACTCCAAGCGGACAGGTTGGGCGTCTTGCTGAAAAGGCTGCCGCTATCCAAGGTCGTTTTCCATGGGGACTTGACGGCCGTCAAGCTCCACTTCGGGGAGCGGGGCAACAGGGCCTTTGTGCCCCCGCCCTTGGTGAGGCCGGTGGTCGAGGCCGTTAAAAAGTTGGGAGCCAGGCCGTTCCTCTGCGACGCCAACACCCTCTACGTGGGCTCCCGCTCGGACTCGGTGGCCCACTTGGAAACGGCGCATCAGCACGGTTTCACCCAGGAAGCCGTGGGCTGCCCGGCCATCATCGCCGACGGGCTGAGGGGTGGGGCCTACGTCGAGGTCGAGGTCGGCGGAAAGCACCTGAAGAAGGTGAAGCTGGCCCACGACCTGGCCAAGGCCGACGCCATTGTCTGCGTCACCCACTTCAAGGGTCACGAACTGGCCGGCTTCGGCGGCTCCATCAAGAACCTGGGCATGGGGGGAGGGGCCCGGGGGGGGAAGCTGGCCATGCACTCGGACATCGTGCCTCAGATCAAGGTCGAGAAGTGCACCGCCTGCGGCCGTTGCGCCGCCAACTGTCCGGCCGCTGCCATCGAGATCAAGAAGCACGCCAGAATAGATGCCGAAAAGTGCATCGGCTGCGGGTCGTGCATCGTAGTCTGCCCGGAGCACGCAGTGCGCCACGGTTGGGACTCGGGGCCGGCGGCGATGCAGGAGAAGATGGTGGAGCATTTGGCGGGGTTCTGCAAGCTCCACCGGGGCAAAATGGCGTACCTCAACTACATAATCAATGTCTCCCCGGCCTGCGACTGCTACGGCCGAACCGATCCCTACATCGTGCCCGACATCGGCGTCTGCGCCTCGCTGGACCCGGTGGCGGTGGACCAGGCATCGATCGACCTGGTAAACCGAGCGGAAGGATTGAAGGGCACGGCCTTGAAGAAGGCCCTGAAGCCCGGGAGCGACAAGTTCCGTGACATCTATCCCGACGTCGACTGGTCGATACAGCTGAAGTACGCCGAGGAGATGGGGCTGGGAAAACGGCATTATAAATTGGTAGAGGTACAATAAACTGCCCGCACATCCGCTGTCAGCATATTATGGAAAGAAGGAAAAACAAGCTCACCCTGCTGGGCCGCCGGGTGCGCCGTCCGGTGAAAAAGCTGGAAGCCTTCCCCAACACCCATCCCTCCAGGGATTACCGGGTGGTGCTGGAGACAAGCGAGTTCACCTCGCTGTGCCCGATCACCGGACAGCCCGATTTCGGGACCATCACCATCAGCTACGTTCCGGACAGGCTGATAGTCGAATCCAAGTCGCTGAAGCTCTACCTGTGGAGCTATCGGCAGGAGGGCCACTTTCACGAGGAGGTGGTCAACCGCATCCTGGAGGACATGGTCAGGGCGGTAAAGCCGCGTTCCTGCGAGGTCAAAGGCGTCTTCAACGTCCGCGGCGGCATCGGGATTACGGTAACGGCCAGCTATCCCTGACGACAGGGTTCCAGCCCAGCCGATTTGTTCCTTCAACCCTGGATCCCTGCCTGCGCAGGGATGACATTCAGTAACCAGGAGACCAAGATGTACTACGTTACGGCCACCCAGACATTTTCGGCGGCGCACAGCCTGCGCGACTACGACGGAAAATGCGAACGGCTCCACGGCCACAATTACCGGGTGGAGGCCACCCTCAAAGGGCCGGCGCTCAACAAGAGCGGCATGGTGGTGGATTTCACCCTGCTGCGCCAGGCCCTGGACAAGGCGGTGTCCAAGCTTGACCACCAGCACCTCAACGAGGTCAAGCCCTTCGACAAGATCAATCCCACCGCCGAGAACATCGCCAAGCTTCTCTACGAGGAGATGGTCCTCAGGTTCAGCTCCCAGAAGATTAAGGTGCACGAGGTGACGGTCTGGGAGTCGGAGGGCTGTCGGGCCAGCTATGGCCCAAAGTAGGAGGAAGGCCGTAGTCCTTCTCTCCGGAGGGCTGGACTCGGCTACTGTCCTCCACTGGGCCAAGGCCCGGGGCTGGAGCCCCACGGCCGTCATCTTCGACTACGGACAAAGGCACCGCCGTGAGCTGGCCTCGGCCAAAGCCATCTGCCGCCGGGCCGGGGTTCCGATGTTTGTCGTGAAGTTCCGCCTTCCCTGGAAGGGAAGCAGCCTGCTGGGACGCGACGGAATCATTCCTTCGGTAAAGCCATCGGCCATCGGCCAAAGCATCCCCTCCACCTACGTGCCCGCCAGGAACTCCGTATTCCTCTCCTTCGGCCTGTCATGCGCCGAGGCCATCGGGGCCGGGGCGGTCATGATCGGGGCCAACGCCCTGGATTACTCGGGGTACCCGGACTGCCGGCCTGACTTCATCCAGGCAATGGGAAAAGCGTTTTCACTTGGAACCAAGTCCGGACGGAAGGGGAGCGCCATTCGGATAATCGCCCCGCTGTTAAGATACAGCAAGGCGGATATCGTCCGACTGGGCTCGAGTCTGGGTGTGCCCTGGGAGCTGACCTGGTCGTGCTACCGGGGCGGGGCCAGGCCCTGCGGCCGGTGCGACTCCTGTCGGCTGCGGGTCAGGGGGTTCAACCAGGCGGGCAGGAAAGATCCGTTAACAGGGATAAACACACGTAAAGGGAAGAAGAGATGAAAAATGCACTGAGGTGGACCTTGACGGCGGCGCTACTTTCCGGCCCGGTCATTTGGGCCCAGCCGATCATAATAGACCATCATTGCACCGACCTTTCCCGGGTTCCGGAATACTGGATCCGCCAGGCCCGGAACAACATCAAGCTCAGCTATGGACACACCTCCCACGGCAGCCAGCTGGTGACCGGGATGGAGGCCCTGCTGGATACCTTCCCCTTGTACAGGTTTTTCGACGACCATGACTATTACGCCTGGCAGTCGGGATCGCCGGCCCCGGACACGGTCATGTCCTTCTGGGACTACGTGCCCGGCGGCGACCTGGGAAGTCCGGACTGGACAACCTGGGCCGGGCTGACCGACACTATGCTGTCGAACGCCGACAGCTCCTACGCCGTCTATCCCCATTTCCGCAACTTGGTTATATGGTCTTGGTGCGGACAGGTCAGCGGTGCTGATTCTCAGAACATTGCCACCTATCTATCCCTTATGGATCAATTGGTGCAGAACTATCCAGGGATTTGCTTTATCTATATGACCGGTCACTTGGATGGAACCGGGGCATCGGGTAATCTGAACCTGCGAAATCAACAGATTCGGAATCACTGTCTGGCCAACAATCGGGTGCTTTTCGACTTCGCCGACATCGAAAGCTACGATCCCGACGGATTGGTCAACTACATGGAGCTTTTCGCCGACGACAACTGCGACTACGACTCCAGCGGCACCGTCGTCAACTGGGCGCAGTCGTGGATAACCCACAACCCGGGCCACGAGCTGGCGCGGCTTGCCGCCGCCTGCGGCGATTGCGCCCACTCCCAGCGGCTGAACTGCATCCTGAAGGGCCGAGCCTTTTGGTGGATGGCGGCCCGGGTGGCCGGCTGGGAGGGCCCGGCCGGGGTGGCGACGGGGAGGGAGGAGCCGAAACCCTCCAAGCCAACATTCAGGGTCTGGCCCGATCCGGCTAAGTCGCTTTCGGATCTTAGGTTCTCGGCCCCCGGCCGGTATAGTATTTACGATGCTTTGGGGAGGCTGGTGGCCGAGGGTGACGGTCGGAGCCAGATCAATGAGGACGGGAGCCACGGGATCTACTTTATAAGGGAGCAAGGCAGCAAAACTTGCCGCCGGGTGGCCGTGATCCGCTGAAACCTCCGGACAAGGTAACGTTAGGATGACGGCCAAAATCGTCGAGATATTCCATTCCCTCCAGGGAGAGGGCCTGCACCTGGGGCAGGAGACCACCTTCGTCCGTTTCCTGGGATGCAACCTTTTCTGTTCCTACTGCGACACCCTCTATGCTCGGGACGAGAAGCGGGCGACGGAGATGACTCTGGACCAGGTCCTGAGGGCTGTCAGCCTGTCGGCCAAACCGGGCCAGTTCGTCTCTCTCACCGGCGGCGAGCCCCTGCTGTGGTCGGGCTTCGTGGCCGCCCTCTGTCCCCGGCTCGGTGAGCTGGGCCTTAAGGTCTACCTGGAGACCAACGGGACCTTGGTCGAAGAGATGAAAAAAATCTCCGGCCTGGTGGATACGGTGGCCATGGACATCAAGCCGCCCTCGGACAGTGGCCAGGACCTGTGGGAGAGGCACCGCAGCTTCCTGGAGCTTGTCCGGGAAAAGGCGTTCGTGAAGCTGGTGATCACCAGCGGCATCCGGCCGGAGGAAGTGGAGCGGGCGGCCGGACTGGTGGCCGGGATCGACCGCAAGATCCCCCTGATCCTGCAGCCGGCCTCGGGGGAGCTGGCCCCGGATATGGGCCAGGTGCGCCGCTTCCAGGCGAAGGCCTCCAGGCAGCTGGACAATGTCTGGATGATCTTCCAGATGCACAAGCGCTGGGGGGTGCGCTAACAAGCGGCCTTTGTCATGAAGATAAAAAGACGCCGAGGGAACACCGATGGTTCGTGGATTTCCAGGTTCCACGTGGACGTAGAAAGGCGTGGGCTAAACAGCGGAAGTCTTGGGGAAAGGGCATTTAGCCTTGCAAACAGGGAGCCGGATGGGGTATAATATATGGTTTTCCAATAACCAGAGTCAACCATCCGGAGGACTAGATGAAACGGACCTATCAGCCGAGCAAGGTAAAAAGGGCCAGGAAACACGGTTTCCGCCAGAGGATGGCCACGGCCGACGGCCGGAAGATACTGGCGCGGCGGCGGGCCAAGGGCCGCTGGAAGCTGACGGTATCGGACGAGAAGAAGGACAAGTAGCCGCGGCCGGCAGCCAAGAATTCCCTAAAAGCGAACGCCTGAGGCGGTCCGAGGACATTCAAACAGTGCTCCGGCAGGGGCGAAGATGCTCGTGCCGCGGCCTGCAGCTTCTCATCCTGCCGAGGTCGGAGACGAAGCCGTCCAGGGCGGGATTCGTCGTCAGGCGAAAGCTGGGAGGGGCGGTGGCACGCAATCTGATGAAGCGGAGGATGCGCGAGGCCTTCCGCCAGGTCAAGCACCGGATCAAGGGCGGAAACGACCTGGTCCTCTCGTCCACCGAGACCATGGACTACCGCGAGGTAAATCGCAGGCTGGAGGAGCTGCTTGCCAAAGCCGGGGTGTTGAAGGGATAAGGCGGAAGGGTTAAGTGGTAAATTAAGATGGGCCAGAGTGGCGGAATTGCGAAAAAAATCTTGGTCATACTGGTGGACGCCTATCGGATGACCTTGGGGCTGGCGCTGCCCGATGCCTGCCGCTTCCATCCCACCTGCTCCTGCTACCTTAGGGAGGCGGTCGAGCGGCATGGGGCCGGGCGAGGCCTGTGGCTGGGGGCAAAAAGGCTGCTGCGCTGCCATCCTCTGAACCCGGGCGGCTACGACCCAGTGCCGGAAACAGACGGGAAAATTAAATCATGAACGACAGAACCAGAACCATACTGGCGCTATTCCTGATTTTCGGCGTCTTTGTTGCCTTCCAGCTCCTGGGGCCGAATCCCCAGACCCCCAAGGCACATCAAGGCAGCGACACCGCGGCAGCCCCGGCACCATCGCCGGCCGCCGTCCCGACGGTCCCAAAGGCTCAGGCGAAGACAGCTCCGGCTCCGGCCGAGGTCAAGATCCGGGAGCTTTCCCTGGCGTCCAACGGGCTTGAGGTTAAACTCTCCAGCCTGGGAGCAGTCATCACCCAATGCCGCCTGGAGAAGTACCGCGGCCCGGACGGAAAGCCGGTGCAGCTCATACCCGAAGGCGGAGCGGCCTTGGGACTGGAAATCCAGTTCCAAGGGGAGGTGCTCGACTTGTCGAAACACCACTTCAGCCTGGTCGAGGCCGTACCGGAGAGGGTGGTCTTCGAGGCGCCGTTCGAAACCTTTTCGGTGCGCAAGACCTACGTACCTTTGGAGGGTGGCCTGGGCCTGTCGCTGGCGGTCGAGATCACGCCCCGAACCGGAGAAGCCGGACTAGGGCCGCGGTACAAGCTTTCCTGGGGCTGCGGGCTCAACTCGACCGAGAAGGACCGCAAGCAGGACTTGAACGAGTTCGGGTCCCTGGCCATGCTGGGCAAGGATCTGGCAACGGACAAGCTTAAGAAACTGGCCAAGCCGGACCTGGAGGAGATCGAGGGCAACATCGCCTACAGCGGGGTGCGGACCAAGTATTTTCTGGCGGCCATGGTCCCTCCGGCCGGGAGGGCGGTCTCGGTCAAACAGGGGCTGGCCGGTCCCGAGCGGGCCACCAGCACCCTGTCCATGACCGTCCAGGGTTCGGTGAGCGATAGCTTCAAGGTCTACCTGGGGCCCATCGAGCACCGGAGGCTGGCCCGGGTGCATCCCGGCCTGGACCGGGTGGCCGACACCGGCTGGAGTTGGCTGCAGTGGATATCGCGGGGGATATTATCCATCCTGACGGCCATCAACCGGGCGGTGCCCAACTGGGGGCTGGTCATCGTCATCTTCTCGGCCCTGATGAAGATCCTCTTCTTCCCGCTGACCTACAGCGGCACCAAGTCCATGAAGAGGATGCAGATGCTTCAGCCCAAGCTGAAGAAGATCCAGGAGAAGCACAAGGGCGACCAGGCCAGGATCAGCCAGGAGACCATGGCCCTGTACAAGGAGCACGGAGCCAATCCACTGTCCGGCTGCCTGCCGCTGCTGATCCAAATGCCCATCTTCTTCGCTCTCTACCAGGTGTTGGTCAATACCATCCAGCTGAGGCAGGCGCCCTTCATGCTGTGGCTGACCGACCTTTCGGTCAAGGACCCCTACTACGTGCTGCCGGTGCTGATGGGCATCGCCATGTTCATGCAGCAGAAGATGACCACGGTCGACCCCAAACAGAGGATGATGGTCTACATCATGCCGGTATTCATGGCCGTCATCTTCATGAACATGCCGGCCGGGCTCAACCTGTACTGGCTGACGAACAACGTGCTCTCCATCGGGGAGCAGTACCTGATCCACGTGCGCACCCAGCCCATCCCCCAGGACTGAGGCGGCGCCGGAACGAAGTATTCATCACCAAAACGAGGATCCATGAGCATCATCGAGAAAGAGGGCAAGACGGTCGAGCAGGCCATCGAGAAGGGGATTAAAGAGTTGGGCCTTTCCCGTGACGAGGTTCAGGTGGAGATAGTCAGCCTGGGCTCCTCGGGGTTTCTGGGGGTGCTGGGCGCCAGGCCGGCCAAGGTGCGGCTGAAGGTCCAGATCCAGCCCCGGGTCAAGAGGATAACCGAGACCATACTTGCCAAGATGGGATTCCCGGGAACGGTGCGCTCCTTCTCCGAGGAGGGCGGCCGTCTGACAGCCGTCATCGAATCCGACCTGGGCGAGAGATATCTCCAGGCTAACAATGGGGCGGCGCTGGACGCTCTGGAGTATCTGGTGGGCAAGATATGCCATGGGGCGGAGCAGGATATCCACCTGGACATCGGCGGCTTCCGCCAGAGCCAGGGCGACCACCTCAAGACCATGGCCCTGGACATGGCCAGAAAGGTTAAGGAGTCAGGCCAGGAGCACAAATTTCCGCCCATGCCACCGCACCAGCGTAAGATCATCCACAAGGCCCTGGAGAACAATCCTGACGTCAGGACGTTCGCCGTGGGCGAGGGCGACCGCAGACGGGTGATAATATCCCCTAAAAATAGCTCGGGGCAGGCCCCTCGACCAAGCTCGGGGCAGGCCCCTCGACACATCCCTTCTACCGGTTCGGCAAGCTCACTGCAGGCCGGCTCAAGGCAGCGCTCGGGGCAGGCCCCTCGGCCAGGCTCGGAGAAGGCCCCTCGACCAAGCTCGGGGCAGGTTTTGCCGCAAAGGCAGAAGCCTCCGCAGCCGGAGTCCAGGCCAAAGCCTTCGGGAAAGCCTGGCAGGCGCGACAGTGGACGAAGGCCATCAAAACCTATGGAGCGCCAGGAACAGACGGCTCGTCAGGTCGTCAGGCCGACGCCAGCTCCCGACATGCCTCCGTCTCCACAGGCGTCGGAGATCGGCGAGGCGGGCTTCGTGCCCAGGAGCAAGAAAAAATCGAAAAGGAGGTAAGATCACGATCAAAAAAGATTGATGGTCCTAATATTTCAAGAAATATGGACCGACTTCTTTTCCGGCCATTTCGACTTCGCGCCACGATCGGAAATTAGCGCCCGGAGCAGTATTATCGAGCCTTACAGCGATAGTCGGGGGAGGTAAGAGATGGCTAACCTGAAAAGATAGGATAATCAAAAAAAGATATTGACAAAAAACAAGATTTCTGGTAAAATTAACAATGTAAACAACCATGTGTCCGGCCGCAACCCCGTACCAGTTGTTAACGGTACGGGGTTTGTTGACGGAACGGAACAACCCTAATCCAAGGAGTACCATGAGTTTCCAGGACAAGACCCTGACCTGCAAGGACTGCGGGAAAACCTTCACCTTCACTGCCGGAGAGCAGGAGTTCTACCAGCAGAAGGGGTTCCAGAACGAGCCCCAGAGATGCCAGACATGCCGGGCCGCCAACAAGCAGCAGCGCCGCGGCGCCAGGCAGATGCACCAGGTCATCTGCGCCGAGTGCGGCAAGGAAACCGAGGTCCCGTTCAAGCCGACCGGCGAGCGCCCGGTCTACTGCTCGGAC
This sequence comes from uncultured bacterium, assembly GCA_964518765.1. Taxonomy (GTDB): domain Bacteria; phylum Edwardsbacteria; class AC1; order AC1; family EtOH8; genus CAZPNX01. The sequence continues at coordinate 13,238 of CAZFJC010000037.1, forward strand.
TGCTTTTCCAAGAAATCCCGGTAAGAAAGACAGGAAGACAAGACGATATAATACCGGACAAAAGCCCCCCCGCAAACACGGGGGGGCTTGTTAATTCGCTCCGGGGCCATTTGCTTGACTTTGGCCGAAGCTTTGCTTATAATATAAGGTAATGCATGGTGATTTCGGACCAAATATGATATATTTTTTGAATGAAAAT
>CAZFJC010000038.1:0-13271 GCA_964518765.1 uncultured bacterium
GTCCAGCGGCCTAGGTGTAACACTCAGACTGGCACTAATAACGGGGGCAGATCAGCGTCACCGAACCCCGGCGGTTCAGCTACCAGCTTTACCAAAACGCGCCCAACCCGACAAATGGAAGGTCGGTGTTCAGATACCAGTTGGCCGGTAACCAAAAGGCCTCACTGAAGATATACAATACCCTCGGTCAATTGGTGAAGACCCTTATCGACGAGGTTCAGGGGCCTGGTAATTACCGCGTAGAATGGGACGGAAGCGACAACCGCGGCCGCAAAGCAGCTTCGGGCGTGTATTTTTACCGGTTGGTGGCTGGCTCGTATTGCGACATGAAAAAATTAGTATTTTTAAAGTAAGTCCGCACGCTCCATAAAGTAATATAAAGCATCAAACTTCACGAGGAGATCGAGCCTTGCTGAAACTTCACTTCAACTACAAGGACGTCTTCCGGGCGGCCCGCCTGGGCTTCTCGCCCAAGAAGATGTGGGTCATGTTCTGCGGCCTGCTATCGGGCTTGGTGGCCTACGGCATCCTCGGCTACCTGGCCCACGCCGCCGCCGGGCGGCCGCTGGAGGACACCTGGGCCATGTTCGGCCTGGTGCCGCTGCCCTGGTCGGACTTCGGGTTCTGGGCCTGGCTGCTATGGGGCCTGGGCGCCCTGTTTTTCGCCGTCATCATGATGCTGGCCTCGGCCATGGCCGCCAGGATCACCTCCGAACAGCTGTCGGGCAATGAGTTCTTCGAGGTCAAGGAGTCCGTCAAGTTCATCAAAGAGAGCTGGAGATCGGTGCTGGGGGCGCCCCTGGTCATCGTCCTCTTTATAGTCTTCCTGGTGGCCTGCGGCGCCGTCCTGGGGCTGTGGGGGCGCATCCCCCTCATCGGGCACCTGACCGTCTCCCTGCTGGCCCTGCCCATCTATTTCGTCTGCCTATTCATCGCCTTCCTATTGGTGGCCCTGGCGGTGGCCCTGTGGTACGTGCCGGTGATCGTAGGCTCCACTAAGAGCGACACCTTCGACAGCCTGTTCGAGACCTTCTCGGCCATAACCGCCCAGCCCTGGCGCCTGGCGGTCTACACCGCCCTTTTGAAGCTGGTGACCCTGACCGGGTTCCTGGTGTTCGCCTGGTTTACCATGGCCGCCCTAGGGCTGGCCTTCAAGGTGCTGGCGGCGGCCATGGGCCAGAAATTCGTGGACATCGCCCTGTCCGGGGTAGCCCTGTACACGCCGCCGGTGGCCCTCAACGCTATGATCGGGGCCATGAACAACGGTCTGTGGGGACTGGGCGGCATGCCGCCGCTGGCCCCCTGCTCTGATCTGGGCTGGGCCGGGCACATCTCGGCCTTCATCACCGGCATGAGCCTCAACATCGTCCGGCTGATAGTCCTTTCCTACGCGGCCAGCGCCTTCGTGGTCGGGCAGACCATCATCTACGGCATCATCGTCATGAAGCGCGATGAGAGGAATATCTTCGAACGCAAGGAGGAGAAGCCAGCGGAGGCCGTCGAAACCCCGCCCTGCCAGCCAGAGGAGGAGAAGAAGGAGAAGAAGGCTACGGCTAGAAGGAAACCGGCCAGGAAAAAGTAGGCCCGGCATACCATACGAAAAGAAAAGCGGGCGTCCTAACTCAGGACGCCCGCTTTTCTTTGCCTTAACTTCTTAGTTCCCAACGCTACGGGCGGTGGATGATGACCCTTATCCCGTCGCCCCCGATCACGTGTCCGTCCAGACGCGCCCGCACCATGACGTTGCCCTCGGCCTGAGCGGCCTGCGGGCTGCCGGCAGTGAAGAGGCCTGAGTACTGATCGATGCTGCCGAAATTGGGATACAGGGAGCTGGCCGACCATTCAAAGGAGACGCCAGGAACCGGATTGCCGGCCTGGTCCCTGATCACGGCGGTGAACTGGTGGATTTCCCCGGCGTTGAGATGGGTAGGCCTGGCCCCCAGTATCTGCACGCTGTAGTTGGAGACGCCCACCACGGCGTACCCTCGTCCTCCGCCCAGCTCCGGCGGCAGTATGGCCACCACCGTGCCCATCTTCGGGAGGGGGCCGGCGGTGAACAGGCCGTCGGGGGTGATGGTGCCGATTCCCTGGGGAACCGCCTTCCAGACGAACCGGACGTTGTCCAACGGCTGGCCCGAAGGACCGACGGCAATGGCCGAGAACTGTCTCGTTTCGCCGGGCCTGAGCACCGCCTTGGCCGGGGACACGCGGACCGTCCTGGGCGGTCCGGCCTTGACTCTGACCGAGGCGAAATCCTGGCCGATGCCGAAATCGGAAGGAAGCGCGGCCACCACCTTTCCCTGGAGGACCCTGTCGCCGGCGGTGAAAAGGCCCTCGGGCGTGACGGTGCCTAGGTTCTGGGGAACGACCTTCCACACCCAGTAAGGCGGGGAGACCTGATTTCCCTGGGGATCGAAACAGACGGGCTCGAACTCGGCGCTCTGCCGCGGGGCCACCAATGCTGTCTTGGGCCGCAGCTGCACCCGGTAACGCTTGGCGCCGCCGGCTACCGTCGCCAGGCTGCGTGCCTGGCCGAAGGCCCCCTGGTATCTGGCCCGGACGGTAATGACGCCGTTCCCGGGCACTGAAGCGGCGGTGAAGGTTCCGTCGTCGGAGAATGAACCCAGCCTTGGCGGGGAAACCTGAAAGGTTACCTCGGCCGGAACAATATTTCCGGATGAGTCGCGAACGGTAACGCTCACCCTGGCCGAAGCCCCCGGCTCCAGGCGCAGGCGTCGTGGCTCGATGTCGACGGAGAGGGATCCGGCACCGGGCGATGCCGATACCAAGATCCTCGCCTGGCCCATGCCGCTGGCCGCGCCGGTCCTGGCCACAGCCACGATGCGTCCGCGCCCTGGGCGCCGGGGAGTGAACAGTCCCTGGCCGTCTATCATCCCCAGGTCCTTGGGGACCAGTCTCCAGGTTATGGCCGGGGATTCAATCTCCTCCCCATCGATGTTGCGGATTTCGGCGCGGAACTGGACCGGCGAGTTGACCTCGGCCCTAGCGACAGCGGGTATGACCGTCACCCTGAGCCTGGGTTCGTCCGGCCCGACTACCCTGACCATAGCGTGGCCGACGGAGACCGAACCTGGAGCGGACGAAACCGCCCTGACCAGCCCCCGGCCTGGTTTTTCGGAGGCGGTGAAGCGCCCTCCGGCGTCTATGGTTCCCAACGATGGCGGCACCACCTGCCATCTGACCGTGGGGGCGGCGGAATCGGCCTCGACCGAGAAATCGACAATGCCGCCAGTTCGCACCAGGGCCGGGTTAGGCTGGACCACCAGGCCATCAGCCACCAATTGCCCGGCCAAGGCGAGCGATGCCAGCAAGAGCGATATGGTTCTCATGATTGGGCCTCCAGGGTGTAGAAGCTAAAGGATAGCTTCCTCTCAATCCCATCCGGCTCTCTAAGGGTGATGGTGACGGCCTGGCGTCCTGATTCGAGCTTTCCGGGATCCACGCTCAACAGCTCGCCTTCGGCGCGGACGCGGCCTGAGAGGTCGCGGTCATTCAGCCTCATAGAGATCACCGTCCCCGGGGGAGGGGCCGGGTAAAGCGAGGCCATGATGGAGACATCGTCTCTGGCCACCACATCGCCGTCGCCGGGCCATACCGGATAGATGGCGGTAGGCCCGGAGGCCTTCGCTTTGGGGGCCAGGGCTGGCTCATATTGTTGTTGGGGGACAGAAGCCGCGACCTCAGGCTTTTTTTCGGAATCCGGTCTAGCGGGACCGACCCTTCGGGCCTCGAAGAGCGCCACAGCCGCGGCCAGAACCAGCAGGGCCGCCGCCGGGGCCAGTAGGGGCCCCCAAGCGCGGCTGGGCCGCTTCCCACCGCCGGCAACAGCGGCCTTCAGCCTGGTCTCGAAGAAGGCCGGGGGCTCTACTGCGGGCAGGGACCTGAGGGCGTTCTCCAGGTCCTCCTGCTCCTCCAGGAGCTTTCGGCATTCAGGGCAGCCGGATATGTGGTCCCTAAGCCTTTCCGTGATCCCGCTACCCGGATTCTCCTTGATCCATTTGGCAAGATCTGAGCACTTCATTTTATCGCCCCTGTTTCCAAGGCAAAAGCCTTAAGTTTTTTTGCCAGCATCCTCCGTCCACGCCAGAGCCTCGATTTGACCGTTCCCTCCGAGCAGCCCATTATCCCGGATATCTGCCGGCAGTCGCACTGCTGGAAGTAGAACAAGGTTATCACCGTCCTGAATTCGGCAGGCAGGTCGGCCACCGCCTTGGCCACCGCCTGTTTTCTCTGGTCGTCCTCCAGATCGTCAGGCATCTCCTCCGAGGCCGCTTCCGCCGGGATCTCCTCCAGGCCAAGCCAACTCCTTAGCCGCCGGCGGCGGTAATACCGCTTGAACCGGTTGACGGCTATGCGGTACAGCCAGGTGAAGACCTCGGAGCGGCCCTCGAAGTTGTCGTAATCCCGATAGGCCGCCAGCCAAACGTCCTGGGCCAGATCCTGAGCGGCATGATAGTCACCAGTCAACCGGAACAGGAGGTTGAATATCTTCCCGGAATGGCTGTCAATGAGCTTTGAGAAATAGTCCTGTCGACTGTCGTCCATAGCTCCAGCAACTGGTTGCCCGGGGTATCGATTGGTCCTATTGGGGCAGGGAATCCTGGGTTACTATATAAGGCAGACACCAGGCCCTGGCGGCATAGGATGCCGTGCTGTCCCCGAACAGGGTGTTCCAGGCCACTACATCCACCGAGGCATGGCGGACGGCCGGCAGCATTAAAGGCGGAATGGAATCGCCGGCGATCTCCCAGCTACGGACAAAGGTGGTGGCGTTCTCCCGGTAGAGCGGCCATCTCATGTGATGTCTGGGCAGGCGGTAGAGCCAGCGGTGCAGGAAGGCCCAGGTGGAGTCGCCGCCGTCGGTCCGGCAGTAAACGGTCACCACCGCGGTGTCGCCGGGATTGAACACCGGCAGGTTCTCCCTGAGCCTGGCCGAGGACATCTCTGACGGCAGGATCTCGATCGGCCCGTTGTCGCAGCCGGACACCACCACCCGGTCGATCAGCACATTGTAGGGCGGATTGACCGTGGCGATCTCCAGAGGGGTGACCCCCCAGATGCGCCAGATACCGTTGATCTTCCTCAGACGGACCGTCCGGTGTCCCTGATCATGCAGAGTGTCGACGTTGGGGTTCATCAGGCCGTCGTCGGTGTTGTCGACGTAGATGTGGCCGTAGAAATCCAAGGTGATACGGGCCGTGGCCACGGTGTTGGATGAATCATAGCTGATGTCCACCGTCCTGGTGACTCGGTCTATTCTGCGGGCCCAACGCACCGTCATGGGGAAGGTGTCCGTCTTTGCCCCGCCGGCCAAGCTCGATGAGGCGTACGGGGTGGAGGTGTTATCGTTGATAAAGCTGGTGGTGTCGGTATAGCCGGACGACAGCAGGATATTGTTGATGGCGTCGTCGTCCCCGGCCGTAGGCGAGGCTGCCGGGTTGGTCTTTCCGCAGGCGGCCATAATGATCGCCATCAATACCACCAAGAGGGGAAGTAGCCTGGTCTTCATTGGCGTGACTCCATTAAAAGTTTATAGATTCTATTCTTAATGTTAGAGTCACGACAATCTTCTTAGGTTCCTGGAATCAACATAAGCCCCCTATCTGATAAGTCCTGCCGTTTCAAGGAGTTGCCTTTCGAACGCCCTTGCGGCCACCTTGACCTGGCGGACCTTGGCAGCGGCGGTCCGGTACTTTTGGCCGATACGTTCAATCTCCTCCTGCGCCCGCAAAATCTCTCCGTAGTGCTGGTCCGAAGTACTGGCCCTTCTGGCTATCCTTGAGGACTCGATGGCAGCGCTTTGCTGGGCGGCAGCGTCTCTGTCGAATTCCTGGTAGTCGAAGCCATGATTTCGCAGTTTGAAGGCGAAATAATCGTTTCTCAGCCTGAAGAATTTTTCCCTGGCGGCCAGCGGGTGTTCGGGATATAGTTGGCGGATCTCGGATAGCTCCCGGGCGAAATCGGCCAATTTAGCGATAATGATCGAAAGCTTCGGCTCCAGCGCGTCCAGCCTGCCCTGGGCCGCCCTGGCCGCCGCCGCCAGGCTTGAGATCCTATCCAGCAGGGAGGCCTGGTCGCCAGTGCCCTCGATCCGGCCTTCCCGATCCGATTTTATCAGCTCCTCAGATATTTTGGCCTCCAGCTCCTGGCGGCGCTGGACCAGAGCGTCCAGCCTGGACCTGGCGGCATCGGCCTGCTCTCCGAGGGCGGCCGGCTCGCCCTCGACCTCCACCCGGCGGGCCAGTATCAGCAACTGCCGCAGCCTACGTTCGGCCCGAAGCAGGAGCAGGCGCCACTGTCGCTGGTCGTCGGCGACGCGGCGACGCAGGGAAGCGGTCTCTCCCGGATCCGGCCTTCCGGTGCGGCCGGATCGCTCCCGAAGCCTGGCCGCGGATTTCAGAAGCGATTCCTGCCGCTCAAGCCGTCGCTCCATGGCGTCCAGGATCGCGTCTACTGACTTCAGTAGTTTGGCGAAAGCCTTGCCTGACCACCGTTCCCATCTCGGCTCTTTCGTAAGATCGAAAGCCGCGGGCTGGGACGGTTCCCGGCCCCGGCGGAAGTAGGCCTGGCGCATGGCCGCCAGCCGCACCATCCTTGGGGAAAGCCTGGGATCGGTGACCTCGACCTCGCCCTCCTCGACCGCCACCCTTGTGTCCGAATTGTGATCTACCTCCACCCGGAAGATCGTCCCCCTGACGCCGGCCACCGCCGTCGGCGTCTCCACCTGGAAACGGCCCTGGGCCGATGACAGCTTGGCCACCTTGGCCCAGAGCTTGCCCAAAATAAGCTTTAGGGAGCGGAGGGTGTCCGCTTGCTCTACCACCAGCCGGGCCCGCTCGGAGATCCTTACCGATGTCCCGTCAACGAAGGACACCTCGGCCTTGGAGTCCTTTCCGGTCATCACCGAGTCGCCGCTGAACAGGGGCTGACCGATCTCGGCCTCCTCCTCCTTGCCCTGGTGCCAGACGCGGCATTCGCCGGTATAGATCGTCAGATTGGCGGCCGGCGGCTGGGCCAGGGAAGTCAGCGCCGCCGTTATCAGAAGGAGGACTGTCAGGATGCTTTTCATGGTCGCTCTTAATGTTGTGAAGTTACAGATCCCGTCGAAATTTAGAGTCTCCGAACGACAGCTCGGTTCTTAAAATTTGATGCTGATGGAGGCCGAGGCCAACTCCTGCCGGTAGCCCTGGCCGGGGTCGATCCGGTCGGTCTGAACGATTCTGCCGGCCTGAAGACGATAACCGAAGGATGTGGATAATTCTCCCGACAGAGTGGCGGTCAGGCTCAGCTTGTGGCGGTCGGTGAGGCCGTCTTCGGTTCGTGATTGATAATACTGGATTCCGGCGGCGGCCTCGGCTAGCTTGCGGAAGAGTCGGCGGGAGGCACTGGCCGAGGCGGTGTGGGTTTGGGTGGTGGACGGCGAGGAGGATGAGGTATAGCCGTACCCGGCATCAAAGCGGATACCGAAATAACAAAGTCCGATCCCTGAGCTCAGGCTCCGGCTTTGATAGCGATAGGTCTGGTAGGGACGATGGGAGTAATCCACCCTCAGCGAGATGATGCTCAAGGCCCCGGAGCTTAGGTTGCCGCCGGCCCCGGCGGTCCAGCCCAGTCCGGGGGCGGAATCGGCCCGGGCCTTAAAGACGCTGCCCTGGAGCAATGTCATGATCTTGGCCGGCCACTTGACTTGCAGGAGTCCCTCAAGCTCGCTCTTGTCGGTCTCCAGGTAGGGGCTGCCGAAGCTGCGGAAACCGTCGTCGGTGGAGGAATAAGTAAGAAAGGCATCCACATCAGGCGTTGAACAGGCTAGTTTGGCAAGATATCCCCAGCCGCTGGTCCTTTGCCCGACGTCGGTCTTGGTGTTGGTACCGGCCAGCTCCAATTCCATCGAAAAAAGCCCCAGTGTTTTTCTGGCCGAGAGCCAACCGATCCGGTTGCTGGCCGGATGAAGGGAATCGACATATACCAGGGTGTCGGTCAGGCCGAAGATGGTGTCGGCCAGGACCATGGTGGTGGCTCGGAAACGTATGGAATCCGGGAGGGAGGCGGACTGGTCGTAGCCCTGAAGGTAGCCCAGCGCCAGGAACAGGCTGTCTTTCAGCGAAACCCCGGCCCGGCCTCCGTACAGATACTGGGCGAAAGTGCTGAGCGTGGTGTCGGCCGAGGCGGTGCGGCAGGCGGTGAAGTCGACGGCCAGAAGATTCTTGCGGTAACTGCCCAGCAAGCCCAAAGGAAGGGCGTTGGCGAAGGCCAGGGAGGAGAATGCAGGGTAAAACTCGCCCAACGAAACCTCAAGCCCCTCCCGGGTAAGCTGTACAAGCCCATGGGGAGCGGCGTCATACGAAGGATCATAGCTGAGATCCCCCTGGACCAGGCCGTCCCAGAGCGGACCAGTGAAGCTGGATTCGCCTGTTGGCAGGTGCCCGATGGGCGTGGAAAGGCCGAGGCCGGCCGTATCCCGGTCGCAGGCCGCGTAGCGCCACCCCAGGCCTATGGAAAGCTCCCAGGGGAAGGACTCTGTCCCTACGGAGGTTTCGTCCTTGACTGCGGTAAAAGACCATCTTTCCGACAAGAGCGTATCGCCGTTCAGAACTCCTAAGACGGATATCAAGTGGGATCCTTCGGAGGGAGGCTCGGGCGATATATAGAACAGGTAGTCACCGGTTATCTCGGCTTCGGCGGAGACGTCGATGCCGTCCACCAACAGCCCTATGGAAAGGCCCTCGACCCCGGCAAGGAGAACCGACACCTCCACCGGTTCATTTCCGGGAACAGTAGAATCCGGCAATGGAGCCAGGATGATCAGCGATCCCGAATCCATCGCTCCGTTTGGCCCGGGCTCCTGCCCCCGGCAGAGTGGTGCCAGCGCCAACAGCAACATCGGTCCCAGCAAGCGCCACATGGGGGAATAATGCCAGAAAAGAGGTTAAAAGTCAAGGCTTCTACGGCGCATCAAACTCATGAAAAAGGGGGGCCTTGGCCCCCCTTTTTAACGGTTGCCGGGTATCACCGACTATAACCAAGGCTAAGGGTATGGGTGTACCCAAGAGCGGAGGAGGGAATGACCGCGTAATCAAGGCGGATACCCTGATAGTTGATCCCAAAACCCGCCCTAAGCCAGGACATGAAACCATCGTCGCGATCGGTCCTGAGTCCGATCCTTAAGGCAAGATGCCTGGCGAACCAATACTCGGCGCCGGCCGCCAGGGCCGGAGCGTCGTCGAGGGGCGCTTCGATCGCCAGGGCCGGGGTCAGCGGAAGGTTGTGGAAGTAATAGGTGGCGCCCAGGCTGAAGGTCACGGGCAGGCCGGAGGCCTCCTGGATGAACTTCGGACCCGGCCCCAGGTTGCGGGCGGCGGCTCCCAAAGTGACGCGGCTGAACTTCTTGACCGCCCCCAGATCCAGCATCGGCGCCCCGGCCGATTCGTCCTCTATCTTTTGGCTCAGGTAGCGGGCCGAGGCTCCCAGCTGCAGCTTCTGTTTCTGCAGCCTGTAGGCAAAGCCCAAGCTGAGCGCCATATCGGAGGCGGTGAAGGAGACAGGGTTTCGGGCATGCTCGTCCAGGCCGTCCAGATCTCCGTAGTCAAAGTAGCTTAAGGCTAGTCCCAGGGAAGCCTTCCGCCAGGATTTGGCCCCTGCCAGGTAGCCATAGTACATGTCCAAGTATGTCGGCGTAAACGAGGCGGTGGCCGCCCACCCACTCAAGTCAGCTAGGCCAGCCGGGTTCCAGTGTACGGAATATATATCGCCCGAGACCGCAGTGAACGCCTCGCCCATGGCCACCGGTCGGGCGCCCTGAGGTAGGGTCAGGAAGGTCGCGGCCCTGTCGCCGGGATCGGAAAGCGCTGGGGAGGCCAGGGCGGCCGCAGCCGCCATCAGTGCGATTATCATTTTCATGGCTTTTCCTTTTTACCTGATGATGGCTATCTTGCCCTTTTTGAAGCCGGCCGGGCTGTCCACGTGGTAGAGGTAGACGCCGCTGGCCGAGGAGGGGCTCCAGGTGGCCAGGCCGTCACCGTCGGACTCTTTTAGCTCCTTGACCAGACGTCCCTTGATGTCGTATATTCTGATGGTGGCCTGAGCGGTTAGCCCCTCGAAATAGACGTCTGTATGGCCGGAGTAGGGTTTGTAGGGATTGGGAAAGACCTTAAGGCCGTCCAGATTTGAAGCGGCCTGGGGGCCCTGGACAACGATGCGGATGGAATCGCTATCCGTTGTCTGGTCATTGCCCACGGCCCGGAGCTTGAGGTAGCCGACGTACCTCCCGGCCGGCGTGCCCTCGGGTATGTACAAGGTCACCGCACCTTCAAGGGAGGCGCCGATCTCCAGCGCTGGGAACGGCGAGGGCGACTCCACGAAACCGGTGAGAATGCGCTGGGCCGGGTCGCCCACCTGATGTAACGTGAGGTTCGAAGCGTTTATCGAATCCATCCGGGCGGTGCTGGGGCCGTCGGCCGGGTCCGGGTTTAAGGCTCCGCTGGTGTTGGCCAGTCGGAAGCGGCGGGAGACGTAGGCCGGGCCGGCCGGGAGCTCCCCGAAATCGAGGCTGTCGCCCACCGCATCGCCCGCGTCGGGGAAGATATCCAGGTCCACCTGGCTGGTTACCACCCAGCCGCGGCGCGAATAGATGTTGCCGTCCGCGTCCTCACCCAGGTCCTGCCACACCAGGAAGAAATTGGTAACCGTCCCGATATTGGCGGTGGCCATGGCCGGCGGGTAGAAGGCGTAGCCGTAGGTGGTGGCGTCGTAGCCGGTGTAGGTGTCGAACATCTTGTAGGAAACTCCGAAGGAGTCGCTGGAATCGCTGTAGGCGGCCATTCGTATCTCGAACCTGGTGCTGTCTGCGCCAAAGCTGCTATGCCAGGCCACCACTAAATTACCATTAGTGCGGTCGATATCAACCCGGGGGCGGAAGTTCCAATCGCCACCGCCTTTGCTCACCCAGAGGTTGGGGGTAAAATAGGTAGCGGTGTCGTACTTTTGGCTGAAGAACAAATGTGGCCGGCTGTAATCGGTGGCCGGGGGTATACGTGAGTCCTCCCAGACGACCAGGCAGCGGCCGGGAACGCGGGTGATGCTGGGCTTGAGCCTCCGGGCCCCGGCGGTGAAGTCGTCGCAGACGGTGTCGTGGGTGGCGGCAAAGGTGGCGCCGTAGTCGGCAGACTGGTTGGCGCAGATGAGCGGATGCCAGTCGTTGTTGCTGATGCCGCTGTTCGACTGCTCGTAGACCACGAACACCCGGCCGCTGTCATCGGTGGCCACATCCGGGTTCTTAGCCGGGCGGGTGGTGTCGGCGTTGACGATGACCTGTCCGAAGAAGCCGTTCCCACCGTTGATGGACTTGGCGCACATAACCCGGGTGGGGTCGGCCCCCTCGCCGTTGGCCCACACCAGGTAGAGGATGCTGTCGCTGGGATCTACGGCGATCTTGGGCATAGGCCCCCGGTTGACCTCGGAGTCCTGGTTGTTGCGGACCACCACCCCCTTGACGGTGTCTGGGGGCGAGAACGACAGGCCGCCGTCGGTGGAGCGCGAGAAATAGACACGCCAGAAGCTGTCCGGATAGCGTACCTGCCACACCAGGTAGATATTGCCGCCCTTTCCCCGGACCAGCCAGGGATAGGCATTGTAGAGCGAATCGGGGCAGACGGTCAAATTGACGCTGAACGTGCCGCCAAGGTCGGTCGACCGGGAGAAGCAGATGGCGCTGGTGTCATTTTGGTCCCGATCGTCCTCCCAGACGCTGTAGATGTTAAGACTATCGTCGATGATGGTGTAGGGATGGATAGCCGGATGGCCCGAGGCCCCGGGAGCGTCGTCGACCCTGACCGGAGGTCCCCAGGTGATCCCCTGTGCCAGGGCCAGGGACGACAGGCACAACAAAAGGGGTAGTAAAAGGCGCATGGCATCGTTCTCCATATTTTAAGTTAGAGGTGCCCGGATATTAGAGACGGTTCGCATTAGATCAGTTCCCTGAAAATGCAGGATATATGAATTCTGTCTACGTCCACATCCCCTTCTGTCTCTCCAAGTGCCGCTACTGCGGCTTTAACTCGGCGTCGGTTCCCTCCAGGGAGCTGGTGGAGCGCTACTGCCGGGCCATCGGACAAGAAATCCGGATTTCGGATTACGGATTTCGAAATTTGGAAACGGTGTATTTCGGGGGCGGCACTCCGACCATCCTTGCCCCGAAGCATCTTTCGGAAATTATGTCCGTGTTGCAGGAAAAGGCCGCTATCATCCCGGAGGCTGAAGTCACCATAGAGGCCAACCCGGAGACGGTCGATCTGGGCAAACTCCGGGCTCTCCGGGACACGGGCTTCAACCGGCTGAGCCTGGGGGTGCAGTCGTTCGACGAAGGGGCCTTGAAGCTGCTGGGGAGGGTACATGACGGCAAAAGGGCGCTGCAGGCTTTCGAGCAGGCCCGGGCGGCCGGGTTCGACAATGTGGGCATCGACCTGATATACGGGGTGCCGGGACAGCAATTGGCGCATTGGCAGAAAGACATTTTAAGGACCACAGAGCTTGACCCGGAGCACATCTCGGCCTACTCGCTCACCTACGAGCCGGGGACCGAGTTCGCCTCTTGGCGGGATTCGGGAAAGATAGCACCATGCCGAGAGGAGCTTGAAGCGGAGATGTTCCTGGCGGCCAGGGAGATTCTGGGCCAGGCAGGCTACCAGCACTACGAGGTGTCCAACTTCGCCAAGCCGGGCTTTCGCTCAAAACACAACCTCAACTACTGGCACTGCGGCGATTACCTGGGTTTCGGGGCCGGGGCGCACTCGCATCTGGACGGAAGGCGCTGGGCGAATATAGGTTCTCCTGAGGTTTACGCCTCTAATGTCGAAAAGTATGAAAGCACGGTCGATTTCAAGGAGGAATTGACGCGGGAACAGCGGATCTTCGAAGCGATTTTTCTGGGACTGAGGATGGTAGAAGGTATAGGGATCGAGGGGTTCAAGGCAAAATGGGGTCAAAGCCCGCTGGATTACAAGCCGGAAGAATGGGATGATCTTTTCTCGAGGGGAATGGCCGTAATTACCGGCCCCAACCTTAGATTGACAACTAAGGGCCTGTTAATGGCTGACGGCTTACTTTGTAAGTTTGCTCCTTGAAAGCTATAAAGAATGGCGTAGAAATCCGCCCAGGGCGGTTTTCTGTTTATAAGCAATCGAGCCGTTAGTATAGCAGTAGTTGTACAGTTTCACCACGTTGTTGACGCGGCCCTGGTTGGTTCTTTGAGGAAA
>CAZFJC010000039.1:0-12978 GCA_964518765.1 uncultured bacterium
TGGGGAGAAAGGACCATCGCCAGGCTGAACGACACGTCTCACTTGCAAGGGGTATAAGTCCCCATCTCGAACAATGCGCTGCAGGCGACGCGCTGAAGCGCGCACCAGAGCGCCAGCGTTATACCTCAAGATGAACTGACGGGGAACTGGTAAAAGGAGACAGACTAGCAATGTTGGGGATGGAGTCCCCCTTGGAACCGCCCAGACCAGGCTGATGACTCCTACCATCCAGGCTTCTGCACGATGGTCTGGAACGTGTTCACGAAAGGAGGACTTGATTATGGAGCATATTTACGCTGTTGCTGCCCTTTGGCTTGGACTCGCTGTCCTATCCGCGGTGGTTGCCTATCACCTGCGGGTATCAATTGCATTGGTTGAGATTTGTGTCGGCGTGATCGCAGCCGCAGTCGCCGGCTATTTCGGAAAGGCCGATGCACTCGGCTCCAACTCTGAATGGCTGCGGTTTTTGGCTGCTTCGGGCGCTATCCTGCTCACGTTCTTGGCAGGTGCCGAACTTGAACCGGATGTGATTCAAAAGAAACTGAAGGAAGTGACCATAGTTGGTCTTATTGGCTTTTTTGCCCCGTTCCTGGGATGCACGATTATCGCGCGGTACGTGCTGGATTGGAATCTCCAGGCCAGCTTGCTATGCGGTGTTGCGCTTTCGACTACCTCAATGGCGGTTGTCTATGCGGTAATGCTTGAAACGGGCTTCAACAAGACGGATTTCGGCAAGGGCATTCTTGGTGCTTGCTTTGTCAACGATCTCGGTACAGTTATCGCGCTGGGATTGTTGTTTGCCCCGTTTACCTACAAGACCGTCATCTTCATCGCGGTGTCGGCTCTGGTGCTCTTGGTATTGCCATTCACAAGCAAGTTGTTGACGCGCATCTACGCCTATAGGACTGCGGCCATCCGAACCAAATGGATTATCTTCATCCTTTTCGCCTTGGGTGCATTGGCGCTTTGGTCCGGGAGTGAGGCGGTTCTTCCAGCCTACCTCGTTGGTATGGTTCTGGCTGAGTTCTCGAATGGAGACAACTTCTGGATTCGCCGTCTCCGGACGTTGACCGTCGGGTTTCTCACCCCGTTTTATTTCCTCCGTGCAGGAACATTCGTCTCGCTGCCAGCCCTTGTTGCCGCTCCCGTCGTTTTTCTGCTTCTGCTTGGGGGGAAAGTCATATCGAAGATATTTGGGCTTTACCCGATCATCGGTCAGTTTCGCCGCAGACGAGACGAACGATGGTATTACACCCTGATGATGTCCACCGGCTTGACGTTCGGAACGATTTCGGCGTTGTATGGGTTCTCGCACAACATCGTCACGCAGGCACAGTATTCTTTTTTGGTTGCAGTGGTTATTGCCAGTGCTGTAGTGCCGACTTTGATCGCCGGAGTAGCCTTTTTGCCCCGCCATCTACTACCTGAACCGGAAATAAGGGCAGAGGCAATGCCACAAGAAGAAGGTCTCGATGAGGAAGGATGAGAGCGAATCGAATTCAAAGAAAGGCATAACAACCGGTTGCAGCGGACGGCGCCAAGCGCCGCCGCCGAGCTCTGCGTTATAGATCAAGCCCCGCCTATAAGGCGGGGCTTGATCCTATCTTGCTTCAAGCATTCAACGAGCCCTCAGCAACTCCCGGGCTATGGGTATATCGGCCGGGGAGAGGTCGTAGTGCAAAATCTCGGCCAGGGGCACCCACTCCAACAGGTCATGGTCGGTCGGCATGAAATCGCAAGACTCCAGCTCGGCCAGGACGGCCACTAGCAAAATGACGCCGTCCGCGTAGCGGTACTCGTTCCTGGCCACCACCGATCCGGCCCTGGCCCGCACCCCCAGCTCCTCGAGTAGCTCCCTCTCCAGCGCCCGCTGAGGCGTCTCGCCCTCCTTCAGGGCCCCTCCGGGAAATTCCCAACATCCCGCGTTGCTCTCGCCCGGCCGGCGGCGGGCCAGGAGAACCTTCCCCTCTCTGATGATTATGGCGGCGGCCACCGTCTTCATGTTGTTCCGATCCTGAGATGAAAGTCCTATTATAGGGGCAACGGCTTATTTTTTCAATAGACGAAGCCTGTTGGATTACCGTGAATAATGTCTTTTTATTGTATCACCGCCCCCTTGAAATGCACTCAGAACAGGGTTATATTTAAGTAAGAGGCTTTGGATACTATATGAGGAATTGGAAGATTAAAAGCTTTGAATTGTTTATCCGGGCAAAAGCCAGGATACATTCCCAACCCTTTGTCCCTGGTTGAATATTTCCATCTTGAAAGATGACGCCATGAAAAGCATGATCCTTCTGGCCGTTTTGCCCTTCTTGGGTCTAGCGGGCCGGGGAGATATGAAAGGGGGCCGTAACGACATGGAGAAGACAGAACAGGCCTATTTCGCCGGGGGCTGCTTCTGGTGCCTGGAGCATCCGTTCGATTCGATACCAGGGGTTCTCGAGGTGATGCCTGGGTACGGCGGGGGCAAGACCAAGAACCCGACCTACCAGGAGGTCTGCTCGGGCAAGACCGGGCATTACGAGATGGTCCGAGTGAGCTATGACCCGTCCAGGGTGACCTTCGGGGAGCTGGTGGACGTCTACTGGCGGCAGATAGATCCCACCGATGCCGGGGGACAGTTCGCCGACCGGGGCAGCCAGTACCAGACGGCCATCTTCTACCAGAACGGCCAGGAGAGAGATTGGGCCGAAGGTTCCAAAAAAGCCTTGGAGAGGTCGGGTAAATTCTCCAAGCCGATAGCCGTAAAAATACTGCCGTTCACCAATTTCTATCCGGCCGAGGAGCATCACCGCGGCTACTACCGGACCTGCCCGGCCCAGTACCAGAGATATCGGACGTTCTCGGGACGGGCCGAGTATCTCAAAAGGACCTGGGGGGAGGACAGGATGGATAATAACTACCGCAAACCTGACAAAAAGGAGCTGAGGAAACAACTAACCGGCATCCAATACCAAGTGACCCAAGAGAATGCCACCGAGCCGCCGTTCGCCAACCCCTATTGGAACGAAAAACGCGAGGGCATCTACGTGGATATCACCACCGGACAGCCGTTGTTCTCCTCGCGCGACAAGTTCGACTCGGGATGCGGCTGGCCCAGCTTCATCCGACCGCTGGACGACTCGCTGATAGTCGAGAAGGACGACCGATCCCACGGCATGGTCCGCACCGAGGTAAGAAGCAAACTGGGCGACGCCCACCTGGGCCATGTGTTCGAAGACGGCCCCAAGCCGACCGGCCTGCGCTACTGCATCAACTCGGCCTCGCTCCGCTTCATACCCAAGGAGGAGATGGTCGAAGAGGGCTATGGGGAGTACCTGAGGGTTTTCGACCAAAAGTAGCAACATCGCGCCTTGAACAAAGCGGATCTTGCACGGTCCGCTTTTTTATTGACAAACGTCTTGAGATGGCATAATATTTATCATCGTTTACGGAGGCAAGATGGCACGTATTGTCGTAATGTTGACGATCCTGTCGGCTTCGCTATCCGCTCAGTATGTCACCATCGCCGACAGCGGCGCCTATTACCATGTGGTCTGCGACTTGGCCTCGGCCGGTTCGCGCTACCAGATGGGGCAGGAGCTGGGCCAGGCCATCGCCTCGGCGTTGCCGGGCTTCGGACAGCTGGTGGACTCCTATCTGGCCGAGCGCTCCGGAAGCAACTCCACCTACAACGCCTGGATCTCCAGGATGGACGACATCTGGCCCCAGGTGCCCCAGGAGTTTTGTGACGAGATCGACGGCATGATCGCCGGGGTGGCGGCCGAGACGGTGAACGTCAGGGGGGACGGCAAGCTGTCAGGCGACGAGATCCGACTTCTCAACCTCTTCCCCGACTGCGCCCGATCCAGCCAGTGCGCCGGGCTGGCCGTATACGGGGACGGCTCGGCCAGCGGACAACCCATGATCGCCAGGCTTCTCGACTGGCACTCCGGCAACCAGAACCAGCTGGGCCAGATCCAGGCGGTGACTTTCATCAAGAACGGGACCGGCTCCGTCTGTCTGGTTGGGTTCTTGGGATTTATGGGGGCGGTCACCGGGTTTAACGAAAACGGCCTTTTCGCCGGCATTCTGGATTCGCCCACCGGTGCCGCCTACTCCTCGGCCGGAAGGAGGTCGTACCCCATGGACATCAGGCTGGCCCTGGAAAGTTATGAGGACATGGCCTCGGCCGCCGCCTATCTTTCTGACATCTCGAAGCACTATGCCTACAACCATCTGGTGCTGATGTCCGATCGATTCGGCGGGGGCGTCCTGGAGAACAATTTCTCTGGCACAGGAACGGCTATGAGAAGGGCCCTGCGCCGGGACACCTCAGAGCTCAACCCGGGCATCGAGTGGGAATACCCAGGGGCGGTGGCTGCGGTCAACTCCTTCGTGCTTTCGGGCAACCACGACAACCACACCGGGGTCCAGTTCAACACCGGACGCTGGTCCAGCTTTCGCAGCCAGGTGGGATTGGGCGGCGGCCAGGTGGACTGGGAGGAACTAAAGATCATCGCCGGTTTCGACAACGGAAACGGGCCGGGCTATGAGTACACCGATATCTACAACGCCGGAAACCACCAGATAGTCTGTTTCCGCCCCGATTCCATGGTGCTGGAGGCAGCCTTCAAGCCCAGGTCCGGAATCCTGCCGGACGATCCAATTTTCCATCGGGTGACCCTGGCCTTTGACAGCTCTACCGGGGTGGCTGAACATCATCCTCAGGCGGAAAGAACAGCAATCAAAATCTATCCCAATCCCTGCCGCGGCCTAGCGTGGGTGTCGCTTATTGGCCAGGGAGAGGGCATCGGTGACATACATCTCTATGATGTCGCCGGAAGGCGGGTTAGGACGCTGCCCCGGCCAACGCTGTTCGGCCATAGGGCCGAGGTGGCGCTGGATTTGAAGGGCCTGGCCCAGGGGGTCTATCTGCTGAGGGAGGGCGGGGGAAGCGGGGGGAGGAGCGTCAAGCTGGTGAAAGTGGAGTGAGCATGAAACTGCCAGACATCAAGACGAAGATCGTGGCCACCCTGGGCCCGGCCTCGGCCAACGAGAGGACGCTGGCGGCCATGGCCCGGGCCGGCCTGAGCATCGTCAGGCTCAACATGTCGCACGGCAGCCTGGAGGGCCACTCCGATAACATCCGCCTGGTGCGGCGGGTTTCCCAAAAACTGGGGAAGCCCCTGGCCATCCTGATGGACCTGCCCGGCCCCAAAATACGCTTGGGCAGGCTGGTCAAGGAGCCGACGGTTCTCAAACGCGGGGAAGAGGTGGCCTTCACCACCAGGGGCGATGAGGCGGCCGAGGCTGTCCTGCCGGTGGATTTCAAGGCGCTGCCCAGGTGCGTCAGGCCGGGCGGGTACATATATCTCAACGACGGCTTTATCCAGTTGAAGGTGCTGGCGGTGCGCGGCACTCGGGTGAAGTGCCGGGTGGTGATCGGCGGCCAAACCCGTACCCGCAAGGGCATCAACCTGCCCGGGGCCAGGGTGCTTTCCCATGCCGTCACCAGGGACGATCAAAAATTCGTGGAATTCGGCCTGAAACAGGGGGTGAGCATCTTCGGGGTGTCCTTCGTGGCCGACGGTGAGGACATCAGGCGGCTCAAAAGGTTTGCCGCCAACTTGGGAAAATCTGTTTATGCCGTGGCCAAGATAGAACGTCCCGAGGCGGTGGCCAACCTGGACGGGATCCTGGCCGAGGCCGACGGGGTGATGGTGGCCCGGGGTGATCTGGGGGTGGAGATCCCCGTCCAGCGGGTTCCGGTGGTGCAGAAGGAGATAATCCGAAAGGCCAATGTGGCCGGCCGGCCGGCCATCACCGCCACCCAGATGCTTCTGTCCATGGTCGACAGCATCCGGCCCACCCGGGCCGAGGCGGCCGATGTGGCCAACGCCATCATGGACGGGACGGACGCGGTGATGCTCTCCGAGGAGACGGCGGTGGGAAAATACCCGGCACGGGCGGTGGCCATGATGGCCGCCATCGCCCGGGACGCAGAGGGACACCGGGAGCAGGGGCTGTCGGCCTCGGAAGTGGAAGAGGCTCTGCTGTCCCGCCCCGGCCTGAACACCGAGGATGCGGTGTCTCTGGCGGCGTTGAGGCTCCAAGAGAGGCTAGGGCTGGGATGGATACTGGCACCGACCCGTACCGGCAATACCCCAAGGCGGATATCCCGGTTCAAGCCCAATGCCTGGGTGCTGGGCCTGTCGGATGATCCCAGAAACAGGGAGTTCATGCAGTTCTCCTACGGCGTACACCCGGTGGCCGCGCCGCGTGGGGAATGGGGGGAAGAGCGCTATCTAAAGAATTTAGCCATCAGCTTGAGGTCGGGGCGAAAGGGCCAGAGGATGTTGTTGGTCCAGGGCTCGGCCCGAGGCCTGACCGACACCCTGAGGGTGATCTGAGGCAGAGGCAGGATTGCCGGGATGGCAAGGGGCTGCGAAGTTTTCCTTCGCAGCCCCTTGGCGCTGTAACCGCTTACTTTCCAGCCATGACCAGAGGCAGGTCCTGCTCCACCGTGGTCGTTTGCTGAATGTTGAACTTCTCTGCCAAAAGCTTGAGAACATTGGGCGAGATGAAGGCCGGCAGGGTTGGTCCCAGGTGGATGTTCTTGATGCCCAGCGCCAGAAGCGACAGCAGTATCAAGGCCGCCTTTTGCTCGTACCAGGCTATATCGAAGCTGAGAGGAAGCTCGTTGACCTCCTTCAAGCCGAAGGCGTCCTTGAGGGCCAAGGCGATCTGGATAAGCGAATAGCTGTCGTTGCACTGGCCGGCGTCCAGCACCCGGGGGATGCCGCCGATGTCCCCGAGGTCCAGGGTGTTGTAGCGGTACTTGGCGCAGCCGGCGGTCAGGATCACCGTGTCCTTGGGCAGGGCCTGGGCGAAGTCGGTGAAGTACTGGCGCGTCTTGTGGCGGCCGTCGCAGCCGGCCATGACCACGAACCGTTTGATGGCCCCGCCCTTGACCGCCTCGATCACCTTGTCGGCCAGCGCCAGCACCTGGCTGCGGGCGAAGCCGATGGTCAGCTTGCCCGCGGAGATCTTTTCCGGCGCCGGGCACTGCTTGGCCCTGGCGATCACAACCGAGAGGTCCTTCTGCCTGCCCGGGGCCCGGTCGGGGATGTAGGCGATGCCCGGGTATCCCACCACCCCGGTGGTGAACAACCTATCCTTGTAGGAATCATTGGGTGGCACCAGGCAGTTGGAGGTCATCAGGATGGCGCCATGGAACTTGTCGAACTCCTCGGGCTGATGCCACCACGAGGATCCATAGTTGCCGCGCAGATGCGGGAACTTCTTGAAGAAGGGGTAGGCGTGGGCCGGCAGCATCTCGCCGTGGGTGTAAACATCCAGGCCCGAGTTCTGGGTCTGCTCCAAAATATCGCGCAGGTCGGCCAGGTCGTGCCCGGAGACCAATATCCCGGGCCGATCGCCGGGCTCCAAGGATACTTGGGTGATCTCGGGGTGGCCAAAACTTTCGGTGTTGGCGCGGTCCAACAGGGCCATCACCTTGATCCCGGCGTGGCCCGCCTTGAACACCCAGTCGGTCAGCTGGTCAACCGAAAGCGTTTCGTCCAGGGTGGCGGCCAGCGCCTGCTGGGTGAACAGCAGGATCTCGTCGTCGGTGTGTCCCAAAGCCGCCGCATGGTGGACGTAGGCGGCGATGCCCTTGAGGCCATAGATCGCCAAATAGCGCAAAGTGCGCACATCCTCGTCCTTAAAAGACAGCACACCGGCCTCATACCCTTTCTTGGCCAAATCCTCGACCGAACCTTTGCCGTCCCAGACTGCGGCCTCAGGCAGCCTGCCGCCCAGCTTGTCCCCGAGCTTCGCCTTGATGTCATCCCGCAGTTCGACCGATCGTCCGATCTGCTTTACAAAATAATCAGGATCGAAATTGACGTTGGTCAGGGTGGCGAATAAAACATCGTTGACCAGCATGGCCGCCGGCTGGCTATAGGCCGGCGTGCCATGGGCCCGGGCGTTGGCCCAGGCCAGGCCCTTGAGGGCGTGGATGGCGGCATCCTGGAGGTTGGCGACCAGGTCGGGCTTGCCGCAGACCCCTCGGGCGCCGGCGCAGCCCTTGTTGCCGGCCGTCTCCTGGCACTGGTAGCAGAACATGGACATATGAAGTACTCCCAATATCGGTCCGCACCTTGAGCGGAGTCGAAAGGTGCGGTAGAGTTATCGGATCGGCCATCTCGACTCCGCTCGATGGCCGTCGTTTTTATGCCTTGATCATTGTTAGCAGCATCTTGAACCTGGTCAGCGCTTTGAGGGCGTGGGGATGATCCTTCGGCAGTACCACCATCTGGCCGGCCTTGAGACGGTACGGCTTGCCGTCGATCCTGACCTCGGCCGTGCCCTCCAGCGACTGCGCCAGCGCCTCGAACGGGGCGGTGTGCTCGGACAAGCCCTGGCCGGCATCGAAGGCGAAGACGGTGACCGTGCCGTACCTCCGGCGGATGATCTCCCGGCTGACGATGTTGTCCCTCTGGTAGGACACCGTCCTGGCGATGGTCTCGACCGGCGGCTTGGCCGGAGCTTTGGCGGTGACCTTCTTTGCCGCGCACTTGGGGCAGTTCTTCATAGCGGGCCTCTCGTTATCTTCACTTTTTAATCCGAGACCAAACGGCCAGTTCAGTCCACCGGCTCGAAATTCGACTTGTCCACCTGACAAAGCGGACAGACCCAGTCGTCGGGAAGGGATTCGAACGGAGTGCCGGGCTTGATCCCGGAATCGGGATCACCTTTGGCTGGATCGTAGATGTAGTCGCACACGGTGCAGCGGTACTTCTTCATTTCAACCTCCTTCTGTTGGGACATGGAGCGCCATGTCCTTACTTACGGTTTCCGTTTATGCCGATGACCTCAACCGTTATCGGCAACTGTTTGCCGGAATCGTGCAGGGCCTGCCGCACCAGACGCACCAGACCCTGGCAGCACGGCACCTCCATCACGGCCACGGTCAGCGATCTGATGTCGTTGTCCCGGAAGATGGCGGTCAGCTTCTCCAGATAGGGCCCGGTCCTGTCCAGCTTGGGGCAGGCGATGGCCAGAGATTTGCCGGCCAGAAGCGTACGGTGGAAGTCCGCATGGGCGAAGGGAACGCAGGAGGCCGCGACCAGCAGGTCGGCCCCGGCGAAGAAAGGCGCCTCAAGCGGAACCAGATGCAGCTGAATAGGCCAGTGGCCGAGCTGCGAGGGGGCGGGACCATCGTCGGTCTCGGCCACCGGGGCCGGAGGGGCCGCTACCCTCACCCTCTGCCCGGGACAGGCGTGGGGTTTCGTGCCTTGGGGTTTGGCCGCTGCCGGCCCATCTTCCTTACCTGCCAGGTGGCGGGACACGGCCGCCTGGTCGAACTCCGGCGCCTCCCGCTCCACGATGCGGATGGCGTCCCGGGGACAGTGCCCCAGGCAGGCCCCCAGACCGTCGCAGTATGTCTCGCTGGCCAGCACCGCCTTGCCCTCGACGATACCCAGCGCCCCCTCGGCGCAGTTGGGGACGCAAAGACCGCAGCCGTCGCAGCGGTCGCGGTCGATCTCCACGATCCTTCTCTTCATTAGGCTTCCTTATTGACGAAGGACGAAAGCCGGGCGTTGTTTAGCTCCCGGTCTAGCCTTCCCTGGACCCGGCCCAGCACCGGATAGAGCGGGCAGTCCAGGTGGCGGCAGCGGCCTCGGGACAGGCAGCCGGACAGGAGCAACGGACCATCCACCGCTCGAAAGATATCCTTCGCCAGGATGTCTTTTGCAGGACGTGATAGGGACAGGCCGCCTCCCTTTCCCCGGAGCGATCTTAAGATACCGGCGCGCACCAGCTGTTGGGCGATCTTGGACATGAAGGCCGGGCTGGTGCCCAGGGTCCGGGCCAGCTCCGAGGCCGGCATGAGGCGGGTGCTTTTGGCCAGAAGGATCGAGGCCTGCAGAGCGAACTCGTTGCGCTTGGTGAGCAGCATGAACTCATAATAAGATTATTATTGTCCCATTATAGCATATATAATAGGACTTGTCAAGTCCTATTATAAATATTTTCCATCGGGCCGGCTTTTGTTGTATAATACCAAATAATAATTGAGGGAGGTGCCCGATGGGGAGGATATCCATATTATTGGCTTCGGCTCTAGCCCTGGCGGCGGCCGGAGCCAGCCTGGCGCAGGACGGGGCGACCGAAGCAAAATCCGGCCGGGCAAATGAAAAGACGGGGGCGGTCGCCATCAACAGCTTCGATCGATTGATCGATGTCCTCAAGGCTGGGGGCGAGGTGAGGGCGATCTTTCATTACGCCCGTTGCCGCCTGGTCCAGGACGGCGACACCACCGATGCTCCAGATGCCATCGGCGGTATGAAAATAGAGACCTTCGAGTATTTCGCCCCTAACTCGGTGGGCAACACGCAGGCCTTCCTCAGCGCCTCCCAGACCTCGCTGATCGCCAGGAGGGGAAAGCATGTCTATAATTACGTCAAGCTGAAACTGTACCAAGACGGTCAGGCGGAGATCACCGCCAGGTACCTGGAGCCCCCCAAGATGAAGGTGAGGATGGACGAGACCTTCTTAGGCCGGCTCAACGACGGCCAGAACCGGGGGGCCGTCTATCTTTATCAAACAGTGATTTGCCAGCCGTGCAGCTGCTCGCGTCGATAGCGCTGGGGTTGGCCGCGGCCGCCATAGCGGTGATTTTGCTCCATCTCTATTGGCGACGGCGCTGGGGCCCGCCCCCGCCGGCTTCCATCCCGATATTGGCCTACCATAAGGTGGACACAATGTTCGAGCTGGGGGGCACCCGGGTCACGCCACGCCAGTTCTCCCGACAGATGGACTGGCTGAGGGACAACGGATATCGGACGGTGACCCTGTCGCAGGCGGCCTCGATGATGGCGGCGGGGGCCGGGGTGCGGCCCAGGTTGGCGTGCCTGACCTTCGATGACGCCTACCAAAGCGTATTCCTTTACGCCCTGCCCATCCTGAAGGACCATGGATTCACGGCTACGGTCTTCGTCCTGTCCGGTTACGTCGGCCAGGAAAACCGCTGGGACCTCAACTGGGGCGGCCGCCACTTCCGGCATCTTGGCTGGAATGAGCTAAGGGAGATGCAGGCGGCCGGCATCGAGATCGGTTCGCACGGGGCGAGCCACCGCGACCTGAGGCGCCTTAGAGACGAGGAGCTGCAGCAGGAGCTGTCCGGTTCGAAACGTGCGCTCGAGGACGGGCTGGGAGGGGAGGTGGTCAGCTTCTGCTACCCGTTCGGCCGCTACGACCGGCGGGTGCGCCAGGCGGTCATCGAGGCCGGATATCGCTGTGCCTGCAGCCATTCACCGGACATGCCCAACAGCGCGCTAGACAGCTTTGCCCT
Organism: uncultured bacterium; assembly: GCA_964518765.1. Lineage (GTDB taxonomy): Bacteria > Edwardsbacteria > AC1 > AC1 > EtOH8 > CAZPNX01. The sequence goes on from CAZFJC010000039.1 coordinate 11,345, forward strand.
GAGGCGATGCGGCGTTTACATCACCGACACCATAGTTGATTTCAAGCATAAGGTGGACCAAGGTTCCTCATGGTTCTGGACCCAGGACCTGTGGAGCCGTACGGTGAACTTCTGCGCCGGGGGAACGATATTGGCTCGTCGAATAATGTTCCCTCGCGGCCTGTAAAAAAAAAGATGCCATATCCGCCGCCTGTCTTCTGAGAGCCCAGTAAAATCAAGGCTTGCGCAATCTTTCGTTCTTGGTCCCCCGTGAAAAGGCTTGCAATTATTGTTTTTCAGAAGATTTAAAATAAAATCTTCTTAAGAAACGGATAGGTGAAGGCACCACTATATATTGTGGTGCAATTTTTTTTTACACAGGTTGAGCCGATCCAATGATCATGTCTTTGAAAAAGCTTGATTTTCAAGGGTTTTATGGTTTTGAATCTTTTTATTATCGAATCGGCCAAATTTTTTAAAAAAATATAAAATTTCTCTTGACAAATATACAATATATTGTATATTTATACCTAAATAACACTACGACAACATAAATGGTTAAATATCTGCGTCTTATCGCAGAGCATGAAATTAATAAAAAAGGAGGTGATCGAAGATGGCATGTGCCAAGAAGCCAGCTAAGAAGAAGGTGGCCAAGAAGAAGAAGAAGTAATCTGCTCGCTTACTATACTAAAAAATTAAACAAGAACAAGAAAAGGAGGGCGACAATGCCGGCCAAGAAAAAGGCAAAGAAAGCCACAAAGAAGAAGAAGTAACTTAATTGTTACTTAAAAGTGCCCCGAAATATTCGGGGCACTTTATATTTATATCTAAATATTTAGACAAATCGATTACACCCATTTTATCATTATATAACTATTATTATATATAATTATCTATGTGATATTTAATATAGTATAATACTATTAAATTAATGTTATTGACTTCAGCCCGTTTTTGTAATATATTATTAGCTGGGTTCACCACAAACGTAATGCAAACAGGAACGGGCCGGATATGGAATTCGAAACCGAAAGGCATTTCAAGACAGGGCGGGAGCTATTCGCCAAGGGGCGCTACGGCGAGGCGGTGCAGGAGTTGAAGAAGGCCATCAAGCTGTCGCCCAACTTTCCCGACCTGCACAACCAGCTGGGGCTGGCCCTGCACCTGAGCGGCGAGTTCGAGGAGGCCATCAGGGCCTTCCAGCAGTCGATCAAGCTTAACCCCAAGTATATCGAAGCCCACCTCAACCTGGCCATCACCCTCAACGAGCTGGGCCGCTACGAGGAATCGGTGTCCCATTTCACCAAGGCCTCGGAGGCCGAGGACGTCAAGGAGGGCATGGCCCTATCCATCCGCAACCAGCTGGCCGACACCCACACCAAGCTGGGCGACACCTACAACGAGATCGGCTATTACCAGGAGGCGGCCGAAGAATATTCCCGAGCCCTCAAGGTCAGCCCCAAGTTCCACGACGTCAGGCTGAAGCTTTCAAAGGCCCTGCTCAACCTGGGGCGCTACCAGGAGGCCTCGGAGAATCTGGAGGCAGTCCTGAAGACCAGCCCCAATTTTCTCGAAGCCATGATCTTTCTGGGGGTGGCCTACCTCAAGGCCGGCAACAAGGAGAAGGCCAGGGAGCAGTGGCAGCAATGCCT
>CAZFJC010000040.1:0-11997 GCA_964518765.1 uncultured bacterium
TGGTCCTATTGTAACATAGAACCTGGACCAGTTTCAGGGGTCAGGTCAAAACGGTTCAACATAATGCAAATAGCGTCGGTTTAAAAGCAGCCAGGCTAAAACCGGCGTTCAGTCATGTATTCGAGACAAAGACACGGCAAAGTGACACGCAGGGAAAAGTATGACCAGAGGGTCCATTGTAATCCCTTGGGTGAAAAGGGTATGTGAAACGAAACAATTTCTTCGTCTGGCCCGATATATGCTTGTTCAATAATATGGGATTTGATAGAGAACGCTATCTATAATGAAGAAGAGGCTGTTCAATCAATCGGCCAAGAGCACCATCCTCACCATGAGATGGCTGATCGTTTTGCTTCTTATCTTCATGGCCGGATACAGCGCCAAGGGATTGACGAGCGACAGCGCTAATTTCATCCTGGCGGTGGCCATCGTCGCCCTCAACAGCCTGGTGTCGCTGGTGCCGGAAAGGCTCTTCGACCGCTCCTGGTTCACGTACCTCCTCTTCGTGCTTGACATCCTCTTCGTCTCGGCCATGATCTATTTTGCCGAGGGCATCAACACCGATTTCTACCTGGTGTACTTCCTGTCCATCTTCATGTCCAGCATCGGCCAGTCGGTCGGGAGCGCGCTTCCGGTGGCGGTGATTGCTTCGGTCCTGTACGGCTGGCTGGCCTATCTGCAGGGCGGCGGGGAGATGCTGGGCCAGCCGGCCTTTTGGCTGAGGATGCCGTTCTTCTTCCTGATCGCCATTTTCAGCAGTTTCTGGGCAGGGCAGGTTCAGAGCGAGCGGCGCAAAAAAGAGGAGGTAGAGCGATTCAATCTGAGGTTGGAGAGGGAGATCGAACAGGCTACCGAAGAGATCAGGAAAACAGGGGAGAGCAACAAGATACTGAAAGAGTACAACGAGAACATCTTGGCCAGTATAGCGAGCGGTGTGGTAGTGGTCGACGTGGAGGGCACGATCACCACCTTCAATCGGGAAGCAAGTCGTATCTTCGGGTTGCCTTCGGCCCAGACATTAGGCAAGCCAATATCCGTCGTACCTGAACTGACTTCCCTGGGCGAGCTCCTGTCGCTGACCATGGAGTGCGGCCGGCCTCAGAGTCGAAGGGAGATGCGCGCCTCCGCCAGTGGCGGGCGGGAAATGGTGCTGGACGTGTCCACCTCGATACTTCACAATCAGACGGCGCGTACCAACGGAGCGATAGCAGTGTTTACCGATCTTACCAGCACCAGGTCGCTGGAGGAGCGGGTGCGCCAGACCGAAAAGCTGGCGGTGCTGGGAGAAATGGCGGCGGTCATGGCCCACGAGATAAGGAATCCCTTGAACTCGATCGCCGGGTTCGCGCAGCTTATAGAGCACAAAGGAACGACCGATCCCGACCTGATGCGCTACGTGCGGATAATCGTCCAGGAGGCTTTCCGTGTCGATTCGATCATATCCGACATACTGGACTTCGCCCATCGGAAGGAATCAAAGACAAGCGAGGTCAACCTGGTCGAACTGGTGAACAAGGTGGTAAAAAACAAGGATGAGTTGCTCAGGGACCGGGGGGCAGAAGTTATACTCGACGTCATTCGCCCATTGCCGGCGGTCCTGGGAGATCCGGGCCGGCTGGAAAGATTGATGACCAACCTGATCAACAACGCGCGGGAGGCCACAGGCCCGTGCGGCGAGGTGAAAGTGAGCGTAAAGCCGGGGCTTCGTGACAAAGAGAGCGGAGTGGAGGTCTCGGTCTCGGACAATGGATGCGGCATCAGCCCGGAGATGAAAGAAGAAATATTCAAGCCGTTCTTCACCACTAAGTCATCCGGCACAGGGCTTGGTCTGGCTATAGTGCGGAAGATCGTGGAGGAGCACCGGGGTGATATAACGGTGGAGAGCTGGCCGGGGAATGGGACCACCTTCCGCCTTTTCCTGCCAGCTCCGGCTGTTTAACGAAAGGGACGGAGATCATGCCATGAAAAGGATACTCATCGCCGACGACGAAGCCAACATCAGACTGCTCTTTGACGAGCTTCTGAGTACCGATGGTTACCAGGTGACCACGGTGGGCTCGGGACGGGAGGCCCTGAGGAAACTGATGAAGGAGCCTTTCGACCTGCTGGTGGCCGACATCAAGATGCCGGACATCAACGGCCTGGAGCTGCTGGAGAGGATCAGGGAGCTCAGGAACGGCATCCCGGTCATTATCTGCACCTCCTATAAGCACCTGCAGGACGATTACATCGTGGGAACTTCGGGCGTATCGGCCTACGTCACCAAACCCGTCAACCTGGACGATTTACGGAGCAAGATACGCGGCATCCTGGAAACGGGATCCGCGGCCTGAAGGGTCATGATGAAGCGAATCCTGGTGGCGGACGACGACAGAAACGTCCTTTATCTCATCTCCGAGGTCCTGTCACGGTCAGAATTCGAGGTGAGCCAGGCGGTCAACGGGGACCAGGCCCTTAAAATGGCCAGAGAAACCGAGCCGGACCTGGTTCTTCTGGATATCATGATGCCGGGCCTCGATGGAATCGAGGTATGTCGGGCTTTGAAGTCAGATCCTGCCACAAAAGGCTTAAAAGTGATCATGGTGACGGCAAAGACGGGGAGGAAGGATATCGAAGCTGGGCAATCGGCAGGGGCGGATTATTACATTACAAAACCCTTTAAACTCTCGGAGCTGATTGGAATTATCGAATCACTTATCGGGCCAAGTAAAATTTAGAAAACTAAATAAGAAAACGATAAAAAAGAAAGGGTCTTCTGGGTTTATAGTGGGTAAAAAACGAACGTTTGTGAGCTTTAGAGGGTTGTTTAAAAAGTCGAAACTCGCGTAATTACTGGACTTACGGCTTCAGTCACTTTAAATATCACAAGCTATATACACCTTGGTAAAACGTGCCACGTTTTGCATCAAAGGTAAAACGTTTAGATGGGCGTCAATTCTATGTTACAGACCAATTGAACATGGTAAAATACCCACACTAAACCCGGAAGAGCCAAAAGAAAAAACCGTGTATAGTTCACATTTTTTAATCAAATTTGACTGAAGTAAATGCCATTTTCACTGGATTTCCAACAAAAAAACAGGTGGAAATCCATTCCCTGGGAAAGGGTAAAAAATATTAAATAATTAATTGGTAATAAATTCCCCCAAAACCCAGACCGCCAGAACAGGCTGTCCGCACCCAGAAGCCCCCGGGATCGCCTCCCGGGGGCTTCAAACGCAGTGTTTACGGGCCCGGTTACACTTTCGACCCAAGATCATGAAAACCGAAAATTTTTCTATCGGGCCTCCGGGGCGTTTCCCGCCGCCGCAACGGCAACTCCTACAAGGCATTGTAAAATACCCCCTTAAAACCACTGACCTAACATAGTGTTAGGTCAAAACGCCGCCATTGACAAAACACGATTAATGGTTAATCTTAGACATAGACCATATGACGACAGGCCGGAAGCTCTCCGGGCGAGAAAGGCCTCGATATACATGCACAACAACGCTTTGGCATCCATCGTGTTGTCGACTTCGCCAGCAAGGCGGCATGCGCGTCCCGCGTGCTCCCGTCGTCAGCGGACGGAAGGAACACAAATGAAAGGGAACGAATCTGAACAAACCAGTGCCAAGAAACTCCTGAGCGTCAAGAAGGCGGTGCCGGTGACCGGCCTATCGCGCCACCCCCTGTACGCCTGGGTCCACCAGAGGCGCATCCCGCACATCAAGCTGGGGAGCCGGGTGGTGCTCGACCGCTGGATCGAGTCCAGGAATGTCCAGGAGGCCGTCTGGGGGATCTGGGGGCGCCAAGGGCTAGCAAACATGGGGGAGGGCAGGGGCGGCGGAAGCCCCGCCTGGCCCGGCCATATGTTAATTGACATCGAAAGCTGAAAAGTGGTAAAATGTGATCATGGTTATTTTCAAGGCAAAGGATAAATATTTCATAGACTACCGGGTCCACGGGCGCAGGGTGCGCCAGGGAGTCGGGCCCAGCAGGAAGGCGGCCGAGCAGGCCCTGGCGGTGCGCAAGGCCGCGATCGTTCAGGGGCGCTACCATACAACCTTTGCCGAACTGGCCGGGCAGTACCTGCCGCTGGCCAGGGTCAACAAGAGGTCCTGGGGCCGCGACCAGTCGCAGCTGACCAACCTGCTGCCTGCCTTCGGCGCCAGGCGGCTGGACGGCATCAACCCGCTTTGGATCGGGGAGTACAAGCGGCAGAGGCTGGAGAAGGTCAGGCCGGCCACGGTCAACCGCGAGCTGGCGCTTTAAAAGTACATGCTGAACCTGGCCGTCAGCTGGAAGAAACTGGCCTCGAATCCCGTGAGGGACGTCAGGATGCTCCGGGTGGAAATGTCCAGGACAGGATACCGACCAGGCAGGAGACGAACGCCCTGCTGAGGGCATGCTGCGGCCACCTGAGGCCGGTGGTCATCACCGCCCTGCACCCCGGGATGAGGCTGGGCGAGATCCTGGCCCTGAGGTGGGAGCAGGTGGACCTGCGGCAGAGGATGGTGACGGTGCTGAACGCCAAGAACGGCAAGGCCAGGAAGATCCCGCTGAACGCTGTCATGATGGAACTTCTGGAAAGACTCAAGGAGGGATCGCGCTCGGATCACGTGTTCATGTCGGGCAGGACCAGGCGCCCGGTGTCCGGGATGCGCACCGCCTGGCTTGCCGCCATCCGCAGGTCTGGCATCGCCCGCTGCCGCTTCCACGACTTGCGCCACACCTGTGCTTCGCGCATGGTGGCTGGCGGGGTGGACCTGGTGACGGTGAAGGAGATACTGGGCCATTCGACCATCACCATGACGGTCCGCTACGCGCACTCGGCGCCCGAGAGCAAGAGGAAGGCGGTGGAGGCGCTGGAGCGGGTGATCCCGGAGACCGATGGACAGTTTTTGGACACAAAGGCAATTTCGGACAAACTGTCCAGATACTCAACTAGATAACCTTGAATAGGTTGCCGCAGTAGCTCAGTCGGTAGAGCGGCGCACTCGTAATGCGCAGGTCACCAGTTCGATTCTGGTCTGCGGCTCCATGCCTGACTCCAACCCGTCCGCCGAAGTCGCTAAAAATATTTCATGAACAACGACGACAACCAAGGATATAAACCCGGCCGACTGATGATCAGCGTGGCCGGGATAAGGGGTGTGGTCGGCGAGAGCCTGACCCCGGAGGCCGTGGCTCGCTATGCTGCGGCCTTCGGCACTTTTTTAGGCCGGGGCAAGGTTGTGCTGGGCCGGGACTCTAGGCCCTCGGGGCAGATACTAGCCATGGCGGCCGAGGCTGGGCTGAGGGCGGCTGGCTGCGACGTGGTCCGCCTGGGCATCGTACCCACCCCCACTGTCCAATTGATGGTCAAACAACTAAAAGCCAAAGGCGGCATCGCGGTCACCGCCAGTCACAACCCCCCCCAGTGGAACGCGCTCAAGTTCATCGGCCGAGGCGGAGAGTTTTTGGACAGGGAGGCGGGCAAGGAGTTCCTCGGGCTCCACGACCAGGGGCGTATCGATTATGCGCCATATGACAGGCTGGGAGGGGCCTCAGACCATCCCGGCGCCGTCTCCGAGCACGTCGACAGGATTTTGGCACTTCCGTTCATCCCGGTCGCCAAGATCAGGAAGAAAAAGTTCAAGGTGGCGGTGGACACCTGCCACGGCGCCGGCGGCCCCATCTTCAAAGAACTGCTGGACCGTCTGGGATGTAAAACAACCTCCCTCCATCATGAGCCTACGGGAAAATTCTCCAGGTCCATCGAGCCTTTGGCTAGAAACATTACGGAGCTGGAGGCCGCGGTCAAGAAGCTCAAGGCCGATGCCGGCTTCGCCACCGACGCCGACGTCGATCGGCTTTCCATCGTCACCGAACAAGGGAAGGCCATCGGCGAGGAATGTACTTTGGCTCTGGCCGCCCAGTGGAGGCTTTCAAAAAAGCCAGGACTTGTGGTCACCAACCTCTCCACCAGCCGGATGGTGGATGACATCGCCGCCAAGCTGGGGGGCAGGGTGCTGCGGACGGCGGTGGGCGAGGCCAACGTGGTGGCCGGCATGAAGAAGGTTCGTGCGGTGCTGGGAGGAGAGGGCAACGGCGGGGTGATCATCCCCGAGCTGCAGTATGCCCGGGACGCCTCCGCGGCCATGGTCATGATACTGGCCATGATGGCCGAATCCGGGGAGAAGCTCTCGAAGCTGGCATCAAGCCTGCCGGCCTATCACATGGTCAAGGAGACCTTTCCCTGCCAGACGCCGGCAGTAGCCGTAAAGAAAGTGGCCGTCTTCTTCCACGACCGGCTCCAGGACCACACCGACGGGGTGAAGGTCTTCTTCGACCACGGTTGGCTGCACGTGCGCGGCTCGGGAACCGAGCCTATCGTTCGGGCCATCGCCGAGTCGTCCGATTCCAAGCAGGCCTACCTCCTAGCCAAGAAGGCCGGCGAGCTGGCGATGCAGGTTCAAAAAACAGCGGATTGAATTGATAATTCCATGTGCGGCATAGTGGGATACATCGGTTCCAGAAAAGCGGTGCCCATCATCATGGAGGGGCTGCGCCGCCTGGAGTATCGCGGCTACGACTCGGCCGGGCTGGCCCTGCTGGAGGGAGGAGAGCTGGCCGTCGCGAAGCGGGCTGGCAAGGTCTCAGACCTGGCCTCCCGTCTGGCCGGCCGTGATTTCACGGCCACGGTCGGCATCGGCCACACCCGCTGGGCCACCCACGGCGAGCCCACCGACCTCAACGCCCACCCCCACCAGGATTGCCGGGGCCGGATCGCCCTGATCCACAATGGCATCATCGAGAACTTCGCCGCCCTCAAGCGGAAACTGTCGGATGACGGGCACACCTTCCGCACCCAGACCGACACCGAGGTTCTGGTGCATCTGATCGAGGGCCTTTACGCCAAAAAGAGCGACCTCTTCACCGCGGTACGGCTGGCCCTGCATGAGGTAGATGGCACCTACGGGATATTGGTGATCTCGCCACTGGAGCCGGACCGAATCATCGCCGCCAGGCGGGGCAGCCCGTTGGTGCTGGGCCTGGGCGACGGGGAAAACTTTCTGGCCTCGGACGCAGCCGCCCTGGTGGAGCACACCCGACAGGTGGTCTATCTACAGGACGACGAGGTGGCGGTAGTCACCCGGCAGGGCTACGTCACCAAGACCATCCACGACCAGGAGGTGGATAAGGAGGTGGAGGAGCTGACCTTCAGCCTGGAGCAGATCGAGAAGGGCGGCTACCCCCATTTCATGCTCAAGGAGATCCACGAGCAGCCCGAGTCCCTGCGCAACGCCATGAGGGGCAGGCTGCAGCCCGAATCGGGCACGGCCAAATTAGGGGGGTTGCTGCCGGTCGAGGACAAGCTTTTGAAGGCCAGGCGCCTGGTGATAACCTCCTGCGGCACCTCGTGGCACGCCGCCCTGGCCGGCAAGTATATGCTGGAACAGATCGCCCGGGTGCCGGTGGAGGTAGACTATGCCTCGGAGTTCCGCTCCCGCAACCCCATCGTCGGCTCCGATGACGTGGTGGTCGTCATCAGCCAGAGCGGAGAGACGGCCGACACCCTGGGGGCCCTACGGGAGGCCAAAGGGCGGGGGGCGACGGTGGTGGGCATCGTCAACGTGGTAGGCAGCACCATCGCCCGGGAGACCGATGCCGGCGTCTACATCCACGCCGGCCCGGAGATCGGGGTAGCCTCCACCAAGGCATTCACCTCGCAGATCGCGGTGCTCGGCCAGTTATCTCTGCTTATGGGACAGCTGCGGGGGACACTGAGCAGGGAGAGGGGTCGGACCCTGGCCCGCGACCTGACCTCGATCCCGGACAAGGTGGAAGCGGTGCTGGCCCTGGGGCCGCAGGTCAAGGCCATCGCCGAGGAGTTCAAGAACTGCCAGAACTTCCTCTACCTGGGACGGGGCAGCAATTTCCCCACCGCGCTGGAGGGGGCCCTCAAACTCAAGGAGATCTCCTACATCCATGCCGAGGGATACCCGGCGGCCGAGATGAAGCACGGTCCTATCGCCCTGATCGATGAGAATATGCCGGTGGTCTTCATCGTGCCCCGGGACGCGCTCTACGACAAGGTGATGAGCAATCTTCAGGAGGTCAAGGCCCGCAAGGGACGGATCATCGCCGTGGCCAACGACGACGACGAACAGGTCGGCTCGCTGGCCGAGCACGTTATCCGGGTGCCTCGAACCCTGAGCTATTTCGGGCCCATCGTCAACAGCGTGCCCCTGCAGCTTCTGGCCTATTACATGGCGGTGGCCCGGGGCTGCAACGTGGACCAGCCCAGAAACCTGGCCAAGAGCGTCACCGTGGAATGACCGAAGATTTAGGTTGCAAAGCGGACCGATTTCTGGCATAATTGAAGCGCACCAAAGAAAGGCTTGTGGCCATGAAGACAGATCGGACAGTCGTGGAACGCTACCTGGGGGGCGAGGCCGCCGGCAAACTGGCTCAGGGCAAGCTCGGCGAGGCCGAGCAGCGAGAGCTTTTGGGGCAGCTGGGCCGGATTTACCAGGCCATGCTTTCCTACCTGCCGTCGGGAGTCAGGAGACATGGCCTTGATCTGGCGGCCGGCAAGAAGGTGGAGCAAACCTTGCTGATGGCCGACGTCACCGGGTTCACCTCCATGTCCGAGAAGCTCTCGCGCATCGGCAAGGAGGGGGCCGAGGAGGTGACCAACATCATCAACAGCTACTTCTCCCCCCTGATAAAGATAGTACTCAAATACGGCGGCGACGTCGTCTCCTTCGCCGGCGACGCCTTCACCGCCGGCTTCGAGCCGCTGCCGGGCGAGAGATCGCCCCACCACCTGAGGGCCCTGGCCGCTGTCCGTGAGTTGCAGGAGTTCGTCCGGAACTTCTCCGAGGTTAAGGTGTCGGCCGGCACCTTTCCCCTCAACCTTCACCTGGCGTTGCATTCCGGAACGGCGTTGCTTTGCCGGCTGGGAGATCCCGCCGGGCAGATGGAATACCTGGTGGCCGGCAGCGCCACCCAGCGGGCGGCCGAGATCGAGGAGCATTCGGGCGCGGGCGAGGCCCTGGTCAGCCAGGAGCTCTACAAGCTGGTGGAGAAACAGATCAAAGCCGAGCCGGTTCCGGAGGCCAGGGCCTACCGACTGACCTCGATCGACGTTAAGGCCGAGCCGGCGGCCGAAGCTGGGACGGCCTTGCCCGACGACATCGATCAGGCCTTGGCCGAGATGGAGAAGCTCAGGCCCTACATTTCTCCTTGGCTGCTGGCCACCATCATCGCCGACCCCCAGGCCGGAGGCTTCGCCGGGGAGCACCGCCGGGTTACCTCCCTGTTCCTAAACCTGTGGGGCCTGGACTTCGACGGGGACCCCCAGGCGGTCTCCAAGGCCCAGAACTACATCCGGGTGCTCGGCCAGACGGTCGACAAGTACGGGGGCTCGGTGAACAAGATCGACTTCTCCCAGCAGGGGCCACGGGTCTTCATCCTTTTCGGGGCCCCCAGCGCCCACGAGAACGACGAGGAGCGGGCCCTGCTCTGCGCCCTTGACCTGCTGGGCCACGAGGAGTTCAAGTACGGCGGCCTTAAGCAGAAATTCGGGGCCAACAGCGGATTCGTCTACGCCGGGACCATCGGATCGACGGTGCGGCGGGAGTTCACCGTCATGGGCGACGAGGTCAACCTGGCGGCCAGGCTGATGTCCTACGCCCAGGAGGGCCAGCTGGTGATCTCGGCGGCGATAAACCGCAAGGCTGGGAAAAAGTTCGAAACCAAACCTCTGGGCGAGCGGGATTTCAAGGGCAAGTCGCACCCGGTGGCCATCTTCCAAGCTTTGGGCGAGAAAAAATACGGGGACGATATCTTCTCCCGTTGGGTTTCCGAGTCCAAGGCTATGGTGGGCCGGGATAACGAAAAGGCGGTGCTGGGCGAGGCTATCGAGAGGACCATCTCCGGCAAGGGCCAGGTGCTCTCCATCGTCGGCGAGCCCGGCATCGGCAAGTCGCGCCTGTCTCGGGAGCTAATCCAAAACTGGCTAGAGCGCGGCTACACGGTCTTCGGAGGCAACTGCCAATCGTACGGCTCGGCCATCTCCTATCTGCCCTGGTCCGAGCTTTTAAAGGGCTACCTGGGCATCAAGGAGACCGACAGCCTGGAGGAGAAAGAGGCCAAGATCCGCAAGATGCTGGGGATCATCGACCCCCAGCTGGCCGAGTGGGCCTGTCTGGTGGGCGAGGTGGTGGGGGTGCCCATGCCCGAGACCGACCTTACCAAATCCCTGGATGCCAAGCTGCGCCAACAGAGGCTGTTCGACCTGGTGTTGGACATCCTTTCCTGGGGCGCCCAGCAGGAGCCGCTGATGCTGATCATCGAGGACCTGCACTGGGCCGACAGCGCCTCCATGGGCCTTCTCAACTACGTGGCCCGCAATATCGGAGAGAAGCCCATCCTATTGTGTCTGGTCTACCGGCCGATGGAGGCCAAGCAGGAGTTCACCACCAAGGAGTTCCACACCTCCCTAGCTCTCAAGGAGCTGTCGCAGGAGGAAAGCCAGCAGCTGATCCACACCCTGCTGGCCATCGAAGGCATGCCCAAGGAGCTCGAGGACCTGATACTGAAGAAGTCGCAGGGCAATCCCTTCTTCGTGGAGGAGGTCATCAAGTCCCTGATAGAGCAGAAGGTCATCACCCAGGAGGACGGCAAGTGGAAGGTGGCCACGGCCGACGTCAAATCGGTCAACATCCCGGACACGGTCCAGGGGGTGATCATGAGCCGCGTCGACCGGCTGTCGCCCACGGCCAAGGATGTACTGCAGGTGGCCTCGTGCATCGGCCGGGAGTTCGAGTACCCGGTGCTCTCGGCGGTCTATCCCAAGAAGATGGACCTGGGCCCGATCCTGTTAGACCTGGGGCGCTTCGACCTGGTGCTGTCGGAGAAGGAGAACCACTACTTCTTCAAGCACATCATGACCCAGGAGGTGGCCTACGACAGCCTGCCCTTCAACCGGCGGCGCGAGCTGCACAACCACATCGGCGACTACCTGGAGGAGGCCTTCGGGGAGAAGGTGGAGGAGGTCATGGGCCTGCTGGCCCACCACTACTACTACGCCCAGAACTGGGAGCCGGCCTTCTTCTACTCGGTGGAGGCCGGGGACAACGCCCGCAAGGTCTACGCCAACCAGGAAGCCCTGGCCCACTACGACCGGGCCCTGGAGGTGTTCGACAAGATGGTGGAGGCCGGGATGCTGCCCGAGCTGACCCGGAGGATCCAGGAGGAGCTCAAGGCCCAAGAGGCGGAGAAGGCCAAAGCCGAGGGCAGAAGTGGTGAGGCGGCGACCCCTCGACCGCCCATCGACGCGGCTCAGGACAAGGGCATGGGGCAAGGGCCGTCCTGAGGACTGAAAAAGAAAAAGAGTTACCTTAGCCGCCCGGTAAAAAGGGCGGCTATAATTATAACACAACATATCTTGGCATGTGCTGATTAATATATAGTAATATTTATAATATGCAATATACTATATATTTTACTTATCCGTATTATTTGGCAGGGGCGGACGCAAGAAGCCGACGGACATAAACCCGCTGCATAATTACGATCATAGGGGCTTAAGCTGGAAAAGCACAACGACAGACAGATCTTATTATCGATTCTCCCGGCTATTTAAAGAAATTATGGGACGAAGCCTTTTCCGACCATCTCGACTTCGCGCCACCATCGGAAATACGCACCCGGAGCAGTATTATCGAGCCTGGCCGGGATAGTCTAGGGCGTTTATAAAATGGCTAACCTGAAAAGACAGGGTAATCAAACGCCTGTTTTAAAAAGCCTCCCGCTATGGGCGGGGGAGCTGTGTATTCATTGACCTAAAAAGGACAATCTGGTATAATTGACGTCCGGCGAGCCAAGACCCCCCGGGGGTTGGGGGGCTTGGCCTTTTGGCGTTCTGCCGAAGAGGGAAAATCGATTCATCCGCCAGTGGGTTATATAAAAAGGTAATGCATGGTGATTTCGGACCAAATATGATATATTTTTTGAATGAAAATA
>CAZFJC010000041.1:0-11414 GCA_964518765.1 uncultured bacterium
GGCCGCCATGACGCCGTGGGTCCAGCAGGTGCCGCCGATCTGCGATTTCACCGAAGAAACGTAGCATGACCCATTAACCGACCTTAGGTCGAAACTAACTGGCAGAACTTGGGCGCATGGGAAAAATGGTAGGCACAGAGCCGAGATTTGCGCTCCGGCTATTATTAATGCTGTTCTTCCCATGCGTCGGGTTTGGGTTCCTTTTTCTGGCTAATGGCAGTTACCCTTTAACGTCAACGGCACCTCCAGGCCGCAGCTCTCCATTAGCGTCGCGTCGCCCAATACAGTCTCCGCCTCACCGTCGGCCACCACCCTCCCGCCGTCCAGCACCACCGACCGCGAACAGAGAGCCAGCGCCGCCTCCAGATCGTGGGTGGCGAGGATCAGGGTGCCCCGGTAACCGCCCAGTATCTCCATCAGCTGCCTCCTGGAGCGGGGGTCCAGGCTGGAGGTGGGCTCGTCCAAGGCCAACACCTCCGGCTCCAAGGCCAGGACGGCCGCCAGCGCCACCCGCTTTTTCTCGCCGTAGCTGAGATGGTGCGGCGACCTCCGCTCGAACCCCGCCAGCCCGACGGCATCAAGCGCCTTCCTGGCCTTCTCCCCGGCCTCGGCCTCGCCCATCCCATGGGCCAGCGGCCCGAAGCAGACGTCCTCCATCACCGTGGGCGAGAAAAGCATGTCGTCCGGCTCCTGAAAGAGCAATCCCACCAAGCGCCTCACCTGCTTGAGGTTCTTACTCTGGCCGACCTCCAGGCCGTGCACCAGAACCCGGCCTCGGTCCGCCAGCAGGCCATTGAGATGCCACAGCATGGTGGATTTCCCGGCGCCGTTGGGGCCGACTATGGCCAGCCGTTCGCCGCGGGCCACCTCCAGGTTAACCTCCTTGAGCGCCTCCCTTCCATCGTGGTAGGTAAAGCTCAGTCCTATTATTACGACGGCTTTCTCAGCCAACGAACCTCGCTCCGATTAAAACCAACAGCAGGAATGCCAGAAGGGCCGCCTCCCCGGCGTTCATCAATCGGGCGGCCAAGCCGGGATGCACCCCCTCGTAACCGCGGGCTAACATGGCGTCGTAGACCCGATCGCTCCGTGCCAGGCTTCGCGCCATAAGCGTTCCGGCGATGCCGGCCAGCGCCTGTCTCTTTATATGGGCCGGGGCGGCCGAGGCCCGCGAGCGGTAGGCCATCTGGAGCCGCTCCGATTCATCGGCCAAAAGAAAGATAAAGCGGTAGGTGAAACCCAGGAGCGGCAGCAGCTGCTCCGGACATCGCCAGCGCCGCAGCACGTCCAGCAGTTCCGGGAAGGGCGTGGTGGTGACCAGCACCGTCATCATGCCCACCGCGCACCAGGCCTTGACGGCCACGAACAGCAGCCACCAACCACCCGAGGGCTGCATGGCCGCCATCGGCAGAGCCACCATCCAGGCCGGCAAGGTGACGGCCGTGGACCTGGCCAGAAAGAAGAGGACGGGCAGACGGGCGGCGGCCACCGTGGCCAGTAGGACGGCCAGGGATGTCATCAGGAGCGGGGTTCGGCCAACCGGCACGACGGCGGCGGCCACGGTGGCCGCTAGGGTCCATGCGAGACGGAACATGGCGCTGCGCTTTGACCAAGGGCTTTCCAGGTCCCGGTATTTGTCAAGAAATTCGTGGTGCATCCCTTTTTAGCATTATATCACAAAGCCCGCTTAGGTTCAAAGGGGCAAAAGACGAGGCGGCCTATTGAAGGCCGCCTTATATCTTTTTACCCGCGGTAGCTCATTTTTTGCCGGCCAGCGCCCTCTGCACCACCCAGCCGACGCCGAACACCATCATAGTTCCCAGGATCCCAGCCAGGGACGTGGCCAGGCCCTCGTGCCTGACCCCGGGCCATGAGTAGTCCGGCACCGGCGAACCGAGCACGCTGTTCTCGCCCCGCTCCAGAAATCCTTTGTCCTCGGCCACCCTCTCCAGGCCGTCCGGCCATGATGAAGCGAAAGGTGACAGCAGTGACGCCACCGCCAGCCCGGCCAGCAGCGACCATAGCACGATGCGTTTGTTGCTCATGGCGCGGCCTCCCCCACGGGCTCCACCCGGCCGAACTGGGGCGAAAGCCTGATGGCCATTTGATAGACCAGCCCCGTGATGACGGCCTCGCCTATTCCTATCAAGGCGTGCACCCCCAGCATGGCCGGCAGCGCCACCCCCAGCGGGGCCATCCCCGAAAGGCTCAGCTCCAAGGCGCAGACACCGCTGGCGATCACCACCGATATCCAGGCCGAGGCGGCGATTCCGGCCATCCTCAGCCTGGTTGGGAACAGCCTCTGCGCCACCCAGGCCGCGAAAACACCGACCAGGGCCATGTTGACGATATTAGCCCCCAGGGCGGTGATGCCTCCGTCCTGGAACACCAGGCACTGGATGACCAACACCAGGGAGACGGCTACCGAGGCGGCCCAGGGTCCCAGCAGGGAGACCGCCAGGGCGCCGCCCAGGAGGTGGCCCGATGTCCCCCCGGCTATTGGGAAGTTGATCATCTGGGCGGCGAAGATGAAGGCTGCCACCAGGCCCAGCCTGGGTACCGTCCGATCGCGGAGGGCCGCTGACGCCTTTTTCAGCGAAACCGCAAAACCAGCCGCACCAGCGGCCGAGGCTGCGGCCCATACCGGCGTTGAGAGGAATCCATCTGGTATATGCATATGTTTCTCCGTTATTTCTATTAACATTCGATTCAGCGCAGCGCCTGCTGCAGCGTCGCCAGGTTCCTATCCATCGTTCGGACATAGTAATCCAGGTCATCCAGCGGCCCGGTGGAGACTGGGTCCAGTGTGTAGACCCCGGCCCCGGTCTCCCTGGCGATGACCTCGGCCTCCTTGGCCGGATACTGGGGCTCGGCGAAAAGCGCCTTGATCCTCTTCTCCCTGACCAGCCTAATAGTCCCGGCCAGCTCCTGGGGGCTGGGGGCCGTCCCCGGCTCCCGCTGGATGACCGCGGCTACGTTGAGGCCCAGCTCCCTGGCGAAATAGGGGAAGGCCTGGTGGAAGGTGATGATCTCCCGGCCCTTCAAATCACGGGTACCCTCCAACATCCTGGTGCGCAGCGAATCGAGCCTGGCCAAGTAGGCCTCAGAGTTCTTCTGATAGGCCGATGCGTTTTTAGGGTCGGCCACGGCCAGGGCCTTGGCTATGTTGCGCACCTGCCCCATGGCTCCGGAAACAGAGACCCAGATGTGGGGATTCCGATCTCCGTCTTCGCCGGCTATCAGTTCCAAGCCTTCCGAGGCGTCTATGATCTTGAGGTCTGGCAGCTGGGCTATGATCTTGTCCAGAAAGGACTCCATGCCCCCGCCGTTGACCACGAAGACATCGGCTTCGGCCAGGGTCCTGACCTCCTCGGTGGTCAGCTGGTAGTCGTGCAGGCAGCCGGTGAAGGGCTTGGTGAGGTTGACCACCCTCACCCCGGGCACGCCCCTGGCCACATTGGCCGCGGCCAGGTACATGGGATAGAAGGAGGTGGCGATGATCTTCTCCTTCTTTGTCTGGCTGCCGCCGCAGCCCATCATCAGGGTGGCTACAGACAGAAGGGAAAGAACCTTATTCATGATGTTTCCCTCCGGCGCTCTCTTCGTTCGAAGCGTTAGAACCCAAAAGTCAGGCCGGCCACCGCCTGCCAGCGAGGCCCCCGCTTGTCGAACAGACGGCCGCCCAGGTCCCAGGTGAGGAAGCCCAGGTCGATGGAGCCTCCCACCAACCCGCTGTTCCCCAGCACCTGGTGGCCGTCGTCCGACAGCTCCGAGTTCAGTTCGGCGCACAGGCGCAGCTTTTCGAACAGTTTGTGCTCGGCGGCCAGCCCGAAACCGTAGGAGCCCCGCGCCATGGCCTGGCCGGATCCGTTATAGCCTAGGTTCAGATGCAGCCCCAGCCCCGAGACCTCCTTGCTGGCGATGGCGTTGAGCGACCAGCCGCTGGAGCCGGGCTCCCAACCGGCCGAAAGCGATAGATCCGGAAGCGATCTGTGCTCCCTGAGCAGGGCCGCCTTGAGGCCGACCGCCATCGGGGCAGTGCCCCAGGAGACAGTGTTCCCCTCGGCGTCCTTCTCGGTCTGATGGCCGAAGGCCACCCCGATATCCATCCTCGGGGTCAGGCCATGCTTTAGTTGAAAGCCCGGCGCTTGGCCCAGCCCATCAGGACGGCATTGGGTGTGCTCGTAGGCCAGCTCGGCTTCGAATTTTCCGGCCTCCACCGTGCCGGCGTCGTCGGTGGCCAGGGGCCGGGCGGCCATCAGGGGGAGGGCCTGCCCTGCCAGCAGGACCGCCAAGAAACATTTGCCGATCATACACCCTTCCTTTTTAAATTAAAAAAAGTGCTACGATATTTAATATTGTAGCACGATTTCTATTTTTTGTCAAGGCCCCGGTTTCGGCCCTCAGCCCTACCCTGGTCTCCCGCCGGTTTCCCCGCCCTCGGCCAGCTCCCCGGGCTGGTAGCAGGACCGGCTCAGCAGGTGCTTGCGCCCGGCCAGCAAGGCCACGAAGGCCGCCACCACCAGGGCCACGTCCAGGGCGCTCAGGTCCGGCTTCAGCATCTTGCGGGCGATGACGAAGGCCAAGAGCTCCAGCACCGCCCCCAGGCTGTGGGTGATCAGCATCCGCACCAGCTCCAGACCGATGACCAGCAGCAGCGCCCGGTAGATGAGCTCGTAGAAGGCGTCGGTTGAGGACCAGTCGGCACCAAACAGACAGATTGTGCCATGGACGGCCGAGACCAGCACCCCGGCCAGCACCGCCAGGGCC
The DNA here is from genome assembly GCA_964518765.1 of uncultured bacterium. GTDB lineage: Bacteria > Edwardsbacteria > AC1 > AC1 > EtOH8 > CAZPNX01. The sequence continues at coordinate 4,771 of CAZFJC010000041.1, forward strand.
AGGATCCGCTCCAGCCATTTTACCACCATCCGGTAGCTATCGGAAATCCTCTTGTCCATCATCTTGCCCTCAATGCAGCACTCGGCAGCTGGTCATTATCAGCCGGCACTGGCCCACCCCCTTGAGGGCTCCCATTTCTCCCTGTAGCTTCTCCAGCTTGCCGGCCGGGCCGCGAACCACGATGCTCTCCAGGCAGTGGTGGTGGTCCAGGTGGACGTGCTGGGAGGCCACGACATCGGCCCCGGCGTCGTGCTGGATCTCCAACAGTTTCTCAACCAGATGACGTCGGTGATGATCGTAGATCAGGACGATGACTCCCATCATCTGCCCCCCCCTTCGGGAGGCCTGTTCGGTCAGCCGATCGCGGATCATATCCCGGATGGCCTCGGACCGGTTGCGGTAGCCCTTGCCGGCTATCAGTCGGTCGAAGCTGTCGACCAGCCCTTCCTCGATGGAGACGCCGAAGCGGACCAGCTTGGCTGCTCTTGCCTTCGATGTTGCTTTTCGCATGCTCTACACTCTTGCGGTCACCCTGAGAAGACCCCCCCTGCCCCTCAGGTTGATGGGTGAACCTTTGTCATCCTTCAATCCGACAGGCGGGGTGCGATCTCAGGATGACAATCATTGTTTGATGGCTACTTGATCAGCCCGTAGGCCTTCAGCTCCTCGGCCACCAGCTTCTCGGTGGCCGGCGACACCGGGGCCAGCGGCAGGCGCAGCTCCGGCGAGCACAGCCCCATCAGGCTCAGGGCGTGCTTGACCGGGCCCGGGCTGGTCTCGCAGAACAGGGCCTTGACCAGCGGGAACTGCCTCAGGTGGATCTTTCTGGCGCCTTCGATATCTCCTGCCAGGAATAGGCGGACCATCTCCGAGGTGTCGTGCGGCGCGATGTTGGCCGCCACCGAGACCACTCCTTTGGCCCCGACCGCCAGCATGGGCACGGTCAGCGAGTCGTCGCCGGAGAAAACTATGAGTTTCTCGCCGCAGAGCCTGATCATGGCGCTCACCTGGTCCAGCGATCCCGAGGCCTCCTTGATGGCCGCGATGTTGTCCACCTCGGCCAGCCGGGCCACGGTCTTGGGGTCGATGGAGACCCCGGTCCGCCCCGGGACGTTGTAGAGCATGATGGGCAGCTTAGTGGCCCCGGCCACGGTCGTGAAGTGCTGGTAGAGCCCCTCCTGGGTAGGCTTGTTGTAGTAGGGCGTGACCACCAGGCAGCCGTCAACACCCAACTTCTCCGCCTCGGCGGTTCGTCTTATCGTTTCTTCGGTATCGTTGCTCCCCGTGTAGCCCAACACCTTGGCCTTCCCCTTGCACTTGGCGATCGCCGCCTTCATTATATATGCCCACTCCTCGGGTCTGACGGTCGGGCTCTCGCCGGTGGTGGCGCAGGGGACGATGCCGTCGGCCCCGCCCGAGAGTTGGTAATCCAGCAGTTTGTCCAGCGCCTGCTCGTCGAGTTTGCCGTTTTTGAACGGGGTCACCAGGGCGGTGAATGAGCCATGCCAGTTTATAGCAGTTTTCATGGTGTTATATAGATTGTATTATTTCATCTCTTTAGGAAACTCTTCCGTGTGAACTACCAGAGATTCTCAAGGCATCCTTATTCCCCAAAGGGTTGCACCGGTGCTTAACGCTCAGCAACAGCTTCGGCGTGCAGCGCCGTCCTCTGCATTCTGTTGTCAGCCTTCAGTGCGTACACGTTGGACCTGCTGCTGTTTGAGAATGTCCCGAATCTCTCCCGGGCTGGCCGCCACAACCGACCGCCATTGACTGAATCCGCCGTGCGCGTTCACAGCCTGGCACCATTCATCAAGGTAGCGGCGCTTCACCTCGTCTTGGTCCGTGTTCTGCCCCTTTGTCTCGACAACGAGGAAGCCCCCGCCGTCGAGGCGCACCAGAAAATCTGGCCGGTACTTGCGCACCACGCCTTTGTAGACGTAGAGTAACTCGAAACCGAGGTGATCGTTCTTGACCCACGCGTTGACGTTATCGGTGTTGTCTAGCACGAAGGCATCCGACGCTTCCCACGTGCTGTCGTAGACACAGACGTTGATGTGCGACCGCTTGGTCCGCTCGCACGGCTTGCCCGTGTACCAGGTTCGCATTTCGCCGGTGGAGCGGATGGGGTGGTCGCGGTCGAACACCGGCGTCAGGCGCTCAGTGTTTTCCTGACGCACCGCCTCCCAGACGTGCTGCACCACCCGCGACATGTTGAGGGTGATAATCAGCCTTCGCCGAAGCTCGTCTTGGTAAAACAGCGGTGGCGAGATCGTGATTCGGTCAGAGCCGATGAAGACCTCGACGATCTTCACCAATTGCGCCAGGAGCATCTCGCGGCTGCCCCGCCAGGTGTGCTTCATCTGATCGAATACGTCCCGCGCGGTCTCGAAGATGATGCGCTGGGTACGAAACTCGCGCGCGAGGCGTTCCAGTTCGATGCGGTTGATCTTGGTGACATCCGGCTTGCCTTCCAGGATCGGCGCCAGTTCCGCCACCTGTGCAGTCTGGGCTGCATCCAGCTCGAGTACTTGCGCCTTGTCCCAATCCAGCACGAGCGTGGGCTGAAACACGCGATCGATCCGCACGACGTTGGGCCAGCGGATCTCAAACTGCGCCTTGGCCGGGTCCGGCTCGACCGCCGTCTTGGGGGTCGGCGGCGGTGGCGGGCCATCCTCTCCCCCCTCGTGGGGCAGAAAGGTGAACGGCACGCCGAAGATGTTCACATACTCCGGTTCGAACAGGCCTGTCTCCGGGTTGACCTCGTAGGATGTGCGCCGCAAGCCGCGCCCCACCACCTGCTCGCACAGAAGCTGTGAGGTGAAGGCCCTCAGCCCCATGATGTGGGTAACCGTCTTGGCGTCCCAGCCCTCGCTCAGCATGCCGACCGAGATCACATTCTGGACCTTCACGCCGGGCTGTCCCGCCTTGCCCACCGTGTCCACGGTCAGGCGTAGCAGTTCCGCCTGCTCGGCCTTGGTCAGCTTGCGCACGACCGGAGCGTCATCCTCTTCTGCATCATCCCCCTCGTCCGGCGCCTCCAGCGCCGCGGCCGGTTCTTCCTGCGCCTCGGCCTCCTGCAGCACCTTGGAGTCGATGTGCAGGATGCGCTCCGGGTCGCACAGCTCGTCGATGTGGATGCGACGCGAGTCGAAGGCGTGCTTCACCCGCGCAGCCGTCTCCGTTCGGTTGCAGACGGTGATCATCACCGGGGGAGTAGGCAACTCCGCTGCGCGCCAGGCTTTCCATGCCTCCCGCCAGTCGTAGCCCAACAGATAGTAGGCGTTGAGCACCAGGTCCGGCAGCGGCTCCTCGGGGTTGGCCCGGCGGTTTAGGTCGTCCTTCACATCCGGATCGTTGTAGATGTGGTACAGGCGCGACTTGTAGGTTCTGGCGTCGGGCACGGCGTCGTCGCGCACGACCACGCGCGGCGTTTTGACCAGGCCCGATTCGATGGCATCGTTCAAACCGAAATCGCTGACGATCCAGCCGAAGAGAGCTTCTTCGCTGCTCTTCTTGCCCGACGGGGTAAAGGGCGTGGCCGAGAAGTCGTAGCAGCGCAGGATGCCGCGCGAGCGGTGCAGCCGGTCCAGCCCGCCGATCCAGACCGTGGCCTCCTCGGCGCTGTCTTTCAGGTCACGCGCACGCAGGTACTTGCCTTCGGCCTCCCAGTTGACGCGCCAGGCGTGGTGCGCCTCGTCGTTGATGACGAGCAGGTTGTGGGCATTGGCCATCTCGCCCAGGACTTCGCGCGTGTAGGCTTCGTCGCTCTTGACGCCGCGTTTGTCCACGCTGCGGCGCTTCTTGATTTGCTCCTCTGTGTCCCAGGCCAGCGCGTGCCAGTTGCGCACCAATACTTTGCCCTGCCGCAGTTTGTCCAGCAGCGCCGAGGGCACGATGTTGAACGCCTCGTAATAATTGCCCTGCGCCGAGAGTTCGAGCACTGAAAGACGTTTTTTCACCGTGAGCCCCGGCGCAACGACGAGCACATTCTTTGAAAAGCGGGCGTCCTGCGGCGCGGCCACCTTGTTGAGCACCTGCCAGGCGATCACCATCGCCATGACGATGGTCTTGCCGGAACCGGTCGCCATCTTGCAGCACTGCCGCGCGAAGGCCCCGCCGTCGCCGGGAATCTCGATGCCCACGCGCTCGGCGGCAGGCGCTTCCGTGAGCCATATCAGGGTCTCGACCGCTTCCAACTGGCAGAAGAAGAAGCGCCGCCCCTCGAACTCCTCCGGGTCCCGCCAGTGCTCCAAGAGGCGCTTCGTGATGCTGGTAACGCCCGGATAGCCCGCCTCGCGCCACGCCTTGACGCGCGGGCGGATCTGGTTGACCAGCGGTATCTCCACGAAGATGCCGGTGTCGTCGAAGGACCTTGAACCCGGCGTGGCCACCACGTAGCCCGCCGGACGGCGGCCTTCCACCAGGTCGAAGGTGCGCGTCTCCCGGTCGTAACGCCAGTGACACTTTGGTTCCTCATAAGGGGAGTTGATGATGAGGCGGTCAATGGTGGTTTTACTCATTGGGCGCCGCTCCGGGGTTTCGCCTTATTCGCCACAGTCATGATCGCGTCGAGCGCCTCCCTGATCTCCGGGGCGATCTCCATCTCCGGGACGTAGTCCGCCAGTATGTGGTAATTGGTCTTGTTCATCGAATTAGGCAAGTCCAGCAATTCAAAGAACTGCTTGAACAGCGGCTCAAGGAACTCGTCGCTCGCCTTGATGTCGGCGCTCCAAGGGTTCTTGCCCAGGGTCTGCAAGGCGCTCTTAACCTTTTCGACTGCCTTCTCCATGGCACTGCGCCACGCCGCAACGGAAAGCTCCCCTAGCTGTTTGCGTCCTTGATCCTCAGCAAAAAGCAGCAGCGTCTCCTTCTGGCACAGATAATTTTCCAACTCGCGTTGCTTCCACATCCGTTGCACAAGGTAAGGATCATCGGGTAGTTTTGTTTCCAGCCGGTCGTAGATGGCAATGCCGACGAGGTCGCTCTTTGCCTCGCGTAGCGCGTGAAAATGTTCTTGCGCTTTGCACGGCAAGTTGCCAACGTAATGCACGAAAGGTCTTTCGAGGTACTTCTCCGCTGGATGCTTGAGCTTTTTCGCAAACGCCTGCAACATACTGAGGTCGGTTGAGCCTTCCAGGTACAGCACCCACCCGGTCTCCTCTGCCATATAATAATGTTCGAATCCAATGTCACGCAGTGCCTTGAGCACCTGGCTGCCTCGTTTGTCAATCCTGTGTGGCTGGCCGACGAAAGCAATCACCACGTCGCGATCGGCCGCTTCATTGAGGATGACCTCCGAATGACTGGCAGCTATGATCTGGTTGCCCGTCATGGCGGCCTGGTTGGTGAGCACTTGGTAAATTTGCCGCTGCCGCAGAATCTCCAGGTGCGCGTCAGGCTCGTCCAAGAGGAGCACCGCGCCGGGATTGACGGCCATGTGCGCAAGTAGGAGTAGCGTCTGCTGTTGGCCTCGTCCACACGCCGATAGATCAAGCTTAATTCCCTCATGGGTGTAGTAGTCCATGAGGATCTCGCCCCGCTCCTTGATGTAACGAGGTTCATTAAACCTCGCCCCGAACAATTGATTAATCTGCTCGACGATGTGCTCCCATTTGTCCTTCACGTTCTCGGATTCAAGCACCTGCCAGCACAGGTTGCGCAGCACCTCCGCCGTGCGCCCCTCCCCGAGCCGAACGTTGATCGAGCCCAACTCCAGGCGGTCTTCGCGGGCCGACAAGCCTGACATCGGCGGCAGGTAGGCCAAGCGAAGGTCGGCAAGATGCGACGGCACTTCCTGTCGCTGGCTATCTGTGATCCTAAGCGGCCGACAATAAATGGACTCTTCGTTGGCGTAATCGAATTCCAGCCCGCAGGTCCATGCCTTTCCTTGGTCCACGCCTTGCACGGTGATCTTGATAAGCACGTTTTGCGTGCGGGTCTTGCCCTCCTCGCGGCTACCTTCGCGGACGTGCAAATCACGCCAGAGCAGATTGGCTGCGGGGATCGGCATGGCGGTGAGGTCGCGTCGGTTGATGGTCACACCCACCCGTTTCTCTGGCACGGCACCGCCGCCGCGTTTTTCCAGCCAGCGCTTTACCCCCACATCCCACAGGGCGAGCGCCTGCAAGGCCGAGGTCTTGCCGGCATTGTTCGGGCCGATGAACACGACGCGCTCACCGAGTTCGATCTCGACGCGCTGGAACAGCTTGAAATTTTCAATCGTGAGTTTAGTAAGCATGGCGTCACTCCACCTCCATCACCTTCAGACTTTCGATCCCCCGGTCATCCACGATCTTGACGGCAATACGCTTATGCTCGCCAGGCTCGAAGGGCAACGACACCGTCCCCCGATAAGCCTCGATCAGGTCCGGATCGATCTCGGCCTTGAGGTTCCTTGCCAGCCGCGCCCAGCCCTCATCCGCCCCGGCCATTGGGAAGAAGACCTGGCGCGGGTAGAGGCTGCGCCCGTCGTAGTCGGTGTCGAGCATCCAGACGGCGATCCTGTCGGCGCCGCCCGATTCGATGCCGCCGGTCTTGGTGTTGTAGTAGTCGAAGCCGTGCACCGAGACGCGCACTTTGCCCTTGTCCTCGCCATCGTCGATGCGCTCCACCTGCACGTCCGGCTGGCCGATGAGCCAGAA
>CAZFJC010000042.1:0-10006 GCA_964518765.1 uncultured bacterium
TTTCTCAGCCTAGAGTATAACATATCAACCTGTCCGAAAAACTAGGACCATTATAGAGTATTTCCGGGAGCACACCAAGATAGGCAAGTTCACTATGGTCTTTTTCGAGGACTATAAGGGGGGCGGGCAGATAGGCTGGACAACGGTGCCGAGGTTCAAGGGGCTGGAGAGCGAGGTGGTCATAGTGTGCCGAGTTAATGAAGATGAAAGAGAACTATTAAAGAAACAATATATCGCATATTCAAGGGCAAAGATATTACTGCATATTCTAAAACAGTAAATAAAAGGAGAGAAAATGCCAATCTATCGCATTTCAGAAACGAAGATGCAAATAATTAAAAATATTTGCTTACCTTCGGAAAAATTTCTACAGAAATTAATCGAAAGCAACCTTGACAATGTATTTGGTATTAAATTTATCGAATCTGAATATGCTCTCCCAAACGGGCGAATTGATACTATTGGACTAGATGAAACGTTGTCACCCGTAGTAATAGAATACAAGAAAAGACAAGATGCAAACGCAATTATTCAGGGTTTATTTTATGTAGATTGGTTAAAAACAAATAGGCGAACATTTGAAATGCTCGTAAGAGAAAAATTAGGAAATGATATTAGTGTAGATTGGTCTATACAACCTAGGTTAATAATTATTTCAGAAGCTTACGATATTAAGGAAATCGCAGCTGTTAATCAAATATCTGCTAATGTCGAATTGAAGAAATATTCATATTACGGGGATATGTTATGGATCGAAGATGTTAAAGTTAATAGAATTGGAACTATACGTTCAGGGCGAAATACTGAAGAACAAGAGGCCCAGGAAACAGTAAGCATGGATATGCAAGTTGATTCTGCAAAAAGCAAAGTAAAAGAAGCATTTTTAAATATCCGGGACTGGCTTTTAAAATACGATGAAAATATTGAAGAAATACATAAAAAGACAATGATTTGTTACTATAGTAATGGAAAAGGATTGGTTTGGGTTGAATTACCTTCAGGAAAAGGGATAAAACTGCATTTACGAAAAGGTAATTACAAAGAAGTTGAAAAAATAAAAATGAATGGATGGGGAGGTTATCCTGAAATTACCTTCAAAGAGGATGAATTATCAGATAGCAATATTGAGTTAATTAAGAATTTAATAAAGCAAGCTCATGATAATTAATCTGAATTCGATTCATAATTAATAAAAAAATTTAGTTTACGGACAAACCACATAGATTGCATAATAATATATATCACTATCACTTACAAGCTGGGCTTTCGCCCGGCTTCTTTGTCATCCCTTATTGATATAATTGTGCAAACTTCAGGAGGTATTATTATGTCCACAAGATCTGAAATAAAACTGCTTGAGAAACAGGTGAATGCTCTCCATGCCAAAGGCGACCTAAAAGAGTTATTGCCGCTTATAGACAGGCAGCTAAAGCTCGAGCCCAAAAGCGCCGAGCACTGGCACAACCGCGGCTGGGTGCTGCACCGCCTGGGCAGGCTCAAGGAGGCGGTGGCCGACCTGGACCGGGCGCTGGAGCTTAGGCCCCGGAATGCCAACACCCTCAAGGAGAGGGGAGAGACCCACTTCGACCAGGACAGGCTGACCCTGGCCATAGCCGACTTCACCTCGGCCATCAAGCTGAAGCCCAGGGACTCCAAGCTATACAACGAGCGGGGCATGGCCTGGGACATACTGGGCGACTTCAGGCAGGGCATCCGCGACTTCAAGCGGGCGCTTGAGCTCGATCCCGGGAACGCCACGGCCTGGTCCAACCTGGGCACGGTCTACACCGAGATCGGGCGGTGGCGGCAGGCCATGAGGTGCATAAACCGAGCGATCGAATTGGAGCCCGGGGACTGGATGAACCTCCTAAACCGCGGCTATCTCCACGAGAAAACCGGCGACAGGCGCAGGGCCATGGAGGACTACAGCAGGGCGGTGAAGCTCGGGCCCAAAGAACCGAATACCTGGGGCAACCGGGCCTGCCTACTGGCCGAGATGGGCCTCTTGAAACCGGCCCTGAGGGACCTGGACAGGGCGATCAGGCTGGAGCCGGACTACGTGGAGGCCCTGCACATCCGGAGCCAGATCCGCCCGAGCGGCCGAACTGGAGGGTGGAGGTCAGGTCGGTCTGACCGGGCCGCAGGCCGGGCCTTTCTCAAACGTCCGCAAGACGGGAAAACGGATGCGTTTTTTGTCGTCCCTGGTGAGGCCGCTTCTTCGACGGGTGGGTAACAGCATCTGTTAGTGCCGCCTCAGGCATGTGCACTGGTACCGCCTGAAACAGCGCCACGAACTGTGGCGGTTCCAGCGCCAGTTCGGGAGTGACCTGGACCTGATGATGGTAAGGCGGCACCGCGCCTGGAGGCTGATGCAGCGGACCGACCTCAGCCCCGAGGAGGAGAAGAACGCCAGGGAGTACCACGCGGCGGTGGAGGCGTTCTACCAGGCCTACCGAAGGTTCATGGACGCGGTCTACGGCCGCGATGACGGGGAACGGCAGTGACAGGCGTTGCCGGGCGGGGAGCGCCGTGATAATGAAAATCGAGGAGGGGCCAAAGATGGAGGAGAAGGTGCTGAGAATGTTCCTGTCCCACCCGCTGGAGAGCGGGGACGGGATCTTCAAGATGTTCGCCGGCCTTCCCGGGGCGGTCGCGCGCGGCACCAGGCCGGCCCGCTTTCTCTACGTCCCGGGGACCAGGCCCGACCGGGTGCTGTTGGTGGCCCACGCCGATACTGTCTGGGATGATCGCTCGGCCTATCCTGTGGCGAGCAAGTTCGTGGAGGAGAACGGGATTTACAGACCGTCCGGCCTGGTCCCTTTGCGCGGACTGGGGGCCGACGACCGGGCCGGCTGTGCCATACTGTGGGCCCTGAAGGACCTGGGCCACTCGCTGCTGGTAACCGACGGGGAGGAGCGGGGCCGGCTGGGCAGCCGTTTCCTGGTGGAGGAACCGGCCAACCAGGACATCGCGGAGGAGATCAACGAGACCCACGGCTTCGCGGTCCAGTTCGACAGGCGCAACGGCAGGGACTTCAAGTGCTACGAGGTGGGGACGGACGAGTTCAGGAGCTACGTGGCCCAAAAGACCGGCTACACCGAGCCGGACAGGAGCTCGTTCACCGACATAACCATCCTCTGCCGCAGGATCCCGGGGGTGAACCTGAGCATAGGGTTCTACAACGAGCACACCGCCCAGGAGTATCTGGTGTTCGAGGAGTGGATGAACACGGTGAAAATGGCCAGGAAGTGGCTTTCGGGGCCGCTGCCGAGGTTCTCGCTTCACAAGACGGCGTCTGCAGTTCAGGTTGCTTAGAGTGCGGGATATCATGGGCTTGTTTGCCGGCATAAAGCTTAAGATAGGAAATGCCAGGGAGCTGGTCTTCTTTGGGGATGGCGCATGGGAGCGCCATCCCTTTCTTCTTCGGTTTGCTAGACAATCAGTTAGCAAGAACAGGTGTTATTGCCACTGATCTTATGCCATGTTACTTTCTTGTGACCAAGAAAGTAACCAAAGAAGTCTTTCCGCCGTTCGGCCGAGCTCAGGCCGAGGCCCAGCGTTGCGGTAGGTCAGGCAACCGCGCCGGCACTCATTGAACCAGAACCGGCAGGAAGCTAAACATCCAATGAGTGCTTTCTCGGCGCTGAAGCCCGGCCGCACCGCTGACGGCGGGACCCCGGGCCTGCACGCCGAAGGGCGTGGAGTTTACACCGATGAAAGAGGTTGCCCGCAGGCGTGGGTCGCATCCCGCCTGCCATAGCACGCTATGTGCGGCGGGCAGGCAGCGCTGCTGCGCAGGCCTGCCTTCGCCGAAGCGGCTACGCGCAGGCAGTGGAGGCTGGCGCTGACCACCCCTAAGTCCCCTCCTTGGATAAGGAGGGGAACAAGGGGAGATCGTGATCAATGCTTTTAGGCTTCGGCGAGCTCAGCCGAACGATGGCCGGCATTGGGACACCGGAGCAGCGGTGCAGCGACAGTTCTCACTTCGCTTGGCTCAAATAAGTACGGTCTCAGTGCATGCTTTGGAGCTTTTTCTTTGAAGAGAAAGCGGGAAAAGGGCAAGAATTGAAGAAAACTGTAGTCCTGTTAAGTCTGCAAGACATAGATCTTCGACTAAAAGAGTAATACAACCGAACGAGCTTAGTGTTTCTTGTTGGAGTATTGAAGTGTCAAGGGCGGGCATAAAAAGGCTGGGGCAGGTCGACAAGGGGTTGAAAGCCATCTACCGGAAGACCCTGGAGGAGATCGAGGGCAGGGGGGACCTTCTGTCGCTGGCGATAACCGAAAGCGAGAGGATCAGGAAAACGGGCGTCAAAACAGAAGGCACGATCAGCTGCCACAAGCTGGAGCTTGCCTTCGACCGGGCCGTGGAGGGCGCCGGGCAGAAGTCCATGTCCATACAGCCGGCGCTCCTGGGGCTGCTGAGCGAGACTGGGGCGCGGCCCCTGGCCGGGAGGCTTGCGGCGGCGCTAACGGTCCAGGCAATGAGGGACGGGTTCATTTACCTGGTCGCCCGGGGGCTGCTGGACGAGGGCCGCTGTAGGGAGGCTGAGGAAACGGCCTATAAGTGCGGAGACAGAAAGATCCGGAATATGATCCGGCTGATGGTCGCCAGGCACCTGGTAAAAATCGGCAAAGCGGAGCAAGCGGAGGAGGCGCTGGAAAAGCTGGCCAACGATCGCCGGGAGCAGGGCGACCCGTACGCATCGGCCATGGACCTCTGCCGGACGGCCGGGCGGTGCGCGGACCTGGGCCTGAGGAAAAAAGGGCTGGAGCTGGCGGCCAGGGCGGAGGCCATCGATACACAAGGCTGGCCCGGGGACAGAAAGGCTTCACTGCTGGCGGCCAGGGCCAGGGCCCTGGGCAAGCTGGGGAAACTGGCCGAGGCCCAAGGGCTGGCGGAAGAAGCCTTGAGAATGATCGAGGGAACGACGGTCGAGGCATGCGTGGAAGGTTCGGTGAAACAGGAGGACCTTGCGGATGAATACGCCAGGGCCCTGGTCACGCTGGGGGCCGTTTTCTCGCGGCTGGGGTGCGACGGGATGGTGCAGAGATGCCAGGAACTGGCCGGGCCCGGACGGCTGGGGCAGAGGTTTCTCAAGGCCTGCGCCAGGGCCTGCATCAAGGCGGGCCGACTGGAGAAGGCCGCGGAGCACATCGAAAAAATCCGGCCGGCCGGCGCCAGGTTGGGCTTGAAGCTGGAGATGGCCGGATTCCACCGCAGGCACGGGATGAGCGGGGAGGCTGAGAGGCTCCTATCTGCCATAAAACAGGAGAGCACCGAGGTGGCCGGGGAAAGGCGTCAGGAGCTGGAGTACGGCATTTCCAGGGAAAGAATAAGGCTGGGCTACGCGATGGGGGACAGACAGGTGGTGGAGTCGGCGATCAACTCGGTCAACCAGCCGGTCTACAGGCTATGGATGGTCAAATTCGCGATGAACGAGCACAGGAATCTAAAGATAAAAAGGCGTTGAACAGCCTTACCCGTTTAAAATTGCACTCATTTTTTCCTTGATTTTACATAACGGGGGTAGTATTCTTATAAAAGCCGTATAAGCGTAAAACAGTCCTTGATTTCGGCCAAAAATGCCAAAGTCAACAAAAGGACAGAAGCAAAAACTCCAGCCCCTGCCCAAGGGCGAACGCCTCTTCGCGCTGGTGGCCTTCTTTTTGAAGCACCGCAACCCGGTGCCCAAGGAGGCCGTCAAGGACATGTGCCAGCCGTACAAGCAGGCCACCTTCAGGACCTTCGAGCGCGTGTTCGCCAGGGACAGGGCCGAGCTGCGCAAGGCCGGCATCCCGATCAAGCTCTACAGAATCACGGAGCGGACCGAGGTCGACCCGGCCGAGGCGGCCAATCACCCGCGCAACTCAATCGGCTACTGGATAAACCCCGACGAGTGCTTCATGCCCCAGCTGGACCTGGAGGCCGACGAGTGGCTGGCCCTGCGGGTTATAGGAAGCGCCCTGGGGAGGGGAGAAAAAAAACCGGAGCTGCAATCGGTCTGGCGCAAGCTGGAGTGCCAGCCGGGATACGACAGGCAGTCCGGGAAGAAGCCGGACCTGGCCATGCACCCGGGGCAGCGGGCCGACGCGGCCCTGGACGCCAGGAACCTGCCGGCGCTGATCGGCGCGCTGAAGGAGAACAGAAGGGTGTCCTTCGAGTACCACGGGCTGGGGAACGGGCCCGGGGACAGGAGGGCGACCAAGCGGCAGGTGGACATATACAACCTGGTATTCCACATGGGGGCCTGGTACGCGGCGGGATACTGCCTGCTGCGCCAGGCCCTCCGCGTTTTCAAGGTCTCCCGGATGTCGCGCATAAAAGTGCTCACGGATACCTACGAGATACCCAAGGACTTCGACTCGAAGGGCCTGATAGGCTGCAAGGCCTGGGAGTTCGCGGTCGGGCCGGACTGCAAGGTGAGGATAAAGGCCACCGGCAAGGACGACTGGATCGTGAGGACCGAGCTGGGGGAGAGCGCCCAGTGGGATGGGAGCCAGGCCGAGCTGGTGGTGCGCAACCCCGGGCCGTTCATCCGATGGGCCGCGGCCAACTGCGACCGGGTGAGGATAGTGGAGCCGGCCTGGATGGCCGAGGGCGTGGCCAGACACCTTCAGGAGGTGCGGGAGGCCTACAATGCGTAGGGCACGGAGCAACGAACTTCTGCGGATGCTGGCCCTGCTGCCCTACCTGAACCGGCGCAAGGGCAGTCCGGTAAGAAAGCTGGCCAGGGAGATGGGGGTTTCCGACAGGGAGTTCCTGGTCCAGCTTAGGAAGCTCTCTGTGTGCGGTGCCTTTCCCCGGTGCCCGGACGACCTGATCCTGGCCATGATGGACGCCAACGGCAACCTGGAGATATCGGCGGCCGAGGAGTTCCGCTCACCCCTGAGCCTGACGGCCGGGGAGGTGCTGGCCCTGAGGAACGAGCTTTTGCAGCTGCGGGGGATGGACAAGTACGGCCGGGTGATAGGCTCGATAATAAGGAAGCTGGAGGCGGCCCTGCTGCCCGGGGAGAGGATGTTCTTCGAGCGGCTGAGCAAGAGGATGCTGGTGCGCCGGTCAGACAGGACGCCCCGGGAGGTCCTGGAGACCCTGGACAAGGCCAGGGAGGGCCTGCGGCAGGCCGAGATGCTGTACTTCACCGGATCGACCGAGGAGCTGAAGCGCCGGGTGGTGGAGCCCTATGGATTCCTGCTCTACGGGGGGCAGTGGTACCTGGTGGCCAGGTGCCGGCTGGCCGGGGAGGTGAGGATTTTTAAGACGGACAGGATAAAAGACATTAAGTTGCTAGTTGAAAGTTACGAAGTTCCCGAGAGTTTTGACATCAGGACATTCCTGGAGGACGGGCATCTGTTCCGGCCGACAGGGCAGGAGCAGGAGGTGAAGATCTGGTTCTCGCCCAAGGTGGCGCCGTACATCATGGAGAGGAGCGTAAATGCGGTGGCCAAGAGGGATGGGTCAGCGGTGATGACGGTGAGGGCCAACAGCTTTGAGTGGGTGGCCAGGTGGGTGTTGCAGTATGGAAAGGATGCGAGGATACTGGAGCCGACTGAGGCCATTGAAATATTAAAATACAGCCTGAATAGGAGCATTAAATGACCGAGCTATGGTTTACAGATAATTTTAAACCCGTCAAGGCCAAGGTGAGAGGCAATGGGGTAGGTTTCACGAGACCGACATCAAATTGATGGACATTGACACCGACAGGTTTTTCAGATTCATACCCATCAACGAAAAAAAATACGAAAACCTGCTGTTCAGAGTAGATGTTGAGGATTTACCGGATGACTGGATTACCGGCCAGCCATATCCATATACTTTGAACTTTTCGGACGATACCTGCTTTAAGACGTGCAGAAGGCAGGCGATAAACGGTGACACCGGACCAGATGCCCTCATGTATGATAATGAATGTAATAACGGTTCGTTGTATATATTTGAAGGGAAGAACGCGAACAGGTTTAAAGAAACCACGGAACAGCTTAGTAGGCATCTAAAACGGTGGTGGGTGATTGCGCCTCCCGCATATACGAAACAACTTAAAACTATCATATTACATGCCGGCTTCTATGGATTAGCAACCAGGGAATGCGGCCTAGATATCTTAATGCTTGAGAAGTATCTCGAGTCATCAATGATCGAAAAGGCCGAGAAATGCCTTATGGATCAGACGCAGGCATGTTATTGTTATTTTGAAGATGATTACAAGAAGTGTGAGAACATAAACCCGTATATGTCAAGTTTCGAGTTTTTCGGTGACGGCAAAGATATGCTTATGCATGAGATACGTGTCGGACCGATTAAGCCAAGCTTCCAAGACCAGAAACCCGGGTTATCAGGCAACGCGATCATCAAGGAATTACTAAGCCATTTTAGAAACGACATACCCCTTGGCGTCGCTTCAAGCGATAGGAACAAAACCACCTTTTGGATCTCCTGGATCGACCAATACGGGGATAAGGTTGACTTTATACAGGTTAGGAGGGATGGGGGTAACTATCAGCTTCTGAAGATTGATGGTGCGATCATTTATGAATTGTTTCCATTCGGGAACCTGGGTATAAAAACGGATAGTATTGAAAATCCGGCATTCCTCAAACGGGTAAACAGTTTTTTCACAGAAACTAAAGAAAAAGAGAAATCCACATTCTGGAATCTGGATCAATCTTCACCTGAGATTGGTGAAATGTTATTAAAATCTATATTTAGCCTTCTTGCGAGTGCACAAAAAGGATAATTATCTTAATGCCCGCTTACTCCCACTCCCGCCTCGCCACCTACGAGTCCTGCCCACAGCAGTACAAGCTGAAGTACATCGACCGTATCAAGGTCGAGGGGTACGAGACCATCGAGCAGTTTTTGGGCAGCCGGGTGCACGACGCGCTGGAGAAGCTCTACCAGGACCTGATCCTTACCAAGCTCAACAGCCTGGAGGACCTGCTGAACTATTTCCAGTTCATCTGGGAACGGGAATGGCGGGACGACATCGTCATCGTGCGGAAGGGGTACAACAAGGCCCATTACCGGGACTCGGGCAGGAAGTGCCTGACCCATTACTACAACCGCTACCAGCCGTTCAACCAGGGCATCACCATCGCCAACGAGTACCCGGTAAACTTGGAGCTCGACGGCCACAAGCTGACAGGCTTCATAGACCGGCTGTGCCACGACGGCAAAGGCCGCTACCAGATCCACGACTACAAGACCGGCGGCCGCCTGCCCAGCGCCCGGGACCTGGAGGAGGACCGCCAGCTGGCCCTGTACCAGATCGGCGTCCAGCAGAGCTTCAGGGACGCCAGGGAGATAGACCTGGTGTGGCACTACCTGATGTTCGACCAGGAGATGGTGTCGCGCCGCAGCCCGGCCCAGATAAAGGACCTCAAGAAGCAGATCTTGGCGCTCATCAAGACCATCGAGAAGGATGACAGGTTTGCACCCAGGGAGAGCGCGCTGTGCGACTGGTGCGAGTACCCGGACTTCTGCCCGGCCAAGGCCCACGAGCGGAAGACTGCCGAACTGCCGGCCAACAAGTACCTGAGGGAGCCCGGGGTGGCCCTGGTGAACAAGTACGCGGCCCTGCAGGCCAAGGTGGCCGAGCTGAACAGGAAGGCCCGGGAGCTGAAGGCGGAACAGGACGAGGTGGCCCAGGCGGCGCTGGAGTATGCCAGGAAGCACAAGGTGACAAAGATCTCGGGCAGCGGCTGCGCTTTGGTGGTGGAGAGCAAGACCAAGGTTCAGTTCCCCAGGGCCGGGGAGGAGGGCAGGGAGCAACTTGAGAAGGCGGTGAAGAAGGCGGGGATATGGGAGGAGGTATCGAGGCTGGATATAGGGGTGTTGGAGAGGTTGTGGGAGGTGAGGGAGGAAGATAGGAAGTTGGAGAAGGCGTTGGGTAGGTTTACTCAAGAAGTTAAAGAAGAGAGTGTAAGATTGATAATGAAAAAAAGTAAGGTAATACCCTAAGGTTTCGGACTAAAAAATGGCGATTTTCGAGACTTCTGTACC
>CAZFJC010000043.1:0-6826 GCA_964518765.1 uncultured bacterium
TCACCTCGCGCAGGGCCTGCTCCCGGGTGAAGGTCGGCCGGTAGGTTCTTTCCATGGTCATGGCGTCGAAGGCGTCGGCTACCGCGATGATGCGGGCAAACAGAGAGATCGAATCCCCCGCCCGGCCGGCCGGGTAACCCTGTCCGTCGTACCGCTCGTGATGCTCGCCGATGGCAGGTAGTATGTCCTCGATCCTGGCCACCGGCGCCATGATGGCCACCCCCATCTGGGGGTGCTGCTTGACCAGCTCCCATTGCTCCGGCCTCAGCTCCCCCCGGTTGTTGAGGATGGTGTCCGGCAGGCCGATCTTGCCCACGTCGTGCAGCAGGGCCGCCAGTTCCAGCCTCTTGGACTGGGGGCCGTCGATGCCCAGGCCCTGGGCGATCAGCAATGAGTACTGCCTCACCCGTTCCGAATGGCCTCGGGTCCGGGGATCCTTGGCATCGATGGCTTCGACCATGGAGCGCACCGTGCCGAAGAAAAGGTTCTCCAGATCCTGGTATAGCCGGTCGCTGTCGAAGAGGAGGGCGGCATAGGCCGAGAGGGTGGTCAGCACCTTGAGGTCCCCCGAACGGTAGATGCTCCTCTCTTTAGGGCCCAGCGCCATGGCCCCCACCATCCTCCGGTTGCTGACCGCCAGCGGCATGGCGACGTGTCGGCGTTCCTCGACCTTGGTCAGCCCCTGGGCGCTGGCGTTTTCCGCCAGCGCCAGGAGCTGACGCCGTTGCTGATCGGTTTCGGTCTTCGAGAAGTAGAGGGTCCTCTCCTGTCCCTCCAGGAGCAGGCAGCCGCCCGAGGCACCGACCGATTCCAGGGCGGTATCCAGCACCGCCCCGGCCCTGGCTCCATGGTCCTCGGCCCTGCCCAGCCGCTCGCTCATCTCGAATAGGATGGAGAGCTGCTCGTACCGCTCCACGATCTCCCGGGTAAGGGAGAGGGCCTCGGTCTCCTGCTGTCGCATCTCCTCGGCCAGATTCCTCACCAGGCGCGAGATTTGGGGCACCTGGTCGGCCGGGCTTAAGATCTCGGCCTGCAGGTTGAAACCGGGAATGGCCACCATCATCTCCCCTTCGGCCCTCCCCAGTCGGCTGCCCGGAGCCAGGGGCAGCAGCTTTATCTCGAAGCCCAGGCTCTCGGCCACCGTCTCCAGGATGGCCCTCAGCCTTTCCGACGGCAGGGTGGTCGTTTCCTGGTGCACTGCGGCAAGTTTCTCTTGACTTTGCCCCGGGGCTCTGATAAACTAATCGACGTCATGAAGATTTTTCTGTCGGCCTATGGCCAAGATTGACGAACTGCTCCGACTGCTGGTGGTCCAGCAGGGTTCCGACCTCCACATCAAGGCCGGCCAGCCCCCGGTGTTCCGGATCCACGGCCAGCTGGTGCGTTCGGCCCTCCCGGTTTTGTCCGAGGCCGACACCAAGGAGCTGCTCTATGAGATTATGAACGACGAGCGGCGGATGAAGTACGAGCGCACCAACCAGCTGGACATGTCCTACTCCATCCCCGGCGTCTCCCGGTTCCGGGTCAACGTCTTCCGTCAGAAGGGGGCGGTGGGGGCGGTGCTCCGGGTTATCCCCCTAACCATAAAAACCATCGACCAGCTGGGCCTGCCCCAGGCCATGAAGAAGGTCTGTCTGCTGCCCCGGGGCTTCATCCTGGTGACCGGCCCGACGGGATCGGGCAAGTCCACCAGCCTGGCGGCCATGATCGACCTCATCAACGACCACCGCTCCTGCCACATCATCACCATCGAGGACCCCATCGAGTTCCTCCACCGCGACAAGAAGGCCTGCATCAATCAGCGCGAGGTGGGCATCGACACCCACTCCTTCGCCAACTCCCTCAAGCACGTCATGCGGCAGAACCCGGACATCATCCTGGTGGGCGAGATGCGGGACCTGGAGACCATCTCCCTGGCCATCACCGCCGCCGAGACCGGCCACCTGGTGATGGCCACCCTGCACACCGCCGACGCCGCCCAGACGGTGGACCGCATCATCGACGTCTTCCCCCCGGGCCAGCAGCAGCAGGTCAGGCTCCAGCTTTCGACCACCCTCCAGGCCATCTTCTCCCAAACCCTGCTGCCCCTGGCCGACGGCACCGGTCGGGTGGTGGCCTACGAGGTCCTTCTCTGCACCCCGGCCATCCGGGCCATGATCCGCGAGGGAAAGACCCACCAGCTTTACAGCGCCATCCAGAGCGGCGCCAAGTTCGGCATGATCACCCTAGACAGCTGTCTCAAAGATCTCTGCAACAAGGGGCTGGTGACGGTGGACGAGGCCATGGCCAAGTCCTCCAACCCGGTGGAGTTCGAAAAGATGGTGATGAGGGCTTAGTGATGGATCTGCCGGAACTTTTGAGACACATGGCCCAGTCCCGGGCCTCGGATATGTTGCTTAAGGTGGGCAGCGCTCCGCTGCTGCGGGTTGACGGCGACCTTCTGCCCAGTAGGCTGCCGGCCGTCTCCCCCGAGGATATCAAGGGCTACATCACCGGAATCCTCACGCCCTTCCAGTGGCAGCGCTTCCAAGACGAGCTGGAGCTGGACTTCGCCTACAACCTGCCGGGCACCGGACGGTTTCGGGTGAACATCTTCCAACAGCGCGGCTCCCTGTCCATGGTCTTCCGGCTGGTGCCGGAGCGGATCCCGGGGATCGACGAGCTTGGTTTTCCGCCTGTCCTCAAAGAGATCGCCATGCGGCCCCGCGGGCTGGTAGTTATCACCGGGCCGGCCGGCTGCGGCAAATCCACCACCCAGGCGGCCATGATCGACTACCGCAACAGCTACGACCCCTGCCACATCATGACGGTCGAGGACCCGGTGGAGTTCGTCCACTCAGACAAAAAGGCCATCGTCAACCAGCGGGAGCTGGGCCGCGACACCCTAACCTTCGCCGACGCCTTGAAGTATGTGCTGCGCCAGGACCCGGACGTCATCCTCATCGGCGAAATGCGCGATCTGGAAACCATCCAGCTGGCCATCACCGCCGCCGAGACCGGCCACCTGGTGTTGGCCACCCTTCATACCACCGACGCCGTTCAGACCATCGACCGCATCATCGACGTCTTCCCCACCCACCAGCAGGATCAGATAAGAATGCAGGTGGCAGTCAACTTCGTGGCCGTGGTCTCCCAGATACTGGTCAAAAGGGCCGATGGCAAGGGGCGCATCGCCGCCTACGAGATCATGATCGGAACCGGGGCGGTGCGCAACCTCATCCGCGAGGCCAAGACCTACCAGCTCCAGAGCCTCATCCAGACCAGCGTCAAGCAGGGCATGACCACCCTCAACCTTTCGCTGGCCAACCTTTATCGGCGGAACCTGATCACCCTGGACGAGGCCATGTCCAAGTCAACCGATCCCGACAACTTCCAGCAGATTTTGAAATCTTAAAGAGCCTGCGGCCACACCGGCCGCGATCACCTGATGTTCAGGCCAAGGCCTGCAACCTCTCCTTCTCCCTTCTGATGACCTCCAGCTCGCTCAGCATCTCCCTCTCCAGCTCCTCCAGCATCCTGATCTTGTCGCCGGCCGCGCTCTCGGCCAGCCTGTGGGCTTGGGGCTTTTTCTCTATCTCCAGCTCGGTCTTCATGGCTTGGGCCGGCCCTTCGGCCGGTGCGGGCGCCGTCTCTGCCGGGGGTATGGCCTCAGCCTTGTTTGGTTCGGGCGCGGGGATTGCTTCGAACGGTCCCTGGAGCACCTCGGGCAGGGTTATCTGGGAGGAATCCTGCTGCGTTAACGATTCCGGCAGCCTGATGGGTGTTTCTTCAGCCGGCGGCACCGGAGCGGGTTCCTCCGGCGAGGTCTCGGGCAATGATTCGCCAAGATCCTCTCCGGTTGTTATCCCGGCCGCAGGTTCTGGCGGCGGCGCTTCCTCGGTAGGATTTTCCATTTGGACGATCGAAGCTGCGGCCTTGTTCTTTTCAGCAGGCTCCGAAGCAGGCTTCGTTGTTATTTCCGTCTCTGGCTCCATCGCCTGGGCCTCGGCCGGCGGCGCTGCCTCGAGTCCCCCGATGGCGGCTTTCTCCTGTTCTCCGTTATGGATCTCCTCGACCCCGCGCACTTGGGCCTCCAGCAGGTCCAGCTCCTTGAGCAGATCATCGTCCAGGAACTTGTCCAGGGCGCCATCGGACTGACCTGCGGTGGTGGCCAGAACCCCGGCCACCTCCGTCTTGATGACCTGAGACTCCAACTCGTCTAGTTGTCTCAATAGGTTGCTTTCGGTGACCAGCTCCTCGGAAACAGTGGACGCTGGGGTCGGCTGGGCCGACGGCTCAGCCGGCGGCGGGGTTGAGCCCTCGGCAGCGGTAACGGGCTCCCCGGTTTTCCCCACCCCGTCGAACATCGTCTCCAGCCGGGAGAGTTCCTCCAGCAGATCCTGGCCTTCCTCCTGCCAGGGCGTTATCAGCGGCTCGTTCTCTTTAAGCAGCCTGGCCTCGCGGCTCCTGATGGCCTCGTTGGCTAGGTCGAAGGCGGTCTGGGCGGCGTCCACTAGGTTGTGTCTCTGGTAGAGAAAGCCCAGGTTGAAGCGGAAATCCGGATTGTCTGGGTCGAGGTTGATCGCCTTCTTGCAGTAGCGCTCGGCCTCGGCCAGCCGGTCTTTGAACATGCCCAGGGATAGGCCCAGCTGGCTGCAGAAATGGCTGTTGTCAGGCTCAAGCTGCACCGCCCGGTAGAGGTAGTCCACCGCGTCCTGAAAATTCTTTTGCTCCATGCAGGTCATTCCGGCCAGGTAGCATTTCTCGGCCTCGGTGGGAGACTCGGCGTCCCTGACCACGTATTTGCCCGCCAGCTCGTCCAAAAATCGGTCGTATTCCGCACGTTTTGACGGATTGATCAGGGTGCGGTAGGCCAGGCTGTAGACGCCGAAATCGGCCTGCTCGCCCCTCTCCTGCCTCTCCCGAATCAGCAGCTGGCGGTAGGCGTTGGCGATCTCGGCGGCGGTGGCCTGTCGGCCGACGCCCAGGGTGGAGTAATGGTCGGTCATTTGGCCCCCGACTCCTGCTTCTGCAGCCTCTCCAGCCGGGATTTGGTTCCCTCCAGCAGCTGCATGACCGCGGTCAGGTTCTGCTGTTTCTCGGTGACCTCCTGGGCCACCCGGTCTCGCTCCTGCCCCCACTGCTCGCAGATCTCGGCCAGCTCCTGGATCTCGGAGCGCTGCTGAGCGATGCGGTCCTCCAGCTCCTGGAACTCCCGCCGCCTCTCCTCGATGGCCTGCTCCAGCTCGCTCTCCTCCACCCTCTTCTCAGCGATGAACTGCACCAGGTTCTGCACCTCGACCTTGGACGACTTCAGCCACTGGGCCAGGTTCTCCTCGCCCTTGCGCAGCTCGGACATCCTCTGGTTCAGGTCCACCTCCTGCTTCTGCACCCGCTCCAGGCGCTTGTCCAGCTCGATGCCCTCCTGGATGCGGGCGGTCAGCTGCTGGCTGGTCTCATCCAGCCTGGCCTGCTTTTCCCGCAGCAGCTGCTCGAACTCGATCAGCTGCTTGCGGCCCTGCTCGATTTCGGCCTCGTGGGCGGCCCGCTCCTCGCGCATCTTCTTGACCTGGGCCGCCAGATCGTTCTCCTCGGCCCGGAACATCTCCAGCCAGCGGTTGTGGTCGCCGGCCTCGGACTCCACCTTCTTCAGCTCCTTGCGTTTAGCCTCGAGCTCCCTCTCGATCTCACGTCTCTTCTGCTCCAGGTCGGCCAGCACGGCCGGATCGGCCGTAGCCGCCGTGGCTTTCTTGCCCGCTCCCAGGATCAGTAAAACAAAAAGCAAAACCAAGGCCGCCGCCTGCCCGGCTAAAAACGGCAGGGGCAGTGAAGCCGACCGAGCTGCTGGCGGAGCCGCGACCAAAGATTTCAGATAGACGGCGCCGATCCTCTCCTTGCCTAAAAGCACTGGGACCGATGTCCACAGCGCCCGCTTGCCGGTCTTGTCGGCCGGCAGGCTCTGCTTGGAAACGGCCTCGGACCCCAATGGCTTGATGCCCGACGGAAGTGCCAGGGCCGCGCCCACCGCCTTCTCGTCGGTCGAGGCCACCACCTGGCCCTTGAGGCCGGCCACGGTCACCAGCTCTACTTCGGGATAATCGGTCTTAGTTTGGGCCAGCAGCTCCGAAAGGCTGAGGTCGTCCTGTGAGGCCAGAGGCTCGGCCAAGCTGCGACCCAACCCCTTGGCGATGACCTCGGCCTTGAGGGCGGCCGGGTCCGGCCCGGCCTGGCCGGCCGGCGAGGGTACCCGGCGGTGGGATAGGATGGAAAGCCCCATGGCGGCCAGCACGGCCGCCAGGCCCAGGCTGATGGTCAATCCGCGTTTCACTTCAATAGCACCATCGAATATGAACCTATTCCCGCCCCTGTTCCCTTCTCGGCCAAGTCGAGCTTTCACGGGTTTGAGAGATGAACAGGCGCAGTAAGTCGTTTATTAGTATAGACTATTGGATGGCAAGTGTCAAGTGGAAAATACGTTTTTTATTCAACACAAAGAAGGCCGGCTTAGATCCGGCCTTCTTTGTTAGTTTTCCTATGTTACGAAACCAAGGTCATCTTCCTAGTCTGGACGAACACCCTGACAGGTCCCGTACAAACTACTCGTGTGTATTATAGTCCTTAAGGCTGTACATTTCCTTCATTATTTATGTTAAAGTAAATTTAACTGATCAACTTACTAACTTTTAGCGTAATAATACGTTGCTTAGAAGATAACTTACCCCTAGAATTATCGATACCCTCATTAACGGCTAATAACACCCAACTGCCCGGCGAGTAATTATACGATAAAAGCAGATTAAAACAATGATATTGCGTTTCATAGTTTGGCGTGTAGTAGACCTTCAAA
>CAZFJC010000044.1:0-1325 GCA_964518765.1 uncultured bacterium
CCTGACATCGAGAACCATCTCGTCCTCCCCCGCAATGAGGACGACGACCTGCGCCGCTTCTACGGCGAGGACAGGCCGGAGCCGGACGAAGAGCCCGAAGCCGACGACCGCCCCCTCTGCCAGCGGGAGCAGATGTGCAACGGATGCGACAGGTGCCAGAGGGAGGGAAAAGGAGGGTAAATAAAATGGCGACAGACGCAATCATATCCCTGCGAGACTACCAGATAACGGCGGCGGTCAAAAAGGAACACCGGGCGGTGCTGGCCGACTACCTGCAAAACAACCTCCTGGCCGTCCACTCCCCCGCCGAGGCCCTGGTGGTCCTGACCGCGCTCAAGGCCGCGGTCGAAACGACGATCGACAGCCTGCGCTCCCGGCACCTGGCCGGCGCCCAGGCCAAGACCGAGGAGCATTGGGGAGCCGAGGTCAAGATAAAACTCACCCCTGCCAAGTGGGACTACTCGGTATGCAACGACCCCGCCCTGGCCGAGATGGAGGCCCGGCAGAAGGAACTCAAGGCCGAGATCGCTCAGCGCCAGAAGTTTTTGCAGAACATCGGCGGCGAGGACGTGGACAAGAAAACGGGCGAGGTCGTGAAGGTCACGGCCTGCAAGGTGCTTTACAATGGCCGGGAGGTCGAGGTCAACCGGGCGCAACTACTGGAGCAGGGCCAGACGGTCGCCGTCACCCTGCCCGATTAACGACAACGAAAGGAAACCAAGATGGAAAACCTACCCGCAGTACTGAACGCCGAGCAGATAGAACTGGTCAAGCGCACCGTGGCCGACGGCGCGACCAACGACGAGCTGGCCCTTTTCCTCCACACCGCCAAGCGCACCGGCCTCGACCCCCTGGCCCGGCAGATACACTTCATCCGGCGCAAGCGGTGGAACAAGGACAAGGGGGCCTGGGACTGGGTCGGCTCCATCCAGACCGGGATAGACGGCTACCGGCTGATAGCCGACAGGACGAACCGCTACGCCCCCGGCGACATCGTGCTCAAGGGCTCCCCGCCCGACATGGAGGCCACCGCCAGCGTCAAGAAGCTGGTGGGCGACACCTGGCACGAAATCAAGGCAACCGCCTACTGGACGGAGTACTGCCAGTCGGACAAGGAGGGCAAGCCGATGGGCCTCTGGGCCAAGATGCCCCGGCTGATGCTCGGCAAGTGCGCCGAAGCCCTGGCCCTGCGCCGGGCCTTCCCCGCCGAGCTGTCCGGCATCTACACTCACGAGGAGATGGCCCAGGCCGACAGCGACCCCGCCCCCGCGCCAAAGCCCCGGCCTGAACCGGTGAAGGCCATTCAGCAAGCCCCCCCGCCAGCC
>CAZFJC010000044.1:1335-5765 GCA_964518765.1 uncultured bacterium
CCGAAGACGACCTGGACGCCGCCCTGGGCACCAAGCCGCCCGAGCCAGTGGACCTGGCCGCAGCCGACAAGAAGGCCGACACCTCCCACCAGCGCTCCCTCGTCGCCCTGAAGCTGGAGAAGTGGATGGAGGAGTGCGGGGTCAAAGGAGAGCAGGCCGAGAAGATGCGGCACACCTGGGTCGAGACGTTCTACGGCGTGGCCGGGCTGAAGGAGCTCTCCCCCCACGACATCACGAAGCTCTACAAGAACCTGGTCATGGCCGAGACGCCCAAGGCCCAGGAGTACGTCGCCAAGGTCCGGGGCTGGATCAAGCTCCAGGCCCATCTGTTCGGCGGACAGGACGCTTAATCACGGCGGCGGCACCGGCCTCAAACACACCGCCTACTCCCTCCCGCTGCCGGTGGCGGGAGACAAAACAAGCTCTTTAACATTGCCCCGTGCCTATCGCCGGGCGAAGGATAAGCGAAACCATGCCTCGTGCATGGTGGAGCGCAAGGGGAACGCGCAACCGGAAGACGGGCGGTGAACCTATCCAAGCTCCCCCCAGGCGAAGTGAGGCAGACACGAATACTGCAAAGGCGGGGAGGCGGGGCAAGTAAACACTAATCACACGAAAGGAAAACCATGTCAGAAAAAACCTCGAAAACCTACGACGAGAGCCGTCCGCTGAAATACCAATTTTCCAAGGCCGAATTGGAGGCGATGGCGAAACAACTGGCGGACGATTGCCGGGCAAAGCAGACCAAGGAGGCCGAGGCCAAGGGCGTAGCCGCACAGTTCAAAGCGGACATAGCGATAATCGACGGCAAAATCGCTTCCGCCAGCGAGAAAATATCATCCGGCTACGAAATGCGGATGATAAAGTGCCGCACGGTTATCGACTACAAGAGGGACAAAAAGACCGTGGCCCGGATCGACACAGGCGAGGTCATCGAGGAAGGGAAAATCCCCGACAGCGAGCGCCAAGTAGAAATGGCGGTTGGCAAGTAAACCAACGGGGGCGGCGGCGGTTGCCGAGCATGGGCAAGACGTTCTGCGTGTAGCCAGATGCCGGGATAGGATTGCCCCGGCCCGCCCCCTCCAAAACCTTCCAAAACCTTAACCGAGAACTGACAATGCCGATACACAACGGCTCCCCCGAGACCTCCCCCCGGCTGGCCGGCGCCCTCCGGCTCCTGCAAGCCAAGGGCCAAGCTGGGGCGACTACGCTGGAACTGCAACAGGCCGTGAACGACATGGCACCGGGCACGACCATCTCCGAGCTCCGCAATTACGCCCGGAAGGTGCGGGCCCCCTGGACAATCGGCCCGGCCCGCTTCGAGGGGCTGACCGACGGCCGCCGCAAGGTCTACCGCTACACCCTGGCCCCGGTCGAGGCTGACGGGCAAGTGGTGATCGCCTAAAGATTTTTCTTGACATCAGGCGAGATATCTGCTATACTTGGGCCAAGCTGCGAATCCCATAAGTGGAGGTTTTTTCTATGTTCACAAGCCCCAATAAGCCGCAACCTGGAAACCTCCAGGGGATTCGCAGTCCAGCGGATGAGGGGCTTATTTATTTAGGGAGCAGCTATGGCAATAGCAATTAAGGGCTGGGATACGCTGTATGAAAACAGCGAAACAAAAAAATATAAGCATCTTAAATGGGTGCCCATCCCGAATAAACACGACGGCACCGGCTGGGCCGAACTATGGAACCTCCGGAAAGCTCCGGAGATTTTCGCAGCTTTTATCATAATGCTGGAGATAGCCTCCAAGTGCCCCAAACGTGGAGTTATCCACAAGGATGGCGTTTCCTACGGGCCAAAGGAAATGGCACTAAAAAGCAGGGCACCGGAGAGCATCTTTGTCGATGCAATACCAGCACTTATAAAAATCGGCTGGATTGAAGAAATTGAAATCTCCGGAGAAATTCGGAAATCTTCGGAAGAACCACCGGCGAATAGAATAGAACAGAATAGAACAGAACAGAATAGAAAGACGGCGGCGGCCCCGGATACCGCCTCCGTTCCTCTAGACTTTCCCGCCAAGGCGGGCACCGACGTATCGACCCTGGCCGACCTCCTCCCC
Organism: uncultured bacterium; assembly: GCA_964518765.1. Classification (GTDB taxonomy): domain Bacteria; phylum Edwardsbacteria; class AC1; order AC1; family EtOH8; genus CAZPNX01. Next base: position 3,407 of record CAZFJC010000044.1, read on the forward strand.
CTCAACCTCCCCCCTACGGACCTCCCCGGTGCCCTGGGCTTGTTAAAAGCCGCCCCCAAGCTGTCGGCCTTCCCCCTTGACCGGGAGGGCTACGCCGAGGCCTGCTTGGACATCATCAGGGGTATGATATCACTGCACCAGAAGCACGGCGGGGCGGTGAACCTATTGAAAGCCCTGAACCACTACCTGAAGGATGCCGCCTCCCCCCTCTTGATCTGCGCCGCGGTGCGCCGGCTGAATGCCATGCCAGAGGCCCCGAAGTCCTGGTACGCCTACTGGCGGTCAATCATGGGCAACCCGGAGGCCCTGCGCCGGGAGTGGGAGGAAAATATCTGGCCGCAACTGAAAGCCGGGAGCGTGAAATGGCAGTAGCGTTGCCGAAGCCCTACTACCAAGACGACAGCGTGGTTTTATACTGCGCCGACTGCCGGGACGTGCTGCCCCTGTTGCCAAAGACGGAGTGTGCCGGACATGATAACAAAAAATAGCCAGACCCGGAAGGGCCGCAAGCCGATTAACAAGTTCTCCGAGCGGCTCCGGCCCAAGATGGAGCGGGCGTTGGACAAGTGGTTCGGGAAGTGGATTGTCAAAAGGGACGGCGGGGTGTGCTTCGTCACCGGCAAGCGGGCGGCAGACGGCTATGTAATCCAATGCGGGCATCTGATAACCAGGGCGGCCAGGGCGACGAGGTGGAATGAGACTAACTGCCATGCCCAGGAGCGGGGTTCAAACTTCCTCCACGAACACCGTCCGGAATTCTACACCCAGGCGTTCATCGCCAAGTATGGGGCAGAGGCGTATGATGAACTTGTCGCTCTGTCGAAGAAGCCCCACAAAATGCCGCTTGACGAAATGGCGGCGTTGACCGACTACTACCGCCGGAAGGTGGAGGAAAGCGCATGAGCCGCACCTGCCGTATGTCAAGGGCCGACTGCCTCTGGGCCGCAAAGCAACCGCACCCGATCGTGGTCGCCCGCCGTTTCTGGCCCAAGTCCAGGGCGTTCCCGGCCGGCCGCTACCCCTCCATCCGCCGGGCGTTCAAGGCACATGGCGTCTACTACCCCTGGCCGGTGCGCCTCCCTCGTGGGCATGGGTGCGTGGAGAAGGCTATGGGGAGGCCGCCCCCTCTCTCACCCCGGATGCAACTGCCGTGCGAGAGGCGGGCGGCGAAGGAACGGAAGTCCCTGCGTGGCCGGGCAATCCCGAAGAACGATGTCCAATACTTCCGCCCGGTTGACATCTGGCTACAGGCCATGAGAGACTCTAATCTACCCACATACAACGGCTCGTGCTCAATCTTGGAGGCAAGACAATGAGACACCGTCAGATCGCCGCCCTCCTGTCCAGCGTCCGGGCGCAACTGAACATCCTTGTCGGGGAGGTTGACGGCTTCACCACCGCCGAGCCGTTCGTCCGCTATGAGGAGGCGCAGGAGCGGGCGGCGGGGATAGCGAGTAAACTGCAAACTCTGGCTAACGACGCCAGGAGAAAGAAGGCCAAGCTATGAGCATCCGCCGAGAGCAATACCGGGCGTTGTTATACACCCGAAAGTTATTGACAGATTCGCTGACAAAAAACACACGTCCCAAGTCCGTGAAGGAGTTGAAACAGCGTGCAAGCCAATGTTTACGCCACTTCCCGCCGCTACGGGACAACGGGGAGCCGCTGTTTTCCGATGACAAAATTGGGCTGAAATGACCGCCGCCCTGTTGCTACTCGGCATCGCCCTGGTGCTGGTGGAGATAAAAGAAAACAGGAGAGAGAGCGGAATAGGGCGAAAGAAAATGAGAGGAGAAAATAATGTCGCGGAAACTCTACAAGGTATTGGTTGACGGCAAAAGCTGTCATGGCGGTAAACTGGCGTGGTCGTTGCCCCGCAAACATGGCAAGCGGTGGCTGCCCGGCGACTGGCACTCGGTCTATGGCGATATCGAAATCTGCTCCCGTGGCATCCACCTCACCGCCGAACCATACGCCTGGTATAAGTTGGGCTGCGAAATATTTGAGGCTGAGGGCCGGGATATGGCCGGGGGCGATGACAACAAGAGCGTATGGCGAGAGGCCCGGCTTCTCAAGCCTATCCCAAAGCCTGACTGGTTATGTCGGGCAGAGGACTTTATCGCCAGCATAAAAAACGTGCCGTTTTGCAAGCCGGACGGCAAGCCGTTAAGGGCATGGCGGTTATTTACCGCCCCGACTTTGGACGCAGCCTGGACCGCAGCCCGGGCCGCAGCCGGGGCCGCAGCCGGGGCCGCAGCCCGGGACGCAGCCTGGGCCGCAGCCGGGGCCGCAGCCGGGGCCGCAGCCTGGGCCGCAGCCTGGACCGCAGCCTGGGACGCAGCCCGGGCCGCAGCCGGGG
>CAZFJC010000045.1:0-5141 GCA_964518765.1 uncultured bacterium
TAGACTGTAACAAATACAAGCCTGTTTTTTGTCTTGACAACCGGGACCACTTCTGTTTGAACGCCCGCAGCACCGGCCCGTCGTCCGGCTTCGGCTCCAGGTCCACGTCCTCCTTGCCGAAGCCGAAGAGCCTGAGGTCCGGGACGTCCGGCATGTTGTCGATCAAGGTGCCCAGCGGCTGCCTCATTAGCTCGGAGTGGCCGCAGACTCTGCACTCATACACCAAGGCCTCGGCCCAGTGCTCGAACTGCCGGTCGTAGTAGGCCACGTGGTCACTGGGGTATGAGGTGTATCCGTCGTCTCCGCAGACAGGACATCTCATGGGTTCATTCTATCTAAATCGTATCTACAAGTCAACAGTTAAAACGAATGATTTCCCAGACCTTACAAAGTTTCCAGGCTGGGCCTGTTAACGACTTGCCTTGCATTATAATTCCAAGGCGCTGAGAACTTTCTCAGCGCCCTGGATATCCGTCCCCCGCATCAACTATTGCTGTATCGGCCTGTTGAGCCCCATGCTCAATCCAATACCACGCAGACCTTGTTCCCCAGCTTGCCGTCCATGAGCTCCTGGGCTTTCTTGTTGAACTCCTTGGTCGTCCGGCAGTGGATCTCCTTGTACCTCTTCCTCTTGGTCTTCCCCTTGGCGGCCTTCTTGGCCGGGGCCCTCTTGGCCGAGGTTGCTTTTTTCATGGCGCTACCCCTTTCAGCTTAAGGTTTGTTCTTTAACGCCGGCTCACGGCGACGGCTCTTCGTATTCGATGGATTCCGCCGGCAGGTACCTTCCTTTTCTTTGGTCGTGGACATGGCGCGTGATGATCCCGTGGTTGAAACCCAGGTGCCAGTGAGAGATGAGGTTGCTCCGGCCGCTCGGACTAGGTTCGACATGGACCGCGTTGCCGTAAAGTTCTGCCAGGCACCGCCAATTATCTTTCTGCCCCTCCTTGGCGAACACGCGGATAACGCCGTTGCCCGAGGCCCCGAGGCAGGAATCCGGCCCGAAGACCGCGGCCGCCTTGGTGCCGCCCAATTCAAACATGGCAAAGCGGTATTGGCCAGCGCCGGCGGCGGTGTCGGGTGCCGCGCGTTCTTCGGCCAGGCGGCCTGTCACCGCCCTCCAAAGCCCGCCGGGTCTCAGAGATGCCGATTGCTCTGGAACGGCCGAGGGCAGGGAGGCCGTGTAGCTTGGCGTCAGTGCTTGGCATGCAGCTTCATGCGCCGTCAGGACGGCGCAGCAAAGCGCCACGGTGATTGCCGCCGGAAACTTCATGGAGCGGGCCTTGCTCCCTCGCCGGGGCGCTCCAGGTCGATGCTGCTTTCGGTCGTATTCCGGCAGCAAAACACCCGGGCCCGGGACAGGTTGGTTCTCTCCAGATGCCTGCGCCCTAGGGCGATCACCACCTGGCATTTGGCCTCTTCCAGGATCCGCATCGCCTGCCCGAAGGTCTCGTCGTCCAAGCTTCCCCAGACATCGTCGTCGATCAGCAGCGCCTGGCCCTGGGGCGTCTCCCTGACGGCCTCGCCGAGGATGAACAGGGACAGCGCCCCCCCGGAGCGCAGCGCCTTTCCCTGGTCGTAGTCATGCCTTTTTACCCCGCCCACCCGGCAGCTAATGACGGCCGAGGCCAGCTCCAGGGAGATCTCGCCCTCCTTGGCCCCCTGGCCCGGCGTCAGGCGCATGCCCCAATAGGCCGGCTCCTTGAAGGCCTGGAACACGGCCCTCAGTATTTCCGACTTGTCAGAGCCGCGCCGGCCCTCGTCGGTGATGATGTTCAATCCCGGGATGAACTCCATGTCGAGATCCCTCCAAGTCTCCACGTTCCTGAGCCGCAGCCTCCTCACCTCCGGCACTCTCTCCATCCCGTTGTCGGTCATGAAGCCATGCTCCAGATCCCCCCTCCTGACGTAGTGCATCCCCGGACCCTCCTTTACTCGTTGTGGCTCTTTTCAAACGTACCTATCCACCATCTGCCCGTCCACCACCAGCCTGGCCCCGTCGATATGCTCGCTGAAATGCTCGAACATCAGAGGCTGCAGCACTTCGTCCATCACCGACTTCAGTCCCCTGGCCCCGGTGCCCATCCCGGCCGCCCTTTCGGCGATCAAGCCCAGGGTCTCCTCGGGCAGCACCAGCTCGATACCGTGGCTTTTGAACATCTCCCTGTACTGCGAGACCAGGGAATTCTTGGGCTCGGTCAGTATCCTCTCCAGGCATTCCTTGGAGAGCGGCTCGACAAAGACCATCGTCTGGAACCTCCCCAGGAGCTCGGGTAGCATGCCGTAGCTGACAAGGTCCTCGATCTTGGGTTTGGCTCTTTTCGCCTTCTGCGTCCCTCTTGATCCGTAGTCGAATCCGATCTCACCCCCGGCCTTCCCCCTGTCCCAGCCGCCCATCTTGGAGAAGGCCCCCCCGGCCACGAACATCACCTTGTCCACCGGGAACGGCACTTCCTCCTGGACGTCGCCCTCCAGGATCTTCAGCAGATCCTGCTGCACCCCCTCGCCGGAGATGTCCCGGTTCACCGAGCCCGAGCCCGTCCCGCCCACGGCCGCGATCTTGTCGATCTCGTCGATGAAGATGATCCCCCTGGCCGCCTTCTTGCCGTCGCCCCCGGCCGCCTTGTACAGGTTGTTGAAGACGCCGTTGATGCTCCTGCCCATGTACCCGGTCTCGGTGTAGAGGGTGGCGTCTATCACCGCCACCGGAACGTCGAGCAGCCTGGCGGCCACCTCCATCAGATAGGTCTTGCCGCATCCGGTGGGGCCGATCATGAGGATGTTGGACCGGGGGACGCCCGGCTTGCCCTCCAGCCTCCGCAGGTGGTTGTATAGGGCCACGGAGACGGCCCGGCAGGCGCTGTCCTGGCCCAGGATGTGCCTGGTGAGCTCCCGGTGGATCTCCATCGGGGACTTCGGTCTGGCCAGCTTGTCCACGCTGGCCGGATGTCCGGCCTGATCCGCCTTGGCCTCCTTTTCGTCCTGTTCCTCGGGTATGGCGAACAGGTTGGCCCTGACCTTCGGCCCCAGCTTGAGCACGATCCCGGACCTGAAGATGTTGTCGGAGATCTCCTTCACCATGATGCCGGACTTGAACGCATTGTGCTCCGCGTGCAGGCAATGCCTGAATGATATCATCTTCACCCGGTCCCCGTCGCAGACCAGGTCCATGACATCCCCCAGTTCGATCGACGACTGCCCCCGGGCCTCGGCATAGCAGAGATAGGCCACCGCCTGCCTGAAGAGGGGGTCCAGGTTGAGCCTCTTGAACTGTCGGATGAGGAAGCAATCCTCTCCCCTGGGCCGGGAGCGGACCAGCCTCTCCTCTATCCGCCTGGCCAGCAGGCTGGCCATCTCCCATTCGGCCCGGGACCTGGGGCCGTACATCGCCCTCTTCACCAGGGGCTTTTTGGCGTCTATCAGCTGGAAGTAGTCCCGGAGCATGGCCATGTCATCGGGATATCCGGCCGGCGCCTTACCGCCCTCGTCCGGGCCTGTCTTGGTATATTCGAAAACGAACTGCTCCTGCTTCATGCTCCTTCCTCCTTGTTTATTTTCGTTAAACACGCGATGTGCGGAACCTAAAGGGTTCCTCCGCCAGACTTGTCCTGGTCCCTCAACCTTCTGTATAGCAGCTCCGGCACGTTCGTCCTGACCGCGTCGCCCTTGACGCTCACCTCGATCTCCTCCGCCGTCACCCGCATTCCGTATTTCTCCAGCAGAATCCGTGAGATGGCCTCCTTCGCTTCGGCTATGCCGGACCGGCCCGCCCGGCGCAGCACCGGCTCCGCGCTGGCCATGAACTCCTCTATGAAGGCCGAGAATTCACCGTCCACCTCCCGCCTCTCGGCCTCGACCATCGCAAGCACCCTGGCGGCATAGCCTGCCGTCCAGGCTCCCAGCAGGAAGGCCCGGAGCATGGCCAATTCCGGCCGGACAGGCTGCCATAGTACCAGTATCGCCGGAACCGCGGCGAAGAACGGAAGGGTCATGAACGCGGAACGGGCGTTGCACTCTCCCTTGGCCAGGCACCAGCCCGCATGGAAAGGGTCGGTGAGGAGGATGTGGAAAGCGAATCTAGCGTAGATCAGCGGGGAAGCCCTGAGCTCGTACATGGCGCCTCCTTTCCTTTCGAATCTATGCTTATTGCCGTATATCTTGCGGTCCTTATCACCCGGACGGCAGGCCGCAGATGACGTCCGAGCCGCGTCCCCGGCAAAAGAGGGGGTAACGCTATGTCAAACAGCAACGGATGATTATAGCGCCTAAGGATGACAGCGATGTCGCGTATGTATGGGATTCCTTATTGGTTGGAGGGGGGATATCCGCGCCCTGCAGCTCTATGGTGCGGTATTGATAGAGGCGGGCCCAGTTTATGTATATTATACAACCAGGGGATGACAGCCAAGGGCCGGAGAAGCCCTAAGCCTTTTTCTCCCGGGTGGTTGCCTTTTTTCTCGGCTCCTTCAGGAAAAGGAGCCTGCCTGTCAGGCAGTAGGCCTCATGGCCCTTGCCCTGCAGGTAGGCCTCCATGTCGCTGCGGGTCCGGCTGTGGTAGTTCAGGGCATAGTAGCGCATAAGGTCCTGGAAGGTGTTCTCCGGGATGTCCGCCGCTATAAGCCCTCTCCAGTCCAGGGCGTGCTTGTCATGGTCTTTATACTCGTCCACCAGTATGGAGTAGACGCGGAACCGGCCCAGCACCCGGCCCGCCTTCTTCCTCGTGGTCTTCCCCTCCTTCAGCTCGAAAAAGTCGACCCAGAGCGGCTTCACCTCCTCGGCGAAACGCCCCTTCTCCAGGATGGCCTTGATCATGGCCCCCGTGTTGTACTTTCCGTTCTGGATCAGTTCATTGGCGATATTTTCGAACTCGCCGATCAGCAGGTCCGAAAGTATGTTCCCCTCGTAGCCCGGGCCGGTTATCGAGCAGTCGTACACCCGCTTTCCCTTGAACGGATTCGTTGCCATAGGTCTCCCCTTTCCCCTTGACTTCGCATGGTTTGTGATGTATACTTAAAGCTGGACATGTATACTATTGATTTACAAAATGTAAAGTAATTATATACTATTATACTCTTTTTTGTCAAGAAGGTATATAATGGACCCTGTTTTTCGGACACGGTGATATGTTACACTTAGGGCTGCGG